>CADCHN010000044.1 GCA_902801295.1 Oscillospiraceae bacterium | reverse complement strand
CTTTGCTATCTCCTCGCGGAAGATGGCGTCAGCCTCCCGCAGGAGAGCCAGCTTTTCCTCCGTCACCTCACCGATCACACGGATAGCCAGGCCCGGGCCAGGGAAGGGCTGACGAGCGACCAGGCTCTCCGGAAGCCCCAATTCACGCCCGAGCTGCCGCACTTCGTCCTTGAAGAGCAGACGCAGCGGTTCCAGGATCTCTTTGAAATCCACATAGTCGGGCAGGCCGCCCACATTGTGATGGCTC
Organism: Oscillospiraceae bacterium; assembly: GCA_902801295.1. Classification (GTDB taxonomy): domain Bacteria; phylum Bacillota; class Clostridia; order Oscillospirales; family Oscillospiraceae; genus Limivicinus. The sequence continues at coordinate 3,006 of CADCHN010000044.1, read as the reverse complement.
TTGATGACGGCGGATTGGCCGAGGCCGGATTCGATGACGTCCGGATAGATCGTACCCGACGCGGATGAACTCCTCCCCGATAATATGGCGTTTTTCCTCCGGCTCCGTTACGCCCCGCAGGCGTTCCAGGAAGCGCTCACCGGCGTCCACCCGGCGGAAATCCAGCGCTCTGCCGGAAAAGGCCGCCTCCACCTCGTCTCTCTCGTTCTTGCGGAGCAGGCCGTGGTCGACAAAAACGCAGGTAAGCTGGCTGCCAATGGCCTCGCTCAGAAGCGCCGCCAACACTGAGGAGTCCACCCCGCCGGAGAGCGCCAGCAGCACACGTCCTGTGCCGACGCGCTCACGCAGTTCGGCCACAGTGCGACGCTTGAAATCCGCCATGGTCCAGTCGCCGTACACGCCGCAGACGGCGTACAGGAAATTGTGCAGCATCTCCCGCCCGAAGGCCGTGTGGTTGACCTCCGGGTGAAACTGCACGCCGTAGAAGCGCCGTTCCTCATCGCAGATCGCAGCGGTGGGACAGGCCGCGGAATGGGCCGTCAGGCGGAAGCCCTCCGGCACCCGGGCCAGGTAGTCCCCGTGGCTCATCCAGGTAACACTCTGCTCCGGCAGATCCCGAAACAGCGCGCAGGTCGGATCGAAAAACGTTTCGGTTTTGCCGTACTCGCGGGCGGAGGCATCCTCCGCTGCGGTGACCAGCCCACCCAGAGACTGGGCCAGCAGCTGGCAGCCATAGCAAATGCCGAGGATCGGAACGCCCAGGGAGAACACATCTGGATCCGGCTTCGGCGCGTCCGGCAAGTACACGCTGTGCGGCCCGCCGGTGAAGATGATGCCGATCGGGTCGAAACGGCGGATCTCGTCCAAGGGTGCTGCTCGCGCACGCGCCGGGCGATCAGCTGGTTATACTGGCCGCCAAAGTCAAGGATCAGGATTTTCTGCATGTTTCAGCCCTCCAAAGACGCGGAAATAAGGCCCACGAACAGCGGGTGAGGATGGTTCGGACGGCTCTTGAATTCCGGGTGGAACTGCACGCCGACAAAGAACTGCTTCTCGCTCAGCTCCACGGCTTCCACAATGTGGCCGTCCGGGGACTGGCCGCAGAGGCAAAGCCCTTTGTCCCGCAGAAGCTCACGATAGTCGTTGTTGAATTCGTAGCGGTGGCGGTGCCGCTCGCGAATTTCTTCCCGGCCATAGCAGCGGCGCATGACGGAGCCTTCCGCGATGCGGCAGGGATAGGCGCCGAGCCGCAGCGTGCCGCCTTTGCTGACGGTTTCATCCTGATCGGGCAAAAAGTCGATGACTTTGTGCGGCGAGGAGGGGTCAAATTCGCCCGAAGCCGCATCTGTAAGACCGCACACATGGCGCGCAAACTCGATCACCGCCACCTGCATCCCGAGGCAGATGCCGAGATAGGGGATGTCGTGCTCCCGGGCGTAGCACGCTGTTACGATCATACCCTCCACGCCCCGGTCGCCGAAGCCGCCGGGGACGATGATGCCGCCGCAGCCGGCGAGACTTTCCGCCACGGTTTCCTCCGTGATGGTCTCGCTGTCGATCCAGCGGATCTCTACCCGGGCATTGCATGCGTAACCGGCGTGGCGAAGCGCCTCGGCCACGGAGAGATAGGCGTCGTGCAGCTGCACATATTTTCCGACAAGTCCGATCGTTACCTCGTGCTGAAGAGATTTGATCCGCGCAACCATCTCCCGCCATTCATCGAGCTGCGGCGCGCGTGTCCAAAGCCCCAGCTTCCGGCAGACGATCAGAGAAAAGTCCTCGTCCTCCAGCATCAGCGGCGCCTCGTAGAGGATGGGCAGCGTGCGGTTTTCGATCACGCAGTCGGGCTTGACGTTGCAGAACATAGCGATCTTGCGGAAGATCTCCGGCTCGAGCGGCTCGTCGCAGCGCAGCACGATGATATCCGGGGAGATGCCCATGCCCTGCAGCTCCTTGACGGAGTGCTGGGTGGGCTTGGTCTTGTGCTCGTCGCTGCCACGCAGGAAGGGCACCAGCGTCACGTGGATAAAGAGCGTGTTCTCCTTTCCCTGCTCCAGGCTGACCTGCCGGGCGGCCTCCAGAAAGGGCTGGCTCTCGATATCGCCGGTGGTGCCGCCAATCTCGGTGATGACTACATCTGCGTTCGTCTCCGCGCCGACATGGTAGATGAAGTCCTTGATCTCCTGGGTGATGTGAGGGATGATCTGCACCGTCTGCCCCAGATACTCCCCCCGCCGCTCCTTGTTGAGCACATTCCAGTAGACCTTGCCGGTGGTGAGGTTGGACCAGCGGTTCAAGTCCTCGTTGATAAAGCGCTCGTAATGGCCCAGATCCAGATCCGTCTCGCTGCCGTCCTCGGTCACGTAGACCTCGCCGTGCTGATAGGGGCTCATGGTGCCGGGATCCACATTGATATAAGGGTCAAGCTTCTGAGCCGCCACCTTCAGGCCCCGCGCCTTTAAAAGCCTTCCGAGGGAGGCCGCCGTGATCCCCTTGCCCAGGCCCGACACCACGCCGCCGGTCACAAACACATATTTTGTCATGGAAATCGCCTCCATTTGTTTATTGCGATATGTGCGTATCGGTTTTAGCTAACAAGCGAAGCAACATGCCTCCCTTTGGAAAAAGGGAGGTGGCCGAAGGCCGGAGGGATCGATCCCCCAGTCACTTCGTGACAGCCCCTTTTTTTGAAAGGGGACATATTTCCTTCCGGGCTGTCTTAAGCAGATACCCATTTTGCGATATATCTTTGAGGAGTTCTCCGCATGGTTCTACAGACGCTTTCCTGCCCCATGGATCTTGTACTCAAAGCGGGACTTGCCCGAGTCTTCCGGCACGCTTGTGGGATAATTTCCGTCAAAGCACGAGGTGCACAGCCCATCATGTTTGCCCGGAAGCCGCCGCACTCCCTCTATACTCAGATAACCGAGCGAGTCCGCTCCGATTTGAGCCGCGATTTCCTCAACCGTGTGGTGGTTGGCAATCAGCTTTTCCGGATCGTCGATA
>CADCHN010000043.1 GCA_902801295.1 Oscillospiraceae bacterium | reverse complement strand
CTGACACCGCTGGAGTTGCGGTGCCAGTTCGTTGCTTGAATTGTACAAGCCTACATCAGGGGCCTTTTTGTGCTGTCCGCACAATCTGGGGCTGTTCATCTTGAAGGGACGGGCTTTTCCTTGAAACTTGTCTCACCGTGAGACAAGATTTAATAAAACTTAATGATCGGCAGTATTGACATGCAGGTCTATAAATGATAGACTTTTTTCGAGGTCGATAAAAGATAGACCTTTTAGGAGGTGCTCTGATGGAGGACAAAAAACTCGGCGCGGTGGAAGCCCGTTTTGCTGATCTGATTTGGGAAAACGCCCCAATCAATTCGACGGCGTTGGTGCGGCTGTGCGCAAAAGAGCTGGACTGGAAGAAATCCACGACCTACACGGTGCTGAAAAAGCTCTGCGAGCGCGGCATTTTTCAGAATGTAGACGGTACCGTTACGGCACTCGTATCGCGGGAGGACTTTGCTGCAGCACAGAGCGAACGCTTTGTGGAAGAAACCTTCGCAGGTTCTCTCCCGGCTTTTCTGGCCGCTTTCACCTCCCGCAAGCCGTTGTCTTCGGGCGAGGTGGACGAGATCCAGAAGCTGATCGATGCTTACCGGGAGGGCAAGTGAAATGAACGCACTGCTGATCAAGCTGCTGAACATGAGCGCGGCGGGCAGTGTGATGATCCTGGCCGTGGTCGTGCTCCGTGCGCTGCTGAAAAAAGCGCCGCGCTGGATCATATGCGCCATGTGGGCGCTGGTGGCGATCCGGCTGATCTGCCCGATCAGCATATCCTCGCCGGTGTCTGCCTTCCGGGCCACGCCGTCGATCGTCAGCGAGAGCGGCGAGGTGGAGGTGTTCCGCCCGTCCGGAGGCAGCGAAAAGCCCCTTTTGGCAGTGGACACGGTACAGATCGAGCGCCCCCAAGCAAGCTCTGAGACGATCCGGGAGATTCCCGGCACTTCCTATGCCGTCACCCAACGCAGCCGCGACGCCTATCTGCCACCGCTGGTGCAAGGTTACCTGCTGGGCTTGTCCGCTATGCTGATGTACGCCGTAATCAGCACCTTGTTGCTGCGAAGAAAGGTATCTGTTTCTCTGCGGCAGCGCGGCAATATCCGTGTCTGCGATGAGGTGGCGAGCCCCTTTATTCTCGGGATTAGCCGTCCTGTGATCTATTTGCCTTCTTCCTTGAGCGAAGAGGAAAAACGCTTTGTCCTGGCCCACGAGCGCGCCCATCTCCGCAGGCTCGACCACATCTGGAAGCCTCTGGGCTTTCTGATCCTCAGCGTTCATTGGTTCAATCCCTTCTGTTGGCTTGCCTATGTGCTGCTGTGCCGGGACATTGAGCTGGCCTGCGACGAAAAGGTCATCCGCGAGCTGGGACGCGCCGAGCGCGCAGCCTATTCGCAGACGCTTTTGAATTGCAGCGCTCACCGCATCCTTGCCGCCTGTCCCGTGGCCTTTGGCGAGACGGACGTGAAAACCCGTGTCAAAGCGGTGCTGAACTATAAAAAGCCCGCGTTCTGGATCATTATTGCCGCCGTGCTGGGCTGTATCGTGCTGATCGCTTGTTTTGCGACAAATCCCTTTCAGGAGCAGGATCTATCTTTCCTCAACTACAAAAACGCGATCTCACTGATCGGCCAGAACGACACCGCGCCATACGCCAACCTGCACCCGGCAGACTCTGACGGGGTTCAGCCCGGCGTGGCGGACGCCAAAGCGCTGGCTAGGTTTTTGGAAAGCGCGAAATGGATGAAGCGGCGCGCGCCGTCGTCTTCTCCCGAACCGCGCGGTTATCTTGAGTTTATAATCGAGGACGATTACCGGATCATTGTTTATCAGTCCGAGCGCCTCGCCGCCGTCCGATTCGGCAACGAAATACGGTATTACCGCACCCACGCCGGAGATTATGAGGCAACGCTGGCGACCTTTATCCCCGCGCCATCCACGGAGCCGGATCGCCCGCCGGAGCAGAGCGCGCTGCCCACACCGGTGCCGCCGCCGAGTCTGCCGGAAATCGACGCCGGGATCGTCCCCGCCGATCCGGACGCCTTCTTGCTCGGCTTTGCCGATGCGGAGATCGTGTCAATCTACGACGAATTCTCCAGAGAATATGCGGCCCCGGACAAAAGCTTTACAGAGATCATCTCCGCGGAAACCTGGACGGCGCATGCGTTTAACGAATTCCCGGCGAGCATCGCGCTGCGGCTGATCGTCATGAGAAGCGGAGACTGGGAGCTCCGGATCGAGGATGACGGGGAAGACTGCCTGTTTGCGGCGTATGCGGTCGGGCGCTCTGCCTCTGACCCAATCATTTTCTTCGACTGCGGCGAGAACCTGATGGACGATCTGATGGCTTGGGCGACGTATGAAGCGGGAAAACCGATAGAAGAGGCAAAGCCCCGCATGACCTTGAACGATGTTTACGCGCTGTCGGAAAAGGGCCTGTCCCTGACATGGGCCGATCTGCTGGCGTTTGAAGGCGAGGAGATTGGATCGGGTCAACTGATTTGGCGCTTCCCAATCAATGACACGTATTGTCTGGAAGCCTATGACGGCGAGCTGGACGGCCCTCCTGAGCATGTCCTGCTTCTAATCGCCGATGAAAACGGCGAGTTCCGACCTGGCCCCGGCCTCTATATCGACATTCTCACGCAGGACGTTTATGCCTATCTTTCCGGCGCACACACCCGGTCGATCACCGTTACCAGCGGCGGCGTCACCGTAGAGCCATCTTTGTATCTGTTGAATGAGACGATATGGACGGACTACGGCTGGCTTGTCGCGGACGGTGTTCCGCTCGCTGCCGCATTGGAGGACGCTGATAAAATCCCCACACTGACGCTGGCAAGCGATTTCATAGTCCGATTTGACGGTTATTCACGCAAGAGCGGACTGCAGATCTACGACGAAAAATTCAACCTGCTGCGGGAAAACTGGTACGGTGATACCGCCGTCAACTGGCTCGCTCCCGGCAGCTACTACGGCGTTATCGAGACTTTTGGCCCGGCAGGACGGTATATCGCGTCGGAAGGAGCCAGCGAGGAGAGCGTCTACCGCGCTGTCTTCCGGCTGAACGTCGATTCGGATGGTGCGGAGCCCTACGCGCCGGAAAAGGCCGTCGGGTTGATGAGGGCCAGCCTTCATACGATTGGTGGGGACTGGGTAATATCCGATGCCGCGAGACTCGCCAAGCTGGAGACCTGGCTTAAAAACGCCGAGCCTCTTCCAAGTGGTGCGGGCTGCCCCTTTGGCAGCGTCCTTACGCTCGAGTGCGCCGACGGTAACCGGATCTCCTGTTGCCCCGCAGAGGATAGCTGCGGTGTCGTCTTTGCCAACGGGGTCTACTACCGCTTTGCCGCGGATAACAAGGACTTTTGGATGCTTTTTGGCCTCATAATTGATTGACCGCAATTCACACTACCCGCCGCTTCACCCGGAGCGGCGGGCATTTTGCGCGTATCGCCATAGAAAGCGCTTTCCTTCATTTTCGTTGACGAAAAAGCGCATGAATGAAATAATCATGATGCTGGGGAAACCCAAAACGAAAAATAATGGAGGATTTGCAATGAAAAAGTTTCTGTCTTTGTTTCTTGCCATTGCTCTGATCGCCTGCCTCTGCGCCTGCGGCACGCAGCCCACTCAGACGCAGCAAAGCGAACAGCAGCCTGCGCAGCAGCCTGCGCAGAACGAGCCCGCCGCCCCCGCTGAGAAAACGGAAGGCGAGCTGATCCATCTGAAGGTCTGGGGTTCTCAGCCGGACCAGGAGCTTCTGAAAGAGCTTTGTGAAGCCTTCGCCGCCGAGCACCCGGAAAACACCTGGGAGTTTGAGTACGGCGTTGTCGGTGAGGCTGACGCTCAGGCCCGCTATCTGGAAGACCCTGCCGCCGCTGCTGACGTGTTTTCTTTCCCCGATGACCAGATCATCACTCTCGTGCAGGCGGATGCGCTGTACGAAGTCACCCGCAACCACGATGCCATCGTTGCCGCCAATGCTGCCGGTACCGTCAACGCTGCCAGCTACAACGGCGTTCTCTACGGCTATCCCATGACCGCTGACAATGGCTACTATCTCTACTACGACAAGTCCGTTCTCACCGAGGACGACGTGAAGACGCTCGACGGCCTGCTGGCCGCTGCCAACGCCGCCGGGAAGCAGGTCCACATGGATATCTCCAACGGCTGGTATCTCGCCTCCTTCTTCCTGGGCAACGGCTGCCAGCTCACGCTGGACGCCGACGGCAACCAGATCTGTGATTTCAATAATGCCAACGGCCTCGCTGCGGCCGAGGCGATCCGCGCCTTCTGCAACGATCCCGCCTTCATCACCGGCGACGACAGCGTGCTGCAGGGTGGCATCGGCGACAATATCTGCGCCGGCGTCAGCGGCCCCTGGACCTCCGCCAGCATCAAGGAGAAGCTGGGCGACAACTTTGCCGCCGCGAAGCTCCCGACCTTTACCTGCAACGGCCAGCAGGTGCAGATGGGCTCCTTCCTCGGCTGCAAGGTGCTGGGCGTAAACACCCAGAGCAAACATCCCGTCGAGGCCATGATGCTGGCTGAGTACCTCACCAGTGAGCAGTCCCAGCTTCGCCGCTTCGAGGTGCTGGGCTACGGCCCCTCCAACATCAATGCAGCAGCTTCCCCGGCTGTTGCGGCTGATCCTGCGCTGACCGCTCTTGCCGAGCAGAGCAAGTTTGCCATCAGCCAGCACGTTCTGGGCCAGTACTGGACGCCCGCCGAGGCTTTCGGTGCCGAGCTGGAAGCCCACTCCGAGGGCGACCTCCAGCAGATGCTGGATCAGCTGGTCGAGCAGGCCACCGCGAAATAAGTACATTTTGTTCTTCCTACCGGGAAAAGGCTGCCGCAGGCAATAGCGACAGCCTTTTCTTCCATATCTCACGGAGGTGATGATCCTTGCGTCGTGAGCGTCCTTTATGGCTCCAAGCCTTCCGAAACAGCAAACATCCCTTGACCTGGCTATCTCTCGT
>CADCHN010000042.1 GCA_902801295.1 Oscillospiraceae bacterium | reverse complement strand
AATAGCTATTTTGCGCAAAAATTGCCTTAACCAAGCGAAAAAGTGCCCAATAATCCGGGCGGGGAAAGAATAAACGCTATTTATTCAGAGCTTCCTTAGATTTTCCTCAGTTCAAACGGAAGAAGAGAGTGTCGCTGTTGTCCAGATCAAAGATATAGGCGTCGTCCGGCCAGACAATGCTGCGGTTGCGCAGGCCGACGACCATACCGTCATAGTCGTCCGGCAGCTGAATATAGAAGGTGCAGGTCCAGGTGTTGCTGTGGTCGGACCAGCCAGCGTAGTCATTCTCCAGGAAGGAATAGCAGCGATAGGTCTCTCCCTTGTAAACCACGTCAAAGCTGTCAAGGCCGGTTTCCTCGTCATAGTCCAGCGTGTCGTCGTGGCGGCGGATATCGTAGTAATCCTCGCGCGTGATGCTGGGCGACATGCCGAAATTGTAGGCGTTGTCGTCGTCAAAGACGACCTCGAAGGTGACGATGCGCCAACTGTAGCCGTCGCGGATCTCCAGCGTCTCCCCGTCGCCCGGCGTGACGTCATAGCGCGTGACGGTGGCTTTTCCGACAGTGGAGTAGCTCTCGTCCTCATAGCAGCGGGTCTTATAATCATAGGTCTTGCCCTGCTCGATGAAGTGCGCGTCCAGACCGTAGGTCACGAAGTCCGGCGTCAGCTTCGGGGCAAGCTCCTCGCCGCAGCGGCTGCAGACGCTGGCCGTCCAGTAATCGGCGGGCACCGCTTCGTGGCCGAGGGCTTCGCCGCGGGTCTCGCCGCAGCGGGCGCAGGTTTCGGGCTCGGTGCAGGTGGCGTCCTGCCAGTCGTGGCCGGGGGCCTCGCCGCGGGTCTCGCCGCAGCGGGCGCAGGTTTCGGGCTCGGTGCAGGTGGCGTCCTGCCAGTCGTGGCCGGGGGCTTCGCCGCGGGTCTCGCCGCAGCGGGCGCAGGTCTCGGGCTCGTCACAGCCGGCGCTCCGCCAGCGGTGGCCGAGGGCCTCGCCGCGGGTCTCGCCGCAGACGGAGCAGGTCTCCGGCTCGGTGCAGGTGGCGTCCTCCCACTGGTGTTCATGCTGTCCGCAGGCGGCCAGCAGCAGAAGCGCCAGCAGCATGGCCAGAATGATCGTTTGTTTTTTCATCAAGGATCCCTCCCTGTGCGTTTTTTCTCATTGTATCATCCCGGTGAAAAAGCTGTCAAGCGAGCAGAGGGGAAAAGAAAGAAAATCCGTGAAAAACGGGGGAAATCCCGTTTTTCACAGACTTTTTACAGATAACAGGGTTTATCAAAGGTCTTTCAGCGAGGCAAAGAGCGCACGGTGCTCGCTGTCGGTGCGATAAAAGACCGGGGGCTGGCCGAGCGGCGCAGGCACGGTATAGGTGCCGCCGCCGGCGTAGCCCTTGCCCGTCCAGAGGTGCACCCAGTCGCCCGCCGGCAGGCAGACCCGGCGGCTCTTCTTGTGCAGGTCGATCACAGGGGCGACGAACAGCTCGTCCCCGAGAAAATAGGAGTAAGGATCGCGGCTTGCGCCGAAGTCCATGGCCTCCCAGAAGTCCGGACGCAGCACGGCCACACCCTGGCCTGCGCCGGCGAGGCAGCGCTCGAGATATGGCCGCAGCGCCGTGTGGATTTTCGTCAGGCGCACGGTGTGCGGCAGCACCTCGGGCGCGTCGAACTGGGCGTTGGCCCAGGGGCGGAGCGACTCATGGCTGCGCATCAGCAGGCTGAAGCAGGCCATCTCCATCCAGCGGGTGAACAGCTCGCCGCTGCGCTTGAGCTTCATAAAGGAGAAGAAGCCGCCGATATCGCAGTGCACCATCGGCACGCCGGAAAAGCCCAGGGAAAAGCTCGCGGGCATCACGCAGGGCAGACCGTAGTCGCGCGTGGTGTCGGTGTGCTGGTCGCCGTTCCAGAGAATCGGCGCGTACTCCTGCACGCCGAGATAGCCCGAGCGGCAGAAGAACATCGCGTCCTTTGCACCGTGCTCCTCGATGGCCTCGCGGTTGATCTTCGCCCAGAGCACCGGCCAGCGGTTGTGCAGCTCGTGCGGATCGCCGTCGTGCAGCACGCAGTCCACGGGCAGGTACTCGCCGAAGTCCGCCATCCAGCCGGAAATGCCCAGATCGAGCATGTTCTGCCGGATCAGCACGTCCTTGATAAAGCGCACGGCCTCGGGATTCGTGAGGTCGAGCATGCCCGCGTCAAAGGTCGTGGATTTGATGTGGTAGACGCTGCCGTCGGTGTGGGTGATGAGCCAGCCCTTGTCCCGGCAGAGCGTGTAGAGGCGGCTGTCCTTGACGAGATAGGGGTTGATGTAACCGAGAAATCGCACGCCGCGCGCGTTCAGCTTCCGGATCGCCTCGCGCAGCCCGGGATAGAGCGTTTCGTCGACCTCCCAGTTCCACCAGACCTGCTTGCCCATGACGGTGCGGTTTTCTCCGCTCCAGTCCTGGCACCAGACGGCGCTGATTGTTGCACCGGCATCCAGCATGGCGAAGGCCTTGTTCAGGACGGTCTCCGTGCCGCCCTGCACGCCGAGGATCATGCCCTCGAGGCACCAGTCGGGCAGATACTGCCGGTTGGGCATGCGGCGCGCCAGCAGGCGGCCGAGTGCGGCGTAGGACCCAGCCTGCCAGAGACAAAGCGACGTCGGACAGGCGTCAAAGGTGAAGCGGAAGTCCTCTGCGCCGAAAACGGAGCTGCCGTCCGCGGCCGTGTCGAACAGGATCATGCGCCCGCGATCGGTGACAAAGACCGGCATCGGCGCATAGCTGCCGATGGCGCTGTGCGGCTTTTCGCGATAGAGCGCGCGCGGCAGCAGGGATTTTTCGATAATCGTGGAGGCCTTGATGTGCTCGGAGACGAAATTCACCACCGTCTCGCCCCGGAGATTGACCTGCCGGTACTGCTCGCCGCCGCCGAACACGGCTTCACCCGGCGCAGCGGGGAGGGTGAACTCATAGGCCCAGCCGGGCTCGCCCTCGAGCGAGAGCGCGGCGCCGCAGTCAATCTCGGTCAGGCGAAGGCGCAGGCTGTGGCCGGAGGCGGAGAACAGAAAGCTGCCGTCGGCCTCCCGGCGCAGCTCACACAGGGGAACGCGCGCAATCTCGCGCACCGTCTCCTTGACGGTGCCGCGGTCGGTCTGGTAGCTTTTTTCCCGGTGCAGCGCGGTGGCAAAGGGCCGCTCGGCGCTGTGCGCAAGCAGCGCCACGCCGTTGAGGCGGAGAGTCAGACGTCCGTCGGCGCAGTCAATCATCAGCATGGGTTGGCCTCCTGTCGTTTTTCTTTATCTTACCGCAGAAACGGGGTGGGAGTCAATGCAAAGGGAAATAAAAAAAGACGGCCGAAGCCGTCTTTTTATGATGCTAAGTACGATCTCTTATTCTTCGTCGTCGTCCTCGTCGTCGTCCCCGCGGCGGCGGACGATCAGGGCGGTGATGCCGCCGACAACCGCGGCCACGGCCAGTATGCCGCCGACGATCGTCAGCATGTTCAGGGCGTTGCCGGCGCGCTCCTGCGCGGAGGCGGAGCTGCGGGAGTTGTCACGGTTCTCGCTCGGGGTGTCGGTGGGCTCCGTCTCGTCGGTCTGACCGTCCACCACGGGCACCAGCGGTGCGGGCGTGTCGGGCGTGGCGCTCTCGGCGGGATCGGATCCGTCGGGATCGGTCTGCGTCTCAACGGGAGCGGCATAGGTCACGGCGACGGCATTCGAGAGAACCGGGTCACTGGAGCGGCCGTTGGCCACGCTGCTGACAGCAACGTAATAATAGGTGGTGCCGGTCTTTTCCTCAGGGGTGTAGCTCGCTTCCGTCGCGCCCTCAATCGCGGTGCCGCCCTGGTTGGAGTTGGCGGTGTTGGAGTACCACTGAAAGGCCAGCGTACCCTCCGTCGTGGCGGCGGCAACAGTCAGCGTGCCGGTTTTGCCGGAGTCCAGGGACAGGCCCTGCGGCTGCGCGGAGATGGTCGGCGCCTTGACGCTCACGCCGTTGACGCGGATCAGCGCGCCCCAGGAGAATTCCACGCCGCCGGGGCCCTTGAACATGGCCTCGACGCGCCAGCCGTCCATTTCGGCCGGAATGTTGGAAATGATGAGCGTTTCGGTGCCCAGACCGTAAACCTCGCAGCCGAAATACGTGGGCGCGTCAGCGGCCTGAATGGTGTTGGTGGTGTCGTTGCTGACGATGCGCCAGATGATCTCGTTGTAGTTTTCGGCGTGGGCGATAAAGGTGGCCGAGCCGCCCTCGTCCACGGTTTCGCCGGTCGGGTTTTTGGTGATGTTGGGCTTCGGCTCGGTCGGCTCATTGCCCTCGGTGGCAAAGGCCGGGACGCTCAGCGCAAATACAAGCAGCAGCGCGAGCAGAATACTGACGGTTTTTTTCATATCCTTCATCCTTTCCCATGAACAGGTTTTCTTTCAAATTTATTATATCGTGTTTAGCCCGCCTTTTCCATCCCCAATTCCAGGATTTAAGACTTTTTCAGATTTTTTTCGTGCGGAGGCGCACTTTCCGGGAATCAGGCGCATTATATCAAAAATTTTAACAAATATTCCATGCTTTTTCTGCGCGGCGGTGCTATAATATACTGTCCGCGCAAAGGAGGCCTTGCCATGCGGCCCAAAAAGACGAGCCTGATATACAAAATCCTATACTTTTTCATCAATCTCTTCTTCCCGAAGATGAACATCGTCGGCAAAGAGAATCTGCCGGGGGAGGCCTGCATCCTCGTAGGCAACCACAGCCAGATGACCGGGCCGCTGATGAGCGAGCTGCGTCTTGATCTGCCGCATGAGACCTGGTGCGCCGGACAGATGATGAAATGGGACGAGGTGGCGGACTATGCCTTCACCGATTTCTGGTCTTTCAAGCCGCGCTGGACACTGCCCTTTTTCCGGCTGCTGAGCCACCTGATCAAGCCGCTGGCTGTGTGCCTGTTCAATAATGCCCACACGATCCCGGTGTATCACGACGTGCGCCTGCGCCAGACCTATCGCCAGAGCGTGGAGGCCATGGCAGAGGGCGAGAGCCTGATGATCTTCCCCGAGAAAAACGAGGCGGGCAACCACATCCTTTACGCCTTTCAGGACAAATTCGTGGACACCGCGCGCTTTTATTACAAGAAAACCGGACAACGCGCGCCATTTGTGCCGATTTACGTCGCGCCGGCGCTGAAAAGTGTGTACATCGGCAAGCCGACCGTCTTTCGCCCGGAGGCGCCGATCAGCCAGGAGCGCGAACGGATCTGCACCTATCTGCGCGACGAAATCACGGCCATGGCCGAGGCTCTGCCGGAGCACACCGTCGTGCCCTATCGGAACATCCCGAAAAAGGACTATCCGAAAAACAGAAAACAGGAAAAACCAGGAGATCAAAAGGCATGAAAAGACCGATCGTCGATTATCGCGGCTTTCGCTTCAGCAGGTTGAACGAACCGCAGTTTTCCCATCTCAAGCTGCTGCTGGGCTGGGTGTTCTACTTCGCCATGTATTTCATCACCGAGAACCTGATCCCGGCTGAAGCCTGCCACTCGATCCACTGCGCGCTGGACGACAGGATCCCCTTCTGCGAGTACTTCGCCGTGTTTTACGTGGGCTGGTATTTTTATGTATTCGGCATGCTGCTGTATTACTTCCTCTTTGATACGGACTGCTTCCGGGGCCTGTCGAAATACATCATCGTCACGCAGGTTGTGGCCATGCTCTGCTACATCCTCTTCCCCAGCCGCCAGGATCTGCGGCCGGAGGTTTTTGCTCGGGACAATATCTTCACCCAGGTCATGGCCTTCATCTACAGCTTCGACACGAGCACGGGCGTCTGCCCCTCGCTGCACGTGGCCTATTCGCTGGGCGTTGTGTCCACCGCGTGGAAGGACAGGCTGATGCCGAAGGGCTGGCGCTGGGCGCTGACGTTCTTTGCGCTGATGGTCTGCGTGGCGGTCTGCTTTGTCAAGCAGCATTCCGCGCTGGACGTGCTGGCCGCGCTGCCCGTGTGCCTGCTGGCCGAGTGGATCGCCTACGGCAAATACTGGCGATCCCGCCGGGCGGAACATTAAAAAGACACCGCTTCACAGGAAGTGCATCTGGTAAGATGAAAGTAGACACGAAAAAGTGCCTACTTTCATTTTTTATTGTAAGATAAGAGAAAGGAAGGGAGTGAACCAATGGGCAAGAAA
>CADCHN010000041.1 GCA_902801295.1 Oscillospiraceae bacterium | reverse complement strand
TACATGCTGCAGTGCCGCAGCGGCAAGCGCACCGCGCAGGCTGCGCTGAAGATCGCCTGCGACCTGGTCGACGAAGGCATGATCGACGAGAAGAAGGCCGTCGCCATGATCGACCCGCGCAACCTCGACACCCTGCTCCATCCCCAGTTTGACGCCGGCAAGCTCAAGGCCGCCACGCCCATCGGCAAGGGCCTGGGCGCCTCCCCCGGCGCTGCCTGCGGCAAGGTCGTCTTCTCCGCTGAGGACGCCAAGGAGTGGAAGAGCCGCGGCGAGAAGGTCGTTCTGGTCCGTCTCGAGACCAGCCCCGAGGACATCGAGGGCATGAAGGCCGCCCAGGGCATCCTGACCGTGCGCGGCGGTATGACCAGCCACGCGGCCGTTGTGGCACGCGGCATGGGCAAGTGCTGTGTCTCCGGCTGCGGCGAGATCAAGATGGACGAGGAGAACAAGAAGTTCGAGCTGGCCGGCAAGACCTACCGCGAGGGCGACTTCATTTCCATTGACGGCTCCACCGGCAACATTTATGACGGCATCATCCCCACCGTCGATGCTCAGATCGCCGGCGAATTCGGCCGCATCATGGGCTGGGCGGACAAGTACCGCCGTCTGCAGGTCCGCACCAATGCCGACACCCCGGCCGACGCCCGCAAGGCGCGTGAGCTGGGCGCTCAGGGCATCGGCCTGACCCGCACCGAGCATATGTTCTTCGATACCGACCGCATCGCTGCCTTCCGCGAGATGATCTGCGCCGACACGCTCGAGGAGCGCGTCGCGGCTCTGGCCAAGCTCGAGCCCATGCAGCAGGCTGACTTCGAGGGCATCTATGAGGCCATGGAAGGCAACCCCGTCACCATCCGCTTCCTGGATCCCCCGCTCCATGAGTTCGTTCCCACCGAGGAAGCCGACATCGAGCTGCTGGCCAAGGCCCAGGGCAAGAGCGTCGAGGCCATCAAGAACATCATCGCCGGCCTGCATGAGTTTAACCCGATGATGGGTCACCGCGGCTGCCGTCTGGCCGTCACCTATCCCGAGATCGCCGAGATGCAGACCCGCGCCGTCATCAAGGCTGCGCTGGCTGTCCAGGCCCGTCACCCCGAGTGGAACCTGGTTCCTGAGATCATGATCCCGCTGGTGGGCGAGGTCAAGGAGCTCAAGTTCGTCAAGAACGTGGTCGTCAAGGCCGCTTGAAGTACCTGGTCGGCACCATGATCGAGATCCCGCGCGCCGCTCTGACCGCGGACGAGATCGCCAAGGAAGCCGAGTTCTTCTCCTTCGGCACCAACGACCTGACCCAGATGACCTTCGGCTTCAGCCGTGACGACGCCGGCAAGTTCCTCGGCGCCTACTACGACAAGAAGATCTACGAGAACGATCCCTTCGCCCGCGTCGACCAGATCGGCGTCGGCAAGCTCGTGAAGATGGCCGCTCAGCTGGGCCGCTCCGTGCGTCCCGAGCTGCACCTGGGCGTCTGCGGCGAGCACGGCGGCGATCCCAGTTCCGTCGAGTTCTTCCACAAGGTCGGTCTGGACTACGTGTCCTGCAGCCCGTTCCGCGTGCCCATCGCCCGCCTCGCCGCCGCTCAGGCCGCGATCAAGGAAGAGGCCGAGAAGGAAGCCGCTGCCAAGGCCGAGGCCGAGAAGGCTGAGGAAGAAGTCACCGCCAAGGTCGAGGCCGCCAAGGCGGCGCTGAAGGAAGCCACCGACAAGCTCTCCGCCGCCGCCGTTGACGCCAGCGCCGAGCTCAAGGACGTGCTCTCCGCCGGCTTCAAGTCCCTGCTGGCCGGCTGGGAAGAGGCCAAAAAGACCTTCGGCGAGGAGCGCAAGGACAAATAAGCCCTTCACTCACTGCAAATAAAAACCGTGCGGTTCATACCGCACGGTTTTTTTATATTCAAGCAGAAAACAAAGAATTATTCCTTCGTGTCGATGCTCTTGCCGAAGACGAAGAAACGCTGATAGAGGAATTCGGTGACGAAGTTGACGATCATATTGAGCGCGGTGACGAGAAAATCGTTCCAGCCCAGCGTATCGGCCAGATAATGCCCGGCCCAGGTGCTCAGCGGTGTAAACACCGCGTAGTAAGCCGCCACCTTCAGCATGGCGACGGGGACGTTCGCGGCCGATTTGAAGGTGAAATTGCGGTTGAGGGTGAAGTTCCAGAGTACCGAGAGCGTCAGCGCGATCAGATAGCGCGGCCAGTAGCTCCAGTCGGTCACGGCGGTCAGCAGCGCGAAGCTGCCCATCTCGATCAGCCCGGCGCTGGCGGAAAAGAGCGTAAATTTCACCGCGCGCCAGAGTTCTTTTTTGTTCATGGCAGGCCCTCCTCTCAACAGCGCCAGTATACGGCGAAACCGGGAAAATGGCAACAAAAACTTTCGAAATTTGAAGCATTGTCGCCGCACAGGCATATGCGGAACCTTTTTCTCATACAGTAAGAGCGGGGTGATCGTGATGAAAGGGAAAAATCTGAAAACGCTGCTGCTCTGCCTGGCCATTCCGCTGGCCGCCGGCGGAATCGGCGCACTGCTTGCGGGCGGCTTCAGCGGCAGCTACGAGGTCATGTATAAGCCGCTGCTCTCGCCGCCGGGCTGGGTGTTTCCGATCGTCTGGACGGCGCTGTATCTGCTGATGGGCTACGCAAGCTACCTGGTGCTCACGTCGGACGCCTCCGAGCCGCGCAAGCGGCGGGCACTGACGGCCTACGCCGTGCAGCTCGGGATCAACATGCTCTGGCCGCTGTTCTTTTTCCGGCTGGGCTGGTATACCTTCGCCTTCGTGTGGCTGCTGCTTCTGGTGCTGGCGGTGCTGATCTGCTATGTGCTGTTTCGAAGTATCGTCAAGCGCGCCGGTGATCTGCTGCTGCCGTATCTGATCTGGCTGTTTTTCGCCGCATATCTGAATCTGGGCGTCGCGCTGCTGAACTGAATAGAGGCTATGGCCGGACGGGTTTTCCCGTCCGGTTTTTTGTACGCGCAAATTGCCGGAAATGCGGAGACAGACTTGTTAATTATGCCTAAAAGTCGAATGTCCGGGGGTTTTTCTTGCAAACGAAATGACAATGTGTTACAATACTCACGATAAAATACCCGCAGTATCTGTGCACTTTTAAGGGGGGACGCACATGGAAAAGAAAGCCAAGATTATCACGGTCGCAGGCAAGGGCGGCGTGGGCAAAACCTCAATCTGCGCTTCGATCGTCCGACTGATGGTGGAGAAATATCCCGATAAAAAGATTCTCGCCATCGATGCCGATCCCGCCGTTGGCCTGTCCGTTGCTCTTGGCGTGGACGTGAAGCTGACGCTGGACGACATCCGTCAGAGCATCGTCGACAGTGTCGAAAACGGAGAGACCCGGGAGGCGATGGAGCTTCTCAGCGAGGCCCGCTTCCGCATTTTCGACGCGCTGGTCGAAATGCCCGGCTTTGCCTTTCTGGCGATCGGCCGGCCGGAGAGCTCCGGCTGCTACTGCAAGGTGAACTCTTATCTGAAAGAGGTCATCAGCCTGCTGGCCAACAGCTTCGACTACGTCGTCATCGACGGCGAGGCCGGCATCGAGCAGATTCAGCGCCGCGTGATGGAAAAGGTCACCCATCTGCTGCTGATCACTGATCAGAGCAAGAAGGGCGCCCAGGTTGTGGAAACGATCAAAGGCGTGGCGGACGAGCTGATCTCCTACGAGAAGATCGGTGTCATCATCAACCGCGTGACCAATCCCGAGCTGGTGGAGCTGACCCAGGTTCCGGGCGTGGAGATCCTCTCCGTGATCCCCGCGGACGCGGTCTTCGCCGCCAACGACATCAAGGGCAGAAGCGTGCTGGAGCTGCCCGAGGATTCCGCCGTACTCAAAGGAGTGAGGGAAGCACTCCAGAAGATAGAGATCCTGTAACCTGTAAATTTTCATAAGAAGAGGTGTAACATTTGAAAGATCTTAAGCATCTGATCTACTTTGAGCGTCTGCTTGAGAACGCCGACAACGAACTCGTCGAGAAGGCCAAGGCCGACGGCGGTGTTTGCCTGGGCTATACCTGCTTCCATATCCCGGAAGTGCTGCTCAACGTCGGCAACTGCTTCTCCACCAGACTCCGCGCACCCAACACCGGATCCATCGATATCGCCACCTACTACATGTCCAACTACACCTGCGAGTTTGCCCGTGCGCTGCTCGAGCGCGCCATTGAGGGCGGCTATCAGTATCTGGACGCGTTGATCGGCGTGGACGCCTGCTCGATGATGAACCGCTCCATGGAGCACTTCGAGATCCTGAAGGTCAACGAGAAGCCCAACTTCTTCGTCACCCACTGCGACATGCCCTTCAAGATCACGGACTACACCGTCGAGGGCTACGTCCGCCAGATGCGCGTGCACGTGCTCGACCGTCTGCACGAGACCTTCGGCGTGGACGTGTCCGACGAGGCCATCCGCAAGGCCGTCGAGGAGCACAACGAGGTCTGCCGCATCATGACCGAGATCAGCGAGATGCGCAAGGCCGACAACCCCGTTATCACCGGCTACGAGTTCCACGTGCTGAACCTGGTGACCTACACCTGCCCCAAGGCGCTGATTCTGCCCTACCTGCGCGAAACGCTGGAAGAGCTGAAGAAGAGAAAGCCCGACAAGAAGAGTCCCTTCCGTGCCCGCGTGGCCATCGTCGGCTCCGAGATCGACGATCACAACCTCACCAAGCTCATCGAGGGCTGCGGCGCCCTGGTCGTGTCCGACCGCTACTGCTTCGGCTCCAAGCCCGGCCGCGAGGTTATTGAGCTCAACGACGAGGAAGACGTGCTCACGCAGATCTGCCGCCATTACATGGAGGTCTCCGAGTGCGCCCGCTACATCTCCGACGAGAAGGTCATGCAGCGCCGCGAGACGGCCGACCGTCTGGCCAAGGAGTTCAAGGCCGAGGGCATCATCTACGAGCAGATGAAGTACTGCGACTACTGGGGCTTCGAGCGCGCGCTGGTCAGCCACATCATGCACGACGAATACGGCTGGCCCGTCCTCTCCATCGACCGTCTGTACAACAACGGCAACTCCGGCCAGCTGCGCACCCGCGTGCAGGCCTTCGTGGAATCCCTGGAGATCAAACGCATCCATAAAGAGGAGGGAATCAAGTAATGGCAAAGCAAAAGGTTCAGTTCCCCAATCCGAAATTCTGGAAAGCCAAAGATAATATCAACTGGAAGAAGCAGGGCGAGAACCTGAAGGAAGTCGTCGGCATCTTCGGCGATATGCTCAAGGAGACCGACTGGAAAGACGTCGGCAAGGCTTTTGTTGACGGCATCAAGGCCGACGGCGAGCGCATCAAGGGCGAGTACGCCGACTTCATGGCCCTGGACAACAAGGAAAAATGGGACCGCGTGGTCAACGGCGAGCGCAGCCTCGGCCGTCTGTACCGCAAGGGCGCCATGGCCACCGTCCGCCGTGAGTGGCGCGGCGTGAAGGACACCGCCTATGACTTCTGGGAGTGGGCCCGCATGTGGGGCATGCTGCTTGCCACCTTCTCCAAGGACCTGATCCCCGCCATGAACAGCGCGCTGTGGTACCGCTGGATGATCTCCTACTTCTGCTGCCACGGCTTTATGGACAAGAACATCATGGGTCTGCGCGGCTCCAACCTGCGTATGAGCCATGAGGTCACCTACCAGATCTTCCGCTACGTGGCGGAGAACCTGGTCTTCCTCTCCAAGGCCGACCGCAAGAACGGCAACAGCGACGAGCTTAACAAGATGCTCTTCACCTTCGACGAGATGACCATGGGTCAGATCGCGGCCGGCTTCCCCGACCTGCTGAGCATCCCTCACCAGCTCCTGCCGATGTTCCTGGTCTCCGAGATCGACCAGCTCGTCTGCATCCCCTACATTGACGCGGTGGAAAGCTACGGCCTGCCCTCCGACACCTGCCCGGTGCCTTCCTCCGAGTGCGGCGCCCTGGTCATCAACGCGCTGCCCGACATGGGCTCCTGCTTCATTTCCTCCTCCATGCCCTGCGACGGCTCCACCATGGCTTCCTCTTACTTTGCCCGCCGCTTCCCGGACATCCCGGTGTTCCACCTCTGCTTCCCCGTCCGTTACCTGGACGATGAGAACACGATCCAGATGGGCGCCGAGGACATCCGCGCCTGCATCAAGTTCATCGAAGAGAAGACCGGCGCCAAGTGGAGCTGGGAGCATTACTTCGAGTGCATGAAGCGCTTTAACCAGGAGACCGACCTCGAGCTCCAGAAGTGGGAGATCAACAAGTCGGCCTACCCGCAGTTCATCGGACCGAGCTACGAGCTCTTCCGCAAGTGGAACTACGAGATGGACGGCGGCATCGACCCGCGCGTTCTGCCCTCCATGCAGAAGGTCAACAAGATGCTCATGAAGGCCTACGAGAACAAGGAGACCGCCTGGCCCGCCAGAAAGATGCGCTACCGCGGCATCGTCTGGTCCTGCCCGGCTCACTACTACGCCAACTTCTCCAACTGGCTGGCCAACTGCTGGGGCATCGACATCCTGGTCGAGATGGAATCCCTGAACTTCACCAAGCACCTCGAGACCGAGGACAAGGAAGAAGCGCTGCGCGATCTGGCCCGTCTGTACGAGCGCATGGTCATGCGCCGTCACACCAACGGCGGCTACCAGAACGTCGTCGACGAGTGCTGGCGTCAGGTGGAAGCCTGGAACGCGCCGCTGGTCATCATGTACCAGAACGTGGCCTGCAAGAACATGGCTACGGTTCAGGGTCTGCTGGACGAGCAGGGCCGTCAGCGCGGCTACGACCTGATCTGGGTCGAGCACGATCTGATGGATCCGCGCACCGT
The DNA here is from genome assembly GCA_902801295.1 of Oscillospiraceae bacterium. Taxonomy (GTDB): domain Bacteria; phylum Bacillota; class Clostridia; order Oscillospirales; family Oscillospiraceae; genus Limivicinus. The sequence goes on along the minus strand of CADCHN010000041.1, from coordinate 554 downwards.
CTCCCGCCGCACCATGCGCGACAAGGTCAACGAGTACATGCGCACCGTCAAGCAGGCGGAGCCCGTGGATCCCAGCCTGGTCGAGTTCGAAGACGAAGTCTGCATGTAATCGCGGGAAGCGCGATTTCAAGAGCCACCGAACAGGGGCAATAGAATAATATAACGAAGGAGTTACATATCACATGAAATACTTTGGCGGATGCGACGTAGGTTCCACCTACACGAAGGCAGTTATTCTGGACGAGACCGGCAAGATGGTCGCGGATACCACGATTAAGAGCAAGATCAACTCGGAGCAGAGCGCGATCGCCGCGATGGACGAAGTGCTGGCGAAGGTCGGGCTGAAGAGCTCGAAGGAGCTGGAGTACCTGATCGGTACCGGTTACGGCCGCAACAAGGTTCCGTTCGCGGATGAGAACATCTCCGAGATCAGCTGCCACGCGATGGGCGTGCATGTGACCGACCCGAACGTGAAGGCGATCATCGACATCGGCGGCCAGGACGTGAAGGGCATCAGCATCGACACGGACGGCACGGTGAAGAACTTTGCGATG
>CADCHN010000040.1 GCA_902801295.1 Oscillospiraceae bacterium | reverse complement strand
TTTCTTGCCCATTGGTTCACTCCCTTCCTTTCTCTTATCTTACAATAAAAAATGAAAGTAGGCACTTTTTCGTGTCTACTTTCATCTTACCAGATGCAGGAGAGGCGTGCTCTCCCGGCATTTGTTTTGGAAACGGAACCGAACCCGGTGCTCAGCGGCGGCGACTGCGGCGGTTGCGGTCGGCGTAGATGCGGTTGTCGGCGATGCGGCTGTCAGATTCCTGCATAAACTTCTTCAGCCGGTCCTCAAAGGCCTGGTCGGCGGACGGCGGATCGACCGCCAGCGGCTGCGGCTGATGGGACGACGCTTCCCTGCGCGGGGCAGGCGCCTTGCGGAAGGAGGGCGCGCGCTCGGCAGGGGGATTGTCGACCGCCCGCTTGATGGACAGGTTGATCTTCCCCTCCGGGCTGATGCCGAGGATCCTCACCTTCACCGTCTGACCCATCTGCACATGCTCGCTCACGTCGGCAACGAAGGCGTTGGCCACCTCGGAAATATGTACCAGACCGCTCTTTCCCTCCGGCAGCGCAACAAAGGCGCCGAACTTGGTGATCCCGCTGACTTTACCCTCTACAATCGACCCAACTTCCAGTTCCATGACCGAACCTCTCTGTCTCAGTTGAAATAAAAGATTTTCTCGCCCGGCATCACGAGTCCGAGGCGCTCCCGCGCCATGGCCTCCAGGCTCTCTTCCTCCCGGGCGGAGGACAGCTGTTGCTGCAATCCCTCGTTCTCCTCACGCAGGGCGGCGCAGGCCGCGCCCAGCGTCTGCTCCTCCTCCCGCGCCGCGTTCAGCCGCGCGCGGGCCGCACCAAAGGTGACGAACATGTACAGCAGCAGACTGACCGTCAGCAGGCGGAGGAAGGCTTCTCTGTTTCGCGCTTTGCTGAATTAAATTACCTCCCCACTATAAAACATTCTTTTCATTTTTTAAAGTACTTTTTTTCGAAAATCTGAATTTTTTTATGAAAACTTTCGCTGTCATGATCATTTTATCCAAATATTGGAACACTTTGACAAAGAACGGAAGCAGCAGCGGGCTCAGAAGCCGATGGTAGGCGAGAAACCCGACCCAGGCGGCGGCCAGCGCACCGAGGCCGAGCCTCCCCTCGCCGAAAGACATGGCGAACAGGAAGAACGCCGCGCCCAGGATCAGGCAGAACAGCGCGTCCAGCAGGAAGGCCGCGAGGCCCCGGCGCTGCCAGCGGGGCGGGCGCAGCAGATCGTACAGCAGCCCTGCCCCGATCCCGATGGCCGCGGCCAGCAGCAGGGCCGCGCCCTGGTGCAGCGGATCGACACGCATCGCTCAGCCGAAGAGCTTTGACCACCAGCCGCCCGAGGCCGGCTCGTCATAGCTCAGCTCCGTCAGCTTGCCGTGCAGCTCCAGCCGTCCGGCGTCCAGGTCAATTTTTTCGATGTGCAGGCCCTCGCCGCGCACGGTCAGATCGCCCAGCGCGGTCGTCAGCACCACCATGTTTTCGTCAAAACCGGCCACGTCCTGCACCCCGCCGATGCTCAGCCGTTCGCGGTTTTCCATCTGTACAGCATGCTTTGCCGTCATCGCCGCCGGCAGCGCCGTCGGCGTGCCCGTCATTCTTTCCTCCTTGGCCATTCGCTCACCCCCGCAAACATGATATGCGGACAAGGCCGGGGATATGCAAAAACACCCCCGGGAGCATAGGCTCCCGGGGGTGTTCATAAACTGAAACGCTGTGTGGTTTACGCCTTGCGGACGGAGTCGATGTGGCGGGTGAGGTCCAGCATCTTGTTGGAGAAGCCCCACTCGTTGTCATACCAGGCGACGAGCTTGACAAAGTTGCCGTTCAGGGCGATACCGGCCTGCGCGTCGAAGATGGAGGTGTGCGCGTCGGTGCGGAAGTCGGAGGAAACGACCTCGTCGTCCACGTACTCCAGAATGCCCTTCATCGGGCCTTCGGAAGCGGCCTTGACGGCGGCGCAGATCTCTTCGTAGGTGGCGGCCTTCTCGAGGCGGACGGTCAGGTCAACAACGGACACGTCCGGAGCGGGGATACGCATGGACATACCGGTGAGCTTGCCGTTGAGCTGGGGGATAACCTTGCCCACGGCCTTGGCAGCGCCGGTGGAAGAGGGGATGATGTTGTTGTACACGGAGCGGGCGCCGCGCAGATCCTTCTTCTTGGGGAAGCCGTCGACGATGGCCTGGGTGGCGGTGGAAGCATGAACGGTGGTCATCAGACCCTCGATGATGCCGAAGTTGTCATTGACGGTTGGTGGTGCAGGACGCGTTGGAAACGAACTGCATGTCGGGGGTGTACTTGTCGAGGTTGACGCCGCAGACGAACATCGGGGTGTCGTCCTTCGCGGGACCGGACATGATAACCATCTTGGCGCCGGCGTCGATATGAGCCTGGGCCTTTTCCTTGGTCAGGTAAACACCGGTGCACTCGAGCACGTACTCAACACCGAGCTCGCCCCAGGGAATGAGGGTAGCGTCGCGGTAAGCCTTGTCGGAGAGGACCTTGACGACCTTGCCGTTGACGGTAACGGTGCTGTCCTCGTCATTGCCGACGACCTCGCCGTCGAAACGGCCGTGGACGGAATCGTACTTGACGCAGTATGCGATGTGGCTGGCGGGATGGCCGGGGGCGTTGATGGCGACGACCTCAATGTCGTCAGACTTGATGGCGGCGCGGAAGGCCAGGGAGCCGATGCGGCCGAAGCCGTTGATGCCGACTTTAATCATGTGTGTGTATCCTCCAATTCAATAGAATGACAAAACAATCGATCCCGGAAGAACTTTCCTCAAAGATCGTTATGATTGTAACATATACTATCCGTAAAAATCAACATTTCATTCAGAATTCATACAGCAAAAAAACGCCGAAATTTCGCCCTTACAACCCGTTTTTTGCCCTTGGCTCTTGTATATTTTGTCGATTTTTGCTACATTCAATGTGAAAAGCATCTCATTTTTGAAAAGGAGGCCGCCCATGTATACGCTTTCCTCCGATGTTCTGTCCATGACCGACGAACCGGCAGCGCTGCTGCAGAACCGCCGCCTGGTTTTTGCCAACGCCGCCGCCCGCGCCATTCTCGGCGAAGCCTGCCTCGGCAAGGGAATCCGCGAGCTCTTTGGCGACGAGATCGCCGAGGTACAGGCGCCGAATTTTGTCGCTGCCGCGCCTGTTTCCGGCCGCAGCCGGCTGCTGCGTTTCTCCCGCGAGGGCAGCATGCAGATCGTCTTCTTCTCGCGGCCGGAGACGGATGTCGCTCTGTTCAACGACGCTTATCTGCAGGCGCTGCGCAGCGGACTGATGAACATGAACCTGGCCGCCGGCTCCGGGCGGCGCGCGGCCGAAGAGCTTGGCGACCCTGCCCTGCTGCAGTGCTTCAGCGTGCTGAACAAGGAGTATTACAAACTCAACCGGCTGCTTGCCAATATCAGCGCCGCCCGCGCCATCCTTGCCGACGAGCTGCCCGTGGCTTTAAGCACCGTGGATCTCGGCGCGCTCATCGCCGATATGGTGGACAGCGTGAGTCTCCTGCGCCCGGATGTGGAGTTTCAGTTCTCCGTGGAACGCCGGGTGCTGCTCTGGGCGGATCCGCAGCTGCTGGAGCTGCTGCTGCTGAATCTGCTCTCCAACAGTCTGATCCACGCCGCGGGCCTGCGGCGGATCCGGATCGAACTGAGCCCGATGAGCGACCGGGTCTATCTCACCGTGCGCGACGACGGCGCCGGCATTCCGCCCGAAAAAATGAACTCGCTCTTTCACCGCTACCGCGCGGCCTACTCGCTGCACGAGATGTCGATGGGCGCGGGTCTCGGCATGACTGTAATCCGCGGGATCGCGGAAGCGCACGGCGGCGTTCTGATGCTGGAAAGCCGCGAGGGCATGGGCACCATGGCGCGCCTGTCCCTCTCCCGCGCGCTGAACGGCGGATCGCATCTGCGGGAGGATGTCGCACCCTATGCGAGCAGCATGGAGCGTTTGCTGACCGGCCTGGCTCCCTGTCTCCCCGACGAGTGCTTCGGTGGGAAATATCTGGAATAATCAAGATAAGAAAAAACGCTCCGTTGGAGCGTTTTTTCTTATTCCATGACCCGGCCGAGCACGCGCAGCGGCAGCTCCGGCGAGACCGGAATATCCGGATATTTGGGGTTGAGCGAGTGGAGCGCCAGGCGATCCTCCCGCGCAACCAGCTTTTTCAGATAGGCGCTGCCGTCGTAGAGAAAGATGCCGATTTCCCCGGTCATCAGGCTGCGCTGCTGGCGTACCCAGACGATCTGTCCGTCGTGGAAACGCGGCTCCATGCTGTCGCCGGCCACGCGCACGCCGAAATGCGCGCCCTCTGGCACCTCGGCCCCGACCTCGACCATCTCGTAATCCTCACCGTCCAGGAACTGGCCCGTGCCGGCCGAAACCGCCAGCGAATACAGCGGCAGCGTGCGCACGCGCGCCGGCTCCTCCCGGTACTCGGCGTAGCGCCCGCTGTCGCGCAGCAGCTGCACATAGTCCAGCGCCAGACGCCGCCCGCGGCGGTCAAGCCCGGCGAAGACGCCCTCCGCGCCGCCGGAAAACTCGCCCCGCACGTCCTCGATTTCCAAAATGCGGCACAGCGTCAGAAACTGCCGCGCACTCGGCTGTGTCGTCCCCTTCTCCCACTTGGAGACGGCCTGGTTGGTCACCGGGCAGCCGCGCAGCGTCATCGCCTCGGCCAGCTCCGTCTGGTTCAGACCCAGCTCTTTTCTCCGCGTCAGCAGTACTTCCCCGATCTCTTTCATATCCTCACCCCGCAAAAAATACTCAGCCTGTTGTTCTTACAGGCTGAGTATATCTTATTTCGGCAGATTTTTCAAGTATTATTATCCTGTTCGGATAGTTTTTCAAGTGCCGTAGATGCCGCCGCCGATGAACTCGCGGATCAGCGAATCCTCCGCCACCAGGCTCTCGTCGATGTGGCCGAAGAGCTGCAGCGCGGGCAGCACGGAGCGCAGCTCGTCAAAGCGCTCAATGCCCTCGGGGACGGACTGGAAGAGCTGCGTCGCCGTGGTGTTGAACACCGGCAGCTCATAGGCCAGGGTCGTGTCGAACTGGAAGTCCGCCTTCTCCTTGAAGCGGGAGATGTGCAGCTTTTCGCCGCGGCGGACGTTGGCCCACATGCTCATGGTTTCCGCGGGCGAGGAGCCGCGGAAGTTGTAGTCGCGCACCGTGCGGCGCACCAGGCGGAACCAGGTGCGCTTGAAAACCGTGCGTCCGCCGAAGACGACGTCGCTCTGCGCGGAAATATAGAGCTTGAAGGCTTCGGGATGCCGGTCGGTAATCATGTCGTTGAGCGCGTGGATGCCCTCGAAAATCACGATCTCATCCTGCTTGAGCTTGATGGATTTGCTGGGCTCCTGAATCCGCATCCGCCGGGAAAATTCGTATTTGGGAACATAGATCCGCTTTCCCATACTGAGCAGGGTGAAATGCTCGTTGAGCAGCTCCATGTCGAGGCACAGGGGCGATTCGAGGTCGTAGTCGCCCTCGGGCGTGCGCGGCGTGGTGGCCGGATCGACGGTGTTGAAATAATCGTCCATGCCGACGTAGTGCGAGCCGATGCCCTTTCTCTCGAGCGCCTCGGCGATTTTCATCGCCGTCGTCGTCTTGCCGGAGCCGGAGGGGCCGGACAGCAGTACGATCGGGCTGTTTTTCTTGTTTTCCGCGATTTTCTCCGCCGCCTGCTCCACAAGCGCGGCGTAGCGGGCGTCAGCCTCGGCAATCATGCCAACGGGGTCAGCCACGGTCTGATAGTTGATGTCGTTCAGTTGGTATGCCATGGGTCCGTCTCCTTCCAAGCGCCGTAGAACTGCGCTATTTTTTTCTTTTCTTCACAGGTATTCGCGATGGCCTGGATATATTCCAGCGGATATTTCGGCGCCATCAGACGGGTATTGCGCCCGCCGTCCGTGCGCACCAGCTTGGTCGAGCCGCCCGCGCCCATCGCCAGGATGCTGCACAGCTCCTCCATGATGCAGATATTGTACAGGTTTTCCGTGCCGGGCTTTGCCCAGCCGAGATTCTCGAAGCCGCCGGACATGAATTTCTGGCGATAGAGGTAATAGGGTGCGTAGCCCGCCGTGCGCAGTCGCTCCCCCGCCAGATCGAGCATCTGTCCGACCTCCTCCGCCGCGGGCAGCGCCGCGCCCTCGAGGGTGATGCGGGAACCCTTTTTAAGGCTGAGCGTATGCACGGTGATATTCTCCGGCGCGAGGGCAAGCACCTGATCCACGGTGTCGGAAAAGCCCTCGACCGTATCCGCCGGAAGACCGGCGATGAGGTCCATGTTTACGGCAAAGCCGCCGACCCGCCGCACCTTCTCCAACGCCTCGACGATGTCCGCCGCGCTGTGCCGGCGGCCGATGACCTCCAGCACCCGGTCGCTCATGGTCTGGGGATTGACGCTGACGCGGTCCACGCCCCAGCGGCGCAGCGTACGCAGCTTTTCCTCGGTGATCGTGTCCGGCCGCCCGGCCTCCACCGTGTATTCCCGCAGCGCGCCGAGGTCAAATTCCTCCGCCAGCGTGCCGCAGAGCCGGTCGAGCATCGGCGCCGTCAGCGTCGTCGGCGTGCCGCCGCCCATGTAGACGGAGATGACCCGCAGGCCCAGCCGCCGCACCTGCTCCACTGTCGCGCGGACTTCCTGCAGCATGGCCTCGAGGAAGGGTTCCATCAGCTTCATGCTTTTTTCCACCGACTGGCTGACAAAGCTGCAGTAGGCGCAGCGCGTCGGGCAGAAGGGGATGCCGACGTAGAGGCAGACGTCGCGCTTTTCGAGCGCGGCGGCGAGCTTCATCGTCTGCCGCCCGGTGTCCAGGCACAGCGCCGCCCGCTCCGGGCTCACGTCATACTCCTCGATGAAGCGGCGCAGCGCCTCCTGCTCGTCCAGCCCCTGCTGCAGCAACGCGCAGAAGAGCTTGCCCGGCCGCACGCCGGTCAGCGCGCCCCAGGCCGGTTTCTGATGGCCCGCGCGCAGCGCCGCGCGATACATGGCGTTTTTGACGAGCCGCTGGCAGACGCGGTCGGTTTCCAGCCCGTCGCCCAGCTTCTCCAGCGGCGCGGCCGCGCGTCCGTGCCAGACGCCGCCCCCGCGGTGCAGCACGCAGGCGGCCGTGACATAGCGCGCGCCGCGGCTGAGGCGGAGCTCCATCCGCTCCCCCGACGGCTTTCCCTCGGGATACTCCGGTCGCTCCTCGGGGTATAGCGTCAGCAGCATCTGCTCCACGGCGTACTTATAATCGTGTCCAATCAAATAAAGTCTCATGAAATGCGATCTTCTCCTCCACTTGAGGCGGATATTTGCGGAAAATTATGCGTTATTTCCCCACATTTATGTGAAATTGCAGAATTATGTTTTGTTCTTTTCTATTATAGCAGACCGGGCGCGGCTGCACAATCAAAAAACTGATAATTCAAAACATTAAAGCAAAAAAGACTTGCCAATTTCAGTAAAAATCGTGTATAATAGTTCATAGAATATAGGATAGGGGAATTATTGATGTATTCCGTCGGCGATAAAATTATTTATGGGGAGAACGGCGTCTGCACCGTGGAAAGCATTGGGCCGCTGAATGTGTCCGGCGCATCGCGGGACCGCGTCTATTACCATCTCCGGCCGCTGATCGGCAGCGGCACCTACTTCGCCCCCGTGGATTCCGGGGCCTATATGCGCTATGTGATGAGCCGGGAGGAGGCCGAAGCGCTGATCGACTCGATGCCCGGCATCGAGCCGGCGATCTGTCATGACAACCGCTTCAATCATGTGGATGCATTTTACAAGGAGCTGTTCAAGAAGCACAGCTGCGAGGCGCTGGTGTCGATCGTCAAGGGGCTGCGCTGCCGCATGTCCGAACGCAAAACCAAGAGCAGCCGCGCTGAGGCCACGATGAAGCGCGCCAAGGACATCCTGCACGGCGAGCTGAGCGTCGCGCTGGAGATGGACGTCAAAGACGTGGAACCTTATATCCTCTCCCGCATCGGAGAGCAGTAATTGCATGATGAGCAAGGAGCCGGGAGGGCTGCGCCCTCCCGGTTCCTTGCTCTGTTTCAACCCGTAAAACTATTTCTTCAGGCTGCCGAGGATGCCGCTGATGGCGTCCGAGCCGCCGATCATATTGAGCAGGCTGCCGAGTACGCCGCTCTCCTCGGGCTTTTCGCCCTTGAGCAGCGCCACGGCGGCTTTTTTCGTGTCCGAATCCGCCGCGCGATAGAGCTCCAGCAGTTTCTTCTCCGCCGAGGTGAGCGTTTCAGCTGCGCTGTCGGTTTTCTTGGTGCTCGTCTTTTTGGCCGTTGTCTTGGCGGCGGTCGTTTTCTTCTCGGCCGTCTTTTTCTCGCTTGTCTTCTTGGCTGCGGCTCCCTTCGGCGCCTCCAGCAGCGATTTCTGCGTCACGCCGGTCGCCTTGGCGATCTCCTTCAGCTGGGCCTGGGTCAGTTCCTTCTCTCCGCGCTCGGCCTTGCCGACGTCGGAGGCGGACAGGCCGTCGATCTTCTTGGCCAGAGCTTCCTGCGACAGCCCCGCGTTGGTGCGGGCTTCTTTGATCAGATCTCCCACTTTCTTCGTAGCCATTGTGAAGTGAACCCCAAAAGTTAGACAAAAGAATTAATTAAGCGACCTGAAGGGTCTGGTATCTGTGTTGAGCAGGTGTCAGGCCCTTTAGTTTTAGCT
>CADCHN010000039.1 GCA_902801295.1 Oscillospiraceae bacterium | reverse complement strand
AGTTGCGGTGCCAGTTCGTTGCTTGAATTGTATAGCCTACATCACGGGCCTTTTTTGTGCTGTCCGCACAATTTGGTTCGGTTCAAGTGCCGTTCGGGCTCAATATATTCAATCAGCAGTAAACCAACTCGCTCAAAACGATTTCCTCCGCGCGTGCCCGGATGCTGTTCATATGGCGCGCCCACTCCATTTGATCGGCTGCCTTGAGCGCTTCGGTCACGCCCTCGCGCCGGGCCAGTTGATTCATAATACGTTCAATGCGTTCATTGCAACTGTGGTCGATCTCGGCGAGATGTTCGTCCAGCTTGCCGGTCAGCAGCAGGCTGGAATACCATCCGCGTTTATGTTCTTTCAGATAGCTCTTTCGCAGGAGCCCGATGGGCGGATTTTCGGCTTCGAAGCAGAGCTTTGGAAAAAAATATTCCCCTTGTTGGACATATGACAGTTCCATAATAAATACTCCTTTTTTGTTTCAAAATGTTGCTGTTCACCTTGGCAGGGGAGGGGAAAACGACCCGAAAAATGAATAGTTGCAAATGCAAATCAGGACACTCGGCGAACCGCTTTCGGAGTGCGTTTGACCCCTAATTTGACCCCAAACATATTGAATCTAAAAAAATGCAGTGGTCAGACCGGTTTGGAAAAGTTCTTAAAAATAGAAAAATTAACGTAAAATGACGTTTAAAAGTATCGAAAAATACCCAAATTCTGTTCGAAGCCTTCTTCCCCTGCCAGAAAGAGTCCTGAAATCGAAAGGTTTCAGGACTCTTTCTGTTTTCGCGGTTCTCTGCTGGTGCGTGTAAATCTATTATTCCGAGGTTCTTTTTTCCCTAATGATATGTTATACTGACTTTAATTTTAAATAGGGGACAAACATATGATCAAACCCATTATGAAAGACCCGATTTTCCTCGCGCAGAGCTCTGCGCCGGCTACGGTTCTGGATCTGACTGTCGCACAGGATCTGAGGGACACGCTGGAAGCCCACCGGGACGGCTGCGTGGGCATGGCGGCCAACATGATCGGCGCGGCGAAGCGGATTATCATCTTTGACGACAACGGCGCGGCAACGGTGATGCTCAATCCGGAAATCGTCAAATGCTCCGGCCCTTATGTGGCGGAAGAAGGCTGCCTGTCCCTCGCAGGCACGCGAAAGGCCAAACGCTGGCGTTCGATCAAAGTGCAGTATCAGAATGAGCACTTTGAAACGAGGCTCAAGACCTACACCGGCTTCACGGCGCAGATTATCCAGCACGAGATCGACCACTGCAACGGCGTGCTGATTTAAGAGGAATAGGATGAAATGCTACGAGTATGACGCGATTTTGCATGAGAACCCGGATGACGGCGGTGCCTATGTGCTCTTCCCCAGGGACATCCGTCAGGAGTTCGGCAAGGGCCGCGTGAAGGTTCACGCCTGCTTCGACGGCGTCCCCTATGACGGCAGCATCGTGAACATGGGGCTGAAAAACGAGGATGGCAGCGTCTGCTATGTCATCGGCGTCTTGAAGGCGATCCGGCTGCAGTTGGGCAAGTCGGACGGAGACACGATCCACGTCACGATCGAAGCGAGGGAGGACAGTATCATGGAAGACTGGACATGCCCGAAGTGTGGGCGGACATTCAAGCGTCCCGGGCAGACGCATTACTGCGGCAAGCCGGGGACCGTTGACGATTATATCGCGGCGCAGGAGGAGAGCGTTCAGCCGAAGCTGCAAGAGCTCCGCTTGATTCTCCGCACGGCCATCCCGGAGGCAGAGGAGCGCATGTCCTGGTCGATGCCGACCTTTTGGAAAGGGCAGAATCTGATCCACTTTGCCGCGGCCAAAAAGCACATCGGCCTGTACCCGGGCGGCGAGGCGACGACGGTGTTCGCCGAAGAGCTCGCGGCGCTGGACGTGAGCAAGGGCACGATCCGCCTGCCCTATGACCGGGAGCTGCCGGAGGAACTGATCGCGCGGATCGCCCGCTGGTGCTGGCAGGAATACGCAAGATAGGCGGACGCGGAGGGATAACCATGCTTGAATTGTTGAAAACAAGGTTTCAGAATAACATGAACCGGCATCCGGAACTGAGCTGGGAGCTGGTGGAGAAGCGGCTGCAGGGAAACGAAAAAGCTCTGGCCGCCCTGCGGCGCATGGAGGATAGCGGGGGAGAGCCGGACGCGATTGGTTTTTTGCCCGGCAGCGATGCGATCCTCTTTTGCGACTGCGCCAAGGAAACGCCCGCCGGACGCAGAAGCCTGTGCTATGACGAGGAGGCTCTGGCGAAGCGCGCGAAGAATCCGCCGGCAGGGAGCGCTGTCCGTCAGGCGGAGGAGACGGGCGTCGAGCTGATGACGGAGGAGCTCTACCGCAAATTGCAGGAACTGGGCGAATTTGATCTGAAAACATCCAGCTGGATTGCCACGCCGGCAGAGATCCGGCGACTGGGCGGCGCGCTGTTCTGCGAGCGGCGCTACGGCCGGGTGTTCACCTTCCATAACGGAGCGGATTCCTATTACTCCGTCCGCGGCTGGCGTGGATTTCTGGCCGTATGAGCGATGAAGAAATGAACATGAGCATGCCCATTTGCTGCGCGAAGGGAAAGAGGAATCGAACATGAAAGCAAGGTATCATCTTCCGGGCTTGTTTGAGTTTTACGAGCTGTACCGCGCCTTTCTGCCCCTGTTTTATGAGCACAGGGAGTTCTTTTACGACTGGTGCGAGATCGGCTCGATCTACGGCGCGCCCGCCGACTGCCTCTGGGGCGGCGGCCGCGTCGGCTTCGGAGAGAACCGGCCGGACGAGGTGGCAGCGCTGGTGCGGGAGTATGGGATTTCCGCTCGCCTCACCTTCAGCAATTCCCTGCTCCGGGAGGAGCATTTATCCGACAGAAAGTGCAACGCCCTGTGTGCCCTGTTTGAAACGGGCGGAGCGGTTCCAAACGGCGTGATCCTCGCATCGGATCTGCTGCTGGGCTACCTGCAGAGGAACTACCCCGGGTTTTATTTCGTCTCCTCGACGACTAAGGTGCTGACGCAGTTCGAGCAGCTGGAGGCGGAGCTGGAGCGAAGCGAGTTTCGTTTCGTGGTGCCGGATTTCCGGCTGAACAAAGCCTTTGACCGCCTGAACGCGCTGCCGGATGCGCTGAAGAAGAAAGTGGAGCTTCTGTGCAACGAGTGCTGCTGGTTTGACTGCCCTGACCGGAGGGCCTGCTATGAGAATGTCAGCCGCAGGAATCTGGGGGAGAGCTGCGCGGAGCACGTCTGCGTATCCCCAACGGCCGACAGGGGCTATCGCTTTTCCGACGCAATGAGAAATCCCGGCTTTATCGGCATCGGGGACATACAAGGGGTCTATCTGCCGAAGGGCTTTTCCCAGTTTAAAATCGAGGGGCGGAGCCTGGGCAGCGCCGTGATCCTGGAATTTTTGCTGTACTACCTGACAAAGCCGGAGTACCAGCTGCGGGTGCGGGAGGAGATTTATCTGGACAGCGCACTGGATTTGTTCTGACAGGAGGAACGGGGAAGGCTGTTAAGCCAGAGAGTCTTCGATCATTTCCGCACGGCAGACGCCGCCGGTTTACAAACCCGATCCCGCTGTGGTATACTATTCTTTACTGTATTTTGCGGAACAATCTCAGAAACTGCGAATGATGAAGGAGAGCGCTATGAAAAAAATCGCCGTGCTGCTCGCTGCCTGCCTGCTTCTGACGCTGGCTGCCTGCGGAGCGCAGGGGAAGACCGCCGCGAGCGGATATCCCGTGCAGACCGTGACCATGATCGTCCCCTACGGCGCCGGCGGCACCACCGATCTCGTCGGCCGTCAGCTGGCCGCTGCGCTGAGCGAGGCGATGGGCGTGAACTTTGTGGTGGAAAACCAGCCGGGCGCCTCCGGCTCCATCGGATGCCGCGCGGCGCTGGATGCGCCGAAGGACGGCTCTGTGGTGCTCTTTGCCGCCGACAGCCTCGGCACCCAGCGCGTGATGGGCATCAGCGACATGAGCTATGCCGACTTTAGCCCGATCTGCGCCGTCGCCAACGACCCGAAGGTCATCGTTGTCGCAAAGGATTCGCCCTATGACAGCATCGAGGCGCTCCTGGCCGCCATCGAGGCCAAACCCGGCACCGTCCAGATGGCCTACACCGGGCCCGGCGGCTCCGGCCATGTGCAGGCGCTGATTATGAACCGCTATGGCTATGTGCCCGCGCTGACCGCCTACGCCTCCGGCTCCGACGGCATCGTCGCCGTCATGGGCGGACAGGTCGTCTTTACCAACGCAAATTACTCCACCGTCGCCAATTACATCGACGCCGGGGAGCTGCGGCTGCTCGCCGTCTGCGCGACCGAGCGCATGGCGCAGTACCCGGACGTGCCCGCGCTGACCGAGTACATGGAAGGAAGCGAGGAGCTGCTGGCCATCCCCTACACGCCGCTGAGCCTGCTGGTGGCCGCGGATGTGCCGGAGGAGGTACAGGCCATGCTGCGCGCCGGCTGCAAGCAGGCCGTTCAGAATCCCGATTTCGTCTCCTTTATGGAGAAAAACAGCATCGACAAGCTCTATGAGAAGTACACGAGCGTCGATGAGATCAAAGCCTTCTACACCGAGTGGGAGTCCGTGGTCTGCTGGCTGATGGCCGATTCCGGCGCCACCGCCTACAGCCCCGAGCAGTTCGGCATCGCCCGCCCGTAGTCTGATACAGCCAAAAAAACCAGAACAGGGGGGGTATTCTGTGCGCGATCATTTGAATAATCAAAACGTGCCGGACAGCCTCGTCGTTCTGCTGCTGGGGCTGGCCCTCGGCGTTTACAGCCTGGTCGGCTTTTTTACCGCGCCGGTGCGCACGGCGTGGATCCTGTCGCCCTATCTGTTCCCGCTGCTGCTGGCCGTGTTCGCCGTGCTGCTGTCCGCCGCGCTCTTTGCGGAGGGCCGCTCGGAGACTGAAAAAAGCCGCGCCGAGGCGGCCGCGGCCAAGCCCGCCGCGCGCGGGCTCAGCAAGCTGCCAGCCGTCGCGCTGACGGGCATCCTCTATTGCGCGCTGCTCGCGCCGCTCGGCTTTATCCCTTCTACGGTGCTTTTCCTTGCCGCGCTGCTGTGGCTGCTGGGCGAGCGCCGCCGGTGGATGATCGCCGCCGTCGCGCTGCTCACGCCGCTCGTGCTGTACGCGCTCTTCGGCCTCGCGCTGGGCGTGCGGCTGCCGTAAGACGGGAGGAGACCTATGGATTTTGTCAGGGGCATGCTCCCGTATGTTGTCGATCTCCGTTTTGTCCTGCTGTGCCTGGCCGGCGCGGTGGCCGGCCTCTTTGTCGGCGCGATCCCGGGCCTGTCCGTCTCCATGGCGACGGCGCTGCTCGTCTCCGTCACCTACACCTGGAACACCGCCGACGCGCTGGCCGCCATCATGGGCGTCTACGTCGTGGGCGTGTTTTCCGGCGCGATCTCCGCGATCCTGATCAACATCCCCGGCGCGCCCTCCAGCGTCGTCACCACGCTCGACGGCTATCCGATGGCGCGGCGCGGCGAGGCCTATCGGGCGCTGCTGTACGCCACAGTCTATTCCTTTATCGGAAGTGTGTTCGGCCTGCTGGCGCTGGGCCTGCTGGCAAAGCCTATGACCGCGGTTGCGCTGAAATTCCAGCCGATGGATTACTTCCTGCTGGCGCTCTTCGGCCTTGTTACCGTCGGCAGCCTGGGAGCAAAAAGCTTTGCCAAGGGACTTGTCAGCGCGCTGCTGGGCGTGTTTCTGGCGCTGATCGGCCTGGACAGCGTGGTCGGCACGCCGCGCCTGACCTTCGGCATCCAGAGCCTGAATGCCGGGATCGCCACCGTGCCCGCTCTGGTCGGCTTGTTCGGCTTTGCCGAGGTGCTCTCCGCCGCGGCGGACGGCGGCGCGGACGGCGAGGTCAGAGGCATCCAAAAGGAGCGCGTGGAAATCAAAACCGTGCTCAAAGAGTTCTGGCGTTCGCTGTACTACTGCACGATCGGCACCTTTGTCGGCGCGCTGCCCGGCGCGGGCACGCCCGTGGCGGCCTTTCTGGCCTATGGCGAGGCCCGGCGCATCGTGAAAAAGCCCAGCCGTCCCTTCGGCGAGGGCGCCGTGGAGGGCATCGTCGCCTCCGAGAGCGCCAACAACGCCTGCATCGGCGGCGCGCTGATCCCGATGCTGACGCTCGCCGTGCCCGGCGACGCGGTCACCGCCATCATCCTCTCCGTGTTCACCATCCACGGCCTGCAGCCCGGGCCGACCTTCCTGCTGACGAGCGCGGACAGCTTTTCCGCCATCCTGGCAGGCGGCCTGCTCGGCTGCGTGTTCCTGCTGATCCTCGGCTTACTGGTCGCGCCGCGCATCAGCCGCGTCGTCAACATCCCCCGGCGCATCCTGCTGCCCATCGTTACGGTGCTGTGCGTGATCGGCGCTTATGCCTGCCATAACCGCCTCTTCGACGTCGGCCTGATGCTTTTCTTCGGCCTGCTCGGCTTTTTGCTGCGGCGGCGCGGCTACAGCGTCGCCCCGGTGACGCTCGGGCTTGTACTCGGCGGCATGATGGACGCGAATTTCCGCCGCGCCGTCTCCCTGGCCTCCACTGCCGAGCAGCCCCTCGCGGCGCTGTTCGGACGCCCGATCACGGTGATTCTGCTGCTGCTGACCCTGGGGACGATTGTCGCCAATCTCCCGGCCGTCCGGCGGCGCCTTTCCAAACGAAAAGAGAATCAAATATAAAAAAGAGCTGTTCCAATGGAACAGCTCTTTTTATACGATTTGCCTGCTCTTATACTAAACTCTAATTAAAACAACGGATTATCCAATCGCGTCCGGTGACGCTGCGAATGACGTCAGCGGAGAGGGCGTTGATCACATCACAAAGACGAT
>CADCHN010000038.1 GCA_902801295.1 Oscillospiraceae bacterium | reverse complement strand
GCCGGAGCGGTGAGAGACGATGGCGGTGTAGCCGGCGCGGTTGGCGGTCTGGATGGCGTCGAGGGTCTCGGTCAGGGTGCCGATCTGGTTGACCTTGATCAGCACGGCGTTCGCGGCGCCCAGCTCGATGCCCTTCTTGACGCGCTCAGCGTTGGTGACGAACAGGTCGTCGCCGACAAGCTGGATGCGGCCGCCCAGGCGCTTGGTCATGCGCTGCCAGCCTTCCCAGTCGTCCTCGCCCAGACCGTCCTCGATGGAGATGATGGGGTACTTGTTGACGAAGTCTTCCCACATGTCGATCATCTCGTCGCTGGTCATCACGGTGCCGCGCTTGGGCAGGTGATACTTGCCGTCCTCGGGGTTGAACCAGTCGGAAACGGCGGCGTCCATGGCGATCTTGAAGTCCTCGCCGGGCTTGAAGCCGGCTTCCTCGATGGCCTTGACGATGACCTTCAGCGCGTCCTCGTCGCTCTCCAGGTCGGGAGCGTAGCCGCCCTCGTCGCCGACACCGGCGGCGGGCGTGCCGTTTTCCTTCAGGGTCTTCTTCAGCTGATGGAAGACCTCGGCGCAGCGGCGCAGAGCCTCACGGAAGTTGGGGGCGGAGACGGGCATGATCATGAACTCCTGGATGTCCACGCTGTTGGAGGCGTGAGCACCGCCGTTGAGGATGTTCATCATCGGCACGGGCAGGGTCTTGGCGTTGACGCCGCCAATGTAGTTGTACAGGCTGTTGCCGGTGGCCAGAGCGCCGGCCTTGGCGCAGGCCAGGGAAGCGCCGAGAATGGCGTTGGCGCCCAGACGGGTCTTGTTGGGCGTGCCGTCGAGCTCGATGAGCAGGTTGTCGATATAGGTCTGGTCCAGAACGTTCAGGCCGAGCAGGGCTTCGGCGATCTCGCCGTTGACGTTCTCAACAGCCTTCAGAACGCCCTTGCCGCCGTAGCGGGACTTGTCCCCGTCACGCAGCTCGCAGGCCTCGTGGATGCCGGTGGAAGCGCCGGAGGGAACAGCCGCGCGGCCGACGGTACCGTCGTCCAGGGTAACCTCGACCTCAACGGTGGGGTTGCCGCGGGAGTCCAGGATCTCGCGAGCCATCACGTCAACAATTTCAAAATACTGTTTCATGGGTTTTGCCTCCTTCATTGATTCGCCGGCACAAAACTGACGCCGACGGATTTTTCTTTGCTATTATATCCTATCATCTGCCAAAAGGAAAGAAAAACTTACGGGACTTTGTGAAAAAATTGCACAAATTTTGCTCGGAAGGGCAGGAATGGAAAACATGTCATTGTTTTGCGGCGCAGACGTTGCTATGACAGAGATGAGGAAAGGACCCGCCGCGCCGCCCGAGGGGGACCGATCGAACGCGGCGCCGGGTCTGCCCACCATACAAAAGAGGAAAGACAAATGCTTGAAATCATAGTCTCTGCGGCCAATGCACGCTTGCTGCAAAGCGAAGTGCTGACCGTCGGCCGAGTCGGGCTGCGCTGCCGGCTGCACTTCGATTCCGCCTGGGAGGGACTGCAGAAGACCGCGGTGGTGGCCGGCAGCCGCAGCGTGGATCTGTTTTTGCCGGAAGAAGAATTCGTGATCCCCGCCGAATGCCTGGGCCGTGCGGGCGACTCGCTGAAAATCGGCATCTACGGACTTGACATCAGCGGCGGCTGCGTGATCCCGACGGTCTGGGTCAACTGCGGTGAGATCCGCCCCGGCACCGAATTATCGGAAAACACCGCGCAGGAGCAGACGCAGAACCTGTTGGCGCAGATGATGGACATTGCCGCCCGGGCGGAAGCGACGGCGGCCAGCGTGCGCTCCGACGCGGACAAGGGCGTATTCAACGGCAAGGACGGCAAGGACGGCGCGGATGTCGGCACGACCGACTATGCCGCGCTTGAGAACAAGCCGCGCATCAACGGCGTTGAGCTGATCGGAAATCTGCTCACGGCAGACCTTGGCCTGAAGCAGATCCAGTGGGTGACATACGGCGAATGGAACAGCACCATCCTGAAAGCCCATTTCAACTCTGCGGATCAACTGATCGCCTGCCAGGTCGGCAAGGATCGCTATTTGCTGACAGGCATCATCAGCGGCAATCCTGTGTTTACTTCGGTCAGCGGAGACACGGTCAAGACCATCGTCGTGGACGGCAGCACCTGGACGCAGGGGAGTCTGACGCTGGGCACTTACCGAAAGCCGACCGGCGGCATTCCAAAGTCCGACCTCGCGTCTGCTGTGCAGACCACCCTCGGCAAGGCGGACGGTGCGATTCCGGCTCCGCCCTCTCCGGGCGCCGGACAGTTTCTCGTCTATAACGGAAGCGAGTGGACGGCGCAGACGCAGACCGCCTGGCAGGGAGGGAACTACTGATGGCTTTGGATAAACTCGTAGACGGCGCACAGCTTGACGCCGACCTTGCGTCGGTTGCCGGCGCGATCCGCACCAAAGGCGGCACGAGCGCACAGCTCGCGTTCCCGGCGGGATTCGTGAGCGCCATCGACGCAATCCCGACAGGCGGGGGCGGGATATCTGCGGATGATTGGCTTGATGGAAATGTAATCACGAGTATTGACTACGATGGGACGGCAATTAATGATTATAAACTGTATGGTCAGTCCGCATTGACAACGCTAAATGCTCCAAATCTGACAGCAATTCGTTTGTCAGCTATGCAATATTGCTCTTCGTTCTCTGGCCCAAAAGTGTTCCCAAAGATTACAACCTTGGGAAATTACGCTTTCAGCCGCTGTGCGATAACTGCGCTCGATTTTAGCATCCTATCTAACATGGGTTTGTACACGTTTGAAAGGAATTCCCAACTAAATGTTCTTGTTCTTCGCAGAAATACGATGACTGCCTTGCCTAGCATAAATGCGTTCAACAACACCCCGTTCGCAAGCGGAAATGCTGGCGGCACTCTGTATGTTCCGGCGTCTCTCGTCAGCCAGTACGCCCAAGCCAGAAACTGGTCAACGATTCTCGGCTATGCGAACAATCAAATCAAATCCATTGAAAGCACAGCGACAGACCCGACCGCGCCCGTCGACCTCACCACGCACTACATCGACGGAACGCTGATTCCGACTTGAGGGGGACGAATATGGCTATCAAAACCGAAACCTATGAACTGAACGGGCGGCAGTTTGTCCGCACCTATTCCGACGCTCACAGATACGTTGTCGGCGGCTCCCCGGAGGGGCAGTACGCTGAGGCCAACGATCCGGCGGAATTCGGGCGCACTTACACCGAGGGCGAGTTGATCCCCCGCTGACAAAGACTGAGCTGACCGCCGCCGTCCAAACGCGGCTTGCTGAAACCAAAACGGCGCTGTCCAGACTGGACGATGAAACCGCGCTCGAAGTGACGGCGCTGTTTCCCGAATGGAAGCCCAACACGGCCTATGCCGTGGACGAGCGCATCCGTTATGCCGACAAGCTGTATCGCGTGGTGCAGGCGCATACCTCGCAATCAGATTGGACGCCGGATAAGACTCCCGCGCTGTTTGCCGAGGTAGCCAAGCCCGGCGAGATCCCCGTCTGGAGGCAGCCCACGGGAGCGCAGGACGCCTACGGAAAAGGGGACAGGGTCAGATACCCCGACGAAAACGGCGCAGTCTTTGAGAGCAACGTGGACGGCAACGTCTGGGAGCCAGGCGTATACGGCTGGAAAACGATCGAATAACACGCCGGACGCGCGGAGATGATACTCTCCGCGCGTTTTTCCCGGGAAATGACGGACGGTTTGACTTCTTCTCGAGCTTCCGTTATAATGAAATCAGAAAAGCAAGAATATATTACGTTAATAAAATTATGTAAACTTACGGAAGGCGGACGGCATGGACAGAAAAGAGAAGACCTGGTGGCGGGATCCTTTTTTGCTCTCTACGCTGGCGCTGGTTCTGCTGCTGATGGGGCTGATTTTTTATTTCTCCTCGCAGACGGGGGAGCAGTCCGGCGACACCAGCGGCGCGATCGTTTCGTTTCTGATTTCCCGGCTGTATGCGGATTATGATCAGCTTCCGCCGACACATCGGGCCGAGCTTCTGCATCGGTTGACGCTTGTTGTGCGGAAAACGGCGCATCTGCTGGAATTTGCCGCGCTGGGCTTTGCCCTGCGCCTGCACTTGCAGGCCGTCGGGCGCTGGCGCTCCGTCGCGCGGCCGCAACTGCTGGCCTGGGGCATCGGCACGCTCTACGCCGCTGCGGATGAGCTGCACCAGCTCTTCAGCGCCGACCGCGCCCCGCGCCTCTTCGACGTCAGCATCGACAGTCTCGGCGTCCTGCTCGGCGTGCTGTTTTTCCTACTCTGCGCCTGGCTGCTTCATCACAATAACAGAGGTAAACAATATTAAGTAAACAGCATTATGTAAACAACACCCCGCGCCGAATGCAGCGCGGGGTGTTGAATTTTTTGATACAGAATCAGGAGAGGAAGCCGCTGATGATCTGCTCCTCGGCCTCCTGTTCGGTGAGCCCCAGGGTCATCAGCTTTGTCAGCTGCTCGCCGGCAATTTTGCCGATGGCGGCCTCGTGCACGAGCGCGGCGTCCACGTGATTGGCCTCCAGCCCGGGCACGGCGAGGATGCGTCCCTCGTCCATAATGATCGAGTCGCACTCGGTGTGACCGCTGCAGGGCGCGCTGCCGACGATCTTGGCGTCGAATTTCTGGAAGGACTTATCGCGCGCCACCGAGCGGGAGACAACGTCGGCGCTTGCGCCCTCGCCGTTGAGATTGACGACGTAGACGCTGATCGCGCGCTGCTCGCCGTGGGTCATCAGACGCTCGCGGACGACGAGCTTGGCGCCGGCGGCGAGCTCCGCCGTGGTGGTGCGGGTCGTGTCGTCCACGCCCTTGATCTGCACCATCTCCATCTCGGCCACGCTGTTTTCCTCCATGTAGACCTCGGTGCCGGGGTTCAGGATGCGTTTGCCGCTGCCGTCGCCGGAGCCGTAGTGCTTTTCCACATAGCGGATCTTCGCGCCCTTGCCCACGTAGAAGCGGTGGATGCCGTCGTGCTCGGCGTCCTTGGGGCCGCAGTTGTCGATGCCGCAGCCGGCGACGATCGTCACGTCGGCGCCCTCGCCGATGTAAAAGTCGTTGTACACGACCTCCTTGAGGCCGGTTTTGGTCAGAACGACGGGGATGTGCACGCTCTCGTTTTTGGTGTGCGGCGCGATGCGGATGTCGATGCCGTTGCCCTCCGCCTTGGGGATGATCTCAATATTCGCCGTCGAGGCGCGCGCGGCGCTCTCGCCGTTGGCGCGGATGTTGAAGGCGCCTTCGGGCACGCTGTGCAGGTCGGCAATCTCCGCCAGAAGCCGCTTCTGGATGCTGTCAAGCTGTTTCATGCCGCACCTCCTCAGACCGCGCCGCGGCAGACGCTGCGCGCCGCGCCGCTGCTCAGCAGCTCCGGCAGGATCTCGTCCCGGCCGCCCTGCTTCTGGATTTTTCCGCCCGCGAGTACCACGATCTCGTCGGCAATGTTCAGGATGCGCTCCTGGTGGGAGATGATGACGATGGAGCTGTCGCGGATGTTTTTGCGCATGTTCTGGAAAACCTCGATCAGGTTCTGGAAGCTCCAGAGGTCGATGCCGGCCTCCGGCTCGTCAAAGACGGACAGGCGGCTGCCGCGGGCGAGCACGGTGGCGATCTCGATGCGCTTGAGCTCGCCGCCGGAGAGGCTGGCGTTCACCTCGCGGTCGATGTAATCGCGCGCGCAGAGGCCGACGGCCGAGAGATAGCTGCATGCCTCGCCCGTGCTGATGGCCTTGCCGGCGGCCAGGCGCACGAGATCGCGCACCTTGATGCCCTTGAAGCGCACCGGCTGCTGGAAGGCGAAGGCGATGCCCGCGCGGGCGCGCTCGGTGATGCCGAGGGCGGTGATGTCCTCGCCGTCAAGCAGGATGCGGCCCGCCGTGGGCCGCTCGATGCCGGCGATGATGCGGGCGGTGGTGCTCTTGCCGCCGCCGTTCGGGCCGGTGATGGCGATCAGCTTCCCGTTGGGAATGACCAGATTGATGTCGTCCAGGATCTCCTTGTCCTGGCCTTCCGCGTCCACGCGGAAGCTCAGATGCTGCAGTTCCAGCATGTTTTTTACCTCTTTCTTTAGTCTTGCCGTTCGCCGTTGCCGTAGATCTCACAGAAGCGGGCGGAGAAGGAGGGCGTCAGCCCATGGGCGGAGAGATGGGAGATATCGCCGACGGCGGCGGCGCGGAAGATCGCGATGCCGGGGCGGCGCTCCTCGGTGTTGATGACGGTGACGGAGGTCGGGGCCATGGCCAGCCCGTGCCAGAGCACCATCGGCGAGCAGTTCATCAGATGGCTCATCAGCACGCAGCTGAGGCCGAAGTGGCAGAAGAAGGCCAGCGTGTCGCTGTTCGGCTGTTCGGCGCGGTACCAGCGCCCGTTGCGGACATAGCCGTGCGCGGCCAGCACCCGGTCAAATTCCGTGATGACCCGGTCATAGGCATCCCGCACCTCCGACTGGGCAAAAACCTCGTGCTCTGCCCAGCGCTCGGGGTCCAGCAGGATCGGATCGGCCAGCCAGTCCTGCGGCAGCCAGTCCCAGGGGATGTGATAGAGCCCTTCTTTATCGGGCCGCGCGACCGGCACCTGGAATTCGCGCAGCCAGTCGCAAAATACGGCTTCGCGCCCGGCCAGACGCAGCGTGGGCGCGGCGGTTTCCATCGCCCGGCCCATCGTGGAGACGTAATAGTCACAAATCGGCAGCGGCGCGATGCGTTCGGCGAGCGCCTCCGCCTCCCGCTGCCCGACCGGGGTCAGGCAGTCGTTTTCATAGTCCGGGTCGCCGTGCCGGATCAGCAGCAGCTTCATCCAATCGTTCCTTCCATTCGTTTTTCTTCGCCATCATACCACAGCCCGCCCCCAGCGTCAAACCCCGCGTCGAAATTTCGCGCTGCGGGGGAGCGCGCCTCGCCCTTGACCTTTCGGGCCGGTTACGGTATAATGTAAACGGAAGAATAGTACGGTTCCCTGCTCGACGGCAGGAATCCGATTTTTCGATAAAGGATGATACGCATGAGACGAAGGCTTCCCTTCCTCGCGGCGCTTCTGTGTCTGCTGATGCTGCTGAGCCTGTGGCCGGCGGCGGGCTTTGCCGAGGACGGCGACATTGTGATCGACGAGCCCGACGAGGACTGGGCCGACCTGATCTCTGACGAAGAGATCGAAAACGGCCTGATCGTTCTGCCCGGCGAGGAGAGCTGGCTCTGCCCCGAGGAGGAGCTCCGGCCCTTCTACGGCGAGTACGGCTGGCTGCAGCTGGCGCTGGACCGCTCGCTGCTCGAGCAGGTCGGCCACCAGCGCGGCGGCCAGGCCTGCGCCTGCTATGCGCTGGCCTACTGCCGCACGCTGCTTGACGGCGAGGCGCAGCCCTACAGCGACTTCAACCTCGGCACGAACGAGGACGACGCATGGTGCTCCTGGACGGCCGGCAGCTACGACAGCCTGAATTTCACCGACGCCTGCGAGGTGTACGAGCGCATGGTGGAGGAGCTCTGCGGCGGCAATCCCGTCGTGATCCTTGTCCACGGGCGCCGCACACAGCAGCATTATGTGGCGATCGTCGGCTTTGAAAACGTCGTCGACGGCCAGCCGCTGACCGCGGATAACTTCCTGATGCTCGATCCCTGCGCGGCAGACTTCACGCCGCAGAACCTGGGCAAGGCCGAGCTGGATCTGAAAAAGACCGCCGCCGGAGTCTATCAGCTCCTGTGCGATTACTCGGCCGCCGCGCTTCCGCTGGAGGCGCATAAGTCCTCCTATCTCAGCCGCTGTAGCTTTACTCCGATCTCCCGCATCGTCCGGGCACACCGCGGCGCGATGCTCTCTGCGCTGCCCTGCGACGCGAGGCTTGACGCTGACGCTGCGCCCATCGGCACGCTGTGTGTGGGTGAGACCGCCATGGCCACCGCGCTCGTGGAGAATACGCGCGGCGAATACTGGTACAAGGTCAGCACCGACGACGGCAAGGAGGGCTACGTTTTTGCCGGCAGCTGCATTGCCGGGCGCACGAGCTATGGCGACCTGACGCTCGATGACCTCGACCTGCCCTTCCGGCTGACCGCCGGCGAGCCCTTCACCGTGCGCGGAAATCTCCGCGCGAGCCGGAACGTCCTGTCCTCCCTCACCGCCACCGTTACCGCGGAAGGGGAGACGACGGGCGAGCCGCTGCTGCGCGCCGAGATCGCGGACGAGCTGTGCTGGTGCTCGTTGGAGCAGAGCGGCATCGCACAGGCGCTGCGCTTTGATACGCTCGAGCAGGGCGAGTATCGCCTGGAGCTCACCGCCGTCTGCCGCCAGTATTACAGCTCGGACGGGAAAACCCTGCAGTACACGGATCAGACGCTCCGGCTGCTCTCGCTCAGCTTCACCGTCGCCCCGGGCGACGGCCGCGTCTGGTTTTTCTGAGCGCCGGCTCCATTCGCCAATCAGTCCGGAAATCCGAGGATTTCCGGACTTTTTCACGCCCGGAAACTGAAGCGCGCGCGATTGACGCAGGCGATTTCTTGTGCTATAGTGAAAGTATCTTCTAAGAAAAGAGGTTTGATGCATCATGTCCAACATTGATCTGAGCAAATACGGCATTACCGGCACAACCGAAATCATCCACAACCCCAGCTATGAGCTGCTGTTCCACGATGAGATGGATCCGTCCCTGGAAGGCTTTGACAAGGGCGTGCTGACCGAGCTCGGCGCCGTCAACGTCATGACAGGTGTTTATACCGGCCGTTCGCCCAAGGACAAATATATCGTCATGGACGACAACTCCAAAGACACCGTGTGGTGGACGACGGAGGGCTATAAGAACGACAACCACCCCATGACCCAGGAGACCTGGGAAGTGGTCAGAAAGCTGGCCAAGGACGAGCTGTGCAATAAGAAGCTCTATGTGGTCGACGCCTTCTGCGGCGCCAACAAGGACACCCGCATGGCGATCCGCTTCATCATGGAGGTCGCCTGGCAGGCGCACTTCGTGCGCAACATGTTCATCAAGCCCACCGAGGAGGAGCTGGAGAACTTCGAGCCCGACTTCGTGGTTTACACCGCCTCCAAGGCCCGCTGCACCAACTACAAGGAGCTGGGCCTGAACTCCGAGACGGTCGTGGCCTTCAACGTCACCAGCCGCGAGCAGGTCATCATCAACACCTGGTACGGCGGCGAGATGAAGAAGGGCATGTTCTCGATGATGAACTACTATCTGCCGCTCAAGGGCATCGCCGCGATGCACTGCTCGGCCAACACCGACATGAACGGCGAGAACACCGCCATCTTCTTCGGCCTGTCCGGCACCGGCAAGACCACCCTCTCCACCGACCCGAAGCGTCTGCTGATCGGCGACGACGAGCACGGCTGGGACGATAACGGCGTGTTCAACTTCGAGGGCGGCTGCTACGCCAAGGTCATCAACCTCGACAAGGACTCCGAGCCCGACATCTACAACGCCATCCGCCGCGACGCGCTGCTGGAGAACGTGACCGTCGACGCCGAGGGCAAGATCGACTTCGCCGACAAGAGCGTCACCGAGAACACCCGCGTCTCCTACCCGATCGAGCACATCGAGAAGATCGTCAAGAA
The DNA here is from genome assembly GCA_902801295.1 of Oscillospiraceae bacterium. Lineage (GTDB taxonomy): Bacteria > Bacillota > Clostridia > Oscillospirales > Oscillospiraceae > Limivicinus. Next base: position 734 of record CADCHN010000038.1, on the reverse strand, counting down.
CGTGCGCCCCGTCTCCTCCGGCCCGGACGCCAAGAACGTCATCTTCCTGTCCGCCGACGCCTTCGGCGTGCTGCCTCCCGTCTCCGTGCTGACTCCGGAGCAGACCAAGTACTACTTCCTCTCCGGCTTCACCGCGAAGCTGGCCGGCACCGAGCGCGGCATCACCGAGCCCACCCCGACCTTCTCCGCCTGCTTCGGCCAGGCCTTCCTCGAGCTGCATCCCACCAAGTACGCCGAGGAGCTCGTGCGCAAGATGGAAAAGAGCGGCGCGAAGGCCTACCTCGTCAACACCGGCTGGAACGGCACCGGCAAGCGCATCTCTATCAAGGACACCCGCGGCATCATCGACGCCATCCTCAACGGCGATATCCTCACCGCGCCCACCAAGAAGATCCCGTACTTCAACTTTGAAGTGCCCACCGCCCTGCCCGGCGTGGACAGCGGCATCCTCGACCCGCGCGACACCTACGCCGATCCCTCCGTCTGGGAGGAGAAGGCGAAGGACCTCGCCGGCCGCTTCATCAAGAACTTCGTCAAGTACGAGAGCAACGAAGCCGGCAAGGCGCTGGTCGCCGCCGGCCCGCAGCTGTAAGCTGCCGCAACAGAAACAAAAAACATCCACCGGCCTTGCCGGTGTGCATGTGTCAAGGAAAAGTAGACAGGGAAAAAGAATAGTTAAGGGAAGCCCAGTTCGGTCTTGTACTGAACTGGGCTTTTGTAGCCCAAAGCGGCGT
>CADCHN010000037.1 GCA_902801295.1 Oscillospiraceae bacterium | reverse complement strand
GAATACAACTGTCAAGCAAAATGACGCCGATGGAGCTTCGTCTCCTTGCAGCGTAGCTTCCTGTCCTGAATATTTGTCTACTTGACAGGGAGCATCACACCGCATAGTCCGTTTTATTGGACAGTGAATAGTTTACACTGACCATGCCGAGGGAGATCTGCCGCGCGCTCTCGCTGCGGGAGATATGGAACATCCCGGCAAGCACCGCGTCGAGCCGCGGGCTCATCACCGTAAAGCTCTGCTCCTTGACCTTCCGCTCCGGAGCGCGCAGTTGGTCGAACGACAGCGGCTCGGCCGTCAAACTGACGCGCCCGGCCTTGTCGATGCCAAGCAAATGCTTTTCCACGCTCGGCAGGCAGAAAACCGTCGCGCCCTCGCCCTCGACCCAGATATCCCCCAGCCACTCGCGGCCGATGCCCATGCCGAGCAGGGCACCCAGATAATCCCGGTGGCCGGGCGCGCCGAAGTGCGCCGTCAGGCGGATGGCGCGGAGGTGTTCGGCAGGATCAAAGGATTCCGGTTCGAGCCAGTCGGGCAGGAAGAAAGCCGCGCGGCGCTCGCAGTCCGGGTGCCCTCCGTGAAACAGTAGGCGCACGCCGCCGGATTTCAAGGTTTGCTCCGCCTGGTACTGTTCGGCCGGCGTGAGAAAATGGCTGCCTGTGACCGCACCGCTTTTTTCACAGCGCGCGGCGAGATCCTCCAGGCGGCGGATCAGTTCATGATTTTCCATCTTTCAGTTTCGTCGTGTGTGCGCCGAGATTCGTACGGCGCAGCAGTTCCTCGATTTGCTGCAGCACCCAGGCGACCTCGCCCTCGAATTCGCCCGAGGACGTGCGCAGGACGCCGGAGCGCAGCGCGGACAGGCGGATCAGGCTGTCGCTCGTGACGACCCGTACCGCGTAGTTTTTACCGATGTCATTGGCCAGGCGCTCGATATAGGCGTCGGCCGTCTCGCCGTCGTCCGTATAGACGACGTGAATATTATGATAATCACTGTGCTTTCCGGGCTGTGAGGGCGTGCGGTAGGCGTCAAACACGAGCACCAGCTCGGTTTTCGTAAAGCCGCTGTAGTTGGAGAGCGTGTCCATCAGCTTCTCGCGCGCCAAGTCCAGCCGCTCCTTCGCCAGTGCCTTCAGCTCCGGCCAGGCAAAGATGACGTTATAGCCGTCAACGATCAGGCATTCTTTCTTTGCCTCCACCTCGACCGTCTTCGGCGGCGCGGCGTTCCGGACGGCCGCCTGGTACTGCGGGCGGCGGATCGGGCCGAATTCCCGCTCCATGATGGCCTCCAGCTCGCGCTCGTCGATGCTGAAGGTTTTCAAACGCGGCGCGGCTGAAGGCTTTTCCTCCCGTTGCCGGAGGCAGCTGTCGAGGTGCATGTATTCCGGCACCTTGTCCCACTTGACGACGAAGCCCGCGCCGTGGGCGCAGAAAACCGAATCCGGGCTGTTGTCGAGGTCGCTCTCCGGCTCATAGCCGATGTCGCGGATCACCGCCTCGGCGTTTTTACAGGGGCGGTAGCCGTCCGGCCGGAGACTCAGGCGGCCCTTGCCGCGGGAATAGGCCACCAGTTCCTCGCCGTAGCCGTTCATCGCCGCGACCGGCGCGCTGCCGGTCAGGCGCGTGCGTCCGCCGAGCTCCTCGGGCGAGTCAAATTCTCCGCCCATCGCGCGCAGATCGCTGATCGCGCGGCCGATCATCTCGGTCGGAACTTCAAGAGAAAAGGCGTACCACGGTTCGAGCAGCACACTCTCGGCCTGCATCAGGCCCTGGCGCACGGCGCGGTAGGTCGCCTGCCGGAAGTCGCCGCCCTCGGTGTGCTTGAGGTGCGCGCGCCCGGCGGCGAGCGTGATTTTCATATCCGTGATCGGCGCGCCGGTCAGAACGCCGATATGCTTCTTCTCGGCCAGGTGCGTCAGAACGAGGCGCTGCCAGTTGCGGTCGAGCTCATCCTCGCTGCACCGGGTGTCAAACACCAGACCATGCCCTCGCGGCAGCGGCTCGAGGATCAGGTGCACCTCGGCATAGTGCCGCAGCGGCTCGTAGTGGCCGACGCCCTCGACGCGGTCGGCAATCGTCTCGCGATAGAGGATACGGCCGGTGTCGAGCGCGATATCCACGTCAAAGCGCTCCTTGACCAGCCGGACGAGCACCTCCGTCTGTACCCTTCCCATCAGCTGCACCTGGATCTCGCGGTTTCGCTCGTTCCACACGACGTGCAGCTGCGGATCCTCCTCCTGAAGCTGCAGAAACTTCGGCAGCAGCAGGCGCGGATCGGCGCCTTGCGGCAACAGCACCCGGTAGCTCAGTACCGGCTCCAGCACCGGCGCCTCGGCGTCAGGCTCTGCGCCGAGCCCCTGGCCCGGCCAGGTGCCGCTTAAGCCGAGCAGCGCGCAGCTGACTCCCGGGCCGACCGCTTCGGCCGTCTCGTACTTGATGCCGGAATACAGGCGGATCTGGCTGACTTTCTCCTCCAGCGCCTCCCCTTTTTCATTTTTGTAGAGCAGCGCGTCGCGCACACGCAGCTCGCCGCCCGTGATTCTGACATAGGTCAGGCGCTTGCCCTGCGCATCGCGCCCGATCTTATAGACGCGCGCGGCAAAGTCTTCGCGCGCCTTCGCCTGCGGCGCCAGGCGGTCAATGGCCTCGATCAGCTCCGCGACGCCGTCGTTGCGCAGCCCGGAGCCGAAAAAGCAGGGGAACAGCGCCCGGCGCGCGATGAGATCCGAGACGGCCGCATCGTCAAAAGAGCCGCGCTCGAGATATCGCTCCATCGCGTCCTCGTCGCAAAGGGCGATGCGCTCGTCCCGCTCTGCCGTCGGCAGGCCGAAATCCACGCAGCCGTCGCCGAGCGTGCGCTGCAGATTCTCCATCAGCGCCGCGCGATCCGTCCCCGGAAGGTCCATCTTGGTGACGAACACGAAGCAGGGCACCCGGTAGCGCCGCAGCAGCTGCCAGAGCGTCTCGGTGTGAGCCTGTACGCCGTCCGTGCCGCTGATGACCAGCACCGCGGCGTCAAGCACCTGCAGCGTTCGCTCCGCCTCGGCCGCAAAATCGACGTGGCCGGGCGTATCGAGCAGGAACAGCTTTGTTTGCGGCAGATCGAGGATCGCCTGCTTGGAGAAGATCGTGATACCGCGCTCACGCTCCAGCTCGTGCGTGTCGAGATAGCTGTCGCGGTGGTCGACGCGGCCCTGTTTTTTGATCGCGCCGGCCAGATACAGCATCGACTCCGAGAGCGTGGTCTTGCCCGCGTCCACATGGGCGAGGATACCGAGCACCGTATTCTTTTGTCCGCGCGTTTCGCCCATGCCAGCTTCCTTTCCGCCTGTTTTTGTTCATTATATCATAGCCGAAATCGCAAGTCGAGTCCTCTTTTGTTTACATAATGTCGATTCTCTGTCATTTTCTATGAAATGACGAATACTTTTTTGAAACTTTGGCTACCAAAAATGTAAAACTTATGTTATAATACCATAGATATAAGATGCGTGAATTATGCGCGATCGAACTTCTCTTTTTGAAAGGAGAAACCACATATGAAAAAGATTCTGGTGCTGGAGGACGAGGCCAATATCCGCAGCTTTGTGGTCATCAACCTGCGCCGCAGCGGCTTTGAACCGATCGAGGCCGAAAACGGCATGATGGCGCTGGAAAAGCTGAAGGTCAATCCCGACATCTGCCTGGCGCTGCTGGACGTGATGCTGCCGGACATCGACGGCTTTGAGGTCTGCCGCCGTATCCGCGCAACCGGCTCCAAGATGGGCATCATCATGCTCACGGCCAAGAGCCAGGAGATCGACAAGGTCACCGGATTGATGACCGGCGCAGACGACTATGTGACCAAGCCCTTCTCCCCCGCGGAACTGACCGCCCGCGTGGACGCGCTGATCCGCCGCCTCGGCGTCGATGACGATGAGAAGGCCGCCAGCGAGATCACCAGCGGCCCCTTCCTGCTCAACACCCGCAATCGCACCCTGGAGAAGAACGGCCAGCGCCTGAAGCTGACGCAGATCGAATATCTGCTGATGAAGCTCTTTATGGAGAACCCCGGCAAGGCCATGAGCCGCGAGGATATCCTCTCTGCCGTCTGGGGCAGCGACTTCAGCGGCGAGCTGAAGACCGTGGACGTCAACATCCGCCGCCTGCGCATCAAGATCGAGTCCGACCCCACCGAGCCCGAATTTCTGACCACGGTCTGGGGCTACGGCTATAAGTGGGGCTACTGATTGCAATCCCTTCCATTGATTTTTCACAGGTTTCAGGTGGTTTTTTGATGTTCAGAAAGCTGAAAACACAGCTGCTGCTGTCCGGTGCGGCCGCGCTTGTGCTGCTGGTTCTGGGGATCTATTTCGTCGCCCGTGGATGGGCGGTGCCGGGTGTGCTGATCATGCTGCTCGTCTGCGCCTACCTCGTGCTGCTCAACCTCTGGTTCTGGCGCTTCGTCAGCGACCCGATCCGGGACATGACCCAGACGGCCCGGCGCATCGCTGAGGGCAGCTACGGCACGAAGATCGAGCAGAGCTACGACAACGAGATCGGCGACCTCGCGCGCGAGATCAACGGCATGAGCGAGAAGGTCGCCGTGGCGGAAAAGGCGCGCACGGAGTTTATCTCCCAGGTCTCCCATGAACTGCGAACGCCGCTGACGGCCATCGAGGGCTGGGCCGAGACAATCGCCTATGACCCGGCCGTGCAGGGCGACTCGCTGCGCGGCATCCACATCATCTCCAAGGAGGCCGAGCGCCTCACCGGCATGGTGACGGAGATGCTGGAATTTGCCCGCATCCAGGACGGGCGCTTCAATCTGCGCATCGAGCTCATCGACATTGCGGCCGAGCTCGAGGACGCGCTCTTTACTTACGGCGAGCTGATGAAGCAGGCCGGCGTGGAGGTCAGCTACGAGCAGCCGGCCAATGAGATCCCGCTGATCCCCGGCGACCCGGAACGGCTCAAGCAGGTCTTTCTCAATCTGCTCGACAACGCCGCCAAGCACGGCGGCGACGGGCAGAAGGTGGAAGTCAGTCTCGCGGAGGTACCGCGCGGCGTGTGCATCCGCATCCGCGACCACGGCCGCGGCATCCCCGAGGGAGAACTCCCCCACGTCAAGGAAAAATTCTACAAGGGCAGCTCGAAAAACCGCGGCACCGGCATCGGTCTGGCCGTCTGCGACGAGATTGTGACGCGCCACGGCGGTGAGCTGACCATTGAAAACGCTGAGGGCGGCGGCTGCCGCGTGACGATTTTACTCCCCCAGCAGAACGGAGAAAACAATGGCAAATAAGCACCAGGCCTGCGATTTTCGCACCAGCATCGGCGGCCAGGCTCTGATCGAGGGCATTATGATGCGCGGGCCGAAGAAGCAGGCCATCGTCTGTCGCGGGCAGGACGGTTTGATCGAAAAGGTCGAGGACCTCAAATTGATCAAGGACCGCTACCCCATCCTCGGCTGGCCGCTGATCCGCGGCTGCGCCACCTTTTTTGCCTCGCTCGTCAACGGCATGAAGGCCCTGAGCTTCTCGGCCGAACAGGTCCCGCTGGAGGAACAGGGCGAGCCGGACAAGCTCGACCTCTGGATCGAAAAGCACTTCCCCGAGGACAAGGCGCAGAAGCTCATCATCGGTATTGCCGTCGCGCTGGGCATCGCACTGAGCCTTTTCCTCTTTATCTTCCTCCCGGTCGAGACCGTAGGTCTCGCTTTTAAGCTCTTCGGCGTGGACAGCCGGGAGATCAGCGTTCCGGTGCTGAACCTCTGCGAGGGCGTGATCCGTATCCTGATTTTACTGGCCTATATGTGGCTGGTCAGCAAGACCAAGGACGTCAAGCGCCTCTTTTCCTATCACGGCGCCGAGCACAAGACGATATTCTGCTATGAGCACGGCAAAGCCCTCACCGTGGAAAACGTACGGCCCGAGTCGCGTTTTCACCCCCGCTGCGGCACCAGCTTTCTGCTGGTCGTCGTGGTGGTCAGCATCCTCGTCAACTCCGTGGTGACGGCGAAAAACCGTCTGCTGCGGATGCTGTTCCATCTTCTGCTGCTGCCGGTCGTTGTCGGTATCAGCTATGAGATCAACCGCTGGTGCGGCCGCCACGACAACTGGCTGTCCGCCGTTCTCTCCGCCCCCGGCAAGTGGCTGCAGCGCATCACGACCAACGAGCCCGACGACTCGATGATCGAGGTTGCGATCCGCGCCATTGAGCTGGTGATTCCCGAGGAAAAAGGAAGCGACGCCTGGTAATGAAAACGTATAACGACATTCTGATCGCCACGCGCAACGCCCTGCGCAGCGCGGGCATTGAAGCCTATCAGCTGGAGGCCCGGGTACTGCTGGCCCGCGCCGCCGGCAAAAGCACACAGGAGCTGCTGCGTGACATGCGGCTTTACACCACCGAACAAGTGGAGAAGACCGCTGCGGACTACACCGCCCGGCGCCTTGCCGGCGAGCCCGTGGCCTATATCACCGGCTCCTGGGAGTTCTACGGTCTGCCGATGACCGTAACACCCGACGTGCTGATCCCGCGCATGGACACGGAGCTGCTGGTCAGCACCGCCGTGGAGCTGCTCACCGGGCGCAAGATGGACGCAAGGATCCTCGACCTCTGCTGCGGCAGCGGCTGCATCGCCTGCGCCATCGGCCACGAGATGCCCGCGACCAAGCTCGTCTGCGTCGATATTAGCGCCACCGCGCTGGAGGTCTGCCGCCAGAACCTCGCGCAGAACCGGCTCACCGGCCGCGCAATCTGCATGCAGGCCGACGCGACCTCCTCTCCCCCGATGAGTATCGGGCAATTCGACCTGATCGTGTCCAATCCGCCGTATATCGCGACCGACGAGATCCTCACGCTCGACGGCTCTGTACGCGACTATGAGCCGATCTGGGCGCTCGACGGCGGCGAGGACGGTCTGAAATTCTACAAGGCGATCATCAAATACTGGAAGTCCCTGCTGCAGCCCGGCGGCATGATCCTTTTCGAGGTCGGCGAGGGCCAGGCAGAGCCCGTCAGCGAAATGCTGCTGTCCGGGGGCTTTCGCACCGCAGCCACCAAGCGCGACACGCTCGGAGTGGATCGCGTGGTGCTTGGAATTATGTAAACCAATGGTGCTCCGCACCGTCTGAGATAAAAGGAGAGCGAAAGACTATGGCAGAGAAAAAGAAAGTATCCGCGGTCGTCTCCCCGGCCGACAGCGACAAGAAAAAGGCGCTGGAAACCGCGATTGCGAAGATTGAGAAGGACTATGGCAAGGGCACGATCATGCGCCTGGGCGACGATATTGCCGTGAACGTGGAGGCGCTGTCCACCGGCTCCCTGTCGCTGGACCTCGCGCTTGGCATCGGCGGCGTTCCCCGCGGCCGTATTGTGGAAATCTACGGGCCCGAGGCCTCGGGCAAGACGACGCTGGCGCTGCATGTGGTCGCCTCCGCGCAGAAAAACGGCGGCACCGCCGCCTACATCGACGTGGAGCACGCGCTTGAGCCCGCCTATGCCCGCGCCCTCGGCGTGGACATCGACAGCCTGCTGATCTCACAGCCGGACACCGGCGAGCAGGCATTGGACATTGCCGAATCCCTCGTCCGCTCCGGCGCGATCGACGTGCTGGTGGTTGACTCTGTCGCCGCGCTGATTCCCCGCGCCGAGCTCGACGGCGAGATTGGCGACACCGTGGTCGGCATGCTGGCAAGACTGATGAGTCAGGCCTCCAAGAACAACTGCACCGTCATCTTCATCAACCAGCTGCGTCAGAAGATCGGCGTCATGTACGGCAACCCCGAGACCACGCCCGGCGGCCTGGCCCTCAAGTACTATGCCTCCGTGCGCATTGACGTGCGCCGCATTGAGACCCTGAAGGCCAACGGCGAGATGATCGGCAACCGCACCCGCGCCAAGGTCGTCAAGAACAAGGTCGCTCCCCCGTTCCGCGAGGCAGAGTTTGACATCATGTACGGCGAGGGCATTTCCCGCGTCAGTGAGATCATTGACCTGGCGGTCAAGCTCGATATCATCGAAAAGGGCGGCGCGTGGTTTACCTGCAACGGCCTGCGCATCCAGGGCAAGGAAGGCGTGAAGGACTACCTGCAGAAGAATCCCGAGGTCTGCGATGACATCGAAAACCAGATCCGCGCCCGCTCGACCGAACTGATGAGCCCGCAGGCGAAGAAGGCCGCCGTCATCTCCGGCCGCGCCGTGGACGTCAGCGCCAGCGACTTTGACGAAGGCTGATGCCGGACACGCTCAGCATTGTCTCGCTGCGTCAGACCTCTCCGGAACGAGTGAGCATCGCTCTCTCGAACGGTGAGGAGATCGCCTCCACGGTCGGCGTGGTGGCCGAGCTGCGGCTCTACCGCGGGCAGGAGCTTGACGGAGAAAAGCTGGAGGAGATACGCAGCGCCTCCGCCCTCGCGCTGCTGAAGGCGAAGGCGCTGGAGCTTCTCTCCCGCCGTCCGCTCTCGGCCAAGGAGCTGAACGACAAGCTGGTGCAGAAGGGAGCAGATCCAAAGAGCGCCGCCGCCTGCGTGCGCTGGCTGTTGGAGCAGCGGCTGCTGGACGATGAGAGCTACGCCGCCGCCGTCGCACGGCATTACGCCGCCAGGGGCTACGGCCCCGGGCGCATCCGCCAGGAGCTCAGCCGGCGCGGCGTGCCCCGCGACTATTGGGACGAGGCTATCGGGCAGCGCCCGGACAACACGGAAAAAATAGACAGGCTGATCGCCGCGCGTCTGCACGATCCCGACGACCGGGACGAGGTGCGCAAGGTCACGGCCGCCCTGTTTCGCCGGGGCTTCGGCTGGGACGAGATCCGCGCGGCGCTCGCCCGCTTCCAGGCGGAAGCGGAGTATGAGGAAAACTGATGAACAAAACATTTGCCATGATTTCGCTTGGCTGCGCCAAAAATCTGGTCAACAGCGAGCAGATGCTCTATCTGCTCGACGAGGCTGGCTACCGCCTCGTGCCGGAGCCGGAGGGCGCGGACTTTGCGATTGTGAATACCTGCGGCTTTATCGACGCTGCCAAAAGCGAAGCGATTGAAAACATTCTGTCGCTCGCCGCGCTGAAAACCGAGGGCAAGCTCGGCGGTCTGATCGTCACGGGCTGCCTCTCCGAGCGCTACCAGGACAGTATCCTGCAGGAGCTGCCGGAGATCGACGCCGTGCTGGGCGTCGGCTCCTTCGGCGAGATTGTCGAGGCGGCCGACCGCGTCTGCGCCGGCGCGCAGTTTCAGAGCTTCGGCGATCAGAACGCGCCGGTGGACGAAATCCCCCGCGTCGTCTCCACTGGCCCGGGCTGGGCCTATCTGCGCATCGCCGAAGGCTGCAACAACTTCTGCGCCTTCTGCGCCATCCCTTACATCCGCGGCCGTTACCGCTCCCGCCCGATTGAGGCCGTCGTGGCCGAGGCGCGGGATCTGGCGGCGCACGGGGTCAGGGAACTGATCGTCATTGCGCAGGACATCACCCGCTACGGCACCGACCTCTACGGCAAGCGCAGTCTCGCGCGGCTCTGCCGCGAGCTTGCGGCCATCGAGGGCGTCGAGTGGATCCGCCTGCACTACCTCTACCCCGATCAGTTTGATGACGAACTCATCGACGAGATCGCTCAAAACGACAAAATCGTCAAGTATCTCGACATCCCCATCCAACATATCAATGACGCGATCCTCAAAAAGATGAACCGTCGCGGCACCGGCAAGGAGATCCGCGCCCTGTTTCGCACGCTGCGCGAGCGTATACCGGGACTGGTGCTGCGCACGAGCCTGATCGCGGGTCTGCCCGGTGAGGGTGAGGCGGAGTTTGAGGAGCTGTGCGAGTTTTTAAAAGAAGCGAAGATCGAGCGCGTCGGCGTCTTCCCCTTCTCCCCCGAGGAGGGCACGCCCGCGGCCACGATGGAGCACGTGGACAGTGATGAGGCACAGCGCCGCGCCGATCTGATTCTGCAGCTGCAGCAGCCGATCATGGACGAATTCCTGAACGGCTTTGTCGGCAAAACGCTGCGCGTGCTGTACGAGTATGACGACGAGGAAAGCGGCCTGCACGTCGGGCGCAGCTACGCCGACTCCCCGGATATCGACGGGCTGGTGCTCTTCTCGGGCGACTGTACCGAGGGCGAGATGGTCGATGTGCGCATCGACGCCGTTGAGGACGGCCTGCTCTTCGGGCGCAGGGAGGCGGAGGCATGAATACAACAGCCAATAAAATCACCGTTTTCCGCGTGCTGATGATCCCCGTTTTCCTGGTGCTGGCCTATACCGGCCATCGGTACTGGGCGCTGGCGGTGTTTGTGCTGGCAAGCCTCTCCGATCTGCTGGACGGCTATGTTGCCCGGCATTACCATCAGGTCACGAACTTCGGCAAGTTCATGGACCCGCTGGCCGACAAGGTACTGGTCGTGGCCGCGATGTGCTATTTTGTCGAGCTTGGCCGGATGCCCGGCTGGGCGCTGGCCGTGGTGCTGCTGCGGGAATTCGGCGTGTCCGGCCTGCGTCTGATCGCGGTCGAACAGGGCCGCGTCATCGCCGCCGCCAAATCCGGCAAGATCAAGACCGCCGCGACCATGGTCTGCCTGTGTCTGATGCTGTTCTTCCCCGCGCCGTCGCTTGGGGATTCCGCCCCGGACTTTATCGCTCACATCAGCACCGCCGTTATCCTGCTCACCACCGTCTATTCCGGCGCGGAGTATTTCTGCAATAACCGCGACGTTTTCAAAGAATCCAAGTAAGGAGCCTGTTATGAAGCTGTATAATTCCCTGACCCGCAAACGCGAGGATTTCGTGCCCAACCATCCCGACATTGTCAAAATGTACACCTGCGGCCCCACGGTCTACCACTTTGCCCACATCGGCAACCTCCGTTCCTACATCATGGAGGACATTCTGGACCGTTACCTGCGCTACAGCGGCTACAATCTCAAGCGCGTCATGAACATCACCGACGTCGGTCACCTCTCCTCCGACGCGGACGAGGGCGAGGACAAGATGCTCAAGGGCGCACGCCGCGAGCACAAGAGCGTGATGGAGATCGCGAAGTTTTACACCGACGCCTTTTTCGCCGACTGCGAAAAGCTCGGCATCCGCCGCCCGGACGTCGTCGAGCCCGCGACCAACTGCATCGACGAATATATCAAGATCATTTCCAAGCTGATGGACACGGGCTACGCCTACTTTGCCGGCGGCAACGTGTACTTTGATACCTCGAAGCTGGAGAGATACTACGTCTTCAACGACTTCAACGCCGAGGATCTCGACGTCGGCGTGCGCGAGGGCGTGGAGGAGGACAGCAACAAGCGCAACAAGAACGACTTTGTGCTGTGGTTTACCAAGTCCAAATTTGAGGATCAGGCTCTGAAATGGGATTCTCCCTGGGGCGTGGGCTATCCCGGCTGGCACATCGAGTGCTCCGGCATCTCGATGAAGCACCTGGGCGAGGATCTCGACATTCACTGCGGCGGCATTGACAACGCCTTTCCGCACCACACCAACGAGATCGCGCAGTCTGAGGCCTACCTCGGCCACAAGTGGTGTAACTACTGGATGCACGTGCTGCATCTGAACACCAAGAGCGGCAAAATGTCGAAGTCCAAGGGTGAATTCCTCACCGTGGCGCTGCTGGAGGAGAAAGGCTACGATCCCCTCGCCTACCGTTTCTTCTGCCTGCAGAGCCACTACCGCAAGAGCCTCGTGTTCGACTGGGAGAACATGGATAACGCCCAGCTGGCCTACAGCAAGCTCATCGCCCGCGTCGCCGCGCTGAACCCCGCGCCCGACACGCTCGACGAGGCCGCCTTCGCTGCGCTGCGCGAGCGCTTTACCGCCGCGCTGGATAACGATCTCAACACCTCGCTGGCCGTTACGGCGCTCTATGACGTGCTGAAGTACAAAACCAACGACTTTACCAAGCTCGCCGTGCTCGCGGATTTCGACCGTGTGCTCAGCCTCGACCTGATCGCCAAGGCCGACAAGAAGCGCGAGGAGCTCAAAAAGCAGGCCATCACCACCGGGGAATTCACGATCATCTCCGAGTCCGGCGAAGCTGACGCCGAGGTGGAGGCCAAGATCCGCGTCCGCCAGGAGGCCAAGAAAGCCAAAAACTTCGCCGAGGCCGACCGCATCCGCGACGAGCTGAAGAGTGCCGGCATTGAGCTGACCGACATCCCCCACGGCGCCAAGTGGAAACGGATTTAATTCTTTACGCTTAAAAACAGGGAAAAGCTGTGCTTTTCCCTGTTTTTTGAAAGGAGCGATTTTCTGTGCTGAAGCTCTATTCCGCCAGGGCGGCTGAGCGGATCATCCGGCGGCTGGACGCGCCGATCCAGGATATATCCGCACGATATGCGCTGCCTGCGCCGGTGCTCCAGGCGGTGCTGTATCAGGAAATCACGCAGATTGACCTCCTGGACATGCTGGCCGACGGTCTGACCGCGCTCAATCTGCTGCGTCTGGCAGGGCGAGCGAAGCTGCCCAAAGGGCGCGGCGTTTTCCATAAATACGACTGTTCGACCGGCTTCGCGCAAATTTTCGCCCGCGTCGGCATCGAAGCGGTGAACTTTGCGCTGGACAATAGACTGACCTCAGCAGAGGCTCTGGGGCTTCCCGCGCGGCGGCTTGATGCGGCCAAGCCCCGCGATCTGCGACTCGTCTGGCGGAAGCTGCACCGCGAACCGGCGTTCAATCTGGAGCTCGCCGCGCTGAATCTCCTCTCCGCTGCCGAGGAAAAAACCGGGCGCATCGACTTTGCGTCCTACTCCCCGGAGGAGCTGCAGCGCATCCTGACGCGCTACAACGGGACAAGCCCGACGGTCAGTGCCTACGGCAAAGCCGCCTACGCGCAATATCTGCGATACCAATCGATGCAATAAGCCACCGGCGGCAGCCGGTGGCTTATTTGTTACAGAATGTAATCCGTGATGCAGTCGTACCAGTGGACGCAGGTCTTGCCGTTGACGGTGATGCGCTCGTTGTTGGGCAGAAGCTCCGTCCACGGCTTGCCGTAGGTCTCGCGCTGCCAGTCATCGCAGTTAAAGCGCCGCCAAAGGATCGTCCGACCGTTTCGGTCGAGATACTGCTCGGACACGACGCCGTCGTTGTAGGTGTTGCAGTCCATCACGCAGACTGTGTCGTAGCTTTTTCCGCCGATCGTCACGGTGCAGCGCCCGACGACATCAAGAAGGAACTGCTTGTTTGCCGTCGTGATCTCGCTGCCGCGGCGGATAACATCGCCCTTTGCCGTGAGATTCACCTCGTTGCCGCAGTTGTTCTCGCCAAAGCCCCAGTTATTTAAAAAGCTGTCGCCATCCAGGAAGGTGCTGTACCGCCGGACGCCGTTTTCGGTGACACTGTGTGCCAGCATGCGGCAATGCGTATCGGTCAGCTGCGCGATCAGGTGCCGTTCCACGCGCTGCTGCCCGCCCGCGCTGTTGCAGTCCATCGGGTCGGTTTCGATCGAGCGGATCTCCACGCCCTCAATTCCGTGCACCTCTGCGCGGCCGATCACCTCCAGCTCGCAGAGTTCGGTGCGGCGCCGCTCCGGCCAGTCGTACATCGCCCAGCTCAGCTTTTCGCCCTGGCGCGGAACGATGAACCAGCCCATAATCTCCTCCCAGCGCACGGGAAAGGGCGCTTTGTCCGTCGCTTGGATCGTATAATCCGGCATCATAGTCGGCAGTTTTTTCATCATGATTCCTCCTTGTCTGTGTTCCGGATAGGGATAAGCCTCTTTGAATTTCTTTTTTGCGTAGTGCAGGCGGCTTTTGACGGTGCCCAGCGGAAGATGCAGGCGCGCGGCGATCTGATCCTGCGGCAGATCCTTGAAATAATACAGGTACAGGATCTGCTTTTCCTTGTCCCCGAGTCGGTCAAGCGTCTCGCCCACGGCGAGATCCACCGTGCGGCCGTAGAGGCTCGTTGCGGCCACGGACTCGTTGAGTTCCTCGATGGGCAGTTCCATGCATCCAGCCTTCGCGCGGTAATAGTCCGTGCATTTGTTCTGCGCGATGCGCAGCAGCCAGGGCTTCAGCGCTGCCGGGTCACGCAGGCTGTCCCTCTTCTGCACCGCCGCCATGCAGCATTCCTGAAAGACGTCCTCCGCGTCGAAGCGGTCGGAGATCTTGAATTTCACGAAGCGCTCCAGCGCCGGCAGGCACGCCTCAAACGCCTGTTCAAAGTCGCACACGCCATCACCTCCCCCGGTTTTGAAGTCGACTTCACTGATATAGACGGATTTATGACGTCAAAGGTTCAAAAAAGAGGCAATCTTTTCCGATTGCCTCTTCAAATGATCATCTGAACTTTATTCCTCGCCGTAGCCCATGGGGTTCTTGCTCTGCCAGGCCCAGGTGTCGCGGCACATGTCCTCAAGGTTATACTGCGCCTTCCAGCCCAGCAGCTCCGCGCTTTTGTCGGGGCTGGCATACATAGCGGGCAGATCGCCCGGACGGCGGGGCACGATCTCATAGGGGATCTTCTGCCCGGTGACGCGCTCGAAGGTGTGCACCATGTCCAGCACGCTGTAGCCATGGCCGGTGCCGAGGTTAAAGACGCTCTCGCCCTTGTGCTTGAGCATGTAGTTGATGGCTGCGACGTGACCGCGCGCCAGATCGACCACGTGGATGTAGTCGCGAATGCCGGTGCCGTCGGGGGTGGGATAGTCGTTGCCAAAGACATTCAGATGGTCCCGGCGGCCCACCGCAACCTGAGCGATGAAGGGCATGAGGTTGTTGGGAATGCCGCGCGGGTCCTCGCCGATCAGGCCGCTCGGATGCGCGCCGATGGGATTGAAGTAGCGCAGAAGCGCCACGGACCACTCACCGTCGGCCTTGGCCGTGTCGCGCAGGATCTGCTCGGACATATACTTCGTCCAGCCGTAGGGGTTGGTGCACATGCCGGTCTTGGAGACCTCGCGCAGCGGCATTTCGTTGTCGCCGGAGTAGACCGTCGCGGAGGAGGAGAAAATGATGTTCTTCACGCCGTGCTCGCGCATCACTTCGCAGAGCGTGACGGTGGAGAAGAGGTTGTTGTCGTAGTATTCGAGCGGCATCACGACCGATTCGCCAACAGCCTTGAGGCCCGCGAAGTGAATGACGCAGCCGATGTCATGCTTTTTAAAGACGCGGTGCAGCGCTTCCTTGTCGCGCACGTCCTGCTCGTAGAAGGCAACGTCCTTGCCGGCGATCTGCTCGACGCGCTCGACGGCCTTGGCGCTGGAATTGACGAGGTTATCCACCACGACCACGTCGAGCCCCTGGTTCAGGAGCTCCACGCAGGTATGGCTTCCGATGTATCCGGCGCCGCCGGTGACCAAAACTTTCATGCTTATGACCATCCCTTTCCGCTGCGCGGAAGGCACAAAAAGGCATGAAACCAGTACCTCTAACGCAGCTGTCAAAAATCTGTTAGAATAGGCTT
>CADCHN010000036.1 GCA_902801295.1 Oscillospiraceae bacterium | reverse complement strand
GTTCTTCTGTATAGTGGTATCTGCATGCCATCTTTCATCACCCACTATACTTTACCACATCTTTTGTTATATTGCTACCTTTTAATTAGATTTTAGTATTATTTGCCGAAATAGCGATCCGGCAGGCCCTTGAAGGCCGTATAAGACTGTCAGCGTATGCCGTGCTCCTGCAGCGATTTCATAAGATAGTCCCGCGCGGGGCTTTGAGGCAGGTGAGCTTCCACATCTTTCGGATCGACATAATCGCCATTGTCGATGCAAGCCAGCAGGAATTCAATGGTGAACACATCGAAAATATGCGGATCGGAAAAAGAACCCTCGATGGTGGTATTCATGCGCGTGTTCAGCGCGTCAATGATGCACTGATAGATAAAGTGATCCCGGCCCAGCAGTTCTCCGATGCGATCCAACGCGGAGAGCGCTTCCTGCATCTGCGCCACGGTGATATGCCTGCGAAAACCGCCGCATCCAGCACCTCCGGAAAGAATCGCATCCACAGAGCAGTGCAGTTCGCTTGCCAGGTCCAGCAGAATAGCAACATCCGGGATCGTTTCGCCCCGCTCCCAGTTTGATACAGCCTGCGGGCTGACATTCAGTTTTTCGGAAAGCTCCGACTGGGTCATCCCCATCTTTTTTCGCTCTGTCTGCAGGAATGATCCCATCAGTTTAGCATTCAGATTCATGTTGAATCCCTCCTTCTGAGATGATTATACCGGCATGCGGAGTGAATAAGAATGGGTCGGTGCTTGATGTTTCAGAGAGAAAAACAAGCAGTTATTGAAAACGGAGCGGTTTTGGAACCGCTCCGCTGAAATAAAAACCGGATTATTTTCCGAAGTATCTCTCCAGGAGACCCTTGAAAGCTTTGCCGTGGCGGGCTTCGTCGCGGGCCATCTCATGGACGGTGTCGTGGATGGCGTCGAGGTTGTACTTCTTGGCGAGCTTGGCCAGCTCGAACTTGCCGGCGGTGGCGCCGTTCTCGGCATCGACGCGCATCTGCAGGTTCTTCTTGGTGCTGTCGGTCAGCACTTCGCCCAGGAGCTCGGCAAACTTCGCGGCGTGCTCGGCTTCCTCCAGACCGGCCTTCTCCCAGTAGGCGCCGATCTCGGGATAGCCCTCGCGGTAGGCGACGCGGGCCATGGCCAGGTACATGCCGACCTCGCTGCACTCGCCCTCAAAGTTGGAGCGCAGACCGGCAATGATGTGTTCCTTCACGTCCTCGGGCACGTCGGCGCCGAAGACCTTGCCAACGCCAAGCACGTGCTCGGCGGCCCAGCTCAGCTCCTCGGCCTGCAGCGTGAAACGCTCGCCGGGAACCTTGCAGACGGGGCACTTCTCGGGGGGCGTATCGCCCTCATGAACATAACCGCAAACGGGGCAAACCCACTTCTTCATCTCAAAATCCTCCTGTAAAAAATTTATAAAAGGAACTCTCGCGTGTTTTTACTTTACCATGAAGAAGTGCTTTTGTAAAGAAAAATCAGCGCGCCCGGGTCAGGCCTCCGGCTCCTCGGCCAGCGCCAGCAGCGCCGGGGCAGTGGCCTCGCCGAAGAGCCGCACCGCGGCCAGCGCCTCCTGCAGCGTGTTGCCGCTGCTGCCCACCTCGAGGATCAGCGAGCCGCCGGTCAGGTGCTGGTTATAGCGCTGCGGCACCAGCTCCACCGGGCGCATCAGCGTGGGGTATTTCTCGTCCACGGCGGCTTGCAGGTAGAGGGCCAGAGAGAGGTTGGAGCGCCAGTTCGGGTGCTCCAGGCCGCTGGCGTCGCTGCCGCAGAGCAGCATAACCTGGCTGGCGACCACGCCGCTCTCCTCGGCCATGATCTTGTAGACCACGCCGTCGCTGCCCAGCGCGTCGCGGTGCATGTCGATGACGACGGCGATGTCCGGATGTTCGGCGAGATAGGACTCGACCGCAGCGCCGGAGCGCCCGTAGGAGCCGGTGTAGCTGGGGTAGTCGTAGACGCCCCGGTCGTGAATCACCCGCAGGCCCGCCTCCTCATAGATCTGGCACAGCTCGTCGCCGACGCGGATGATGTTGAAGCGCTCGTCCTCGGTGCGGTTGGTGTCGCTGGCCTCGTAGCGGTCGAGACCCGCGGGCGTGTAGGCCTCGCTCGAGTGGGTATGGATGATAAGGATCTGCGGCCCCTCGGCGGGCAGCCGCTGCGGCGGTCCCTCGGCCAGGATTGCGCCGACGTCCAGCTCGTAGCCCGTGCCGTTTCGCACGGTGAGACCGCCGCTGATGGTGGTGGCGCGGATCAGGCTGCCGTCGGGCAGCGGCGTCGGCTCAGGGGGCGGCTCCTCCGCAGGCGTTGGTTCGGGCGGCGTGGGCGCCGGGGCGGTGACCGCCGGCGTCGCCTCCGGCAACTCGGGCGGCGGAGGCATCGTATGGCGCGGCGCGGGGAGATGCAGCGTGGGGATCTCGTCGGGCTGGAGTGTCACGGCGGGTGAAGCCAGCTCCACGTTTTTCATCCGCTCCTCCTCCGACAGCGCATCTACCGGCAGCCCGCGCTGTGCGCCCCAGAGCAGGGCGAGACTCATCGTCGCCAGGAGCAGTCCGGCCAGGCCCTTTCCACGCCTCATCACAACACCGCCTTTCTCGCCTTCCATTATCTCCGCCCCGGCAAGAAAAAGCGGCCGCTTCCTGTCGAGCGTCGGCTTCGGCGCTTTTGCCTCTTGCATCCCCGGCGCGGATCGGCTATAATTTTCTCCACAAGGCGCCGAAACCGCCGGAAAGGCAAGAGCATGAGAGCATTTGGAAAACGGGCGCTGTCCCTGCTGCTGGCCGCGGCGCTGCTGCTGGCCCTCGGCGCGGGAGCGGCGTGCGCGAAATCAAGTGAATATCCCTCGGTGCGCGTGTACGCGGACGGACTGCTGACCGGGCGCGCCTACCGCTACGGGGAGGAGATCTACCTCTCCGTCGGGGACGTCTGCGGCTTTCTCGGCCTTTCTGCCGCAGAAAGCTATGAGCGCGAGAGCCATGACGTGAGCGTCACGGCCCCGGGACTTGCACTCGAGGCGCAGGTCGGGCGCAGCTACGTCGTCGTCAACGACCGCTATCTGCTCAATCCCCGCGGCATTCTCGTGTCGGAGGGCCGGGCCTATTTCCCCGTTGACCTGATCGAGAAGATCTTTAACCTGCGCGCGGAGGTTTCGGCGCAGAAGGACCGGCTGGAGCTGAATCTGCGGGAGGCGGAGCTGCTGCCGGGGGGCGAGAGCTATTACGAGGACACCTTCGGCCGCGACAGCCTGCTCTGGCTCAGCCGCCTCATCAGCGCGGAGGC
Source organism: Oscillospiraceae bacterium (assembly GCA_902801295.1). Lineage (GTDB taxonomy): Bacteria > Bacillota > Clostridia > Oscillospirales > Oscillospiraceae > Limivicinus. The sequence continues at coordinate 5,972 of CADCHN010000036.1, read as the reverse complement.
CGGCGACCAGCCCTTCGCGGGCAAGATCGGCGTGGGCAACGTGGTGCTCAACCGCGTGGCCAGCGACCGCTTCCCGGACACAATTTTCGACGTGATCTTCGACACAAAAAACGGGGTGCAGTTTGCCCCTGTCTACGACGGGCGCATCTATAAGGACGCGGACGAGCAGTCCAAAATCGCCGCGCGCATCTGCCTGGAGGGCTACCGCATGGTGGGCGACAGCCTGTACTTCATCGCCCCGGCAATGGCGGACGACAGCTGGCTGAAAGAATACTACGTCTATGTCACCTCCATCGGCCAGCACGACTTTTATATGTAGAAAAACCGCCGGCATCGGCCGACGGCTGGGAGAAAAGCATGACATTGGAACAGCTGCTGCGCGAGGGCTTTCAGGAGCTCGGACTGCCGCTCGATGAGGCGGCGCTCCGGCGCTACCGCGTTTACGCGGAAACGCTCGCGGAAAAAAACGCCGTCATGAACCTGACGGCCATCGAGGGCGAGGAGAACGTCGCCCGGCTGCATTTTCTGGACTGCGCGGCCCTGCTGACGGGCTTCGAGCTCTCCGGCAGGCGCGTGATCGACGTCGGTACCGGCGCGGGCTTTCCGGGCCTGGCGCTGAAGATCGCCTGCCCGGACATGGCGCTCACGCTGCTCGACAGCCTGGACAAGCGCGTCGGCTTTCTGCGTGAGTGCTGCGGGAAGCTGGGTTTTGAGGACGTGAACTGCGTGCACGCCCGGGCAGAAGAGGCTCCGGCCGACTACCGCGCGGCCTTCGACGTGGCGACTTCGCGTGCGGTGGCGCGGCTGCGCGTACTGTGTGAGCTCTGTCTGCCGTTGGTGAAAAAAGGCGGCCTGTTTCTGGCCATGAAGGGCCCGGACTGCGCCGAGGAGCTGGCCGAGGCGAGCAAGGCGATGGGCCTGCTGGGCGGCCGTGCCGAGCCGGTTTTCACCTACAAGATTCCCGGCACCGATATTTCCCACACGGTCGTCGCCATCCGCAAAATCGGCGACACCCCGGCAAAATACCCGCGCCCCTGGGCGCAGATCAAGAAAAAACCTCTGTGAAAGCCATTTCACAGAGGTTTTTCGTTAAGCGTTCAAGACCAGCTCCGCCAGCGCTTCGGGCGTGTCGATCAGCGTCTCGGCACCGGCGGCGAGCAGCTGCTCCCGGCTGCGAAAGCCCCAGGTCACGGACACGCAGCGCAGCCCGGCGTTGGCGGCTGTAAGGAGATCGACCTCCGAGTCGCCGACATACAGGCAGTCCGCGCGCTCAAGCCCCATTTGTCCGCGCACAGCGTCAAGCATGTCGGGCCAGGGCTTGCGCCGGATGCCCTCGCTCTCCCGCTCGCCGACGGCGAACTCCGCCAGCCCGGGGAAGAAATCGGCGGCCAGGGCGCGCACGGCGGAATCCGGCTTGTTGGAAACGATCGCCTGGCGCAGGCCGGCGGCTTTGAGGCGCTCCATCAGCGACAGGATGCCGGGGTAGGGGCGGGTCAGGATGCGGCAGTGGGCGTCGTACCAGGGCTTGTACCAGGCCAGCATCCGATCGACTTCCTCGGCCGCCGCGTCCGATCCGAGCGCCAGCTCAATCAGCCGACGGGAGCCGTTGCCGACGTAGGCGCGCACCTGCTCCAGCGTCAGCGCGGGTCGGCCAAAGGCCGCCAGCGCGGCGTTGACCGCGTTTTTCAGATCCTCGAGCGTGTCGAGGACGGTTCCGTCCATGTCGTACAATACGGCCCGATATCTCATAGGCGCCTCCTGCTTGGTATTCGACGAGAGTATACCGGAAAAGGCGAAGCCTTGTCAAGCAGCGGAAAATATGATATAAAAAAGTGAAAAAATGCAAGCGATGGGGCGGGATGCTGCCCCGGAGGATGATATGAAACAAGTCTGGAAGGGTCTGACGGCCCTGCTGCTGTGCATGATCCTGCTGCTCGGCGGCTGCGGGAAGCAGAGCGGGTCGCCGGAACCTACGCCGGAAACCCGGCCCATGCCCTCCGCCGCGCCGGAACCCCCGAGCCCGACGCCGTCGGAAGCGCCGACGGAGAAGGAGCTGGTGCTGTGGCTGGCGGAGGACGCGCCGCTTGGCGATGCGATTGCCCGGCTGGCGGAGGAATACGGCGCAATGAACCCCGCGCTCTCTGTCCGCGTGCAGTCCTTTGCCTCTGCGGCCGAGATGCTGCGTGCGCCGGGACGGGAAAACGCCGACCTGCTGCTCTGCGAGGAGCCGACGGCGGAAGCGCTGGTGGCCGAGGGCGCATTGGGTGCGCTGACGCCGCCGGAGGAGTGGCCCGCGCTGTTCCGGGACGCGCCGGTCTGCGCCGAGGGGCGCTTTGTCCCACTGGGGGCGGAGGCTGCTGTGCTGGCGCTGCGGGAAGAGAATCTGGCGCTGCTGAAGGACTGCGGCAGTATGGAGGCGCTCTGCGCGCTTGCCGCCGACTACGGCCGGACGCACGGGCAGCCCTTTTTCTCCGCCGACTCTTTTGCGCAGCTTTTTGCCTGCCTGCTTGGGCAGAAGGGCAGTCCCTTTTTTGCCATGCGCGAGCAGGATCTGGAGAGCGAGAGCTATCGGGAGGTCTATAATCTGCTGGCGGAGGCCGCCTTTGAGGGCGGACTCGTTTCGCTGGAGGAGGCGGTGCTGCCGGCGATCGAACGCGGAGACCTCGTCTGCGGCGTTTGCAGCAGCCGCGCGCTGACTGCGGCGGAGCCCGGCACAATAGCCGTGCTGCCGCTGCCGCCGATGGCGGACTGCGAGGCGACGGCACCGGTGCGAATCTGGGGCCTGGCCGTCTCCGCGGACGCGGACACGGACGAAGCGGCGGACTTCATCCGCTGGCTGTATACGGACGAGCGCGCGGCGGCGGCTGCGCTGGAGCAGGGCCTGGCGCCCGCCGGGGATTTCTCCGGCGGCGCGGACGACGCCGTTTCCGCCGGACTTGCCCTGACGGCGCAGACCTGCCGCGCCTGCCTGCCCGAGGCTCAGAGCGGCTATGCGCAGCGCCGCGCCGAATTTGAACAGAGCTTTCGCGCCGCGCTTGCATTGCTGGGCTGATTGTGATACTATCAAACAGGAAAAAACTCTTTTGGGAGGATGGAATATGGAAGGCTATCGCATTCTGGAAATCAAACAGAGCGTGTTTGAAAATAACGACCGCGAGGCGGACAAGCTGCGCGCAGAGCTCAAGCAGAACAAGACCTTTCTGCTGAACCTGATGAGTTCGCCCGGCTCCGGCAAGACCACCACGCTGCGCCGCACGATCGAGGCGCTCAAGGACGAAGTGCGCATCGGCATCATGGAGGCCGACATCGACTCCGACGTGGACGCCGCCACCATCGAGAAGACCGGCGTGAAGGTCATTCAGCTGCACACCGGCGGCATGTGCCACCTGGACGCGGGCATGACCAAGCAGGGCCTCGAGGGCATGGGCGTGGAGGACGTGGACCTCGCGATCCTCGAAAACATCGGCAACCTCGTCTGCCCGGCGGAGTTTGACACCGGCGCCGTGAAAAATGCGATGATCCTCTCCGTGCCCGAGGGCCACGACAAGCCCCTCAAGTACCCGCTGATGTTCTCCATCTGCGACGTGCTGCTCATCAACAAGATCGACGTGCTGCCTTATTTCGATTTTGACATCGAAAAGTGCAAAGAGTACGTCCACCGGCTCAACCCCAACATGAAGATCATCCCGATCTCCTCCCGTACCGGCGAGGGCATCGGCGAATGGGCCGACTGGCTGCGCGAGCAGACCAGAGCCTGGATCGAGGGCTGAGCCGTTCAGCTGAAAACGCGGCGTCCCTGATGGGACGCCGCGTTTTCATTTTTTACTTCTCGTAAAAATCGAAGATCTGTCCCCAGTATTTTTGCAGCGTTTCCTTGTCGCTGAAAAACAGCTCGTGGCGCAGGCCGGGCATTTTCCGCAGCGTGCAGCTCGGCACGCGGGCGGCAAATTCGTCCTGGGCCTCGTTTTTCACAAAGGCGTCGTTGCCCGCCTGGAAGAGCAGCACGGGAATTTGGATCTTTGCGGTTTCCTTTTTCGAGCGGGCCACGGAGCAGGCGCGGATCGCCTCCCGCCCCCAGCCGGCGGAGGCGGCGCAGGTCTGCAGTTTCGGGTCGGCCAGCTTCTTTTCATAATACCAGCGGAAGCGCGGCTCGGAGTTGGCGGCGCTTTCTTCATAGGTCTCCACGGGGAAGGCGCTGACCGGGGACATGGGCTCCATGCCCTTGGCGCCGATACCGCGGAGGCTTGCGACTGCGTAGGCCACCGGCACGGGGATCTTGCCGAAGCCGAGCCCGAGCATCGGAGAGGAGAGCACGGCCTTTCGGAACAGCGTCGGGCAGGTTTCCATGAGCCGCGCGCCGACGCAGCCGCCCATCGAGTGGCAGTAGAGATACAGCGGCAGCTCGCCCGCCGCTGGCTTGACGCGCGTCTCAGTCAGGTGCTGCAGGTCGCGCACATAGTCGTCAAAACGGTCGGCGTGGACGACGAGAGGGTTGCCGTTGGCGCGGAAGGAGCGTCCGTGCCCGCGGTGGTCGAAGCCCCAGACCTCAAAGCCAGCCTGCAGCAGATAATAAATGCCCTCGGCATATTTTTTGACCGACTCGGTGAAGCCGTGGCTGATAACCACGACCCCCCGGGGACTGTCCGCCCGGTAGTGCTCAAAATAAACCGGCTGTCCCTTGACGCGCTCGTCATAGCCCGCTTCACGCCGGGCGGCGAGATAGGGCTCCACAATATCGCGCATCTGTTCCGCATACTGCTCGTCTGCGATCCACTGCATACTGATTCCTCCCGTTTTTTTCTTTTACTATATCAGAAAATATCAGTGTCGGCAAGCGTTACTGCCCGTAGAGCGCGGCGATGGAAGCGGCCTCGCGGCCCATCTGCCGCCGCACGCTCTCGGGGGAGAGAATCTCCGCCTCTGCGCCGAAGCCGAAGACCCAGGCGAAAAACTGCGGACTGACCACCAGGTCAACGGCGATGATGAAGTGCTCGTCCCCGTCCGGCGTGAGGATCAGATCCTTGCCGAAGCGGTCGATAACCGCGCCGGCCAGGTGGTTGAGAAAGCGCAGGCGCACCCGCTTTTCCTCGCCCGTGAACATGCCGAACACACGCTGGGAGTAGGAGGACATGTCGAGCTTCTGAAAGGCCTCCTTGCCCTCGCGCCGCTGCTCGAGCGCCTCGATCCGGCTCATCTTGTCCACCCGGTAGTGCTTGAGGCGGCAGGCCGAGGCGTCCCAGGCCAGCAGGTAGTAGTTTTCGTCGTCCCACATCAGCGCGAAGGGACTGACGATGTACCAGGCGCCGTCGTGGCGGTAGCGCCGCTCGCCGGAGACGGTGAACTCGAAATATTTGAAGCGGATCGCCCGGTCGCGCGTGATGGCGCCGGAGATCTCGTCCACGTTGTAGTAGACGCTCTCGTTCATGCTCTTGACCCGGCCGCGCACGTAGACCTGGCGCTCCAGAAGCTGCGCGTCGTAGACGCTGGCGAGGTTTTCGAGCTTCTTGATGAGGGAGAGGGTCTTGCGTTGGGTGATGAACTTGGAGCTCTGGATGCTGTCCACGAGGAGCTTGAGCTCCGGCAGCTCAAAGTCGCGCGCGGCGACGTAATAGCCCGTGGATTTGTCCTTGCGCTGCACGATGTCCACACCGAAGCGGCGCAGTGACTCGATGTCGTCGTAGATCGTCTTGCGTTCGGCCGAGACGTCGTTGCGCGCCAGCTCCTCAATCATGTCCTGCACCGTGAGCGGGTGCGCCTCGTCGCTGTTTTTCATCAGATAGCGCAGCAGATAGAGCAGCTTGAGCTTCTGGTTCGGTGATTTCGGCATGGCCAAGCCCCCTTTCAATAGTCCAGCCCCAGTATAACACAGATCACTGTCCAATAAAACGGACTCTGTTTTGTGATGCTCCCTGTCAAGTAGACAAATATTCAGGACAGGAAGCTACGCTGCAAGGAGACGAAGCTCCATCGGC
>CADCHN010000035.1 GCA_902801295.1 Oscillospiraceae bacterium | reverse complement strand
GTCCGCGCAGAGCTTTTCCAGCCGCAGGAGACTGCCGATCAGCCTTTCCATGCGCTCGATCTGGCCGAGTTCTTCGGCCATGTGTGCGCTCTCGTCCATTTCTACAAACAGGCGCAGGGAGGCAAGGGGCGTCTTGAGTTGATGGGAAATGTCCGCCGTGAGGGAGCTGGTGCGCTCGATTTCCTCCCGCAACCGTTCCGTCAGTATGGCGATTCGGTTTTCCAGCTCCGAGGCAGCGTTCTCCACGGGAGCGACCGTGTCCTCGCGGAGAGAAAACGGCGCAGGCTCGCCGCCCCGGTTCAAATAGTCCTCCATAGATTCCGCCAAGTCCCGCAGGCGTTTCCTCTGCAACAGGAGCTTCACGGCCAGCACGATCACGACAAGCAGGAGGACGGCTGAAATCATGTATCCGACCATTGATACCCCACTCCCCGGATCGTCTTGATGTGCTCTGCGCCGATCTTCTCGCGCAGGCGGCTCATGTGAACGGACAAGGTATTATCATCTATGAATTTGCTCCCGTCGTCCCATAGAACTTCCAGCAGCAGATTCCGCGGCACGACGCCCCGACGTTCCATCAGCTTACGATCTTGTATTCCGTCAGCGTCAAGGGCAAGGGCTCGCCGTCCTTGGCGATCTGCATTTTGCTCTCGTCAACGGTAAAGCTGTCGCGCTGAACGGTCTGGGGCTTTGCGCTGCGCAGAAGGACACGGATGCGGGAAAGCAGTTCCTGCATCCGAAAGGGCTTGGTCACATAGTCGTTTCCGCCGGAGTCCAGCGCGCGTACTACATCCAGCTCCTCGTCCTTTGCCGTGAGGAACAGAATCGGCCGCTGCTCTCCGGCCTCCCGCCATGCGCGGCAGAGCGTGACCCCGTCGCCGTCCGGGAGACCCACGTCCAGCACAACGGCTTGTACTTCGCTGTTCAGTTTTTCCTTTGCCTCGCGCACGGATGCGGCTTCGATGACATGGTAGCCCTCGCGGGTAAACAGCTCCGCGAGCCCCCGGCGCAAAACGGCGTCGTCCTCGACAAGCAGGATCGTTGTTTGCATAGCATCCTCCAACAAAAGAGGTGTGATTTCTTTCTCTGAATTATATACGAAAAATGCCCCACTTTCAACGACAGCGGGGCAATCTTACGAAAACGTAAGAAACCGGTTTTCCTTATGTGCTATAATATAATTAATTTACTCTTTTTCTGTAACCTTCCCGTCCAAACCGCTTTTATTAGAGTGAGGGACCTCAAAACAGGAGGATCAGAGCATGGATGACAAACAGATCGTCGATCTCTATTGGGCACGCTCCGAGAAAGCGATTGAAGAAACCGAACGAAAGTTCGGCAGCTACTGCCGGACAGTCTCCTACAACATACTGGCCAATACGGCGGACGCGGAAGAATGCGTCAACGACACCTGGATGAAGGCGTGGAACTCCATGCCGACGCACAGGCCGTCGCTTCTCGCGCCCTATCTCGGCAAGCTGACCCGCTGGCTGTCGCTCACGCGCCTGCGCGAGAACAACAGCCTTCGGCGCGGCGGCGGCGAACTGCCGCTGATCCTGGACGAGCTGGCGGAAACGCTGGATTCCGGGCGGGATACAGAGCAGGAGCTTGAACTGCGGGAACTGAACCGAGAGCTGCGCCGCATGGTCAAGGCTCTCAGCAAGGACGAGCGGGACGTGTTTCTCTGCCGTTATTGGTACATGGCTTCGATCCGGGAGATCGCGGAGAAAACCGGGTTTTCGGAAAGCAAAGTCAAAACCATGCTCCACCGCACAAGGAACAAGCTGCATCGGCAGCTTATGGAGGAAGGATTATGCTGAAAAGCGAAATGCTGTTATTTGCCCTGAACGAGTTGGACGACAGCGATCTGGAAAGCGCCCGCAAAAGGCTGGGCTATCAGACCGGGGGCGCTGCCGGACACATCATGAAGAAGCGCATCATCACCTTCGCGCTGGCCGCCGCACTGATTCTGGGTCTGGGAACCGCCGCCTACGCGCTGGGCTGGTTTGGGCTGCGGCAGCGCGTGACGCCGGTCGAATCCGTCACGCAGGCTATTTCTGACCCGGGCGAGAGCGGGATCCTTTCCCGCAGCGCCTATGCCGACGAACCGGCCGGACAGGCTCATGCTGCCTGGATCGCCTATATGAACGAGCATCGAAAAACCTATACGAATCTGAGCAACAACAACGCCGAAAACTGGCACCCCGACGACCCGGAGCTGCAAAAGCTCCAGCCGGTCTACGGTGCTTTTGACAAGGAAGCGCTCGCCAAGCTGCTGGAAATCCGGGACGAATACGGCATCACACTGCACACGGAAGTCGTCATCCCGCCGACGCGGGAGCTGTTCCTTCGCGTCACCGGGCTGGAAGCGTTTATGCGAAGCGAAAACGGCATGGAGGGCTGGCCGACGGCCTACGTCTATGAGGATGGCTCCTATCATGCCGAGGGCGGCCGGGCAAAGCTGGCTGATGGAACGGAGCTGGATTTCACCGTCGATTGCGGGCGCCGCGGGACGCTCGATCCCGCCTATCTGCCGGTCGTCCACGTTGAGGATTACACTGAGCGGGAGTACACCAACGCAAACGGGGATTCCGTCGTACTGTCCGTGGCCGATGGGCAGGGCTCCAGCTTCATCTTCTACGAGAGCGAGGATTACCTCGTCACCGTGCGCAGCACGAGCGACAACGCCGAAGTGCTGGCCGACTGCTTCGATTTTGCGGCAATGGTGCGCCTGTCGCCGGATCTCTCCGCCGTGCAGAACACCAGCCCCAGCGTGGCAGAGGTCCGTGACGGATTGCTGACGCTGGCCGATTTCGCACAGACGGATGAATATCTGGGTTCCAGTGCCTTTCAGACGCTGTTCAACGACTATTATCTGCCGATTGCCAACGAGAAACTGGCAAAAATGAACAGCTTCCATCCGGAGGGCTATTCCCAGCTCTATTACTACGGCAGCTTCCCTACCGGGATCGCAGAAGTAGACGAGGGACTTGACAATATTCTGGATGGAACTCCGCTGACAACGCCAGGAAAAGCAAATATCATCTGGTATCGCCTGCCTTTCCATGAAAGCGGCGTCTATCCCGGCGGCGGCATGGAGGCGGATGCCTACGAGCGCGCCATGGCGGAGGGCGAATTGAGCGAGGAAGCCTGCTTTGATGTCTTCGGCATGGGCGGCTTCCTGACAGACGGTGAACTTGAAACCGTTATCGTCTGGGAAAACGGAACGCGCTATGGCGAGTTTCAGATCGGCAATCTGAGCGGCACGCTGCACTACATCCCCAAGGGCAGCCTTGACCCGCTGCTCCACCCGATCCTCAAACCGGACGCCGGGGGCTGGGCCTATGACACAGCCTGTGGTGAACAGGTTTCGATCAGCGCGGTGACGGAGGTTTCCTATCCCGACACGCAGACGGGCTATATTCTCTACGAGACAGACGCGGCCTATGTCGTCATCACCGGTCCCGTGGAGGCGTATGCACTCGAAATGTTGGCCGATGCCGTCGACCTCCGCTGCTTTTCGTGAGGTGCGGCCATGAAAAGTACATATCGTTTCATCGCCCTTCTGCTTGCTCTGTGCCTGCTGCTGTGCTCCTGCGGCGACCCCACGCAGACCGGCAACAATGAGGAGCAGCGCCCGGCGCAAAGCGCCGCAAAGGAAACGCCGCGTTCGACCGATGCGCCCCAGAGCTTCAGCGCCGATCTGACCGGCAAGGGCGGCGGGCAGATGTTCGCCCCGGAGATCCTTTCTTTCCCGGATGCGGGTTACGGTTTCTGGCAGGGTGTCAGGGCCGGGGACAGCGCGGTCATTTCTGCCTGTTCGCAGACCGCTGGCGAAGAGGGCTTTATCCTGTATCGACTTGATCCTGAAACGGGCGCATTTACAAAAATTCCGAACAGCGGTCTGGATTGTCCCTTTTCCGCGCTGGCTGCACGTGATGATGGCAGCGCTGCGGCGATCTCACAGGGACAGGACGAAGAGCACATCCTGCTGCTTGCTGCGGCTGACAACAGCGTTCGCCGCATAACGCTGCATCTGGAACCGGGTATTCTCGCGTGCGATCTTTGCCTGACGGAAAGTCGCTGCCTTGTCAGCGCCGACACGCAGCTGCTCGTTCTGGATGAAGACGGTACGATCCTGAAAACGCAGGAGCTCGTCAACAACCGCGTAATGCTGATCCAAAGCGGCGAAATGCCGATCCTCGCCTGGGACGACCCGGAGGGAACGAAGCTGCAGTTCCTCGATGATGAAGGGCAGCCGGTGAACAAACTCACGCTCGAAGGGCACTATGACAAGCTGTTCAACGGCCCAGAGAACACCATCTTCGGTCTCGTCGGCAACACGGTCTATCGGATCGCGCTTCCGGAGGGTACGCGAGAGGGCTTTGTCAGCAGTTTTGCCAGCGGCTTCAACGGCTTCAGCTTCTGCTGGCTGGCTGACGACTGCCTGCTGGTGCCGAAGAGCGGGCAGCCCGCGCTCTGGCATCCCGCGGACGTGGAAGGGCTGACGATCCTGCGGCTGGCAAGTTACGACACCACGTCCTGGTCATGGCTGAGCGAAGCCGTGCGGGACTTCAATGATCAGAGCGCAGATGTGAAGATCGACCTCATCAATTATGCCGATTTTGACTCGGGAAATGCCACGGTCAACGGCCTGAGCCGCCTGAACACGGACATTCTCTCCGGCTATACTCCGGACATTTTCGATCTCAATACGCTCCCGGCCCGCTCATACATCAACAAGGGGCTGATCGAAGACCTCTGGCCCTGGATCGACACCGATCCCGAGATCGATCGCGAAAACCTTCTGCCGGAGGTGATTCGCCTGCTGGAGCGGGACGGAAAGCTCTACGACCTCGTTCCGACCTATCGGCTGCGCCTTGTCTGCGGCAGCAAAGAACAGTTTGGGGATAAGGAGTCCCTGTCGATGGACGATCTCTTTGCGCTTTCGAAGCAGTATGATACGCAGCAGCTCTTCGGCTGCATGAACCGCCGGGAATTCTGGGAAGCCGTCCTGCGTTTCGCCGGCGCAGATTTTGTGGACTACGACGCGCCATCCTGCCGCTTTGACAGCGAGTCCTTTGTTCGTTTGCTGGAGCTGTCGAAGCAGCTGCCGGGCAAAGAACTGGTGGAAATGACGCCGGAGGAATTGACGGAGTATCACAGGCTCCGGAATGAAACAACGCAGCGCCTCGTCAGCGGCGAGCAGATCTTTTACTTTCTCAACCTGAACAACATGCCGGTGTTCATGCTGCAGCAGGCGGACGCGATCTTTCGCGGCGAGCCGCGCTTCGTCGGCTTTCCCAGTGACCGCGGCAGCGGCATCGCGCTGGAGCCCTTCCTGCGGCTCGGCATGTCGTCTGCCAGCCCGAACAAGGAGGCCGTATGGGAGTTTTTCCGCTTTCTGCTCAGTGACGGCTATCTGACGCGGGAGAAATGGAACGACACGCCCGGGGAGACCTACTGCCTCATGTGTATCCCGACAACACGCAGCGCCTACGACTTCCGCATGTCGGTCTGGCTGGAAAATCAAATCTCAACGAACGCCGCCGAGTACGGCAACCCCGATCTGGAGATCGTAGCCGGGCCGGATACCGGTGAACGTATTCTTACTCTGACGGCGCGGGCCAGCAGCCTGTATGATTACGATCAAGTGCTGCTGGATACGATTCTGGACGCAGCCGGCGCCTATTACGCTGGCGACCGGTCGGCGGAGGATGTGGCGAAGCTCATCCAATCCAAAGCAAATCTCTATTTGGCAGAGCAATACGGATAATACATTAAAATGCACCAAGCGGGAGCGATTCGTCGCTCCCGCTTGTGTCTTAGCCTCTGGCTACATTGATGATACCAATATTATAATCCGGATTGTATTCCACTTCTTCGTCCAGAATACGCACTTCGAGATTCTGCGCGATCTTCTCCAGCGTGTCCATGTCGAGGCCGCCGCCGACTCGGATCATATAGCCGTGCTCCGGGCTGAACAGCAGCACATAGTTATCATCGCCCCAAACGGGGTTGTGGTTGACGAGCTTCGTGACCTCGTAGCCTTCCCAAAGCGACTCCTCCAGGATCTCGCTCTGATACATCATAACCAGTTGGAATCCGGGGACAGCGTAAAACACGTCAATGTTATAGAGAATCTGACCAACTGCCGAACTGCCGTCATCAATCATGTGAGAATACCACCCTTCGTGTTCTCCTACCTGAAAGCTTGAATCAGAGGGCAGCCAGCCGGGCTTGAACTCCACATAGTGCGGCGTTGCCTCGCAATCATAGGTGAATACAAGGTTCGTATCAGGATACCGCATGAACTGAACATCGGTAATTTTTCCCTCGCTGTCTCGTTCGATCCACTCCCCATGCACGGTGACTTCTTCCGGTATATGATTCTTGTTCAGCTTGAACAGCCCCAGCGCATAGGCGGTCACGGTCAGAAGCGACACCAGTACCGCAGCAATAATCGCAATACTCAGTGCTTGTCTCATGGCAAAGTGTTTCCGCCGCTGATCGTCCTTGATCTGTGCCAACACCCGCCGCTGGATCTTCGCTGTCATTTCATTGTATTCGCCCAACTCAATGCTCTCGTCGAAGCATTCGCTCGACAGATCAGCAAGAACCATCTTCACAGCCGTACCCCCTTTCTGTCAGATATTCCTTCAGCTTTTCCCTGCCGCGCAGGAGCTTGGAGCGCACAGTGGAGGCGTTCAAGTCCAACGCCGCACAGAAAATAGTGCCGCACGAAAATGCTGTGCTCCGGCTCCGGAAGGGAGGCTACTGCCTCGCGGGTGAGCGTCTGCAGCTCCTGTTCCAGCAACTCGTCTTCCACATCGGGGACATTGAGTATGAAATAATCATCCTCTAAAGGCATAGCCAGATGATTGCTGCGCAGCTTGTTCTTGGCCGTGTTGCGCGTCACAGCGGCGAGCCAGGCTTTCAATTTGCCCTCTTCCACTGCGTCCGCATTGTTCCAGAGAGCAAGGAACACGTCAGAGGCGACTTCCTCCACATCCTCAGGCTGCAGCGGCGGGATCGTGATATTGGCCGCGATGGTCTGCACATATTTTTCAGCCGCGACAGCAAAACTGCTTCTGTCATGGAAACTACCTCGTTTTCTGTTTGTTTGGAGTTCTCCATATACAAGAACACAGGCAAAAAGAAAAATGTTGCAGCTGTGGGACATTTTTCGCAAAACTTGTGTTTTTATAGGTGAAAGATGATTCCGGATCAACGGAGGTATGATACATGAAAAAAAGGATTCTTGCAAGTCTGCTTGCCCTGTCGCTCCTGCTCGGGCTCGCTGCCTGCGGAAAAGGCGGGGACGAGGAAGATCGCCCGAATGCAGAGCCGCTGAACACCGTGGAGACCGAAGAGGGCTATATCCCCACGCGCATCGCCTTCCCCGCATGGCTGCGGAGCATCAACGGCTGGAACACCGAGGGCGACAGCATCTGGATGAGCGGCTTCACGCCGGAAGGCGGCATTGTCATCGCCGCCTATGACACGCTGAATGACGAATGGCAGCGGGTGGATTTCACAACCGCGGACGCATGGCAGCCGGAGATGTACGGAGTGAGCCCAGCCGGGCACAGTATCTGGGCACTGTTGAAAGAAAGCAACCGTTATGAAGATTACCAAAAAGGAACAGGCCGGAACGAAGACGAGCTTGGCTACTATGTCCTTCACATCGACCGGGATTCCGGCGAGAGCACGGCGGTGCGCATCCCCTTTGAGGGCGAGGGCAGCACCGAGGGCAGCGGTCTCTTTTTCTCCGGCCTGCTGGCCCTCGACGACGAGCGGGCGCTGCTCGGCGCGATGGACCGCGTGTATCTGATCGACGCCGAAGTAAATGTCCTCTCCGAGCCGGAGTTCCCTAGCGGCGGCAACTTTTATGGCTTCCGTGTAAACGGCACGCGCTATCTCTGGACGCAGGACGGCTTCGCGCCCTTTGATCCGGCGACGATTAGCCTCGGTGCGCCGATCTCCGTCGGCGAGGGCATCAACATGCTCGACAGCAATAATGGACGCTTTCTGCGCTCTGCCGGGCAGGAGCTTCTTGTCTGCAACACGGAGAATGGAACGGGAGAGAAGCTCTTTAACTGGCTCAACGTGGCGCTGAGCCTCTCGGAAAAAGGCGGCTACGAGGGCTTTGAAAACTCGCTGGGCGACTTCTACTATCCCGGCGGCGATCCGATCTACGGCACGCGCCTGATCCGCGTGACCCGAGGCCAAGTGCCGGTGCGGCAGCCGCTCTATCTGGCCGGGATCAGCGAGGAATACTATGCGCTGAATTCCTCGCTGACCGACGCGGTGATCCGCTTCAATAACACCGACCCGGAGTATAAGATCGAGGTCGTGCCGATCATCTACCACGGCGAGCAGGAGCGGGATCGGATGCTGATCGAGCTCGCTACGCGCAGTGATCTTGATCTTCTAGATACGAGCTTTCTACCGGATAACGCGCTGGATTCCGGGCTGCTGTCGGACATGCTGCCGATGATCGACGCGGATGATAGCATCAGCCGGGAGGACTTCATTGAGCCGCTGCTGGCTCTCATGACGCAAAACGGCGGGCTGTACGAGTACACCGAGCGCTTCACGCTTCTCACGATGACGACCCATGCCGAGAGCTGTTCCCCGGGCGGGAAAACTGGACGGTAGAGAGCATTGAGGCGCTGATCGACGCGCATCCGGAGATGGACCCGCTCTGGCATAGCTATGACCGCGAGCTGATTACAACGCTGTTTATCTGGGCGGCGACCGCGGAGTTCGTTGACCGCGACACGGCGACCTGTTCCTTCGACAGTCCCGCCTTCGTCCATTGGCTGGAGCTGATGAAGGCTCTGCCCGACGGCGGACAGTACAGCGAGGAAGCGAAGCTGATGAACATCTGCTACGATCTGGCTTCCAACGCCGGGCATCAAGAGAAATACATGATGAAGGATGAATATGTGGTCGCGGGCTTTCCCGAAACAGAGGGCACTGGCAGCTATTTCCTCAAGCTGGGCAGCAGCCCCAACGCCTGGCGCGGGACGATGGGAACAAACACCCGCATCGGCATCATGGCGGCGAGCGCTCGTCAAGCCGGAGCGTGGCGCTTTGTACGCACACTAATGGAAGGTTCGGATCTGATCGGGCTCAATGACGGCATTCCCGTGTTCAAGGCCGCCTTCGAGCGGGAGCTGGCGGCGGAGATCTCCGACGACTACGACGAGCGTTTCCAGATCAGCTACATGACCCCGGAAAATGCGGAAGAGCTGCGGCAACAGATCTACGGCACGACGAAAATGGTCAGCACTGACGAGGGGCTGATCCGCATCCTGCGCGACGAGATCAACCGCTATTATGGCGGGCAAAATAGCGCGGAAGAAACCGCAAAAGCGATCCAATCCCGGGCGAGCATTTATGTTGCGGAGCAATACGGCTGAGGTTCATATTGAAGGCGGGAGCGATTCATCGCTCCCGCTGGCTGTTACTTCTGATGAAATCTTAAATTATCCTGGCCTCTTGACAAGATCACAGAAACTGTGCTATCTTAACTGTACTAAACCAACTAATACAGTTAACACAGGAGGTGTCTGCGTGATCCAGATCAACTATCGCGATCCGCGGCCGATCTACGAGCAGCTGCGCGACGGCTTCCGGCAGCTCATCCTGACGGGTGTGCTGGAGCCAAACGCCAAAATGCCCTCCGTACGGGAGCTGGCAGCGAGTCTTGCCATCAATCCCAATACCATTCAGCGCGCCTACCGCGAGCTGGAGGCCGAGGGCTGCATCTGTTCGGTGCCGGGACGGGGCAGCTTCGTCTGTAAGACGGACGCAGCCGTGCTCGCCCGCCGGACGGAGCTGACTGCGCAGCTGCAACAGGCCGTCGGAGAGCTCCGCACCCTCGGACTGACAGACGAGGAGATTATCGCTCTCATGAAGGAGGGAAACGATCATGATTGAAGGAAGAGGGCTCATTAAGCGCTTTGAAGGCTTTGCAGCGCTCGACGGTCTGTCTCTGACTGCGCCGAAAGGCGCGGTCTACGGTCTGGTAGGACCGAACGGCGCCGGTAAGTCCACATTTATCCGCCATCTGGCTGGCATCTACCGACAGGACGAAGGCGAATTGCTTGTCGACGGAGAACCGGTCTTTGAAAACCCGTCAATCAAGGCAAGAATCGCGTATATCCCGGATGATATTTTCTTTTATACCCAGGCAAGCATCCGTGACATGGCGCGCTTTGCACAGAGCCTGTATCCGAGCTTTGATAGCGAACGCTACGAAAAGCTCTCCGAGCTCTTTGGACTCGACCCGAAGCGCCCCATGCGCAAGCTCTCCAAGGGGCAGCAAAAGCAGGCTGCTTTTCAGATCGCGATGGCACAGCGCCCGGAGCTGCTGGTGCTCGATGAACCGGTGGACGGGCTCGACCCCGTTATGCGCCGGCAGGTCTGGAGTGTGCTGCTCTCGGACGTGGAACAGTATGGCACGACGGTGCTGGTCTCGTCCCACAACCTGCGCGAGTTGGAGGACGTGTGCGATCACGTCGGGATCATGAACCACGGGAAAATGCTGATTGAGCGCAGCCTCAGCGAGCTGCAGGAAAACCTCGTCAAGCTCCAGCTGGCCTATCCCGACGGTGGCAGGCTGCCCGAGGGACTGGAAATCGTACACGAATCCTCGACCGGACGGCTGCGGCAGCTCATTCTGCGCGGAAGGTCCGAGGAGCTGACGGAAAAAATCGCTGCGACGCAGCCGCTCTTCCTGGACGTGGTGCCGCTTTCTTTGGAAGAAATCTTCATTTACGAGTTGGGAGGTGCCGACTATGAAGTCAAAGATCTCGTTCTTTAACCGGGGAATCTCTCAAAACCTTCTGCGGCGCTTCTGGCCGCTCTGGGCAGCCTATTTCTGCCTGCTGTTGTTTCTTCTGCCCATCAATCTCTCCTCGCAGGCCGCGCGCATCAACCAGCCCGGCCCGCAGGCCGTCAGCTTGGAGGAGGCCGTGGCGCAGATGGATCTCTCCGCCGTGCAGGAGGGCATTGCCGTAGTGTTTCTCTCCGCCTTTGTGGGTGTGATCGCGGCCATGGCCATGTTCCACTATCTCTATCAGAGCAAGAGCTGCGGTATGATGAACAGCCTCCCGATCCGAAGGGAGACCATGTTCCTGACGGCCTGGCTCACCGGGCTCGTCCCGCTGCTGCTGGCTGATCTGCTTGTCGTACTTCTGACGGCGCTGCTCTTCTGCACGCGCGGCCTGCTGCACGTCTCCGCGCTGCTTCGATTTTTCTCGCTTGCCGCAATGGGCAACATTGCCTTCTACGGCTTCGCGGTCTTTTGCGCCATGCTCACGGGCAACCTCCTGGTGCTTCCGGCGGTCTATGTCGTGCTGAGCTTCACCGCCGCGGTGGCTGAGAACTGCGCGCGCGGGCTGCTGGCGACCTTCGTCTTCGGCATGATTAACGGCGGCTCAAAACTCCACTTTCTTTCGCCTCCGGTGCTGCTGATGGATAAGCTGGGGACCACCTGGCTCCAGCCTTACGGCTATACGCTCAACGGCCTCGGCGTTCTGGCAGCCTACTGCGCGGTGGGGCTGCTTCTCTCCGCGGCCGCGTTGCTGCTCTACCGCCGCCGCAGGATGGAGACCGCGGGCGACGTGGTAGCTATCCAGGTTCTCAAGCCAGTGTTCAAATACTGTCTCTGCTTCGGCACGGCGCTGGTTTTTGCGCATGTGATCCTTCAGACCTTCTTCCGGCAGCAGGCGAGGGGGCTTGCCGCGGCGCTGCTTGCGCTGGGCTTGATGCTCATCGGGGCCTTCATCGGTTACTTCGCCGCCGAAATGCTGATCCAGAAGACGCTGAAGGTCTTTCGCGGCCGGTGGCGCGGCTTTACTGTGGCCTGTGCGGTGATCGCCCTCTTTGTTGGCGTGTTCGAGTTTGACCTCACAGGCTATGAAAAGCGTGTGCCCGCGCCGGACAACGTGGAGTTTGTCAGCCTCTGGTCCGCCGGGGAGATTGCGGAGCTGAAGGATCCCTCACTGATCGCCGAGGCTGTGGATCTTCATCGCGCGGTGATCGCGGACAAAGCCCTTTGCGAAGCCGAAGAGAGCGACTGCGGCGTAACGATCACGTATCAGCTCTCCGACGGGCGCACGCTCAGCCGCTCGTACCGGCTGCCCCGAACCGATGCGCTCGTGCAGAAAACCGAGGCGCTGCTCAACACGCCGGAGGCCATCCTTGCCCGCCTCCAGGCGGACAAGCCCGTGACGCGCGCGTGGATCGTCGACGCGGTCATTGACTACGGATTCCGGGATCAGACGAGCGACAGGGATTATTTCATATGGACCGGCATCAATCTCACGACGGATGACGCGATCAGCCTCTACCGGGAGGGTATTCTGCCGGACGCGGAAGCCGGTCATATCGCGCGGGCGCACCTGATCGCGGACGAGAGCTATGACGAGAGCGTCTATCCCATCAATATCGACTTCACGCTGCTCGATCCGGACGCGCAGGATTACCGCAGCCGATCCTTTTACACCCTCCGCGTGGAACGGGATTCCGTCAACACGCTCCAATGGCTGCGTGAGCACACGGATCTGGAGTTGAAGACCTTCGCCGAGTGGGGCTTGGAGGGATAAAAAAGCTTAAGAGACAGCCTCGAGCCGAATACGGAAAATACAGCAGAGGAAAGAGGTGACAGTATGGCTTCTTTGAAATACTATCTGCAGCTTGGCGGAAAGTACGTCTTTGCCGGGCTGTTCGCCGCCATCGTTCTGTATCTGCTGTTCGTGCTCCGTCCGTGGAAAAAGCGCGCGCTCAGTAAAGAATACCGGGCACGGTGGATGCTGAGCCTCTGGTATCTCTGCGCACTGTTGTTCGTGACCTTTGCCGGACGCTGGGTCAGCCGCCTTCCACCTTTTACCGCGCTCTCGCTTCGCCCCTTTGATGCGCTGCGGGAGGCGCTGGTCAGCCCGGATAACCACGCGCAGAATCAGATGCTGCTGAACGCGCTGGCCTTTGTCCCGCTGGGGCTGCTGCTCGTCTGGCACGCTCAAAAAAAGGAAAAAGGCGTTCGCCTCTATTGGCTCGTGCTCCTGCTGCCGCTCGGGATCGAGCTGATCCAGTTCGCCACCGGCCTCGGCTTCTTTGATCTGGACGATTTACTGCTCAACAGTATGGGCGGGGCTTGGGGTCTATGTCTCGGGCTGTGTTATGTAAACCTTAAGCGGCACAAGTCCGTCCTTTTTCCTGCGCTGGGCGTGCTGTTGCCGATCGCGGCGATCACGGCGGGACTGCTGTGGCTATCCGCCCGTCCTTATGGCTTCGTGCCGCAGGATTTCACCGATCCCGCGCATGGGAAGCCGCAGAGCGTCAGCGTGGACGCACTGGAGGGGCAGCTGCCGGGAACGGTCAGGGTCTATCGGATCGTCAGTCTGTCGGAGAGCGAGGCGGAGCAGACGGCAGATCGCCTGTTCGCCGCGCTGGATCTTACAAGAAACAGGAACCTTTCCAACATATACGACGATCTGGCGGTCTATTGGGCTGAACACTCCAATGTATATGTCTGGGTGTACTACAACGGCGACTTTAACCTGCACATTCCCAACGGGCTGCCTTTGGAGGGGACAGCGGCAGAGACGGCGCTTGGTGTTTTGGAGCGGGCGGGCTATTCACTGCCTGCGCCGGACGAAACCGAGGAGGACCGCATGAGCTGGTCCTTCCACCCGGCGGACGGCCTGCTTTACGACGGAGAGATCCGCGTCAGAAGCAACGCGAACAGCGGTGACGTCATCAAAGCGAGCCTGCGTTGCCTGCAGCCGGGCACGGCCTGCTATGCCTATGACGCCGATGGTCTGCGCCGGGCGCTGTTGTCCGGACGCTTCAGCATCTTTGACGGAACAAACGCGGAACAAATTCGTCAGATCACTTGTCAAAGCGCAGAGATTACCTGGGTCATAGACGGCAAGAACTGTTATCACCCAATGTATCGGATCGACTGCCTGATCGACGGAGAGCAGAAACAAATCCTTGCTCCGGCATTTTGAAAGGAATGATTTTCGTTGGATACGCTGACCTGCCCGACACATCATCTGAGAATACGAGACCTGAAGGTAGACCCGCTTCGGCGGCAGTGTACCCTTCGCGGGGAACCTATCCCGCTGACCGGTACGGAGTTTGCCATTCTCAGCTTTCTGATGGAAAACAAGGGCCGCGTCGTGCCCGTGCGCGAACTTTCAGACGCAGTATGGCGGGACGAGGTATATGTTGCCCGGGAAGACTGTCTGGCTGTTCATGTCAAGCATATCCGGGAAAAGTTACACGACAGCAAGCCCTTCGCCACGGTCAAAACCGCCTGGGGCAAAGGCTACTGGGTAGAATATTTTCAACAGGCGCACAGCCCGTCTCTCCATACCAAGAGAGGCGGGCTGTGCTTTATCTCATTTCGTGATATAATGGGAAAAAACCATGCAACCTTTTTCGCTCCTTTGCGACTGGATGGGTGAGGAGGGAGATACAATGACAGAGGCCTCAATCATTGAACTGTATTTTGCCCGCTCGGAGGCGGCCATCGACGAGAGCGAACGCGCCTACGGCAGCTTTTGCCGCCGCATCGCCATGAACGTGCTGGCCGATCATGAGGACGCCGAGGAGAGCGTGAACGACACCTGGCTTGCCGCCTGGAACGCGATCCCGCCCACGCGGCCGGACAGCCTCAAGGCGTATTTCGGACGTCTAACCCGGCGTATCTCCATCAGCCGCCTGCGCAAGCGCACGGCGCACAAACGCGGCGGCGGGGAGGCGGAGCTGGCCTTTGAGGAGCTTTCCGAGTGCCTGGCTGCGCCGGATGATCCGCAGCGCGCCGTCGAAACAGCGGAGCTGATTGCCGCGCTCAACGCCTTTCTGGCCTCGCTTCCGGAGACGGAGCGCGATCTCTTTGTGGCAAGATACTTCTTTACCCTCCCGCTCGCGGAGCTTTCCGAGCGCTTTGCGCTGCGCGAAAACACGGTCAAATCCAAGCTGCGCCGCACGCGCCAGAAGCTCCTGCAAAGACTTCAAAAGGAGGGGTTGCTATGACAAGAGATCAGTTGGTCGACGCCTTTGACGGCATCGACAGCCGCTTTATCCTCTCCGCCGCCCGGCGGATCGAGGGCAGCGATATCGTCCAGCTTCATCGGCGCAAAGTGATCCGCACAATTCTGATCGCGGCGGCGATCACGGCGCTGCTGGCAGTAACAGCTTACGCTGCCGGGCTCTTCGGCCTGACTGCGCGGCGCATCACGCCGGAACTGACTGCGGAAACGGACGTGACACTTTCGGAAGCGGACGCCAAAACGATGGAAAAGGTGCGCGAGACGCATCGGCACAGCTATATCTCCCTCGGCGGCGTGACCGGCTCGCCGGAGTATTCTGCCGCGGCGGAGTGGCTGAGCTGGCGGGCGGCGCACGAGGAGGAAATGGCCGCCGCGCAGCTCCAAAAAGGCGAGACCTATTACGAGTGGCGCGACCTGGAGCGCAGCTTTGCCGAGACCGATGAGGAGCTGGCTGTTGCACAGCTGTACGGCTGCTGGGACCGGGAATCGCTGGACAAGCTCTGTGAGATCGCGGACGCCCACGGTTTGAAGCTGCACACGGAGAGGACGCGGCTGTTTGACGCACGGTTCTTTGATGCCCTCGGCGTCTATGAAAACGGTTCAAGCAAGCGCGAGGGCATGATCGAGCTGGACGGGGAGAGAAAGTATTTCGAGGTCTACACCGAGCTTACGGGATATCTGCCCGCCGAGGAGCTGACGACGAGCCTGACGGACGAGTATATGGAATGGGAGTACACCACGACGGGCGGCGAGGCGGTAAGCATCGCTATCTTGGAGTTGTCGCGTCAGGCTCAGTCCAACCCGCCGTGCACCAGCCTTCGCTGCTTGGCGTTTTGGCACGGCGCGCAGGGCGACGTGACCGTGGTATTCAGCTATAACGGCGCAATCGACGAGCCGGAGGACTGGCAGGCCTATGCCGAGCGATTCGCCGACGGTGTGGACTTTGAATCTTATCTGAAAGGAGCGCAGTCATGAAACGCTTGATTTGTATATTGCTGCTTTTGTCGTTGACGCTTTCCCTCTGCTCCTGCGGCGAGGCAAAGCAAAAGGAGACACCGCAGGGAGAAAGCCTTTCGGCGGATATCCCGCTTACAGAAGAAAGCGCCGCCCCGGAAGAGATCACCGTCGTGGATGGGACGGAAGACCATACGCCGATGGGCTGGAATGAGGAGCTGACGAGCACAAACGGCGAAGTGAAAATCATCATCCGTGACGATGCCTTCGACGGCATTCCGGAGGCGTTGCCGGTCATCGCCGTGCAGCCGAAACTGGTCACCTCGGATATGGTCAGACAGGCTGCGGCGGCGATCTTCGGGGACGCGCCCTTATATGAATACGGTTGGCAACTGAGCCGCGAGGAGATCGGAAAACGGATCGCGGCCTGGGAGGTTGGCGTAACGCCTGAGGCAATACGCGAAGCCTGCGGAGAAGATCTGACCGAAGAACAATATGAGCAAGTGCGCAGCACGCGGCAGGCGATCCTGGACTACTATCGGGAGGCCTGGGCACACGCGCCCGAGGATATCACGCCGAAGGAATGCGATTATCTGTTCCGCCCTTCGGAATACTGGCAGGAGCAATCCCACGATTACAGCATTGAGTATCCGACCTACACCGACTCGGCTCCCTTTGGCGTTGATGTTGAGCTTTCCGCGCGTGGACAGCGCGACGGGATTGACTACATTTTCAAATCTCATAATGTTGAACGTGCTGGCTTCTGGGATCACAGCATCAGTATGTGGGTGGACGAGATTGCCGGTACGCCCCAGGTGGACACCTATGAGGCAACAGGCCATCTGTCCGGCACCCCGGCGACAGACGAAGAGCTGCGTCAGGCCGAACAGGACGCGGCGGAGCTGCTGCGGGAAATGGGCTTGGGCGAATGGCGCTTTGAGGCAAAAGCTCAGGAAATGTATAACGTGGATGGAACATTGGCCCATCTTTACTGTATCGTTATGGACGGTTGGAGAATTCGCGAGATCCCGATCAGGCCGGTCGTTGTCACCACTTGGGCCGGTCCTGCAAATGGCGGATGGAACGAGTGCTGCAGTATCACCTGCGCCAATGACGGAACACTGTTCTATCTGAACCTCAGAGGTCTGATGGACGAGGGCGTGAGCAAGGAAACAACACTGATTTCGCTTGACCAAGCGATGTCTGTTGCGCGTGAGACCATGTCGGCATGGACGATGAACGACCGCATTCGTTATATCTTTGACACCGATGTGCCTATGGGACTGACGCGCGATATCACCCGCGTTTCTGTTGGATGTTACCGTATGCCTACCGGTGACTTCAGTTATGAGCTCGTTCCCGTCCTCTGCTTCCACGGCGAGGAGAGCGTCGACGGAGTGCCGGACTACTCCGAGTATTTCCGCGACAAGGAGGCCGATTTTCTCCTTATCGACCTTCGCGACGGCAGCGTGATCGACAAGAGAACGAACGGGAGCTGATAAATTCAATACGCCGGCCCGCCGCTCATTCGAGCGGCGGGCTGTTTCTTGCTCCCCGCAATAATTTTTGCAAAAATTTTTGCAGCCCGTGAAATATCCGCACCCGAATCCATACTGATAGGGCGAGGCGGAAAGGAAGTGACAAAATTGGAGGACAGACAGATCATCAACCTGTTCTATGAGCGCTCGGAACAGGCCATTGAAGAGCTGGACCGAAAATACGGCGCAGCCGTAAGGAAAACGGCAGCCAATATCCTGAGACGCACGCAGGATGTGGAAGAGTGTACGAACGATACCTGGCTGGGAGTATGGAATACGATCCCGCCTCAGAATCCAAATTCCCTGATCAGCTATGTTTGCCGCATCGCCCGCAATCTTGCGTCTGTGAAATACCGCAGCAGTACCGCACGCAAGCGCAACGGTCAATACGATCTTGTTTTGGATGAGCTGGCGGAGTGCATCCCGTCTACTGCCGATGTGGAATCGGAGCTTGAAGCAAAGGAGCTCTCCGCCGAGGTCAACCGTTTTCTGGATACGCTCGGCTATGAGGATCGCTTCTGCTTTGTGCGGCGCTATTGGTATGCCGGCAACAGCCGCCGGATCTCCGTCCGTCTTTTCCGTACTCGTGAAAGACTATATCGCTATTTGAAAGAGGAGGGTTTGCTGGAATGACACGGGAACAGGTATGGGACATCATCGGCGACATCGACGATCGGTTTATTGCCGAGGCGGCTCAGTATGATCCCAAGCAATGCAGCCGCTCCCCGGAAAGGATCGGAGTCATGAGCAAAAAACGCATCATCACCTTCGCCTTGGCCGCAGCGCTGATCTTGGCGCTGGGCGTGACAGCTTACGCTATCGGCATGGGTATCCATCGCCAGCGGCAGGCGGAAATGAGAGAAAACTTCGGCATGGGAGGAAGCGACGCACCGGCCTATCAGGAATACACGGTGCCGGAGGAAAACACCAGCGGCGTCACGCTTCTGTCCACCATCAATAACGGCGGCAACCAGCGTATCATCGTAAATGTATCGCCTATCACAAGGGACGATCTGGCCTTGACCCAGCATCCGGTGATGTTCTCCCTCGATGGAGGACAGACCTGGGAGCAGGCCATGACCGCAGGCGATGAGAACAGCGCCTATGATGCGGAAAGCCAGACGCTGACGGTGAGCGTTATGTTCAGCACGGAGGGGAAACAGCCCGGTGAGGAAATCACCGTTCTGTTCAATGTCAACGGTTCGCTCAATCTGGGCAGTATCACGGTGAAGGTCACCGACCCGGACACGCGCCTTGTCCGTTTCCCGGAACCGATTACTCTGACGAACCCCGTCACGGAGAAGCCTGTCTCCTTGATCGGTGTGGAGCTTCGCGGCAATCAGGCCATCTGGATGCTGGAGACCGAGGACGCAGCCTATTTCTACGGTGACCACAGCAGCGACAGCGAAACGGATGCAAAGCTCCGCCAGGACAATATCGTTACTTGGATCAATTGGCTGGACGAGCAGTTCCGCGCCATGAAGCTGACTTTTGCCGACGGTTCAAGCTGCTCCTTCAACGGCCACGACTTCAGCGACGTGGATGGGAACCTTGTTCGCCCGCATGTGGACTATGATCGCCTTGCCATTGATGTGTCCCAGGTTGTGAGCATCGAAATCAACGGACAGACCTACACAATCCGCTGATTTAATAACAGTAACTCCAGTCATGCGCAGAGTCCGCTTATTGGCCTCTGCGCATGACCCTTTTGTGATATAATAAAAAGCATCCGACTCGTACAACCAAATCTCACAAACGGTGTATATAAGGGTGAGAGCTCTTGAAGGAGGTACAGAATGGAAGACAGAGAGATCGTCGATCTGTACTGGCAGCGCTCCGATCTGGCCATATCGGAGACGGATAAAAAATACGGCAGATACTGCCGCAGCATCGCCTATCGCATCCTTGCATCGCAGGAGGACGCCGAAGAGTGCGTCAGCGACACCTGGTTTCGCGCCTGGAACCGGATGCCGGATGACCGGCCTTCCGCGTTGTCGGTGTTTTTAGGCGGCATCACAAGGCAGCTCGCTTTGAACCGTATCAGAGCGAAAAACAGGAAAAAGCGCGGCGGAGGCGAAGCGGTACTCGCGTTGGACGAGCTGAGCGAAGTGCTTTCGGACGGGACAGATCTGGAACGAAGCGTGGAAGATAAAGAGCTGGAAGAGGCAATCGGCAGTTTTGTCGCCGGGCTACCCTCGGCAGAAAAGGCAGTCTTTGTCCTGCGCTACTGGCACCTCGTCTCGATTTCGGAGATCGCCATGCGGATGCACTTCAGCCAGAGCAAAACCAAAAGCATGCTGTTTCGTACCAGGAACAAGCTGAAAACCTATCTGTTGGAGGCAGGCTTATGTTAGATTCGCTGAGACTTCTTCGCGCTATGAACGGCATTCACGAGGAGGATGTACTCATGGCCGAACAAATCTATCATGACAAACAGATCACCAAACATATCAAAGCAAGACGCATCATCACCTTCGCGCTGGCCGCGGCGCTGATTCTGGCAATGGGGGTTGGCGCTTATGCGGCTTACGGCGCAATCGCCAGCCCGGAATCAGCGGAAAAGGTCGCGCTGGAGCAAATCGAAGAATGGAAAAAGCTCGGTATCCTTTCACCTGAGCTCTGTTTCGAGGGGCATGCTGACGCGATTTATGAGATACAGGAAGAGAACGGCGGCAGCTATTGGTATGGCCGGATCTTCCGCCATCATTACGATGTGCGTTGGTATTTCAGGCGGGACGGCGGTCCTAAATATGGATGTAATATCGGTGTCGACACCCTGAGCGGAAAGATCACAGCGGCGTCGCTGTATGCCGTGCCGGATGAAACAGATGCCCCGGTGGATGAAACGACGATCCGGGGAGAAAACGGACAAGATGTAGTCTGGTACTACTACGAGAACTTCGACGACATCATTCCCGCGGACATGACCTTGGACCGCTTCTGCACCTTGCTGGCGGAATACTGGGGCTTTTCCGGCTACAGGTTTGGGGACAAAGCGGAAAACGCCGATTCCAACCAACAGACGCCGCCGGACGGCTCAATGCTGCTGACCGATATTCCAAAGGTTTATGGAAGAGGCACGTATCTCAATATCTTCTTTGAAGGCGACCCGGATAACGCGCCGATGTATATCGAACTGGATCAGTTTCCCGGACATACCTGCGTCATTGTTGGGACCAACCACGCCTTAGGGTAATTTTACAAAGCGTACTCAATCCGAAATACGCCCGCCGCTCAATCTGAAGTGAACCCCAAAAGTTAGACAAAAGAATTAATTAAGCGACCTGAAGGGTCTGGTATCTGTGTTGAGCAGGTGTCAGGCCCTTTAGTTTTAGCT
>CADCHN010000034.1 GCA_902801295.1 Oscillospiraceae bacterium | reverse complement strand
TGATACTTTCTTGCCATAATGATACCCCCTGATGTAGTACTTTCATTTTCCTACATCAGGGGGCTTTTGTCTATTGTCCGTTTTTACTGGTTCGGTTCATTTTGGCGAAGGGCTTTTGCTTATGCTCGTTTGTTCGTTCAGTCCCCGATCACGACGCGCTTGCCGTGGATTTTCAGCTTGCCGGCGCAGTAGAGCGCGACGGCCTGGCTGAGGATCTTCCACTCGGCCTCCTCCGTCACGCGGCGGCGCAGCGACTCCGGGTCGTCGCCCGGCAGCACGTCCACGGCCTTCTGCAGGATGATGCCGCCGACGCGGCCGTCCTGATCGCAGAAATAGGCGGTGGCGCCGGTGACCTTGACGCCGCGCTCGAGCACGGCGCGCTGGATGTCGCCCTCCTCGTCCTCAAAAGCGGGGTAAAGGGCGGGATAGGTGCCGATGATGGCGTTTTTGAACTGATAGGGGATCACGCCCAGCGGCAGATCGTAGCCGGCGAGGATCACAAGCTCGATGTCCATATCGCGCAGCTTGTTGGCCACGGCCATGCTGTGGCTGGTCATGGTGGGGAAAAGCTCCGGATCGACCACATAGGCCGGGACGCCTGCATTGAGCGCGCGCTGCATGGCGTAAACACCCTTTTCCGGCGAGATCACGGCCACCAGCTCAAAGTTCGGCAGCTCTTTGAAATACATGGAGTCCAGGATGGCCTGGAGCATGGCGCCGTCGCCCGCGACAAGCGCCGCGGCTCGCACCTTTCTCCTGTTTCCCGCATCCTGCGGCATGGCATACACCCCTCTTTTTGGACTTGTACAAAACGGCCAGGCACGCTATAATATGGGCAGTCATCTGCCGGAGCGGCAGACTTCTCCTTCATAATGGATAATTATACTTCATTCCGGCCATTCGGTCAAGATTCGGGTGCGATTATGACGAAAATTTATTTGATCCGCCACGTGCAGGCGGAGGGCAATTTATATCGCATGATGCAGGGCCATTGGGACGGCGAGGCCACCGCGCTCGGACTGCGCCAGGCGGCGCTGCTGGGCGAGCGGATGAAGGACACGCCGCTCGACGCGATCTACGTCAGCGACCTCAGCCGCGCCATCCACACCGCCGAGGCGCTGCAGCAATACCATCCCCTGCCGCTGCGTATCGATCCGCGCCTGCGGGAGATCGATATGGGCCCCTGGGAGGGCCGCTTTTTCGGCGACCTGAAGTACGAGGCGCCGGGCGAGATCAAGCGCTTCCTGCAGCGGGAGGACGGCTGGAAGGAAGAGGGCGCGGAGGGCTATGCCGAGGTGACGGCGCGCGCCTGGCCCGCGATCGAGGAAATATTGCGCGACAACGAGGGGAAAAGCGTCGCCGTCGTCAGCCACGGGGTCACGATCCGCTGCCTGCTGGCAAAGATGCTGGGCATCGGCGCCGGCGACCCGGAGCGCCTGCCCCTCGGCGGGAACACCGCGATCTCCTGCCTCCGCTACGAAAACGGCGTCTTTACGCCGGAATACATCGGAGACTGTGCCCATCTCGAGCGCATGAACATCCCGGTCTGGGAGCAGACGCCCGACCTCCGGGGCGAGGCCATCGACCCGATGCGGGAGGCGGAGTTTTACGTCGCCTGCTATGAGGACGCCTGGCGCGCGGCGCACGGCACCACGCGCGGCTTCACGCCGGAGAGCTATCTGCTTGCCGCAGCGGAGCACCACCGGGCTGATCCCGGCGCGGTGCTGCGGCTCTGGGCCGGGGACGAGCCGGTGGGGCTCGTGGATATGGACACGCGGCGCAGCGCGCACGCAAACTACGGCTGGCTGAGCCTGATTTATCTGCGGCCGGAGTTTCGCCGCCGCGGCATGGGCATCCAGCTGCTTGGCAGGGTCATCATGCACTATCGCGCGCTCGGGCGGCGCTCCCTGCGGCTGTATGCGGCGGAGGATAACCGCGCGGCTATGGCCTTTTACCGGCATTGGGGCTTTGAAAAGCTCGGCGCGGAGCAGGGGAGCTTCGGGACAATCTGGCTGCTGGAGAAGAAGATCGGGGGTGCGGGTTATGTATGAGGCACCGGCCCGCGTGCAGCGGCTGCGCATCCCGCCGGGGCGGCGCATCCTGGTCGTGTCGGATATCCACGGAAATCTCTCCTATCTGCGCGGCGTGCTGGAAAAGGCCGCCTTCGGCGCCGATGACGAGCTGATTGTCGCGGGAGATTTTCTCGAGAAGGGACCGGAGACGCTCAACACGCTGCGCTTTCTGATGGAGCTGACGAAGCGCGGCAACTGCCACCTGCTGCTGGGCAACTGCGACAGCTGGAACGACATTTTTCACTTCCCCGAGGAGGCGGACGAGCACATCGTCGATTACATCCTGACCAAAAAAGTGGGACTGCTGTGGGAAATGTGCAACGACTCCGGCATCGACCCCTTTGATCTGGAGGATTTCGGCGCGGTCAAACAGCAGCTGCGGCGGCGCTACGCGGCGGAGTGGGCCTTTCTGGAGAGCCTGCCCCACGCCATCGAGACCGAGCACTATATCTTCGCGCACGCCGCCGTGCGGCCCGGCAAAGCCCTGCGCGCGCATACGGCCGAGGAGCTGACCCGCTGCGACGCCTTCATGAACCAGGGCTGGCGCTTTGACAAGTGGGTGATCGTCGGCCATTGGCCGGTGGTGCTCTACGGGAGCGATATCGTCTGCGCCAATCCGATCATCGACCGCGACAGCCGCATCATCTCCATCGACGGCGGCTGCGTGCTCAAGGACGACGGGCAGCTCAACGCCCTCGTTATCCCCAGTGAGGGCAGCGAGGACTTCGGCTTTGTGGCCTACGATCCCTTCCCCGTGCGCACGGTGAAAACCGCACAGGCGGCGGGGAAGAGCTCCTATTACATCCGCTGGGGCGACAGCCGGGTGCAGGTGCTGCAGCGCGGCGAGGAGTTTTCACGCTGCCGCCATGTGCGCACCGGCTACGAGATGGACATTCTGACCAAATACCTCTTCACCGGGGAGACATTCACCGACTGCAACGATTGCACGGACTATGTGCTGCCGCTGGAGCCGGGCGACGCGGTGAGCGTGGTGGAGGAGACGAGCCGGGGGTATTTTGTCAAGCACAAGGGCACGTCCGGCTGGTATTACGGAGAACTGCTATGAATGAGATACTGCACTTTTTCCAGGACGATCCCCGGCGGCTGCTGCCGCTGTGGCTCGTGCTGATGAGCCTGGTGCTCTTTATCGTGATGGGCGCGGACAAGCGCCGCGCGAAGGCCGGCGCCTGGCGCGTGCCGGAGAAAACCCTGTTTCTGCTGGCGCTGCTGGGCGGCGCGCTCGGCGGCATGCTCGGCATGCGTGCGTTTCGCCACAAGACGAAGCACTGGTATTTCGCCTGGGGCTTCCCGATCTTGGCACTGCTGCAGGTCGCGCTCTGCTTCTGGCTGTTTTGGAAAGGAGGCGGCGCATGAAGCTGCGCGCCCATCATCTGCTCTGCCTGCCGAATTTTATCGGTGAGGGCTACAGCGACGCCTTCACGGCCAATATGGCCGCCCAGAAGCGGCGTCTTGCTGCGGAGGGCGGCTTTACGCTGGCCGAGGGCGCAGATGACATCTGCGCGGCCTGTCCGCATCGCCGGGACGCCGACTGCGCCTCGCAGGACAAGGTTTTGCGCTACGACGCCGCTGTGCGGCGGCTGCTCGGCCTCCGGCCGGGTGAAAGCTATGGCGCGGCCGCGCTGCAAGAGCGCGTGTATGCGGAAATTTTTGAGAAACATCGCCTGGGTGAGATTTGCGGCGACTGCGAGTGGTATCCGCTCTGCGCCCGCCTCACCGGCGAGAGGAAAGAAGGATCGGACACTTGAGATTTCGTACCAAAGACCTCTGCTACATGGCGCTGATGGCGGTGCTGATCGCCGTCTGTTCCTGGATTTCCGTCCAGACAGTGGTGCCCTTTACGCTGCAGACCTTTGCGGTGTTCTGCGCGCTGGAGCTGCTGGGCGGCGCGCGCGGCACGGTGGCCGTCGCGGTCTATCTGCTGCTCGGCGCGGCGGGTGCGCCGGTGTTTGCCGGCTTTACCGGCGGACTCGGCATCCTGCTGGGCTCGACCGGGGGCTATCTGCTGGGCTTTCTGCTGACGGGGCTGGTCTATTGGCTCTTTGAACGCCTGGGACGCTCGCTCTGGCTGCGTGTGGCCGCGCTGCTGCTGGGTCTGGCCCTGTGCTATGCCTTCGGCACGCTGTGGTTTGTGGAAGTTTACAGCCGCGCCAACGGCCCGCTCTCGGTGATGACGGCGCTCAGCTGGTGCGTGCTGCCCTTCCTGCTGCCGGACGGGCTCAAGCTCGTGCTGGCGCTGCTGCTGTCGGCCAGACTCAGGCCGCTGCTGAAGCTGGACGCGGTGAAAGCATAAAAAATAAGGAGAAGGTACAAGACCTTCTCCTTATTTTTTAAATCTCGTCGTCGGTGATGGCGTCGCTGCGAAACAGCAGAGAGATACACCACAGGGCTGCCAGGCCGACCAGCGTGTAGATCACGCGGCTGACGGTCGCGGTCTGGCCACCGAAGAGCCACGCGACAAGGTCGAAGCGGAACAGCCCGATGCTGCCCCAGTTGATCCCGCCGATGATGGCAAGGACGAGTGCGATGCGATCCATAATCATGTTCCTGACTCCTCTCAAATGGATTCGGAACTATTGTGGCCGGATTTCATAAAAATATTCATTCGACAAAACTGGTGCTTTTTCGCTCTTTACAAGTTTGAAAAAAAGCGCTATCGTATAAGCACAGCTTATCCAATTGGTCCTTCAAATCCGAGCGGAAGGACGCGGCTCATATCTTTATCCCACAATTCCCTTGGGCGGACCGATTTCCGGTCCGCCATCTTTTTTTATATTGATATTTTCGCCCGCCGCTGGGCATGCTTTTCCATATCATCGTTTTTTGATTGGAAAAGGGGGCGGGGTGATGCAGAAACGGGCGCTGCGCTGCCTGGAGCTGCTGGTCTGCGCGGGCGCGGTTCTGGGCGGAGGCTGGCTGCTGCTTCGCTTTGTGCTGCCCGGCCTGGCGCCGTTTCTGCTGGCCTATGCGCTGGCCGCATTGATGGAGCCGGCGGTGCGCGCGCTGCTGCGCCTGCGCCTGTCGCGCCCGGCGGCGGCCGCGGTCGTTACGCTGGGGCTGCTGGCACTGCTGCTGTTTCTGGCGGCGCGGCTGCTGACGCGGAGCGTGGCGGCGCTCAACGACCTGGCCTCCGCGCTGCCCGGCCTGATCGGCGCGCTCGAGCAGCGCCTCGACGCGCTCGAGCATTGGCTGCTCGGCCTGACGCGGGAGATCCCGGGCGGCGCGGACTATTTGGAGCTTGCGCTGGACACGGTGAGCCGCACGCTCACCGGCATCCCCGCGGGGTTATCCCGGCAGCTGCTGGACGCGGCCGCCGCCGCGGCGCAGCGCAGCCCGGACGTGCTGCTGTTCCTCGTCACCGCGGGCCTGGGCAGTTTTTTCCTCTCGGCTGCCTTTCCCCGAGTCAAGGCCTTTCTGCTGGCCCAGATGCCGCCGGCCTGGCTTCGTCATCTCGAGCTGCTGGGCGAGGATCTGCGGCAAAGCTTCGGCGGCTGGCTGCGGGCGCAGCTGCTGCTGGCGCTCATCACCTTTGCAGAGCTGCTGGCGGCGCTGCTGATTCTGCATGTGCCGGGCGCTGCGCTGATTGCGGCGCTGACCGCCCTCGTGGACGCGCTTCCGGTGTTCGGCGTCGGCGCGGTGCTGCTGCCCTGGGCGGCGGCTGCCCTGCTGCGCGGCGAAGTGCGGCTGGGCATCGGCCTTGTGATCGCCTTCGGCGTCATCAGCCTGATGCGCGAGCTCCTGCAGGCCAAGCTCCTGGGCGACCAGATCGGCCTGGATCCGCTGTCCTCGCTGCTGGCGGTCTATGTCGGCTGGAAGCTCTGCGGCGTGCTGGGTCTGCTGCTTTTTCCGCTGCTTCTCGTCACGCTTCGCCAGCTCAACGACCGCGGGGTGCTGCACCTGTGGAATAAGCCCTGAAAATCGCGGCGGAGCAAGGATTCTTTCTTGTGCGCGGGAACGGAATGTGCTATACTATAATATAGATGATTATAAGGGAAGCAACCGATGAAAAAGTATGAAAATGAGAGGAGAATCCATATGTTTTGTACCAAATGCGGCGCTCAGATGGCCGATGGCCAGCGTTTTTGCAGCAACTGCGGCGCTCCGGTCGAGGTTTTCACGGCGGAGGCGGCCAAGCCGGAGAGCGAAGTGAAGCAGGAGCCGACGCCGTCCTTTACGGACGCCGGCGTTCAGCCGCCCGAACCGCCCGTGCCGCCCACGGAGCCGAAAAAC
Organism: Oscillospiraceae bacterium; assembly: GCA_902801295.1. Taxonomy (GTDB): domain Bacteria; phylum Bacillota; class Clostridia; order Oscillospirales; family Oscillospiraceae; genus Limivicinus. The sequence goes on along the minus strand of CADCHN010000034.1, from coordinate 7,963 downwards.
AGGAAGCCCGAGAAACCCAAGGGCAAGGCCAAGGGCTGGATCATCGGCATCCTCGCCGTGATTCTGACGGCCGCGGCCGCGCTGGCCGTGTTCCGCTGGCATGCGGTCACCGCCTTCGCCGAGAACTTCTTTGCCAGAACCTTCTCCGCTCCGGAGGAGTACTACCAGCGCCTGGAGAACAGCAACATCCAGCGCGGGCTGGACGCGGTCAACGCGGGCGAGGGCGTTTTCGCGGCCTATCGCGAGGCTTCGGAGACCAGAGCAAAGAACAAGCCGGTGTTCGCGGAAGAGAAGCTGCAGTTCAACTTTGACGAGAGCGCGCTGAGCGACGAGATCCTCGACCTGATCGAGGACGAGGTCGGCATGGACGTCAGCTGGTTTCATAACTTCGGGATGTATCTCTCCGTCGGCATGGAGGACGATCTCATCGGCGGCAGCCTGACGGCCTTCCTCAATGACAAGGACATCATCGACGCCGACTACACGGTCGATATCGCCGCCGGTGATGCCTACTTCAGCGTGCCCAAGCTGTCCGACCAGACCATGAAAATCAATCCCCAGGAGATGGGAGCCTATGATATGCCCAGCACCAGTCAGCGCGCCGCGGCGCAGGAGCTGGCGGAGACCCTGATGGACCGGAAGCTGATGACGACGCTCATCGACCGCTACTCCGAGATCGTCATCGGTGATCTGACCAAGGTCGAAAAGGGCACCCAGGAGCTCACAGCGGGCGGCCTGAGCGGCAGATACACTGCGCTGGAGGTCAAGATCGACGGCAAGGTGATGCTGAGGATCGCCAAGGACGTGCTGAAAAAGGCGCAGAATGACGCCGAGGTCGAGACTCTGGTCCGCGCCTATCTGAAGGGCATGGGCCTGGACGAGGCCGCGGTGGATCAGTACATGGACCAGCTGCTGGATGAGATGGCCTCGGAGCTGGCCGAACTCGAGGAAACGGATCCGAAGGAGATCAACCAGAGCATCCTGATGACCGTCTATGTGGACGGCCAGGGCAGGATCATCGGCCGCGATATCAAGGTCCGCGAGGATAAGGACGTCATCACCGAAGTCAGCTATGCGGTCGTGCTCAAGGGCCTGAACTACGGCGTCCACATGGAGGTCTATGTGAACCGCGGCTGGGATGGCTACCGGGACGACAAGACCCTGGTGCTCGACGGCAGCGGCAAGGTCAGCCTGAACAAGGAAATCACCGGCAGCTTCGACCTCCACTACAAGACCTGGTACGGCAGCAAGGACGACGAGACGAAAAATGATATGAAGCTGCTGAAGATCGACCTGGAAGCGGCTGTCACGAAAACCGGATTTACCTACGAAATCAGCGCGACGCCCAACAAGGAAATGCTCAACCGCCTGGTCGAGAAAATCGGCGAGATGCCCGAGGGCGTGGAGGATCTGCTCCGCAGCCTGAGCGGAATCTGCAGCGGCGAGATCAAGAACGGCAGCAGCAGCGAGACGCTGACGCTCAAGACCGGCAAGAAGGAGCTCGCCAGCCTGAGCATGGACATTTACCGCGTTGAGGACTTCGACCTGCGCGTCCCGGCGGACGCCGTGGATCCCGACACCTGGGCCGACGGCATGGACTACAGCAAGCTGCAGGGCATCCTCAAGGATCTGATGGACGCCGGCCTGCCTGCCTCCGTGCTCGGCGATATCGGCGACTACCTCTGATCCATGGAAGCGGAAATTCTTGACATCAAAAAACGATACGGAAGAAAAGAGGTCCTTCGCGGGACCTCCTTTCGTGTCGCGGCAGGCAGCTGCATGGGCATCCTGGGCGCCAACGGCACCGGCAAGTCCACGCTGCTGAAAATCCTCGCCGGCGTGCTGCGCCCGAACGACGGGCGTTTTCTGTGGCAGGGCGAGGATCTGCTGCGCAAGCCGCGGCTCCGCGCCTCCGCGGTGGCCTATGTGCCCCAGGGAACGCCGCTGATCGAGGAGCTGAGCGCACGGGACAATCTGCGCCTCTGGTATGAGCCGGAGGCGCTGGGCCGTTCGCTGGACGGCGGCGTCCTGCGCCAGCTCGGCGTGGACGAATTTCTGAATACCGCGGCCGCGCAGCTCTCGGGCGGCATGCGCAAGCGCCTGAGCATCGGCTGCGCCCTGGCGCGCGATCCCTCGATCCTGCTGCTGGACGAGCCGACGGCGGCGCTGGACCTGGTGGCGAAGGAGCGGATCCTGCGCTGCTTTGAGAATTTTCGGCGGAGCGGGGGACTGTTGGTGATCGCCTCCCACGACCCCTGGGAGCTGGAACTGTGCGACGAATGGCGGCTGCTGCGCGGCGGGGTGCTGGAGCCCTACGCCTACACGGGCGAGCGCGGCCGCCTGATCCGCGACCTGGAACAGACATGAAATACTTTCCGATCTATTTCCGCCTGCAGCTCCGGCGGGCGGGGCGGCTGTTGCCCCGGATGCTGGCGGTCACGCTGCTGCTGGCCGTGCTGACGGCGCTGGCGGCGCTCCTGCCGTCAAAGCTGCGGCAGGATGACGAGGCGGCGGCGGAGCCCGTCTGCATCGGGCTGGTGGGCGATTTGGAGGAGACCTATATCGCTGAGGCGCTGGACTTGCTCGAGAGCATGGACTCCTCGCGCTTTTCGATCCGCTTTGTGCGGCTGCACCCGTCAGAGGCGGCATTCACCCTGCGAAGCGGCAGGGTTGACGGTTATGCGGTGATCCCCGAGGGCTTTGCCGAGGCGATGATGATCGGCGAACACCGGCCCATCACCTATGTGTCCGCCGGCGGCGGCGCGGATCTCGGCGCGCAGATCATTCGCGAACTGGCGGAGACGATCTCCACCCTCGTGCTGGAGACAGAAAACGCGATCTACGGCGCGCAGAATTACGCCTCAGACAAGCTCCCCGACGTCAATCCCTACCGGGCCGGCGACCGGCTCGTCGTCCGCTACGCGCTGCGCATCATCGACCGCGAACGGCTCTTCCGGCTGGAGACGATCGACGACGGCGACACACTGAGCCTGCCGGGATACTATCTGTGCGGCCTGTCGCTGCTGTTTCTGATGCTCTGGGCTGTCAGCTGCACGCCGCTGTTTGCCGGGCGATCCCGGGAACTGGGGCGGCTGCTGCAGGCCGAGGGCCTGGGCGGCGCCGGACAGGTGCTGGCCGAATATCTGAGTTATGTGCTGCTGATGCTGTGCGGCCTGCTGGCCGCCGGGATCCCTGTTGGCCTGCTGATCGGGCGCTTCGGACTGCACATTCCGGAACTGGAAAACGGCGGACTTTCGCGTTTCGCCGTCGGCGCGCTGCCGACGGCGCTGATGATCTGCGCGCTGCAGTTTCTGCTGTTCGAGCTGGCCGAGGGAACGGTCGGCGGCGTGCTGCTGCAGTTTTTGAACGCGGCGGCGCAGGGCTACCTGGCCGGCTGCTTTTATCCGGCGAGCTTTTTCCCGGAGGGGCTGCGGCGCTTCGGCGCGATGCTGCCCGCCGGTGTGGGCATGGCGCGCCTGCGCGCCCTGCTGCTGCATGAGTCCGGCGGCGCCGGCGCTGTGTGGCTCTGGCTGCTGCTGACGCTGCTGGCCGCGGTGCTGCTGCGCTCCCGGCGCAACCGGAGCTGAGGGGAGGCGGAAGAAATGAGACAGCTTCGTCGCTTTTTCCGCTGGTACGCGCTGCTGACCAAGCGTCTGCTGCGGCGCCCGGCCTATCTGGCCGTTTTGCTGCTGGTGCCGCTGTTTGCGCTGGCTCTGGCGCTTTTCTCCCGACAGGAGAGCGGCGTGATGACCATCGCCCTCGCGCTGGAGGACCCGGACGACCGGGCGGCCTGCGCCGCCGTCGAGCGCCTGACGGAGGGGGAGAGCGTGCTGCTCTTCCGCGAAGTTGAGGACGAGGCGTCTGCCCGCGAGGCCGTACGCCGGGGACAGGCCGACGCGGCCTGGATCTTCAGCGCGGATCTGGTGGGGAAGCTCGATCGCTTCGCACAGCGCGGCCGCGCCTCCGCGGTCACGGTGCTGCAGCGGGAGGACAACGTGCTTCTGCGCCTGGCGCGCGAAAAGCTTTTCGCGGCGATCTACCCGGAGACCTCCTTCGCGCTCTTTACGGACTTTCTGGCCTCGGATCTCGGTGCGGAGGATCTCAGCCGTGCCACGCTCCGGCGCTACTATGCCAGCGGCACCACGGCGGAGCGCGTTTTGCGCTTTGAGACCGTCGAGGGCGAGCAGGCCGACACAGAGGGCAGCTACCTGACCGCGCCGCTGCGCGGCATCATGGCGCTGCTGCTGGTGCTTTGCGGCATGGCTTCCGGGCTCTATTGCTACCGCGAGGAGCGCATCGGGAGCTTCGTCTGGCTGCCGGCCGGCGCACGCCGCTGGCTTCCGACGCTCAGCCACGCCGCAGCTATCCTCCCGGCGGCCGTCGCCGCGCTGATCGCCATGGCGCTGGGCGGCGTGACGGTCGGACTCGGGCGCGAGCTGCTGCTGATGCTGCTGTATGTGCCGTCCGCGGCACTCTTCTGCGAGCTGCTGCGCTGCCTGTGCCCGCGCGAGGAGCACTACGGCGCGCTGATCCCCGTGCTGGCGGCGGCGATGCTGGTGCTCTGCCCGGTGTTCCTGGATTTGAAGCTGCTGCCGCCGCTGCGCCTTCTGCTGCCGCCGTATTGGTATCTGCGGGCGGTCTGGGACGGCGCGGCGCTGTCAGGTCTGCTGCTGTATATGGGCGCGCTGCTGGCGCTGACGGCCCTGGCGGCCCGGCTGCGGCAGAGCTGGCGCGGCCTGTAAAAAACAAAAATCCCTGTCCCGAAGGACAGGGATTTTTCGAGACTGTCAAAAAACAGATATCATGCTCCGCAATCGAGCCGCGGGGGAGCGCGAGGGGATTCACTTAGTTAAGGATACTAAAAGCTGAACCCACGCTTACGGTACTTCCAAATATGATTTTGGAGGTATACCCCATGAAATCGCGGAAATCCTTTTATGAACAGAGCGGTGGCACATATACGCAGGTGGGCGATGTGCTCCTTCCCAACCTTACCATTGGAGAAGAAGGACAGCAGCCTATTGGCAAATATGGCCGGATGCGGAAACGCTATCTGAAAGAGCGGCATCCTGTACTCTATTCGGAATTGCTGCTGTCAGGAAAACTGTATTCGCACCTACAGGAGATTGACGGAGCCTGCGAGAAGCGGATGGAGCTGTTAACCCGGCAGATGGCAAAGCTGGAAGGCGTGACTGAGGCACTCAAGGCCACCGATCAGATGGAGTGGGTGCGCCGCATGAACAGCATCTGCAGCCGGGCGGAAGAGATCGTCCTGCACGAGCTCGTCTACTGCTGAGGATTCACGCGCAACAGCCAGAATGCGAAAGCTCTGGATGAACTCGTCAAAGCAGGAGATATGCTGACCGAAACGCTCACCGAAAAGCAGAAAGAACTCTTCGAGGACTACATGACCGCCCAGCGGGAGGTCAACGTGCTGACCGATTGCGAGACGTTTATCTATTCTTTCCGCTTGGCGGCTAAAATCATGATTGACGTGCTGACAGACGGGCAGATGAGAGAAATCTAACAGTTAAAGTAAACATAGAGCAGCGAACACTTGCGTTTGTTAAGTGTTCGCTGCTTTGCTATTATGTTGGTATGATTGAAAAGATGAAGGAACTTGCTGCCTCTATTTCTTCGTGCTATAATCCTTCCCTGCAGCTAGCCTGACGGCGCCAATCCGAACACGCCTCTCAGCGGCCTTTTTCGGTGCTTTTTGCCTTGTCCTCCTCGCCTTGCGCCAGCAAGGCTTCGTCGTCCGCAACAAAAATCCCTCGAAAAATTCTCGCTGAGAGGTGCCTTGCAGTTTTGACGGAGCCAATTTTCGTCAAGACAAGGAAAAGGGCGCAGAGAATACTTTGTGTATTGTCAAGCCCTTTGACGCGCTAGGCAAAAGCCGTAATTCCTGCAAATAACTCTATGTTTCATGGAAAGGGTACAGTAATGAACAAAAAAATATGGATTCTGCTTCTCTCCTGTGCAATGCTGCTTCTGGCAGCGTGCGGAACTTCGACCGAGGCTCCGGCTGAGCAGCCAAGCGAAGTTTCTTCGCAGCCTACCGAGGCTTCCTCCGAAGAAGTTGTCGCCGAGGATGGGCAGAACCCTGTTATGAACTTCGTGGGCAAATATCATGCAGGAGACAGCATTGAGGCACTTGTCGAAGCTGAGGGTGCAAACGGTGCAAGAATTACCGTCACCTATGCCGGCAGCCCATGGTTCCAGAACCGGACGGTGATGAGCGGAGCTTTTGACGCCGAAACGCTTACGGTAGACTTCTCCAACGGAACTCTCACGGAATATACCTATAACAGCCAGGGCGGCGCAGAAGAGACCGTAAGCTACACGGACGGCAAGGGCCGCGCGGTCTTTCATCCGGAGGACAATACGCTGACGATCATTGAAGAGTATCCCTCCGGCGAGTTGGAAACCGTCTATTCCTGGGGAGCTGCCGCAAATATGTACAGCGTCACCGATCCGGATCATTATACCGGTGTAACCGCGATGGACAAGTTTAAGGTTGAAACAGAAGTAGGCTTTGCTGTTCGGACGGCCTATCTGGATGAAAACTGGTATGCAATGGCCGATATGATCCGTTATCCCATTGCGATCAACGGCACTGAGCTTGCCGACGCAGACGCTTTTCTGGATTATATGAAGGACAAGACCGTCCATGAGAGTGATCGACAGGCCATGATGGATGAAGATTGTCTCGACATGTTTGTCAACGGTCAGGGCATCTGCATGGGCAGCGGTCAGGTGTGGCTCAATGACCCCAATTATATGACAGACGCCGAACCTCAGCTTCAGATCATCGCCATCAGTGGGATTGTTGACAGATAAACAGGGGGAGTTTTTCGCGGGAGCCGAGTGAATGTTCGGCTCCCGTCTCATATGTGTGGGCTCATTGATGGGACAAGTTAACAAAATGTGTTAGGATTGTTCATACATTTTTAGCACTCTCGACTTGACAGTGCTAAAAACGGTGATATAATCATAATCGAACAGAGGAACGAAGATCGAATAGATGACCTCCATCCCCCTCGCTCAGGTAACAGACAAAAATGATTGCAGTATTGAAGGAGGCATGACTTATGTTACCGAGTGTTTTTGGAGAGAGTTTGTTTGATGACTGGATGGGCTTCCCGTTCAGAAGCTTTGAATCCGACGTGGATCACAAGCTGTACGGCAGACATGCGGCGCATGTGATGACGCGTCCAAGGGCCTCGAAGAAGAGGACAAGGACAAGAAGGGCAAGATCGTTCATCAGGAACGCTATGAGGGCTCCATGACCAGAAGCTTCTATATCGGTGAGAATGTTAAGGAAGACGACGTCCAGGCCAAGTTTGAGGATGGCGTTCTGACGCTTGATTTCCCGAAGGAGAAGCCGGTGGCGCTTCCGGAGCGTAAGACCATTCAGATCCAAGGATAATCATTGCTACTCCAGCGCCCCGCCAAACGCGGGGCGCTTTTCAATTTAAATGAGATGTTTGAGATGAAAGAGAATTTGATTCTGGTTAATTATAAAGTCGAAAGTGGAGCGTACCAGGCGCTGTCCGAAATGAAGCATGAAACAACCAAGGCTGCATTACTGAAGCGACGTGCACTGTTTCCCAAGCTGTAAACAGCATCATTGCTAAAGCATTCGGCAAGCGGAATTTTCCAGTGCAAAGGCTCTGAAAAACCGTCTCATACAGAACCTCAAAAAGCCTTTAAGAATTAAAGGTTTTTATAAGGTTCTAGTATAAGTCTATGCTTTATAGTAAACTGCTGGCCGTTTTATATATTAGAGTTCACAAATTCTTCACAGAAGAATTAGCACTCTCTCTTGACGAGTGCTAACAATAGTGGTATAACATACTCGCAAGAGGGAAAGAGATCCGGAGCTTTGATCCTGGGTTTCCTCAACTCCCCTTGCGGCATATACCACAGCAACAGCCCTGAACAGCATCCAGGACCGAAAATA
>CADCHN010000033.1 GCA_902801295.1 Oscillospiraceae bacterium | reverse complement strand
CGCGTCGGCTGCCCGATCCGCTATGTCTCGGTCGGCCCCGAGCGCGACGCCATCATTCTGCGATAAGGAAGGACGCCTATGAACGATCGCTATGAATCCCCGCTCGCCTCGCGCTATGCCTCCGCTTTCATGCTGGAGCTGTTCTCTCCGCAAAAAAGGATCGAGACCTGGCGGGGGCTGTGGGTCGCCCTGGCGCGGGCAGAGCACGAGCTGGGGCTGCCCATCACCGCCGAGCAGGTGAAGGAGCTGGAAGAGCACATCACGGATATCGACTTTGCCTGTGCCGCCGCGCGGGAAAAGGAGGTGCGGCATGACGTGATGGCGCATGTCTACGCCTATGGAAAAGCCGCGCCCTCGGCGGCGGGCATCCGCTGCGCTATCTGCGAGGCGAACTGCTCAAGGTGCTGAAAAACCTCGCTGTCTTTGCGGAGCGTTACAAGGCCACGCCGACGCTGGGCTATACCCATTATCAGCCCGCGCAGCTTGTCACGGTCGGAAAACGCGCGACGCTCTGGATGCAGGATCTCCAGTCCGATCTCGAGGAGCTGGACTTCGTGCTCGGGACGCTGCGCTTTCTCGGCTGCCGCGGCACGACCGGCACGGAGGCGAGCTTCCTCGAACTCTTTGAGGGCGACGAGACGAAGATCGACGAGCTCAACCGCCGCATCGCCGCAGAGTTTGATTTCACGGAGTGCTTTCCCGTCTGCGGGCAGACCTACCCCCGCAAAACAGACAGCCGCATCCTCAACTGCCTGAGCGCCATCGGCCAGAGCGCCTGCCGCATGGCGCAGGACATCCGCCTTCTCCAGCATGACCGCCAGCTGGAAGAGCCCTTTGAGGAAAAGCAGATCGGCTCCTCCGCCATGGCCTATAAACGCAATCCCATGCGCTCGCTATCTGATGACAGCGGCTTTAAACGCCCCACTTACCGCTGCAGCCCAGTGGCTTGAGCGCACGTTGGACGACTCGGCCAACCGCCGTCTGTCCCTGCCGGAGAGCTTTCTCTGCGCGGACGCTGTCTTGCGCCTGCTGCAGAATGTAAGCGGGGGACTGCGGGTGAACGAGAAGATCGTGGACAAGACCGTGCGAGAATATCTGCCTTTCATTGCAACGGAGAATCTGCTTATGGAAGCCGTCAAACGCGGCGGCGACCGGCAGCAGCTTCATCCGCCGCTGCTCCATGGAGGCGACAGCCCGGATGAAGGACGGAGGCGACTGCGATCTGCTCTCCCGTCTTGCCGCCTGCCCGGAATTTGGCATGAGCGAGGCGGAACTGGAAGCGCTTCTGGAGCCATGTAACTATACTGGACGCTGTGAGCAACAGGTGGAGGCCTTCCTTTCAAGTATTCTTCCTGTGCTGAATGCTGCAGTGCTTACTGAAACAACTCTCGATGTTTAAGGCAATGATAGTTCCTTGGTATTCCTGAGATATTTCAGCCCAACCTGCTATTCTTTGAAGTAATAATAGTACCGCTTTAGAGACAATATCTGGAGTAATTGGTTGAAAAGCTGGCGGGTCAACTTCGTGGGAAGATTGATATCCTGTACATGATCTTTGACAAGCATCTATTGAATAGTACCCATCTCTCGCTTACAAAAACGGATCGCAAATACCGTTTTTGCATTTTTGTGACACACGAGGAAAATGAATACCGGCAGAAAGCATTTCGATCTCGCGCGAGGAAATGCTGTTGCCGGTACCCGGGAGGTTTCCAAAGGAGGGCCGGGAGGCCTGCCTTTGGCACACGATCTTGCTCGCAAGGTCTAGTGTGTTATACCTTTTGTTCCGCGAAGCGGGCAAAGGGGTGATGTCGCCTTCCCGGACAGCACACCTTTACCCGCCGAAAACGGCGGCAAAAAACTGCGAAGGGATGAGCAGAGTTTGGCCGCAGTTTTCATGAAGGAAGCAAGGGCGAAATGAAATGGAGCACGCGCTTCCGGCGGAACAAGAGGTATATAAATCCCCCGTCCCGCCGCAGCGCAGTTTCTAAAAAAGATACTTTCAAAATGCAAGCATGGTTCATGTTTTTTGCTCGGTGTGCTTGCAAAATGAAAGCATCTTCTCGCGTTTTGCTAATTCACCCATCGAACGATCATGCCTCGGTCGGAGTCGGTACGCGGTGCTTTGCAGGAAAGTGTGCGCGCTCGCACAGCCTGCGGTGCTTCCCACTCGTACAAGAACGGGACTGTCAGCTTTTTCGGGAGCTTATCATTTTCGATTGCCCGGATCTCCTGGATCGCGCGTTTTGCAAAAGGCTGGCTTCTGACATAATCTCCGTCTGCCAGCTTTATGATTTCCGTCTCATTTTTCAAAAAGTCAAAACGGATCTCGCCCCATTCGCCGTCGTAGTCTGCCCGATACGAGTAGACTGCGGCGGAGATTTTTTTGTTTTTCTTCTCCTGCGAGATCAGCCGCAATTGCAAAACATGAAAGACCTCGTGCCCGGCCAGATGCTTCATCATCTTCTCCAGTGCCCGCTGATACGCACGCTCCGCACCGCTGGCTCTGCTTCCCTCAAACAGCACGGCAAGATCTTCAAAGCCGACGCGCTTCCTCCAATCGCTGACGCGTCCGCAGGTCATGCAGATTGCGTTGCGTTTCTCCAGAAGTGTCTGTTCCCGAAAGCTGAGCGTTTCAAAAGCTTCCTGTACCCACTCGGTTTGAACCCAGCCCCAGAGGATAGATGCGTAATCCCAATGATCGTCGTGGCTGACGTCGGAATCGCGTTCAAAGAGATTTCCATCGTCGTCTCGTTCAGTGCGGGGATAGAAGTCCGCTCGGCTTCTGCAGTGCTCGGCCTCGGCAATGGCCTTGACTGCTTCCCGTGTTTTCTCATGATTCTCACGATAGAGTCTTCCGGCTTTTCGGACAGCCTTGTATTCATCGAGACTTGCGAAGGAGCCGCCCTCTTCATTTTTGCGCTGCCCGATCATGGCGTTTTCAATGTCATGATGCGCAAAGGTCAGAAAGCTCGCACCGCCGTTGGGATCATAGTCTGGCAAAACCTCCAGCATGGCCTGCACGCAGGCCAGCTTATAATCGAACAGGCGATCCGGCTCGGTATTCCGAAAACCCTCTCGCAGAAGAAAACCGCGAATGCGGCGGTTGAGCCGTTCCTCATACACATGAAGGAAGAACGAAAAACCGTTTTCATCCCCGTGGGCAGCCATCACAATGTAATCGTTGAGGGTCTCCACCTTCGGCGGATCGGGCAAGAGCTGGAAAGCCCGTTCCGCCTCCAGCAGCGTGAGACCGCTGCCTTCCTCGGCGCAGAAGGGATATCTCTTACTATAGACAGCCACGGTCTCACCTCCATTCGCTTTCAACTTGTGGCCTCTGTCAAAAGAGCGTCCTGTTCCATCTCGTCCGCATAGCTGCCGTTGGCATAGGCGGCATCGGAAATGGCGCGCTCCAGTTTGTTCCTGGCAAGGCGCTTCATCTTTTCCGCTGTTGCCTCATCCAATGTGCCCCGGCGCACGTAAACCTGGATCGTGTTCATGCGCCGGTTATAGATCACCTTCAGCGGATGATCGTCCGCCAGCTCCCGCTTCTCCCGCCCTTGCAGATTCCCAAGCTGCCGGCAGGTGCGGCCCTTCGGATCGCCGGGTGCAAATCCACCGCAGTATTTCGTATGCCGGGCGTCGGTGGTCAAAAACCATCTTCCGCAGATCGGGCACTTCCGTGGGGCATGGCCGACAGAAAGCCCTTCGAAGAGATCGGCTCGAAGCATCCCTACAAAGGAGACATAATGAATCCTCTTTACAATCTGTGGATCGTCCTTGCCTGGCAGGATTGTGCTCAGATACTGCACGGACAGATTGACCAGCGACATCCAGACCAAATCAGTGAGGGAGAACTCTGGGGATTCCGGGAAAAACTCTCCGAACACCGTGGCATAGTCCACCGGTGCGCGGTCGCTTTCATGCAGAGCTTTCGCCAAGGGCAGAAGACCTTCTTTGAACATGACAAGAGAATCCGGCAGCTGTGCGCAGATCGCGATCACTTTTGTGAGCCCAAGTCCGCTTTTGAGCTGATTGGTCATGGCGGCAGGCAGATTCATGGCGGCAAGCTTCACGTAGGCTTCCGCCTTTTTCATGTTTTCCTCGGTGAAGATCTCCGGGATGCGCTTGAGGTAATACGAATAATCCAGCAATGGAAACGTGTTTTCTTTTTGCAGCAGCTCCAACATTTGCAGGATGCTGTCTCTGCACGGCGCGAGCAGCTCCGGTTTGAGCTGGAGCTTGTTCACAGCCTCAACCGCCGCCAGCAGAGGCAGGCTGATCTGTTTCAGCCTGTCGATCACATCATCCGGAATGTTCAGCGCGGCACAGCCGATGGTGCCGGAGGGCAGCGTGATGCCCTGATAGGAGACCTCGTCACGACAATAGTCCAGTGTCAGCAAATTGGGCTCGGCAATCTTCATGGGAATACCCCCTTTCTCTTCTCTGGCAAAAAACATTATCTCATAAAAGGTGTCCCAAATAACGGACTTGGTATTTTCTGGGAGCAACTTTTTTCACCATCATTAAGCCCATTTTTCATGCGGAAATAGTCGAAATCCGCCGAGATCAACAGGACTTCGTCGGATTTCAAAAAAAGTTTGGCATTCTGCGAAATATATGAAAAAACGGACTCACAATCATCTGCGCATCTGTACGAGCGCAAACAATATTGAGTCCGTTCTCTTTTACGATTGATTATATGATTTTTGATAGATCCCGCCGATTATATACGAGCGCTCGAACCTCCATGACATTTCCGATCACAACATAGAATACGAAATAGTTCTTTACCGGAATCGCGTAGTAGGTATGTTCACGGTCCCGCTTGGATGGATAGGGCTGAAAAGCTTCCGGCGCTTGCAGGCGTTCATAGATTGCGGCCTCGACCGCGTCAATGAAGTTGTCCGCGGCGATGGGGTTTTTCAACCGCTCAGAGATATAAAAGACCGTCTCCCTCAGTTGTTCCTCAAACAGCGGAAGAATCCGCAGTTCATAATGCCTTCTGTCCATGAACGCCTTTCCGCACACGGCTGAACACTTCATCGGCTGTGTAACGCACGTCGGACATGGCAGCGGCTTTATCTGCCTCATCCAAGGCCAGCTCAATGCCGTCTGTCAGAGCCGAATACTGCTCCAGACTCATGACCACCATAGAACCGTAACCGTTCTTTGTGAGAAAGACCGGCGCGCCGGTGCTCATGACTTCTTCCTCGATCTCCGGATACTTGTTCCTCAGATCGGATACCGGACGAATATTGATCATCTTGATCCCTCCTTTTTTACCTATCAGAATTCTATCACAACTTTATCATATGCGCAAGAGGGACTTTTATTCTCTTCAAGGGCGGTCTTATCTGCCCGGCCTTTTCAAAAAAGTGCAGCGACTGAAATCATCCGTCCATCCGTACTTGTGTCCCGCTGTCATGTTTTTTGAAATCGACCTGTCATGCCATTAGCCTGCTTTTTCGCTTTTTCCTCATAATATTCATGGAGGGACAAACAAATCGTCCCTACTACTCAATATTAGGAGGATTGCATATGACAATCTACGAAAAAGCGAAAAGCCTTGTCACAGCCCGCGAGGCGGCGGAACACTATGGGCTGACGGTAAACCGTTATGGGATGGCCCTATGTCCCTTCCATGACGATCACAACCCCAGCATGAAACTAGACGATCGGTTTCATTGCTTCGGCTGCGGAGAGGACGGAGACGTCATCGACTTCACCGCCAAGCTGTTCCAGCTGACGCTCAGAGAAGCGGCGGAGAAACTGATCGAGGATTTCGGTGACGGTGAATTCATTCCGGACGCACCTTCGCCGCCCAAGCCGCCCGACCCGGCCAAGCGCTGCCACGATGTGCTGCTGGATCTGGAGGTCCGGCTGCACCGGCAGAAACGGGAGACCGCACCGCAGAGCATGGACGACCCTATCACAACGGAATACGCACAGAACTGCCAGATGTACGATTTTATCGTAGGTCTGGCAGATTTGCTTTCCAATGGGACAGAGCAGGAGAAAGCGGAAGCGATTTCCTACTTTACCAACGGCGTGCTGGATTGCTACGAAGAGGCGCTGCAGAGGGAGGTGATCGTGTATGACGACATCTTCTGAAAGCCCGTCCTGGCTGGACGGGGACAAGATCGACGAGGTGCTGTTCTGTGAGGAGCTCCTCGCAGAACACCCGATGCTCTGTATCCATGAGGTCTTCTTCACCGTGGACGGCAAGGTGACAGATGAGGGCTGGATCAAAAACGCCATCTTTGAAAAGCTCAAGCCCTATGTTCGCCGCGGGCTTTCCCGCAAGATCGCGTCCCTGCTGGATACGCTGCGCGCCTGCTGCTATTCGTCGCCTCTCCCGATCTACCACGACCGCATCCATGTGGCCAACGGCACACTGTTCCTGGACGGTCGCTTTGAGGCAAGCAAAGACTTTTGCCTGAACCGGCTGCCGGTGCGATATGATCCGGAAGCTCCGTTCCCCGCAAAATGGCTCGCCTTTCTCAACGATCTGCTGATCCCGGAGGACATTTTGACTCTGCAGGAGTTCATGGGCTACTGCCTGATCCCCAGCACCAAGGCACAGAAGATGCTGATGCTGGTCGGCAAGGGCGGAGAAGGCAAATCCCGCGTTGGGATCGTGCTCTCCGCGCTGCTGGGTACGAACATGTACAACGGCAGCATCGCCAAGGTGGAGACAAGCCCCTTTGCCCGCGCGGATTTGGAATACGGACTGCTGCTTGTGGACGATGACATGAAGATGGAAGCGCTGCCCCAGACCAATATCATCAAATCCCTGGTCACGGCAGAAATGCCGATGGATCTGGAGAAGAAGGGCAAGCAGAGCTACCAGGGCACCATGTACGTCCGGCTGCTCGGTTTTGGTAACGGAACGCTGAGGTCTCTGTACGATCGCAGCGTCGGCTTCTTCCGCCGGCAGATCATCCTGACGGTGAAGGATCGCCCGAAGGACAGGGTAGATGATCCGTTCCTCTCGGAAAAACTGTGCAGTGAGATCGAAGGGATCCTGCTCTGGGCGCTGGAGGGACTGCACAGGCTGCAGGCCAACGACTACAAGTTTACGATCAGCGCACGCAGCCGGGAAAACATGCAGGAGAGCATGACCGAGAGCAATAACGTGATCGAGTTCCTCAAATCCGAGGGCTACATCGGCTTCAAGGCTGACCTGGATATTAGCTCCCAGCGGCTCTATGAGCTGTATGTGCTCTGGTGTGAGGAGAACGCCGAGAAGCCCCTGACCACGCGCAGCTTCTGCTTGCAAATGGCGGCGCTGGCCGCAGAGCACAACCTGGAGCCCACCAACAAAGTCCACGCCCATGGACGTCAGGTTCGGGGCTATGTCGGGATCTACTCCTTATTGCCATGAAGCAGTACGGTGGTACGGATGGACGGATGATTTCAGTCGCTGCGTTTTTTCAAAACCATAAGGAGCGTGTTTTGGCAGCCCGGAGAGGGCTGTTTTCTTTTTCGGAAAAAAGTTACCGGAAGGATCGAAAAGCTTTCCCGAAACACGCTTCCCGGAGGAGCGAACAGGATTTGCCGATTCGTGGGCTCCTTTCTCATACAGCGAATTATCCCTCATATCCGCAAAATCAATCAGGCCGCTTATGACCTGGACATAACAATACATCTATAAAAATGAATGGAGGACAAACATGAATAATACAAGAAATGAGATCAAGGCGCACATTGTGCGCGCAGGCTTTACCATGCAGGAGGTGCTGGAGCGGCTGCATGATGATTATGGTTGGAGCGACAGTATTTCCAACCTCTCGGCCAAGCTCCAGCGGGAGAGCATCCGCTACCGGGAGGTCATTGAGCTGGCCGATGTGCTGGGCTATGACATCGTATGGCAGAACCGGAGGGAACGCTGATGGATAAGAGACAGTTCGCCATCCTGCGCTTCGCCAAGTACAAGGGGCCGGAGATCAGCAACATCGAGGCTCACAACGAGCGCACGAAAGAGATATACGCCAGCAATCCCGACGTGGACACGAACCGCAGCAAGAATAACTTTCACATCATCCAGCCCACGGACAAATACCGCGCCATGTCCGAGGCGCTGATCAAGCAGTATGACTGTCCGCGTGTCCGCAGCGACAGCGTGCGGATCGTGGAGACGCTGATTACCGCGAGCCCGGAGTTTTTCAAGGGCAAGAAGAAAAGCGAGATCCGCGGCTTCTTTGAGCATGCCGTGGATTTTCTCAAGCAGGAGATTGGCGAGGATCGTCTCATCTCCGCCGTCGTGCATATGGACGAGAAAACGCCCCATATGCACGTTTCTTTTGTCCCGATCACGCAGGACGGGCGTCTTTCCGCCAAGCTTATTCTGGGCAACCGGAAGACGCTGACGGCCTGGCAGGATCGCTACTGGAAACACATGGTCAGCAAGTATCCGGAACTGGAGCGCGGCGAGAGCGCCAGCAAGACCGGCCGGGAGCACATTCCGCCTCGCATCTTCAAGCAGGCAGCCAACCTGAACAAGCAGGCAAAGCGCATTCACGAGCTGCTGGCCGACACCAACACCTTCCATGCCAGGAAAAACGCGGCGGAGCTGGACAAGCTCCTCCGCAGCTTCATCCCGGACTACGGCCGTTTCTCTACCAAGGCTAGGCTGTATGAGCAGACCATCAAGGATCTGCAGGCAGACAAGAGCAGGCTGGAGGACGAAAAGGAAGAGCTGCAAGGTGATCTGAAAGCCGCCAACGACAAAGTCAAATCCAGAAAGCTGGACGAAGCTCAGCTCAAGGCCGACCTTTACAACCTGCAGCGCCAGATGGAAAAGATCCCGCCGGAGATCGTGGCTATGTACACCGGCAAGCGGCTGAATCGGGAGAGGGGTGATTAAATGCAGGAAATTCCCTATTGGGAGAGGTATATGCTGACGATCCGCGAAGCGGCAGAGTATTTTCACATCGGCGAAAAGAAGATGCGTCAGATCGTGGAGGACTACGAAGGCGCCGATTTCATTATCATGAACGGCAATCGGGCCATGATCAAGCGCAAGAGCTTTGAACGGTTTTTGGACAGCGCGACCGCTGTCTGAGTTCTGCCATAGGAATTCGGTCACTTTATTTTTCAGTGGATTTATGGGCCTCGGTATGATATAGTTAGTATGTCATACTGAGGCTCTCTTTTTGTGAAAGGAGAGTTTACATGAGCGAAAAAAGACGCGACAATCGCGGTCGCGTACTGCGCTTTGGAGAGAGCCAAAGGCAAGATGGACGCTATGCGTTCAAATATAAAGATAGCGATGGAAGCGTAAAATTTGTGTACAGCTGGCGGCTGGACAAGAACGATCGCACCCCTGCCGGGAAGAAACGGGAGCTGTCTCTGCGCGAGAAAGAGAAGCAGATCGAGCATGATCTGTTTGATCACATCGTTTCCAACGGCGGAAACTACACTGTATTGGAATTAGTCAAGAAATATGTGTCCCTGAAGACCGGCGTTCGCCACAATACTTCGGAAAGCTGCGGATCGACAAGGTGCACCTGTCGGATGCCAAGGGCTGGCTGATCAAGCTGCAAAAAGAAGGACGCGGCTACAGCACGATCCATTCTGTCCGCGGCGTGCTTCGCCCCGCGTTTCAAATGGCTGTGGACGATGATCTGATCCGGAAGAATCCCTTCAACTTTGAGCTGGCTTCTGTGATTGTCAACGACAGTGTTACCCGGGAGGCCATCACGAGGAAACAGGAGCGCGAATTCCTCAGCTTCATTCAGGCGGACGAGCACTTCAGCAGGTACTACGACGGGATCTACATTCTGTTCCATACCGGGCTTCGCATCTCTGAGTTTTGCGGTCTGACGATAGGCGATATCGACTTCAAGGAAATGCGGATCAACGTGGATCACCAGCTGCAGCGAAAGCGGGACATGACGTATGTCGTAGAGCCGACAAAAACCACCAGCGGCACGCGGATGGTTCCCATGACCAAGGAGGTAGCAGACTGCTTTCGGCGGATCCTTGCCAATCGGATCAAACCAAAAGTGGAACCGATGATCGACGGCTATACCGGCTTTCTGTTCCTGGACAAGAATGAGATGCCGATGGTGGCTCTGCACTGGGAGAAGTACTTCAAGCACATTCTGGACAAGTATAACAGCATCTATAAAGTGCAGCTGCCGAAGATCACGCCCCATGTCTGCCGCCACACCTTCTGCTCCAACATGGCCAAGAGCGGAATGAATCCCAAGACTTTGCAATACATCATGGGCCACTCCGACATCAGCGTTACCCTCAACACCTACTGGAGCACTGAAAAGGGCCGGTAGTAAACGCAAGGTTTTTACTACCAGTTTTACTACTTTTGGCGGTTACGATAGGCTCCGAAAGGCCACGATAAGCCGAGATACCGGGAGAAGCCAAAAGCCCGGAAAGCCTTGGGAAATCAAGAAAAACCACGATATTCGAGGTGAATTTACGATATGACAAAGATCCTGTTTGTCTGCCACGGCAATATCTGCCGAAGCCCGATGGCGGAGTTTGTGATGAAAGACCTGGCCGCGCGCGCGGGACTGGCGGACGCCTTTTGCGTCGCTTCCGCCGCTACGAGCGCCGAGGAGCTGGGCAACGGCGTCTATCCCCCGGTGCGCGCGCTGTTGGAGCGGCACGGCATCGGCTGCGCGGGCAAAACCGTGCGGCTGCTGCGCCCGGCGGATAGCGACGACTTCGACCTGCTGATCGGCATGGACGAATACAATCTGCGGTATATGCGCCGCCTGTTCGGCGCGGCTGAGGCGGGCAAGCTGCACCTGCTGCTCGACTACGCCGGGCGTCCGGGTGAAACGGTGGCCGATCCCTGGTATACCCGCGATTTTCAGGCGACCTGGGATGACGTGACCGCCGGCTGCCGCGGGCTGCTGGAGGCACTGACCGGCACGAAGCTCATCGACTTTGCCGACTGCGAGAGCCGGGAGGAGCTGTACGGCGTGCTGCGCCGGGAGATGGCCTGGGAGGACTGGTACGGCGGAAACCTCGACGCGCTCTGGGACGTGCTGACCGGCCTTCCCCATGAGGGCGAGCGCTTTACGATCGCCCTGCCGCGAGCGGCCGGCCCGGTGCGCGACTACGCGGAGAAAATCCGTGCCGTGTTTGAAGAAGCGGAACGATAAGTTCCTGGTGACAAGAAACACCGGGAGAGCTATTGCTCTCCCGGTGTTTCTTTACAGGAACCGGAATTAAATAAACGCGTATTCCTTCATGCGCGCCAACGCCTTTTCCAGCTGGCTCTTCGGCAGGGCGAGGTTCAGGCGGATCGAGCAGGGCCAGAAGAAGTCCTCGCCGTTTTGCCAGATGACGCCGACCTCCGCGCCGCGGCGCAGCAGCTCTCCGATCGTCACGTTGTGGGTGCGGCACCAGTCGCCGCAGTCGAGGAAGAGCATGTAGGTGCCCTCGGAACGCATGACCTTCACGCCCGGGAAGTTTTCCCGGATGAATTCGCAGGCCAGGCGCATGTTTTCATCCACGACGGCGCACATCTCCTCCAGCCATTCCTCGCCCTCGGTGAAAGCGCCGATCAGCGCGTGCATGCTCAGCACGTTCGGGCTGTTGTAATGCGTGCTGTCGCTCTGGCGGCGCAGACGGTCACGCAGGCGCTCGTTATAGACGATGTGGTAGGAGCCGACGAGGCCGGCCAGCGAAAAGCTCTTGCTCGGCGCGTAGAAGGCGAGCGTCCTCTCCCGCGCGTCGGCGGAGACAGACTGCGTGGGGATGTGCCGGTGGCCGGGCAGGATGATGTCCGACCAGATCTCGTCGGAGATGACGAGACAGTCGTTGGCCGCATAGACCTCCATCGCCTTTTCGATCTCCCAGCGCTCCCAGACGCGGCCGGTGGGGTTGTGCGGCGAGCAGAAGATGGCCAGGTGGATATGATGCGCCTTGAGCTTGCGGTCCATGTCCTCATAGTCCATGCGCCAGACGCCGTTTTCGTCGGGCTTGAGCTCGCTGTGCACGGCCACGCGGCCGATGTTTTTCAGCACGTGGGTAAAGCCCACATAGGTCGGCGCGTGCAGCAGGATCTCCTCGCCGGGGGCGGTGAGCATCTGGATGGCGGCGCTCACGCCGCCGAGCACGCCGTTTTCATAGCCGATATGTTCCTTCTCAAGCCCCTCGACGCCGTTGCGGCGGCTCTGCCAGTCGATGATCGCCTGATAGTACTCCTCCGGCAGCGGGAAATAGCCCAGGGAGGGGAAGTCCAGCCGGCGGCGCATGGCCTCCAGGATCGGCGGCGCGGTGGGGAAGCTCATGTCCGCGATCCAGAGCGGGATCGCGTCGAAGCCCTCCTTCACGGTGACGCCGGGGATGGGGATATAGTCGGCGGCGATGGAATCGCGGCCGCGCCGGTCCAGAACGGTGGTAAAATCGTATTTCATATGGCGGCTCCTTTTCTTGCGCGTTTTCTACAAGCTATCGTATCAAAACCCACGCCGCTTTGTCAATCGCCGGGCTTGACTTCTTGGAAAATATCGTTATAATAAGTAGCACACTACGTATTTGCTGATCACCGGTTCCATCCGGGGAAAGGAGGAGGCATGGAATGTAAAATGCCCATGGGCCTGCGCTTTTCGCTGCTGCACCGGGCCTTTATGAAGCAGCTGAACGAGCGGCTGCAGGAAAAGGGACTGACGGGCGTGCAGTTCGGCGTGTTGAGCCAGCTGCGGCGGCTGCGGCGCGCCGGGCAGGAGGAGATCAACCAGCGCGATCTGGAAGAGGCCACGCATGTGACCCACCCCACGATGACCGAGATCGTCAAGCGCCTGGAAAAGCAGGGCTTTGTCAGCTGCGCACCGAGCGAGCGCGACCGGCGCTTCAAGTGCATCAAGCCTACGGAAAAGGCCGCGGCGCTGCAGCAGGAGATGGACGAGCTCGACGGCGCCATTTTCCGCGAGCTATGCCGCGGGCTGAGCCAGGAGGAGGTCGGGCTGCTGACCGCCTCAATCGACCGCCTGCTGGATAACGCCTACCCCTGTTCGCGCGAGCATCAGAAAGAAGGAGGAAACAAGACCTGTGATTAAAACCTTTCTCAAATCCATCCGGGAATTTAAGACCCCGACGATTCTCACGCTGCTGATGATCGTCGGCGAAGTGTTCATCGAGGTGCTGATCCCCTTCCGTACGGCTGCGCTGGTCAACGGCATCAAGGCCGGCATGCCAATGAGCCAGCTGCTGCGCCTTGGACTGATCCTTGTGGCGATGGCGCTCGTCTCACTTTGCTTCGGCGGCGGCGCTGCAGTCATGGGCTCAAAGGCCTCCGCCGGCTTTGCCCGCAACCTGCGCAGCGACGTGTTCCGCCGGATCCAGGGCTTCAGCTTTGAAAACATCGACAAGTTCTCCACCGCCTCGCTGGTGACCCGTCTGACCACGGACGTCGGCTATGTGCGCATGGCCTTTATGATGACCATCCGCGCCGCGGTGCGCTCGCCGCTGATGTTCATTTTCTCCGTCATGATGGCCTGGCGCATGGGCGGCTCGCTCGCCATGACCTTTGTGGTGGTGATCCCGGTGCTGATCGGCGGCCTGCTGCTGATCGCCCGCAAGGCGATGCCTGCCTTCCGCGCGGTGTTCCGCAAGTACGACCGGATGAACGAGTCCGTCGAGGAAAACGTGCGCGGCATGCGCGTTGTGAAGGGCTTTGCCCGCGAGGACTATGAGAAGGAGAAGTTCGCCAAAGCATCCAAAGACATCGCCAAGGACTTCACCAAGGCCGAGCGCATCGTGGCGATGAACAATCCCCTCATGACCCTCTGCGTCAACTTCAACCTGGTCTTTATCCTCTGGGTCGGTGCAAAGCTCATCATCACCGGCCGCGGCACAGTCATCAACGTCGGCGAAATCTCCGCGATGATTACCTACGGCATGCAGATCCTGATGAGCCTGATGATGCTCTCGATGATCTACGTGATGATGACCATGTCCTGGGAGTCGATGAAGCGCATCGCCGAGGTGCTGAGCGAGGAACCCTCGCTGCACAATCCGGAGACGCCGGTGACCGAGGTTGCGGACGGCTCCGTGGACTTTGATAACGTCAGCTTCAAGTATTCCCGCACGGCGCAGGTCGACGCGCTCAGCGGCGTGAACCTGCACATCCCGAGCGGCAGCACCGTGGGCATCCTCGGCGGCACCGGCTCCGGCAAGAGTACGCTCGTACAGCTGATCCCGCGCCTTTATGACGCGACGGAGGGCTCTGTCCGGGTCGGCGGCCGGGACGTGCGCGACTACGACATCGAGACGCTGCGAGACGCCGTTTCGATGGTGCTGCAGAAGAACCTGCTCTTCTCCGGCACGATCCGTGAGAATCTGCGCTGGGGCAATGAAAACGCCACGGACGAGGAGCTCGCGGAGGCCTGCCGCCTGGCGCAGGCGGACGAATTCATCCGCAGCTTCCCCGACGGCTACGACACCCATATCGAGCAGGGCGGCACGAACGTCTCCGGCGGGCAGAAGCAGCGCCTGTGCATCGCCCGCGCCCTGCTGAAAAAGCCGAAGATCCTGATTCTGGACGACTCCACCTCCGCCGTGGACACGCGCACCGACGCCAAGATCCGCGCGGGCTTTAAGACCTACATCCCCGAGACGACCAAGATCATCATTGCCCAGCGCGTGGCCTCCGTGGAGGACGCCGACCTCATCCTCGTGATGGACGGCGGCCGCATCACGGCGCAGGGCACGCACGAGCAGCTCCTGAAGAGCAGCGAGATCTACCGCGAAATCTACGAGCAGCAGACGAAGGGAGGCGAGAATCATGAAGAATAAGCGCGGCGGCAATCTCCGCGACAACTTCGCGGCCATGGCCTGGGCGATCAAAAAATTCTTCGGCTATTACCCGGTTCTCGCGCCGCTGGCGATGTTCTGCATCCTGTTTTCCGCCATCGTCGCCGCGGTCCCGAACTTCTTTATTGTACAGAGGGTGCTCCATGCCGCGGAGCATTGGATGGAAAGCGGCGACTGGGCCGCTGCCCGCGGCGAGATTTTGCCCAATATCTATCTGCTGATCGGCGTCTACGTGCTGTCGATCTGCTCGCAGACGCTGGAAACGCAGCTGATGGCCGTGATGACGCAGGGCTTCCTCGACAAGATGCGCCGTGAGATCTTTAACGGGATGCAGGATCTGCCCATCCGCTTCTTCGACAGCAACAAGACCGGCGACATCATGAGCTATTTCACCAACGACATCGACACGATGCGTCAGCTTGTCAGCCAGTCGCTGCCCTCGCTGATCCGCTCCGGCGCCGTGGTGCTGGCGGTGTTTGCGGTCATGGTGTACTCCAGCGTCTGGATGACGCTGGTACTGCTGCTGGGTGTGGCGGCCATGTTCTTCGTGGCCAAGACCGTGGGCGGCGGCTCCGCCAAGTACTTTATGCAGCAGCAAAAGGCCGTGGCCGCGATGGAGGGCATGGCCCAGGAGTCGATGAACGGCCAGAAGGTCATCAAGGTCTTCTGCCATGAGCAGCAGAGCATCCGCGACTTCGACGCAGCCAACGAGGAGCTTTACCAGGTCAGCTACCGTGCCAACGCCTATGCCAGCATGCTCGGGCCGATCATCTCGAACATCGGCAACGTCCTCTATGTGTCCCTTGCGCTGGTCGGCGGCATCCTCATCCTCTCCGGCGTGCCCAATCTCAGCCTCTCCGGCAACGTCTTCGACGTCGCCGTCCTGGTCCCCTTCCTGAGCAAGGCGCGCCAGTTTACCGGCAACGTCAACCAGCTCTCCCAGCAGATCAACTCCATCGTCATGGCCGGCGCCGGCGCGCAGCGGATCCTGTCGCTGGTCAAGCAGCCGCCCGAGGCGGACGACGGCTATGTGACGCTGGTCAACGTCGTGGAAAACCCGGACGGCACGCTGACGGAGACGACGGAGCACAGCGGGCACTGGGCCTGGCGCCATCCGCATCAGGCCGACGGCAGCGTGACCTATACGCCGCTGCGCGGCGACGTGCGGCTGACGGATGTGGACTTTGCCTATGAGGAGGGCAAGGACGTGCTGCACGACGTGTCGGTCTACGCCGAGCCCGGCCAGAAGGTGGCCTTCGTCGGCGCGACCGGCGCCGGCAAGACAACCATCACCAACCTCATCAACCGCTTCTACGACATTGCCGACGGCAAGATCCGCTACGACGGCATCAACATCAACAAGATCAAAAAGGACGACCTGCGCCGCTCGCTGGGCCTCGTGCTGCAGGAGACGAACCTCTTTACCGGCACCGTGATGGACAACATCCGCTACGGCCGTCTGGATGCGAGCGACGAGGACTGCCGCAGGGCAGCGCGCCTGGCCGGTGCGGACGACTTCATCCGCCGCCTGCCCGAGGGCTATGACACCATGCTCCTCAATAACGGCGCCAACCTCTCCCAGGGGCAGCGGCAGCTGCTGGCCATCGCCCGCGCCGCCGTGGCCGATCCACCGGTGATGATCCTCGACGAGGCCACCTCCTCCATCGACACCCGCACCGAGGCCATCGTGCAGCGGGGCATGGACGAGCTGATGAAGGGCCGCACCGTCTTTGTCATCGCGCACCGGCTCTCGACCGTCATGAACGCCGACGTCATCATGGTGCTCGACCACGGCCGCATCATCGAGCGCGGAAGCCATGAGTCGCTGATCGCTGCAAAGGGCACCTATTATCAGCTCTACACCGGCGCCTTCGAATTGGAATAATGACAGCATCAAGCGCGATCCGACCGGGATCGCGCTTGAGTTTTTACAGGGGCCATGCTATACTGAATATATCTTGATACGGGAGGGAAAACACATGAAAAAATACCTGGCGGAACTCATCGGCACCTGCACCCTGGTCGTGCTCGGCTGCGGCACCGCGATGCTGGTCGGCTGCGACGCGGCTGCGGGCGGCGGATACATCCTCACGGCCCTGGCCTTCGGTCTGGCGATCGTCGCCTCGGCCTACTGCATCGGCAACATCTCCGGCTGCCACGTCAACCCCGCCGTCTCCCTCGGCGTGCTGCTCTCCGGCGGCATGAAGGGCAAAGAATTCGTCGGCTATGTGATCGCCCAGTGCATCGGCGCTCTGATCGGCTCCGGCCTGCTCGCCCTGATCTTCAAGCTCGGCGGAGTGACCGATATGACCGGCGGCTTCGGCACCAACGGCCTCGGCGGCGTCAACGGCAGCGCGATCGCCGGCCTGCTCGTCGAAATCGTCCTGACCTTCATCTTTGTGCTCTGCATCCTCGGAGTGACCTCGAAGAAGGCCAAGCACGGCTCCTTCGGCGGCCTCATCATCGGCCTGACCCTGACCGGTGTGCACATCCTCGGCATCGGCCTGACCGGCACCTCGGTCAACCCGGCCCGCAGCTTTGGTCCCGCGCTGGTGGCGCTCTTCGCCGGCAACCCGGCGCCGATCGCCTGCCTCTGGGTCTTTGTCGTCGGCCCCTTCGTGGGCGCTGCGCTCGCCGCCTGCACCTACAAGGCGCTCGAGAAGTAACATATCAACAGATCATCAAAAAGTCCGGGAGGGCAGCGCCCTCCCGGACTTTTTTCCCGCGATTGACTCACAGGCTCGCGAGGAAGCACTCCTGGCTCTCCATCTCGGAATAGAGGATCGCGCCGCCCTCGCCCAGGTCGTAGACCTTGATGACCTCCGCAAGCTGCTCGTCGTTTGTCAGCTCCCGATAGCGGTCGGGATAGCGGTCAAAGAGCGCCTCGTTGAATTCGCAGCCCTTTTCGCCCTGATAGATCGCCGTGTAGAAGATGCCGGTCTCCACAAGATCCTGGAAGAAGTGGCTGCCGTAGCTCAGCTCCGGGCGCAGCCCGTGGGAGCTGTAGGCCAGCTCCGACATGCTGACGTAGTTGTTGATCTCGGCAAAGCCCACCGGCACGCCCAGGCTCGGCGTGGTGGTACCCCAGCGCCCGGGGCCGAGCAGGATCGCGTTTTTCCCGCGCAGCAGGCGGTTGAGCTCCCCGATCTGCCGGGCGGTCGCGTATTTCTGCTGCTCGGTCAGCGCGAGATAGGGCTCGACCTTGACAAAGACCGCGTAGCGCACCGGCAGCGCCGCGTTGCCGCCCATGAAGTTGCCCTGGATGCGCCAGAAATAGTCCGTCACGCGCGGTTTGACGCCTGCGTGGCCGAGGCCGCTGGCCTGCAGCGTGCGGCATTGCAGGAGATTGACGCCGTAGTCGCCGTCGGGCGTGAAGTTGACGGCGTATTCCACGTCCACCGGGTACTCGTATTTTTCCGCCACGATCGCCATGATGCGCGTCATGACCGCAGCGAAATCGGTCTTGCGCAGCAGCTTCTGGAAGTTGAGGATATTGGGGATCGGCTCGCCGACGAGGCCGATCTCGCGGTAGCGCGCGGCGGTGGCGAGATCCGGCTCCATGAAGAGCCAGCGGTCGGTGTTGAGCGTGGAGAGATCCAGCGATTCCAACGGCACCGTGGTGAAGCGGTTGTTTTTCAGGTCGATCGCGTCCACCTTGTGCTGGCTGTATTTGTACTCGTCTCCGTAGGCCACCATCGGCGGCGCGGTGGGTGCGTCGAGGCGGATAAAGCGGGCGTAGTCGTCCGCCTCCCGGTCGACGGCGCGGGTGCCCATGCCGAAGACCAGGCGCAGCATGCCCTTGTTGTTCGCACCGGCGTTCTGGCCGTTGACGTAGAGGTTTCTGGAGTGGCCGACGCCGGCCATGTGCGGGAAGTAGTAGTCCCCGTGGCAGTCACCGCTGACGCGCATCACCAGCAGCGCCATCTGCTCGTCGCGGTCGAGCAGGTTGCGGTCGGCGCGGTAGCGGAAGGCAGCAGGACTGGCGGTGCTGGCATAGACGGTGCGCACCGCGTTTTCAAATTCCTCGTAGCGCTCCTCCAGACTGCCCTGGTTGGGGCAGAACACGCTCTCGTATTTGCCGGCAAAGGCGTTGCCGATGCCGTCCTCCAGCAGGGAGCTGGAACGCACGATAATCGGCGACTGGCCGAAGTATTCCAGCATGGACTGGAACTGCTCGCGAATGGAGTGCATGAATTTGCCGTTGAGCAGCCGCCGCCGCAGCTCCTCGGCCAGCGCGAGATAGTCCTCCGGCTGTTCCATCTTGGTGCGCAGCTCCCAGATGTTGTTCTGCACGGTGTAGGTGTAGAACACGTCGGCGCCGATGTAGTAGGAGTCGTGCGGCGCGATGCGGCGGGCGTAGAGCTCGGGGTCGGTGTCGCGGATGATGTGGCGCGCCAGCAGCATGCCGACGGACTTGCCGCCGATGCAGCCGGTGCCGATCTCCCGCTTTTTGATGGCCATCAGGTCGCTGACGGAAAAGTACTTCCGGCAGAGCTCCAGGCGCAGCGGCTCAGTGCCCAGCAGGCACTTCATGATGTGCTCCTTGAGCTCGCGCCCGGCCTCGTCCACCGGCTCCGGGTGCGCAGGATCGACCGAGTCAAACATGCTGTCCCAGCAGTCCCGGTGCTCGCCGGTCTGGGTGAAGATGTCGAAAATGGAGTAGGTCTCGGCGCTGGAGGTGACGGTTTCACAGTGGCTGCCGTGGATGCGCAGCGGGAAGTACATCGTCGGCGTGCGCCGGCCCAGCACCTTGGCCGGGTGGATGTAGGTCATGCCGTTCATCGTGCGGATGTTCAGCAGCACGCTTGTGGCGTGGCGGATGCGGGCGATCGTCTCGTAGGTGTGGCGCGCGTATTCCAGCGCCACATAGCACAGCGCGCCGCGTTCGCGGATGAATTCGCCGGTCAGCTCGAAGAAATTGCAGACCATGAGATCGGAAAACCAGTGCTTCTGCATCTCCGACAGGCAGTCAAAGAGGAAAAAGCTGTCCGCCGGTTCGGAGGAAATGATGCGGTGCACCTGCACGGCGATGGTCTCGAAGCCCAGGGAGAGGTCGAGCCGGTATTTGACGATGTTGGCGCCGCGTTCCTGCAGGGCGGCGGTGGGGATCAGCTCCTCGTGCTCGCCAAAGCGAAAATACACCATGCGGCGGCCGGTTCTGGCCTCGTCCGCCACAAACTGCGTCGCCACGAACATGTAGTCTCCGATGCTCTCCATCTGCCAGGCGACGATGTCGCCGGCGCGCAGATTGTCCAGGGCGGCGTCCAGCCCCTGGATGCCGGTGCTGATGATCTGGCTGCTCATAGGACACCTCCGAAGGAAGAATCTGCGATAATAATAACACAGCAAATCACTAAAGCGCAAGGGCGGATTTAGGGAATAAAAAAGAGCTGCTTTCAAGCGGCACTTCATAAGGAAGCTGCCTTGAGGTGGCAATTACCGGCCCAAAAGGGCATGAAACAGGGCGTGGCCATGATGGTCACGCCCTGTTTTGTCTCTTGGATTTTGTGTGGCAAAATCCGATGCTCGATATAACTGCGGACATCAAAAGACCTGCCCGACAAACGGGAATTATGCATCTTCAGTACCATCAAAAGCATGGTTTTCTACATAAGCCATCATCGCGTTATTGCGTATCGCATGAAATACCGGCAACAGAACGAAACAGGTGATCATCATGTAAGTATTCCTTCGTATTACCGCCGCAACAGCCACCGCTACTAAGATAAATCCCATGATAACCATAAAGAAAATATGCTCTCGCAGCCATTTCTTTTTGTAGTATTCGATTCTGCCCTTAAGGGTGAAACTGCTTGTTTTCAAGACCTGAATAAGATTATCTTCTGCAGCTTTACGATATTCTTGATCGGAGAGCCTTTCACCGGTCAAAATTTCGTTGATGCTGACATTGAAAAAGTTGCTCATGGCTAAAAGCATATCCGCCGGAGGAAGATACTTTCCAGTTTCCCAGCGAGATATCGTCTTGTTCGTTACGCCAAGTATTTCTCCGAGCTGCTCCTGTGACAGATTCTTCTCTTTACGACATTCTGAAATAAACAGTCCGACAGTTTCCATATTCATATTCGTCACCTCCATGCTTTAGCATAGCATCCGCAGGCAATTATGTCTTTACCATAGATAGCGAACCATTGGACATTTGCCCAATGTCCGGCAAATCCAGATTTGTTTTAGTCATTCTACCATTGCTGACCGGCGTGGTCAATTGCATCGTGTTCAAAAGAGAAGGAGGCGCTTCCTTACGAAGCGTCTCCCTCGCAGCTCTTTTTCGTTTGTTCAGTTCAGGAAATCGCGCAGCTTCTTGGAGCGGCTGGGGTGGCGCAGCTTGCGCAGAGCCTTGGCCTCGATCTGACGGATGCGCTCGCGCGTGACGTTGAACTCCTTGCCGACCTCCTCCAGTGTGCGGGTGCGGCCGTCCACGATGCCGAAGCGCAGCTCCAGCACCTTCTTCTCGCGCGGAGCGAGCGTGTCCAGCACCTCCTCGAGCTGCTCACGCAGCAGGGAGAAGGAAGCGGCCTCGGAGGGCTCGGAGGCGTCCTCGTCGGGGATGAAGTCGCCCAGGTGGGAGTCCTCTTCTTCGCCGATCGGGGTTTCGAGCGACACGGGCTCCTGCGCGATCTTCAGGATATCGCGCACCTTCTCGACGGGCATGCCCATTTCGTCGGCGATCTCCTCGGCGCTGGGGTCATGGCCCAGCTCCTGCAGCAGCTGGCGGGAGACGCGGATGGTCTTGTTGATGGTTTCGACCATATGCACCGGGATGCGGATGGTGCGGGCCTGGTCGGCGATGGCGCGGGTGATGGCCTGGCGGATCCACCAGGTGGCGTAGGTCGAGAACTTGTAGCCCTTGGTGTGGTCGAATTTCTCCACGGCCTTGATGAGGCCGAGGTTGCCCTCCTGGATCAGGTCGAGGAACAGCATGCCGCGGCCCACATAGCGCTTGGCGATGGACACGACCAGGCGGAGGTTCGCCTCGGTCATGCGGCGCTTGGCCTCCTCGTCGCCCTCGGCCATCTTGACGGCCAGGTCGATCTCCTCCTCCGGGGTCAGCAGGGGCACCTTGCCGATCTCCTTCAGGTACATGCGCACCGGGTCGTCGGTGGAGAGCGTGTCGGCCAGATCGTCGGTGCGGCTGATCTCCTCCTCGGTGACCTCTTCGAGACCGGTCAGCTCCTCGATTTCGGGCAGCAGATCGTCGTCCAGGGCGGGCAGTACGTCGCCGGCGGGCATGTCGATGTCGATGTTGTTGGCTTCCAGGGCCTCATAGAACTTGTCGATGACCTCACTGTCGAGGTTCATGTCCTCCAGGCATTCCAGCTCCTTGGCGCTGAGCTTGCCGGCCTTCTTGCCCTTTTCCAGCAGCTCGTGCAGGCGATCCTCGGGCGACTTGACCGGCTGCTCCGGCTCCTTTTCTTTCTTCTTGGAGTTCTTTTTCTTCGGCTTGGGCTCCTCCTTCGGCGCTTCCGCATCGTCGGCCAGCAGGGCGTCGGCCATCTTTTCGAGTTCCTCTTCGCTGTATTTCTTTTCTTCGCTCATGTTGTTTTTACCCCTCGTATCCTTTTTTCTCTCTGAATTGCTTGGCCAGAGCCCGCAGATCGGTGTCTGCCCCGGCAAGCTCCTTGCGTTCTCGTATGCGTGCTATGTAGTCGTTCAGGGCGGTTTCGCCCCGGTTGAGCTGCTCGGGCTTTTGCAGCAGCTGCACCAGCAGGCTCATCTCCTGCCCGCTGAGCGCACCGCTCAATGTGGCGGTGCTGAGACTGTCGCCCCGGCGCGCCTTTTCCAGCAGTACCGCGTAGATGTGCGCCAGCACCGGTGCGGAGAAATCCTCCGGCGCGGGAAGCGCGGCGCTGCCCGACAGCGACGGGTCCAGATACAGCAGGCGGATCAGGCCCTCCTCCGCGGCGGCTGAGGCGGGATCGTCATAGCGAAAGCTCTTTTCCTCCGGCTGCAGCTGCCGTTCGGGGCGGCTCTGATCGCGCGCCTCGCTTTTTCGCGCCGCGCTGAGCATCCGCTTGCGCCGGCGCTCGACCTCGTCGGCCACGGCCTCGCCCTTTACACCGGCCAGCTCTGCCACGCGCATTGCGTAGACCTGCCGTTCCACCGCGCCGGGCAGCCGGGCCAGCAGCTCCGTCGCCTCCTTCAGGAAGGCGACCTTCTGATCCGGCTCGGTGAGCACGTATTTGTCCGTAACCGTCCGCAATCGGTAGTCGATCTGGTTTTCGGAGCCCTCCAGCAGCTGGCGGAAGGCCTCGGCGCCCTTGAGCTTGATGTATTCGTCCGGATCCTTCGCGCCGTTCAGGCGAAGGACCTTGACTTTGAGTTCCAGCTTTTCGAGGATGCCGATGGCGCGCTGGGCGGCCTTGATGCCCGCGCCGTCGTTGTCGTAGGCGATAATCACCTCGCCCGTGTAGCGCGAAATGAGCCGCGCCTGCTCCGGCGTCAGCGAGGTGCCGAGCGAGGCTACCGCCGAGTCGAAGCCGGCCTGATGCAGAGAAACTACGTCTATATTGCCCTCGGAAAGGATAATATATCCGCTTTTTGATTTTTTCGCCAGATTCAGGGCGAATAAGTTGCGGCTTTTGTTAAAAACCAGGGTTTCCGGGCTGTTCATGTACTTGGGCTCGCCGTCGCCGAGAATGCGGCCGGAAAAGCCGATGACATTGCCGCGCACGTCGATGACCGGGAACATCAGGCGCTGGCGGAAGGTGTCGTAAAAGCCGCCGTTTTTGCCTTTGCGGACAAGTCCCGCGTCGAAGAGCTCAAAGTCGGAGTAGCCCTTGGCCTTCATCGCGCTGCGCAGCGCGTCCCAGCTGTCGGGCGCATAGCCGATGCCGAAGTTCGTGGCCGTGGTCCTGCCGATCTGGCGCCGCTTCATATAGTCCCGTGCCGGCGCGCCGCCGGGTGCGGAGAGCTGCTCATAGAAAAAGCGCGCGGCGTCCTTGTTGAGCGCGAGCATCCGGCCGCGTTTTTTGCTCTCGCGGTCGTTGGCCTCCTCCGGCACCGGCATGTTCACCCGGCGGGCGAGGAACTCCACCGCCTCCTTGCCGCAGCCGAAGCAGTGATAGATCTGCTTGTCCGGCGAGACGGAGAAGGAGGGCGTTTTTTCGCTGTGGAAGGGGCAGAGGCCGAACAGGTTGGAGCCGCTTTTTTTCGACAGCCGAACATAGGAGGACACGACCTCCACGATGTCATTGCGTTCGGTCAGCTCGGTTAAAAATGATTCGGGAAAGGCCGTGACGATCACCTCCTGAAGCCTTGCAGAGTGTTTCGCCGCATACGGCGAAACATCGAATTTATTTCACGGTCCAGGCGAAGGGGATAAACAGCTCGCCGTATTTTTCCATCGCGTAGCTGTCGGTCATGCCGGAGATGTAGTCGCAGGCGGCGCGCTCGCGGCCGTCGCGCTCGACAACCGGCGCATAGTCGTCCGGCAGCGCATCGGGGTGCGCGGTATAGTAGTCGTAGAGGGCGCTGAGAATGCCGTCCACCTTGCTCTCCTCGCTCTTGGCGATGGGATTGACATAGATATCGGAATACATGTAATTGTGGAAGTATGTAAAGGTATCCTGCATGGCGGGCGACATTTTCAGTGCGCCTGCGGCGCTGTTCTCTACGAGATCTGTGATAAATGCGTTGATGCGCTCGCTGTTGCGCTCGCCGCATTCGCGGCGGATGCGCTCCGGCACCTGGTCGGCGGTGAGGATGCCGGCGCGGATCGAATCGTCCAGGTCGTGGTTGATGTAGGCGATGCGGTCGCACAGCCGCACGGCCACGGCCTCCGGCGTGTCGTCCGGGGCGCCGTGCGTGTGGTGCAGGATGCCCATGCGGGTCTCGTAGCAGAGATTCAGGCCGCGGCCGTCCCGCTCCAGCACGTCCACCACGCGCAGGCTCTGCTCGTAGTGCTGGAAGCCGCCGGGGTGGATGCGCCGCAGCGCACGCTCGCCGGCGTGGCCGAAGGGCGTGTGCCCCAGGTCGTGGCCGAGTGCGATGGCCTCGATCAGGTCCTCATTGAGCTCCAGCGCGCGTCCGACGGTGCGGGCAAGCCGGCTGACCTCCAGCGTGTGGGTCAGTCGGGTGCGGTAATGGTCGCCCTCCGGCTGGAGAAAGACCTGGGTTTTATGTTTCAGGCGGCGAAAGGACTTCGAGTGAGTGATGCGGTCGATGTCCCGCTGAAAGCAGGTGCGGATCGGATCCTCCGCCTCCGGCGCAAGCCGCCCGCGGGAGTTTTTCGACAAAAGCCCGTATGGCCCGATGATGAAGCGCTCGGCTTCCTCCCGGCGCTCTCTGGGACAGGACATGCGATCACCGCCTTAAAACAGGATAAGAGTCTCGGAATTATTCCTTCCAAGACTCTTATACGACGCAAATTTCAATTTCCCTTTATTTTCGGAAAAAGTTTTTTCCTGTTCTTCTAAAAACTATTCTTTCTCATCCTCGTCGAGGAAGTCCTCGGGCAGGACGGCCATCAGATCGTCCTTGGTGGGCGCCTCCATGGCTGCCACGCGGTTGGACTGGCGCACGACCATGTCCTCAAAGCGGTTGCGCACGTCGCGGCCGTTGCCGAAGTTATCGTCGCGTTCTTCGTACATCTCGTCGAAGAGCTTCTTCGCCGCCTCGTCACTCTCTGCGGTGAGCTTGTAGCCGTTTTTCTCGCAGCGCATGCGGAACATGGCCAGCAGCAGCTCGCCGTTGTAGTCGGGGAAGAAGAAATATTTGTTGAAGCGGGACTGCAGGCCGGGGTTGGAGTTGATGAACTTCTCCATCGGGCCGCTGTAGCCGGCCACAATGACGATCAGATCGTCGCGGTGATCCTCCATGGCCTTGAGGATGGTCTCGATGGCCTCGCGGCCAAAATCGTTCTCGCCGCCGGAGGCGAGGGAATAGGCCTCGTCGATGAACAGCACGCCGCCCAGCGCGGACTTGATGACCTCCTGGGTCTTCAGCGCGGTCTGGCCGACGTAGCCGGCTACCAGGCCGGAGCGGTCGACTTCAATAAGCTGACCCTTGGACAGTACGCCGATCGCGGCGTAGAGACCGCCCACCAGGCGCGCCACGGTGGTTTTGCCGGTGCCGGGGTTGCCCATGAAGACCATGTGCAGGCTCATCGGCGGCACGGGCAGGTCGTTTTCCTGCCGGAGCTTGCGCACCTTGATGAGGTTGATGAGGCTCTTGACGTCCTTTTTTACCTCGTCGAGGCCGACGAGCTCGTCCAGCTGTTCCATCAGCTCCTCGAGGCTGGGCTTTTTCTCCTCGGGGGCTTCTTCCTTGACATCGGCTTTCGTCTCGCCGCCGGAGGTCTGGACCTGGGGCGGATGCTTGTCGGTGAAGCTCGGCTCGGCACTGGTGACGTAGTCGAGGGGATTGAGCGCCTCGCGGCTCTTGCGCACGCCGTTGGTGTCGCAGACGGCGGTCAGCCGGTCGGCGCACTCGGTGATGTACTCGGCCTCGGCCATCGTCACGTCGTCGTCCACCGCCGCCAGATACAGCAGGATGTTCGTCAGCATGCGGATGAAGGTGCGCGAGGTCTCGGTGCCGCGCTTGGCGTCGCTCTCGGCCAGGTTCCAATAGAACACCGGGGGCAGGAACACGTCGTTTTCGCAGACGGAGCTGGTGAGCGTCCACAGCAGCCACTGCGGCTGCTTCTGGCCGCGGGAATAGATCTGGTTGGCCATATCCACGTGGCGCTGGTTGATGCCGCCGGCGCGGCTCCAGAGCCCGAGGGCGCATTTGGTCATGAATTCGTCCATTTCGGGGGCAAGCTCTGCGCGCCCGAGCCGGTAAAAGGCCTCGGTGTTGGCCACGTAAATCTTGTGAAACTCCTCGGGGGAGCGGTTCCAGGTGGTGGGCATGGTGTGTCTCTCTCCTCTGCGATGTTTTTCAACAGAACTATTATAATCCAAAAAATGAACGGGTCAAGAACATTTAAAAGGAAACGTCAACGGGCACGGCTTTGCCGGCTGCGAGGAAATACAGTACGCCCTCGCGTACCTCTTTGCCGAAGATGCGGCGCAGCGCCGCGGCATAGGCCCGCAGCTGCCCGGCGTAGTAGTCGGCGCGTGCGGTGAGCTCCTCCTCCGTGCGCACGGCGTCGGTTTTGTAGTCGATGACGGTGAGCGCGCCCTCCTCCTCGATGCAGCAGTCCACCACGCCCTGCAGCAGCACCTGCTCGCCCTCGGCACCGGGGAAATAGTCCCCCGCGTCGCACAGGAGCGAGAATTTGAACTCGCGCTCGCGGTGCTCGGCCTGCAGCATCCGCTGTCCGAGCGGCGAGGCAAAGAGTTTCACGATTGCCCCGGCGTCGACAGCCGCGGCCTCCTTGTCACTCAGCAGCTGCTTTTGCCGCAGGCGCTCGATCTCCGCGCGCACGCTCTCGAGGCTGCCGGCGGCGGAAAAGTCCATGTACTGCAGTACGAGGTGCGTGGCCGTGCCGCGCTGCGCGCCGGTGAGCGGGCGATCCTTGCGGGTGAAGTCCGGCATGCGGAACACACCCGTCCGGCGCTTCGGCGCGAGCTCCGCCGCGTCCTCGTCGGACTCGCGGCGGCCCTTGAGCTCGGTGGCGGTCAGCTTGGAAGGCAAGGTTTCGGATGCGGCGTGGGGATAGCGGAAGGCGAGATTGCGCTCCAGCTCCTGCAGGGCGTCTTCGTCGATCTCTTCGGAGACGGCGGCGCCGCTTGCCTGCTCCTCCGCGCTGACATCGTCCGCCCGGCGCAGCTTCAGGTGCTCCTGCCCGTCGTCGAGCGCGGCGAGG
Organism: Oscillospiraceae bacterium; assembly: GCA_902801295.1. Classification (GTDB taxonomy): domain Bacteria; phylum Bacillota; class Clostridia; order Oscillospirales; family Oscillospiraceae; genus Limivicinus. Next base: position 31,998 of record CADCHN010000033.1, on the reverse strand, counting down.
ATCAGCCACTCGGCAAAGGAGTTCTGTTCGGCCAGCATCTCCGGCGGCAAAGGACTGCTGCCGGCGTTTTGCAGCTTTTCCAGCGTTTTGTCCGGGTCTTTGAAGGAGGCGGTGAGATACAGCCGCTCCTTGGCGCGCGTCATCGCCACGTACAGCAGGCGCATCTGCTCGCTCAGCAGCTCCCGTTCGAGCCGGCGGCGGATGGCTTGCCGGGCGAGCGTCGGATACTCCACGCGCCGTTCCAGGTCGGTCAGCTTCGGGCCGAGGCCGAGCACCGGGTGCACCAGCACCGTCTCGTTCAGCTCGCCCTTGTTGAAGCGCCGCGCCGTGTCGCAGAGAAAGACCACAGGGAATTCAAGACCCTTGGATTTGTGGATCGTGAGGATCTGCACGGCGCCGCCGCCCGGGCCGGCGGCGGGTTCCTCCCCTCGTTCGGCCAGGCGCCGCAGCCAGAGCACAAAGCGGTGCAGCCCCTTGTAGCCGCTGGCTTCAAAGCGCTGCGCGAGCGCGGCCAGCTCCATCAGATTGGCGCGCCGCTGGGCGCCGTCGGCCATCGCGCTGAACACGCTCAGCAAGTCCAGCCCGTCCAGCAGCTCCCAGACCAGCTCCTCGGCGGAGCGGTCGGCCGCCAGGGCGCGCAGCGCCTCGATCCGCGTCCGGAAGGCGCGGCATTTGTCGTCCGTTTCGGCGCGGGCGCACAGCGCGGTGTAGAAGTCGCGCTGCCGGTCGGCGCCGCGCACGGCGGACAGCTCGTCTGCCGTAAAGCCGAAGACCGGCGAGCGCAGCGCGGCGATCAGCGGGATGTCCTGGTGGGGATTATCCAGCACGGCGAGCAGGGAGAGGGCGGTGCTGATCTCCGGCGAGCGGAAATAGCCCAGACCCTGTCCGGCCGCCACAGGTACGCCGTGCGCCGTCAGCACGCGGCGATAGACGGGGCCGGTGCTGTTGGCGGCGCTCATCAAAATGGCCACATCACCGTAGTCCATCGGGCGCAGGCCGTCCTTGCCCTGCACGGGCGTGCCGGCGTCAACGAGGGCGCGGATCTTTTCCGCGACGAAGGCTGCCTCCGCGGCGGTCTTGTCCGGCGCTTCGTCCGCGTCGTCGCCGCTCCCGGCCGCGAGCAGAAACAGCTCCGGAACGGGGACGCTGCCCTCGTAGTAGTCCGCGCCGCACAGAAGCGCGGCCTCCTCGTCGTAGTCGAGGTCGCCGAGGCGGCGGCTCATGCAGCGGGAAAAGACGCTGTTGACCGCGTCGATGATCTCCCGGCGCGAACGGAAGTTCTCCCGCAGCAGGATCTTTCGCGCCTCGTCCGGCGCGGACTCGGTATAAAGGGGAAACTGTTCGTATTTATCGGTAAAAATGCCGGGATCAGCCAGACGGAAGCGGTAGATGGACTGCTTCACGTCGCCCACGAGAAAGCGGTTCGTATCCCCGCGGGAGATGGCGCGGAAGATGAGCTCCTGCACAGGGCTCACGTCCTGATACTCATCTACCATGATCTCGTCATAACGCTCCGCGACCTCGCGGGCAAGCGCCGTGGGACTGCCGTCCGGCTCGGTCAAAAGTTCGGCGGCCAGATGCTCGAGATCGGCGTAGTCCAGCACCGACTGGCGGCGTTTGTCGCGCGCGTAGCGCTCGTCGAAGGCAAGGCACAGCCGCAGCAGCGCCTGCATGGCGGGCGCTGTCTGCCGAAGATCGGCCATCAGCGAGGCGGAATCGTCGGCAAGGGCCTCCTGCAGCTTTTCGACGCTTATTTTACAGGCGCTCCGGCGCGCCTTGACGTGCGCGGTGAGCACGGGGTCCGGGTTTTTGCCCATATTTGTAAATTTCGGGAACTCGATGGCGCGGGCGGCCGCGGCGGCCCTGTCCCAGCCCAGCGGGATGCAGCGGAGCAGCTCGCGCAGAGCGTCGCCCACCGGGGCGAGGCGCCGCTCGTAATAGCTCAACAGCTTCTCCTCATGCCGCACGGCGGCCATCAGTCGGTCGATCTCGCGGCTCCAGTAATCGGCCTGTGCGGCCGCGGCCTCCAGGATCTCGCGGCCCCAGGGCGTCTCGCCTGCGTCGGCAAAGGGCTGCTCCAGCAATTCGCTCTGCCGCTCGGCCCAGAGGGCGGGCCGCGCATGGCTCTGCATTTTGCCGTGCAGCGCCAGCACCAGCGCGCCGAGGCGGCGGTCGTCCCGGCCAGCGCCGGCGGTATCGGCCAGCAGCAGGAAGCCGGGGTGCTCCTCCGGCTGCTCGTACCAGTCCTCCAGCACGCGCTCGAGCGCCGCGGCTTTCATCCGTTCGGCGCGCTCCTCGTCCAGGATCTTGAAGTCCGGCGAGAGGGAGAGCGCCGCGCTGTTTTCCCGCAGGAGCGAGGCGCAGAAGCTGTGGATGGTGCCGATGGGCGCCTTGCGGCAGAGGGCGCTCTGGCGGCGCAGACGGCGGTTGTCCGGGTCGGCGGCGAGGGCTTTGTTCAGTTCCTCGGTGATGCGGCCCTTCAGCTCGCCCGCGGCGGCGCGGGTGAAGGTGTTGATGAGGAAGCGGTCGAGCTCCGCGGGCTCGCTGGGGTCGGTCAGCCGGCGCAGCAGACGCTGCGTGAGCACGCGGGTCTTGCCGCTGCCCGCGCCGGCGGACACCAGCAGCGTGCTGCCGCGGCTCTCGATGGCGGCTGCCTGCGAGGGCGTCGCTTTGAACTCAGCCATCTCCGTCCACCTCCTCGTCGATCTTTTCCCAGACCTCTCCGTCTCTCAGACGGGGCAGATACCGGCAGCGCTCGCCGTTTTCTCCGTCGGAAAACTGGCAGGCGTCGTAGAATTCGCAGAACTGGCAGGCGTTGTCCGTGCCGCTGCGGAAATAGGGATCGGCGGCGATGCTGCCCTGCCGCAGCTCCCGGGCCATATCGGTCAATCGCTTTTGCAGGTGCCGGGAAAGCCGGCCGAGCTGTTCGGCGCTGGCCAGACCGCTCACGGGCTTGCCGGAGCGGAAGGACACCGGGATATAGCGTTTGTCCTCGCCCTTTTCCCAGGCCTCGATCAGCGCCTCGTCGCCCAGCACCAGGCCGCTGCGCCGCAGAGCCTTGGCCCGCTGTTCCTCGACTTCGCCGTCGCCGGGCCTTCGGTCTGCTGCCAGCAGCGCGTCGCGCGCCGGGAGGTACATGACCCCGGCGGGTACGATCTCGTGCCCGTAGCGCCGCTCGCCGCCCGCCTCCAGCGCGAAGAGATACAGCAGCATCTGCAGACCCATGCCGTACCACACGTCGGAGAGGGAGAATTTCTTGACGCCGGTCTTGTAATCGACCACGCGCAGATAGAGTTTTCCCTCGTGCAGCCAGCCGTCCACGCGGTCGGCCACACCGGTCAGCGTCAGACGGCCCTGACCCTGCCCCAGCTCCACCGGCGGCAGGTCGCGGGCCTTCGAGAAGTCCAGCTCAAAGTCCAGCGGCTCGAAATCGGAGCGCCGCAGCTCGCGCGCCGTGTCCAGCACGATGCGCTCGGCATCGCGGCCGAGGCGCCGGAAAAGATGGACAAAGCGCGCGCTCTTTTCCTGAAAATCGTTGAGCTCGCGGTGAACATAGTCGGAAACTGCCTCCTGAACGAGCGCCCGGAGCTCGTCGTCCGTCACCTTTTGGAAGCCGCCTCGCTCACGCGCCTCGCGGGCGCAACGCTCCAGCACGAAGTGCAGGAAGGTGCCGATTTCGGGCGGCGTGAAGCCCGCGGGCTCATAGGGCTGCGCCTTGAGGCCGTACTGGCAGAAATAGGCGTATTGGCAGGAGGAAAATTTGTCGATGCGCGAGGCGGTCAGCCGCAGCGTGCGTCCGTACAGCGCCTCTGCCGCCGCCGGGGAGAGCCGCCCGCGGCTTAATCCCGCGGCGGCCTCCAGCGGCGCCATGCGCTCCGGCAACTGTGCGCGGACATAGGCCGCGGCAGCCCGCTGCAGCGGGTCTCCGCCGCGCAGCGCGTTGGCGGCCAGCGTCAGCGCCGGGGCGGGAGCCGCGAGGCGGCAGCGCTCCGGAGAAACGTCTGTAACAGGAAGCTCAAACAACGCGGAGGCGCGGTTTATGACGATGGACGGGCGCAGGGCGGCGCCGTCCGCGCCGGTTGCGGAAAAGCAGAGATCAAGCGTGTCGGAGGGGAGCGTCAGCACATGATAAATCAGCGCAAATTCGCGCCACAGCTCCTCCTCGCCCGCCCCGCCGAGGTCGATACCGAGGGCGAGCAGGCGCTCGCGCTCGTCATCGGAGAAGAGTCCGCCCTGCTCCTGCGCCGGCGGCAGCCGGTCGTCGGAAGCGCCCAGCACGATCAGGTGCCGGATGCTGCGGCGGCGCATGCGGTCAAAATCGCCGGCGGAGACCCGGTCGAGCGCGACCGGAATGGTGCCAACGTCATATTGCGAGAGCATCTGCAGGAAGAGGCGGCCGAAGCCGACCAGATCCATCTCCGTCTCACCCAGGATGGCCTCGCTCTGCTCGAGGGCCGACACGATCAGTTCCCAGAGCTGGCGGTATTCCGCGGCCAGACTCTCCTGCCCGGCCGCGAGCAGCGCGTCGGCGCGCGCTTCGAGCGTCTCCGGCAGGTGCAGATCCTCGAAAAAGCGCGCGAGCGCGGCGGCCTGCCCGGCGGCGGTGCCGCTCTCCTTCCCGCGCCGCTCCAGATTCTGCAGCGGCAGCGCCACGCGGCGGCGCAGGGCGTTCAGGTCCCGCAGCCGCGCCTCGGATTCCTCCGTCACTTCGGCGCCGTAGCCGTCCGGGTGCTGCTTCCAGTCGCCCCGGCGCTGCCAGGCGGGCGCGCGAAGCTGCCACTTGAAAATGTAGTTTCCCAGCGCGTCGCATTCCTCGACGCTCAGTCCCGTGAGCCCCGTGCGCAGATAGCTCACCACGTCGTCCACGTCCCAGCCGTTTTCCAGGATCTCGTAGGCGCCGCCGATCAGCGCGGGCAGGGGCTTTTGCAGCAGCTCGCTGCGGCGCGTCAGATACAGCGGCACGCCGTAGTGCCGGAAGGCGTTTTCCAGCAGCGGGCGGTAATCCTCGAAGCCGCGCACGGCCACGGCGATATCGCGCCAGCGGCAGCCGCCCCGCACCAGCTCCAGCGCACGCGCGGCGGCGTATTCGCATTCCGCGGCCATACTCTCGGCGCGGCGCAGGCGCAGCGCGGAGGCGTCACCCTCATAGCGATCGGGCGAAAAGCGAAACAGCCGCTCCGTAAAATAGCGCAGCGCCGGGGCTTTGCCTCCGGCGGGCGAAAAGACGCGGATCTCCGTTTCAACCCCGAGCTCCTCGGCGCAGGCGCGCAGCGAGCGCGCGGCACGCCGGGAGAGGGCGAAGACCTCATTGTCGCCGTCCAGGGCGTCCAGCGTCAGGCAGACGGTGAGCTCCGCGCCGCTTTGCAGCATGGCGCGCAGGATCTCGCGCTCCTGCCCGGTAAAATCAATAAAGCCGTCCACGACGATCCGCCGCTCCGGCCCGACGCAGTCGGGGATCCGCTGCGCGAGCAGACGCAGACGGTCGGCCGGGTCGGCGCGGCCGTTCGAGACCACGGCCTCATAGGCCTCCAGCACCAGAGCCGCGTCCCGCAGCTTATCGCCGAGGCGCTGATCGCAGTCCGCGACCGCCTCCTCCAGCATCTCGGCGCTCACACCGGCGGTTTTCAGCTCGTCGGCGGCGGAAAGCATCAGCGCGGGAAATTCCGGCCGCCGCCGCGCCGCCCGGTAGGCGCGCAGCCGCTCGCCCACGCCGGAGAGCGCCAGCGACATGCACAGCAGCCGCCCGCCCTTGTCGAGCACGGGCAGCGCGGCGCCGCCCTGCTCGCTCAGCACGCGGCGCGCCAGGCCCGAAAAGCTGAACACCTCGGCCCAGCGGCTCATCGTGTCGCCGCAGCGCAGGCAGAGCTCGCGCTCGGCCTCGTGGCTGTACTGCTCCGGCACGATCAGCCAGCTGCCCGGTTCCTTCGCCAGCACCCGGCGGCGGATCTCGTCCATCACCGCCGCGGTTTTGCCGCTTCCGGCCGGGCCGATATAGAGCTTGAGCATGGCTTGCACCCCCAATACGGAGAGAAAATCAGGAATGAGGAATGGGGATCGAGGGAAAGCCTCCTCAGTCCTCATTCCTCATGGGTATGTGGATGGTTTATTTGTTCCCGTCCTCGTCGAAGAAGCGAGTCAGGTCGATGGTGTCGGCGTCGCGCTCGGAGGGATCCACGGCGGTAAAGCGAAGGGTCGGCTCCTTGACGGACTGCTGCCGGCGCAGCTCCTGGGCGGCCTTCCGGCGCTTTTCCGCCAGGCGCACTTCCCGCAGATGCTTGCGGCGCAGCGTCCGATAGCGCAGCACCAGCGCAAAATACGCCAGCAGGATCAGCGCCAGCACAACGATCACGATGCGAACGCCGCGCGCGGCGAAGAAGCTGTCCACCTGCTTGCGGATAAACTCGCTCTTGGCGAGTTTCACCTCGGCGGCGTTCACCAGATCGTAGGGTCCGTAGCTTTTTCCGTCGATGCGCAGCGTCAGCTGGCCGAGGATCGTGCCGGAGGGAATGGGCGCGACGAAGCGCTCGTCAAAGAGCGTGACGTCGAGCTCGCGGCTCTCGGGCGGCGCGTCGGAGGGCAGCAGCAGGGTCAGATCCTCTGTGGGACGGAGGCTGACGAAGCCCTCGCCCTCGGCGTCCTCGACCGGCTCGCGGGCGAGGATCTCGGCGCTGCTGAGTACCTCTCCGTAGGAAAAGTTGTCAAACACCCAGTTGTAGAAGCGAATGCTGTCGTTGAAATTTTCGGGCACGTCGGAGTCCCCGGACAGCGGGCCCGGGCAGCCCATCACGACGATGAGCACGCGCAGATCGTCCTTCTCGGCAACCGAGGCCAGGCAGTAGCCCGCCGCGCGGGTATAGCCGGTTTTGCCGCCGATGGCGGGCTCATAGTAGAAGTCGCCGTACTGGGAATAATAAGAGTCGCGCGTGGTGAGCGCATCGGTGCTTTTCAGCTCGCGCTGCTCGTTATAGTTGGTCTTGGGCACCGTATAGGCCGTGGTAGTGAAAGCCTCCAGAAAATCCTCGTGCTGCAGCGCCTCCTGCAGGATGATGCTCAGCTCGCGGGCGGTGGTCTGGTTGTCATAGGACAGGCCGTTCGGGTCGGCAAAATGGGTGTTGGCGCAGCCAAGCTCCGCGGCGCGCAGGTTCATCAGCTCCACAAAGCCGCCGATGCTGCCGGAAATGCGGCTGCCGAGCACGTTGCAGGCCTCGTTGGCGGAGACGACCATGGCGCAGTAGAAGTAATCGCGAAAGCTCATCTGCTCGCCGGCCACGATGCTGGCGTTGCTGCTGGAGGAGTCCAGGCCGGTCTGGCAGTCGAGCCCGGCGGTGACGGTCTCGTCCATGCTTACGTCGCCGCGCTCCGCCGCCTCGACGGACAGCAGGCCGGTCATAATTTTCGTCAGGCTCGCGGGAGAGCGCTGCTCGTCTGCGTTGTGCTCGTCGATCACCTCGCCGGTGTTCAGATCAACGATGATCCAGGCCTTCGCCGCCGCCTCCGGCGCTTCCAGCGCGTGGGCAGACGGCGCTGCGGCCGAAAAGACCAGGCAGAACAATATCAAGAAACTTAAAATTCGGTTTTTTTTCATTTTTCTCTCCCGATTTGCCAGGAATCATGGTATAGTAAAAGCATGAATGCTATTATATAATCAGGAAGCGAAAAAAGCAACTTAATTTCGCCGACACGCTTCGCGGACGGGCCGGACGGCCGGAGGAAACACATGAAAATACTGGTGGTTGACGACGAGCGGCTGCTCGTCAAGGGAATCAAGTTCAATCTGGAAAACGAGGGATATACCGTGGACGCCGGCTACGACGGCGAGGAGGCCGTGGAGCTGGCCCGCACGGGCGACTATGACCTGATCGTGCTGGATCTGATGATGCCGAAGAAGGACGGGCTGCAGGCCTGCCAGGAGATCCGCAGCTTTTCCACGGTGCCGATTATTATGCTCACGGCCCGCAGCGAGGGCGCGGATCTGCTGATGGGCTTTGAGTCCGGCGCGGACGACTATGTGACCAAGCCCTTCAATATCCTCGAGCTCAAGGCGCGCATCCGCGCGCTGCTGCGCCGCTCGAGCATGACCGCCGCGCCGCAGCCGGCGAACGCCGTGCTCCGCCGCGGGCACATCTGCATTGACCCCGAGCGCCGCAGCGCCAGCAAAAACGGGCAGAACGTGGAGCTGACGATGAAAGAATTTGACCTGATCGAGTTCCTGATGCGCAATCCCGGCCGGGTATACAGCCGCGAAAGTTTGCTGGATCTGGTCTGGGGCTATGACTATCAGGGCGACACCCGCACCGTGGACGTGCATATCCGCCGCCTGCGCGAGAAGCTGGAGCTTGACCCCGGCCACCCCACGTATATCATCACCAAGTGGGGCGTCGGCTACTACTTCGCGGACGAGGGCTGAGCGATGCGCAGTATCCGCCTTCAGTTTTTCAGCATCATCCTCGCGATTTTGCTGATCCTGCTGGTGCTGCTCAACACCTACCCGCTGATCTCCTCGCGCGACCTGGTGTTCCAGGAGAAAGAGAGCGGCATGCTCAGCCAGGCCTCGGTCATCGCCTCCTCGCTTTCGGGCCTCGACAGCATCAGCCGCGCCGGGATCGAAGAGGTGCTGCGCCTGATGGACGTCAGCGGCTACGGCCGCATCGCCGTGGCCGACGACAGGGGGCAGCTCATGTACGACAGCGGCAGCGGCCTCGCGCCGGAGGAGCTGCAGCGCGCGCTGGACGGCAAAAGCGTGTTTCGCTCGGCGTTTGACGAGATCGCCTTTTCCAGCGCCTGCGCCGTGCCTTTTGTCGCGCAAAACGGCGGCCGCGGCGCAGTGTATCTCTTCGAGCGGGACGCCGAGCGCGCCGCGCTGATCATGACGGTGCAGGGCCGCATCCGGGTGGCCTCGCTTGCGATCGCGGGACTTGCCATTGTGCTGGTGCTGGGCTTTTCGGAGCTTCTGCTCAGCCGCGTCCGGGAGCTTGTCAAATCCATGCGTATTGTGGCCGGCGGCGACTACGATCACCGCCTGAGCGTGCGCGGAAAAGACGAGATCGCGGAGCTCGGCGAGGAATTCAACCTCCTGACCGAGCGCCTGGACGAGACCGAAAAGCAGCGCCGCCGCTTTGTGTCGGACGCCTCGCACGAGCTGAAGACCCCGCTGGCCTCGATCCGTCTGCTGGCCGACAGCGTGGTGCAGAATGAAAACGTGGATATGGGTACGGTGCGCGAATTTGCCGCCGACATCAGCAATGAGGCCAAGCGCCTGCAGCGCACGACGGAGGAGCTGCTCGACCTGAGCCGTCTGGACGACGGCGTGCAGCGGCTGCCCGAGCCCGTGGATCTCAAGCAGGTGACCCTGGACGCGCTGGTGCTGCTGCGGCCGCTGGCCAGCGAGCGCAGCGTTCGCCTGCACCTCGACCTCAGCGAGGGCTGCGTCATCATGGCCAATACCGACGACATGTTCCACGTGATCTTCAACCTGACGGAAAACGCCATCAAATACAACGTCCCGGAGGGCAGCGTCTGGCTGCATCTGCACGAGGACGAAAAAACCGTGACCTTTACAGTGGAGGACAGCGGCATCGGCATCCCGGAGGAGGACCGGCTGAACGTGTTTTCCCGCTTCTACCGCGTGGACAAGGCGCGCTCCCGCGCCTCCGGCGGCACCGGCCTCGGCCTGAGCATCGTGCACGACGCGGTGCTGGCTCACGGAGGCAGCATCGCCGTCGGCGCCAACAAGCCCCAGGGCTCGGTGTTCGTCGTCACCTTCCCGCGCCCCGATGAGGAGGAGACGGGCATTTAATTCCATACAAGACAAAAAACCACCGGCGTGGCCGGTGGTTTTTGAGCAAGCTTCAACGGAGACCCGCTTCACACTTGCAGGGCGCAAGGTGTGTTTTCCGAGGTACACGCCCCCGGAAAACACGATCCGATTTCTTTTTTCGCAGCGGCGAAAAAACTCTGCGAGGCTTATTTGACAAGCTGAAAAACCACCGGCACAGGCCGGTGGTTTTTTTATATTAAATTGAAATTATTCAACGGCGATCATGTAGTAATAGACCGGTTGGCCGCCGCTGACGACGCTGATTTCCGCGTCGGGGAAGCGCTCGGCAAAGACGGCGCCGGCCTCTTCGGCCTCCTCGGCGCTGACGTCTGCGCCGTAGTAGACGGTGATAAACTCGGGGTTCATCGGCTGCACGGCGCGGCTGAGCGAGGCGAAGAGCTCCTCGGTCTCGGCGCAGTTTTCGATCAGCGCGCCGTCGAGCAGCGCGAGGTACTCTCCGGCGTGGATGCTGTGGCCGTCGAACTCGCTGTCGCGGGCGGCGTAGGTGATCATCGCGGTGTGCACGCGGCTGATGGCCTCGTTCATGTCGGAGACGATCTGCGTCTCGGGCTCGTCGATGTTCAGGTTCAGCAGCGCGGCCACGCCCTGCGGCACCGTTTTGGTGGGCATGACGATGACCTTCTTGTCGGTCAGCGGGATGCACTGCTGGGCGGCCATCGTGATGTTTTTGTTGTTGGGGAAGACGAAGACGGTGGAGGCAGGGGTGCGGTTGATCTGGCGGAGAATATCGTCGGTGGAGGGATTCATGGTCTGGCCGCCGGTGACGATGCCGTCGGCGCCGAGATCGCGGAACAGATCCTCCATGCCCTTGCCGGCGCACACGGTGACGACGCCGTACTGCTTCTCGGGCTCGGCGATCTCCGGCTCGGCGGTGCCGTCCATCTGCTCCAGCTCCTGCTCGACCTGCTCAAGGTCGTCGGTGCTCTGGGCCTTGCGGCCGGCGAGCATATCCAGCGCCTGCGTGCGCATGTTCTCGATCTTCGCAAGCTCCAGCGTGCCGTATTTCTGGCTCTCGGTCAGCGCCTGGCCGGGGATGTCGGTGTGCACGTGCACCTTGAAGATCTCGTCGTCGTCGCTGATGACCAGCGAATCGCCGATGCTGTCGAGATAGAGCCGCAGGGGCATCAGATCCACGTCGGGGCTGTCCTTGCGGACGATGTACACGGTGTCAAAGACGTTGACCTCGGGCACGTCCACCTTGTCCGCCTCGAAAACGCCCTCGTCCTCGACCGCGGCGGCCGCGCCCTCGTCGTCGGCGGAGCTGATCTCCCCGCGCAGGGAGGCGAGCATCGCGCTGAGGATGACCATGTAGCCCTTGCCGCCCGCGTCGATGACGCCGGCCTTTTTCAGCACGGGGTTCTGGTTGACGGTGTTCTCCAGCGCCTCCTCGCCGGCCTTAATGGCGCTTGCCAGCGCCTCTTCGAGGTTCTTGTCTGCCTTGGCGGCGTCCTTCGCAGCGGCGGAGGCCAGGCGGGACACGGTGAGGATGGTGCCCTCGGCGGGCTTCATGACGGCCTTGTAGGCGGCCTCCACGCCGTCGACCATGGCGGCGGAGAACTCATAGGAGCCGGCGGTGTCCAGGTCCTTCAGCCGCCGGGCGATGCCGCGAAACAGCAGGCTGAGGATGACGCCGGAGTTGCCGCGCGCGCCGCGCAGCAGCGCGGAGGACACGCAGGCGGAAGCCTCGGCAACGGTGTCAAAATCCCGCTTTTTCAGCTCGTCGGCGGCGTTGCCGAGAGTCAGGCCCATATTGGTGCCGGTGTCGCCGTCCGGCACGGGAAATACGTTCAGCTCGTTGATCGACTGAATATTGCGATGAAGCGCCGCGTTGGCACACAGGATCATTTCCTTGAAGGCGGCGGCATCGATATAATCTCTCAAGTTCTTGCACCTCCGAGATGAGGCAGGCTCATCCGATAATTGTGTCTATATAAACGTCCACGTTCTTCACCGGAACGCCGGTGGAACGCTGCAGCTTGTAGCTGACTTCCTTGATGATGCTGCGGGAGACGGCGGCCATATTGACCCCGTGGTCCACGCCGATGTGCAGCTCCAGGGAGAGGCTGCCGTCGTCGTTGAAGTTCACGACGACGCCCTTGGACATATCCACGCGGCGCAGCAGCTGCAGGCCGCCCTTTTCGCTGCGGCCGGCCATTCCCTTGACGCCGAAGCAGCTGGTGGCGGCGTCGCCGGCCAGATAGGTGAAGACCTCGCTGGTGATGCTGATCTGTCCGTTGTCGTTTTTGATGTTCACCATAACCCAGGATCTCCTTTCACGGTGATGGTTCGTCCGGCGGCCGGAGGCCGCTATGACGGACTGTACAATTATATACTATCTGAAGCAAAAGCACAAGCACAATTTATTGCTTTTCCGGGAAAGAAAGGCCGCAGCGCGGCTTTCTTCCGCCGGACGGATGGAAAAACAACACGAATTTACCGTTTTTTTGTTTGCCTTGCCTGTTTACAAGCGAAAGAAAAAATGCTAAACTGGAAACTGCAAAAAAGGGGGTTTCCATCAACCCATCTTTTGAGAAAAAATTGCATGGAGATGAATGTATGAAGAGACACTTCAAGACCATGGACGGCAACAACGCCGCCGCCCATGTATCCTACGCGTTTACTGAAGTCGCAGCCATCTACCCCATCACCCCGTCCAGCCCCATGGCCGACTACGTCGATCAGTGGGCCGCCCAGGGCCGCAAGAACATCTTCGGTTCCACGGTCAAGGTGCAGGAGATGCAGGCTGAGTCCGGCGCGGCCGGCGCCGTTCACGGCTCCCTCAACGCGGGCGCTCTGACCACCACCTACACCGCCTCCCAGGGCCTGCTGCTGATGATCCCCAACATGTACAAGATCGCAGGCGAGCTGCTGCCCGGCGTGTTCCACGTGTCCGCCCGTACCCTCGCCAGCCACACCCTGAACATCTTCGGCGACCACAGCGACGTCATGGCCTGCCGCCAGACCGGTTTTGCGATGCTGTGTGAAACCAACGTGCAGGAAGTCATGGACCTGGCTCCCGTGGCCCATCTGGCCGCCATCAAGAGCCGCGTTCCCTTCCTGAACTTCTTTGACGGCTTCCGCACCTCTCACGAGCTGCAGAAGATCGAAGTCTGGGACTATGACGACCTGAAGGACATGGTCGACATGGACGCCGTCAACGCCTTCCGCGCCCGCGCGCTCAACTCCGAGCACCCCGTGATGCGCGGCTCTCACGAGAACGGCGACATCTTCTTCCAGAACCGTGAGGCCTCCAACAAGTACTACGAGGCCGTTCCCGCGGTCGTTGAGGAGTACATGGGCAAGATCAATGCCAAGCTCGGCACCGATTACCAGCTCTTCAACTACTACGGCGCTCCCGACGCCGACCGCGTCATCGTGGCCATGGGCTCCATCTGCGACGTTGCAGAGGAAGTCATCGACTACCTGAACGCCCAGGGCGAGAAGGTCGGCCTTGTGAAGGTCCGTCTGTACCGTCCGTTCTGCCCCGAGAAGCTGGTCGCGGCCATCCCTGCCACCTGCAAGAAGCTGGCCGTGCTCGACCGCACCAAGGAGCCCGGCGCCCAGGGCGAGCCTCTCTACCTCGACGTTGTCACCGCGCTGGCCAACACCGGCCGCACCGGCATCGACGTGATCGGCGGCCGCTACGGCCTCGGTTCCAAGGACACGCCTCCCGCCTCCGTCTTCGCCGTGTACAACGAGCTGAAGAAGGCTGAGCCGAAGCGTCAGTTCACCATCGGCATCGTCGACGATGTCACCAACCTCTCCCTCGAGGAAGTCGCCGCTCCTGCCACCGCGGCTGCCGGCACCATCGAGTGCAAGTTCTGGGGTCTGGGCGGCGACGGCACCGTCGGCGCGAACAAGAACTCCATCAAGATCATCGGCGACCACACCGACAAGTACGTCCAGGCCTACTTCCAGTACGACTCCAAGAAGACCGGCGGCGTGACCATCAGCCACCTGCGCTTCGGCGACAACCCGATCAAGAGCCCGTACTACATCAACAAGGCCGACTTCGTCGCCTGCCACGTGCCCAGCTACATCACCAAGGGCTTCCCCATCGTCCGCGACGTCAAGCCCGGCGGCGTGTTCCTGATCAACTGCCAGTGGAGCTTTGAGGAGCTCGAGCATCACCTCGATGCCGCCTCCAAGCGCTACATCGCCAACAACAACATCCAGCTCTACATGATCAACGCCATCGACCTGGCCAAGAAGATCGGTATGGGCAAGCGCACCAACACCATCCTCCAGTCCGCCTTCTTCGCCCTGGCGAAGGTTCTGCCCGCGGCTGAAGCCATCCAGTACATGAAGGACGCCGCCCTGCACTCCTACCTGAAGAAGGGCCAGGACGTGGTCGACATGAACTATGCCGCCATCGACGCCGGCGCCACCGCCTTCGAGAAGGTCGAAGTGCCCGCCTCCTGGGCTGACGCTGTTGACCACAAGGAAGCCGAGCAGAAGCACGGCCGCGAGAAGACCGTCAAGATGGTCAGCTCCATCCTCGATCCCGTCGACAAGATGGACGGCGACAGCCTGCCTGTTTCCGCCTTCGTCGATCACGCCGATGGTACCTTCGAGCTCGGCGCCGCCGCCTACGAGAAGCGCGGCATCGCCGTCTCCGTTCCCAAGTGGGACGCCGAGAAGTGCGTCCAGTGCAACCAGTGCGCATTCGTCTGCCCGCACGCCACCATCCGTCCCTTCGCGCTGAGCGCCGAAGAGGCCGCCGCGGCTCCCGCGCAGACCAAGATGGCCGACATCAAGGTCGGCAAGGGCAAGGGCGAGTACAAGTTCGCCATGGCCGTCTCCCCGCTCGACTGCATGGGCTGCGGCGTCTGCATCAGCCAGTGCGCCGTCCACGCGATTGAGATGGTTCCGATGGAGAGCCAGATCGCCGAGCAGGAAGTCTTCGACTACATGGTCGAGAAGGTTTCCGCCAAGCCCGAGATGTTCGTGGCCGACAACGTGAAGTTCAGCCAGTTCGCTCAGCCCTACCTCGAGTTCTCCGGCTCCTGCGCCGGCTGCGCCGAGACCAGCTATGCCCGCCTCGTCACCCAGCTCTTCGGCGACCATATGCTCATCTCCAACGCCACCGGCTGCTCCTCCATCTGGGGCGGCCCGGCTGCCACTTCTCCCTACACCGTCAACAAGGAAGGCAAGGGTCCCGCCTGGGCCAACTCCCTCTTTGAAGACAACGCCGAGCACGGCCTCGGCATGTACCTCGGCCAGAAGAAGATCCGCGACGATCTGAAGGCCAAGGTCGAGGCGCTCGTCGCCATCGAGTGGTGCGATAAGGACATCAAGGACGCCGCTGCCAAGTGGCTCGAGACCTATGCCGACGGCAACACCAACCAGGAGCCTGCCAAGGCGCTGGTCAAGGCGCTGGAAGAGGGCGTGACCGACGGCTGCGACTGCGACGCCTGCAAGCTGGCCCGCGAGATCCTCGCCCAGAAGGATTACCTGAACAAGAAGTCCATGTGGATCTTCGGCGGCGACGGCTGGGCCTTCGATATCGGCTACGGCGGCGTTGACCATGTGCTCGCCTCCGGCGAAGACGTCAACATCTTCGTGTTCAACACCGAGGTGTACTCCAACACCGGCGGCCAGGCCTCCAAGGCCTCCAACATCGGCCAGGTGGCGCAGTTCGCCTCTGCCGGTAAGGAGCTCAAGAGCAAGAGCCTTGCCGAGATGGCCATGACCTACGGCTACGTGTACGTGGCCCAGATCGCCATGGGCGCCAACAAGGTCCAGACCCTGAAGGCCATTGCCGAGGCCGAGGCTCACAAGGGCCCGTCCCTCATCATCGCCTACGCCCCCTGCGAGATGCACAGCATCAAGGGCGGCATGGAGAACTGCCAGAAGGAAATGGACAAGGCCGTCAAGTGCGGTTACTGGAACCTCTTCCGCTTCAACCCCGACGCCGAGAAGCCCTTTGCTCTTGACAGCAAGGAGCCGGCCGGCGGCTACCAGGAGTTCCTGATGAACGAGGCCCGTTACAGCCGCCTGACCCGCGAGTTCCCCGAGCGTGCCGAGCGCCTGTTCAAGGCCAACGAGGACAATGCCAAGGCTCGCTACGAGCATCTGATGAAGCTCAAGGCCCTGTACGAATAATTCGGCAAAACCAAACAATGCAGACAGCCCCGGGAGCAATCCCGGGGCTGTTTTTGTTGCGCGGACGCGGGCGGTGTGGTAGACTGAATCCAAGCACAGGAAAGCGGAGGAGTGGAAATGGATCAATCAGCAATCACAGCGTTATTTGAAAAATATATTCAAAAACTGCGGATCACGCCCGCGTGGGATGTTCGGCTGGAATTCGTTGAAGATCCTGCCTGGCCGAAAACGGGGGATTTCAAAATCGACTGCGACGACCGGAAGGCGATCCTTCTTCTGAATGCTGAGAATCCGACGCAGGAAAATCTTGAAGAAGTGATCGTCCATGAGCTGATGCATATTAAAATGTATCCGCTGGATCAGGTGACTGAGTCGCTCATTTCGAACTGCTTGGAAGAAGGCTCGGCGGCAAGCAATTTTGCCTATCAGCAGTTTTTCTCGGCGTTGGAACAAACCGTCGAAGAGCTTGCCAAGTGCTTTTTACTGGAATTTGGGGAAAACAGAGAATTTTCCTACGGCCGCTGCGCCAAGGGCAAATCGTTCAACGACCTTTATGAGGGCTTGAAAAATCTCGAATGATCTTTATCCTCTCCTGTTGCCAACACAAGAACTTCTCGCTACCGCACAACAAAAAATCGCCGTCGTTTGTACAAACGACGGCGATTTTTAACAGGCAATGATTACAGCTGCTTCTGGGCGTTGATCTTCACGCCGGGGCCCATGGTGGACGCGGTCACGCAAGAGCGAATGTACTGGCCCTTGGCGGACGCGGGCTTGGCCTTGATGATGGCGTTGAGCAGGGCGGCGTAGTTCTCGAAGAGCTTCTCGGCGCCGAAGCTGACCTTGCCGATGGGGCAGTGGATGATGTTGGTCTTGTCCAGACGGTACTCGACCTTACCGGCCTTGGCTTCCTTGACGGCCTGGGCCACGTTCGGGGTGACGGTGCCGGCCTTCGGGGAGGGCATCAGGCCCTTGGGGCCGAGGATCTTACCGAGACGGCCAACGGTGCCCATCATCTTGGGGTTGGCGATCACGGTGTCGAACTCAAACCAGTTTTCCTTCTGAATCTTTTCCACGTAGTCCATGCCGCCGGCATAGTCGGCGCCGGCCGCGAGGGCTTCCTCGACCTGCTCGGGCGGGCAGAACACCAGGACGCGGACGGTCTTGCCGGTGCCGTTGGGCAGCACGATGGCGCCGCGGACCTGCTGGTCGGCGTGACGGCCGTCGACACCCAGCTTCACGTGCAGCTCGACGGTCTCGTCGAACTTCGCCTTGCTGGCGCTGATGACCAGATTCAGGGCATCCATGGGATCATAGAGTGCCTGCTTATCAATGAGCTTGGAGCTCTCTTTATAATTTTTACCTCTAAACAATGTTGTTTCCTCCTGTAATGTGGTTCGTGTCGGATGGATAAATCCTCCCACTTATGTGACGGAAACTTTCCGTCGAAAGGAGCTGTTACTCGCCGACGATGACGCCCATGGAGCGGCAGGTGCCTGCGATCATGCTCATGGCGGACTCGATGTCGGTGCAGTTGAGATCTCTCATCTTCTGCTCGGCGATCTTGCGCACGTCTTCCTTGCTGATGGTGGCAACCTTGTCCTTCTGGGGCACACCGGAGCCGGACTCGATGCCGCAGGCCTTCTTGATCAGGAGGGCGGCGGGAGGAGTCTTGCAGATGAAGGTGAAGCTGCGGTCGGAGTAGACAGTGATGACGACGGGGATCATCAGACCCATATCGCCCTTGGTCCGCTCGTTGAAGTCCTTGGTGAACTGACCGATGTTAACGCCGTACTGGCCCAGAGCGGGGCCGACGGGGGGAGCCGGAGTCGCCTTGCCGGCGGGAACCTGGAATCTTACGTATCCAACTACTTTCTGTGCCAACTTGGAGCACCTCTTTCTTATTATTCTTTGATGGGTTCGACCTGATCGAGCTCCAGATCCACCGGAGTCTCTCTGCCGAACATCGAGACGACCACACGGACCCGATCCTTCTCGGGTTCGAGCTCGTCCACCGTGCCGATGAAGCCGGACAGCGGGCCGTCAGTGACCTTGACGCTGTCGCCCACGGCGTAGCCGACGACGATCTCTCTGCGCTCGACGCCCAGGTCGAGGATTTCCTGCTCGGTCAGGGGGACGGCCTTGCCGTCAGACCCGACGAAGCCGGTTGCGCCGCGAACATTGTGCACCAGGTGCCAGCTGTCGTCGGTCAGAATCATCTTGACCAGCACGTAGCCGGGGAACACCTTGCGTTCGACGGTCTTTTCACCGTTGTCGGTGAATTCGGTGACGGTTTCCATGGGGATGTTGACCTCACGGATCAGATCCGTCATTTTGCGGTTTTCCGCTGCCTTCATCACAGCGGCCGCAACCGCGTTTTCATACCCGGAATAGGTATGAACCACGTACCATTTTGCTTCCTCAGCCATGCTGATTTAACCCTTCAGACCGAGCAGGCCCTGAACCAGCAGTCTTGCGACCTGGTCAAAGCCCCACACGCCCAGCGCGGAGACCAGCATTACCACGACGGAAACGACCGTGTTGTTGATGAGCTGCTTGCGAGTGGGCCAGATGACCTTCTTCAGCTCGCTTCTCATCTCGCGGAACCACTTGCCGACTCTTTTAAAGAAGCCGGGCTTCGCGTCGTCCTTCTTCACGGCGGCGACGGCCTTTACGGGAGCGGCATTGGTTTTCTTTTCTTCAGCCATGTTCACGCATCCTTTCCGAAGCTTACTTGGACTCTACATGCTTGGTGTGCTTTCTGCAGAAGGGGCAATATTTGCTGCGCTCCAAACGGTCGGACGTGTTCTTCTTGTTCTTGACCGTGTTGTAGTTCCTCTGCTTGCATTCTTCGCATCTGAGTGTAATTTTAACTCTTGCGCCTGCAGCCATTCTTTCGGCACCTCCTATTTTATTTACCCGCGTATCCCGCGGGCATTGCCTCCCTGTATGGCACAGAAGACCCTCTCTGCGGCAAAAAATGCGCGCAAAAAGAAACCTCTCGTGCGACAGGTAAGACATACTATAGCACAGCGCATCTGCCAGGTCAAGCATTTTTTCCTTGAATTTTCAGACTTTTTTGCCCCTTGCGGGACGGAAATCGGCGTGATATAGTTGTGATCGAACAGGAGATGATGAACGCTGTGACCTATCAGGAAGCGATCGACTATATCAACGGCGTGCGCTGGCTGGGCTCCAAGCCCGGACTCGAGCGCGTCACGGAGCTGCTGCGGCGTCTGGGCGATCCGCAGAAGAAGCTGAAATTTGTCCACATCGCCGGCACCAACGGCAAGGGCAGCTGCGCGGCCATGACGGCCTCGGTGCTGCGCGCCGCGGGCTATCGCACCGGCCTCTTTACTTCGCCCTATCTCTGGCGCTTCAACGAGCGCATGCAATTAAACGGCCGGCCCATCGACGACGAGGTGCTGGCCGACGTCACAGCGCGCCTGAAGCCCCATGCCGAGGCGATGGAGGATCATCCCACCGAGTTTGAAATGATGACCGCGGCGGCGCTGCTGTGGTACGCGGAGGAAAAATGCGATATCGTCGTGCTTGAAGTCGGCCTCGGCGGCCGCTTCGACGCGACGAACGTCATCGAGGCGCCGGAAGTCAGCATCATCATGAACATCGGCCTCGACCACACCGAGATCCTCGGCGACACACTCGAAAAAATCGCCTTTGAAAAGGCCGGGATCATCAAGCCCGGCTGCCCCTGCGTCCTCTACCAGCAGACGGAGGGCGTGACGGAGGTCGTGCGCAAGGTCTGCGCCGAGCGCGGCGCGGAGCTGCGCATCGCGGACTTTTCCGCCATCCGCCCGGAATTCGACAGCCTGGAAGGCCAGGTCTTTACTTATAAAAATAATCCCTACGCGATCCCGCTGCTCGGCGCGCACCAGATGAAAAACGCCGCCGTCGTCATTGAGGCAGCCGAAGTGCTGCGGCAGCGCGGTTGGCGCATCGAACAGGACGCGCTGGAGCACGGGCTCTACGCCGTCTCCTGGCCGGCGCGCTTTGAGCTGCTGCGCGAGGAGCCGCCCTTCGTCGTCGACGGCGGACACAACGTGCAGTGCGCCGAGACCGTGGCGGATAACCTGCGCCGCTATTTCCCGGACACGCGCCGCGTGCTGCTGATCGGCGTGTTGAAGGATAAGGACTATGAGGGCATGCTTTCCGTTCTTGCCCCGGCGGCGGACGCCTTCGTCTGCGTCACGCCGGACAGCCCCCGCGCCCTGCCCGCGGAGGAACTGGCGGCCTGTCTCGGGCGCTTCAGCAAGCCCGTCACGGCCTGCGCGAGCATCCGCGAGGGCGTGAGCGAGGCCATCGATCAGGCCGGGGAGGACGCGATGGTCTGCGCGGTCGGCTCACTGTACATGGCGGGAGAAATCAGATATTGTATGGGCATGTACTGAAAAACAGAAATGAGGAAACCACGATGAGAACGATGGCGATTGATTACGGCGACGCGCGGATCGGGCTCGCCGTGTCCGACCTGCTGGGGATGTTCTGCGGCGAGGCATGGACGATGGAGGAGTGGAATATGGAGCGCGCCGCCGCGCGCATCGCCGAGGAGGCGAAAAAGCGCGATGTGGGCACGCTGGTACTCGGACTGCCGAAGAACATGGACGGCAGCGAGGGTCCGCGCGCCGAAAAAAGCCGCGCCTTCCGCGAACTGCTGCTTGCCGAGACCGGCCTGCCGGTCGTCCTCTGGGACGAGCGGCGCAGCAGCATTGAGGCCCACGCTATCCTGCACGCCAACGGCAAAAAAGAAAAAGTCCACCGCCGCAGCGTGGACGCCGTGGCCGCGAGCCTGATTCTTGAAGGATACCTGGGCAGCCTCTGAAAACTCTTGCAAATCATCCGCTATCCATTTATAATTATTTCATCAAATACTAAGGAGGGACTTTCCCATGGATGAACTGCTCCAAAAGATCGGCGTTGACTCTGCCGCGTCGCTTTTGTCCGCGATTCTGATCTTCCTCGTCGCGTGGATCGTCATCAAGATCGTCATGAAGGCGGTGGACAGGCTGCTCGCCAAGTCCAAGAAAATTGACGGCGCGCTGACGAACCTCGTCCGCAACGCCATCAACGTCCTGCTCTGGATCGTCGCGATCATCATTGTCGCCAACGCCCTCGGCATCGACACGGCCTCTCTCGTGGCCCTGGTCAGCGTAGCCGGCCTGGCTCTGTCCCTGGCTGTGCAGAACATCATGTCCAACCTCTTCTCCGGCATCACCCTGCTGATTACCAAGCCCTTTGCGGCCGGTGATTTTGTGGACGTGGCCGGCAAGACCGGCACGATCAAGTCCGTCGGCCTGTTCTACACCGAGATGGACACCCTGGACAACATCGCCGTCAGCATCCCGAACGGCGACGTGACCGCCTCCACCATCAACAATTACAGCCATGAGCCGCTTCGCCGCGTCGACCAGTACTTCTGCGCCTCCTACGACGAGGACACCGAGAAGGTCAAGGCCGCGATCCTCGAGGCCATCGGCGAGGATGACAAGATCCTGCAGGATCCCGAACCCTTTGTCCGCCTCTTCTCCTATGAGGGCAGCGTTGTCAAGTACGTCTCCCGCGTCTGGTGCAAAAACGCCAACTACTGGGACGTGTTCTTCGGCATGAACGAGCGCGTGCGCGAGAGCTTCAAGCGCAACGACGTCAAGATGAGCTACGAGCACGTCAACGTCCACATCGTGGAAAAATAAAGCAAAACAGGAAACTTTGACATAAACGGTCTTTGCTTTCGGGCAAAGACCGTTTTTTCTGTTGAAATTTGCCAGTATACAAGATTTATCCGCCGTTATTTTTCCCGACGCGGCGCATATTAAATCTGCAAATTTCATTTGCATTTTTTCGCGGAAGGGGAAAGGGCATGAAAAAACGGATCATCAGCGTGTTGTGCACGCTTATCCTGACGGCGGCGCTGCCGGTCGGCGCCTGGGCGCAGGAACTGGTCCTCGGCGGTCAGCCGGTGGGGATCGAGCTGCAGACCGACGGCGTGGTGGTGGCGGGCTTTGCGGAGGTACAGACGGAAACCGGCAGCTGCTCGCCGGCCAGAGACGCGGGGCTGCGCGAGGGCGACCGCATTGTACAGATCGGCGACACCGAGGTCACGGCTGCGGAGGATCTGATCGCCGCGATCGGCGCACTGCAGGGGGAGACGGCGGCAATCACCGTGCGGCGCGGCGAAAAAAGTGAAACGCTGCAGGTGCAGGCGGCGTATTCGCAGGACGGACAGTGGATGCTGGGGCTCTGGCTGCGGGATCAGAGCTCCGGCATCGGAACGCTGACCTTTTACGACCCGGCCAGCGGCCGATACGGGGCGCTGGGGCACGGCGTCACCGATGAAACAAGCGGAGAGGTTCTGCCGATCCGCGGTGGGCGGATCACCGACGCCCAGATCGTAGACGTCAAACCCGGCAGTCCCGGCACGCCGGGCGAGCTGAGCGGCTGCGCCGATCGGGGCAGCGAGCTGGGAGACATTGAAATCAATACCGAAAAGGGGATCTACGGCGCGGCCTGTGCCGCCCTGGGTGAAGGCAGCGCCGAGGTCGGCTCGCCCACGCCCGGCCCGGCCAGCATCCTCACTACGCTGGAGGGCCGCCGGGTGAAGGCATACGCGGTGGAGATCAGCCGGGTCTACACCGAGGACGGTGTGCAGCGTATGCTGCTGACGGTCACCGACCCGCTGCTGCGTGAGCTCGCGGGCGGCATCGTGCAGGGCATGAGCGGCAGCCCGATCCTGCAGGACGGCAGAATCGTCGGCGCCGTGACGCATGTGTCAGTTACCACATGATACCCACCGAAAAACAGGCGTTTCCTCGCACAAAATACATAGTCAAAGTCACTAAAAGCGAGAATACGGAAAAAGCAACAAGAGCGCGGCGGGCAAGCTGCGCTCTTGCTGCATCTAGGGAGGTTTTATGTCGGATTTGTGCCCTCAAAGCGAGGGCTTTTCTTTTTACCGGATTCCCCGGCCGCTTGTCAAAGGAACGGAGTATCGCCCGCTGTCCCCCGCAGGGAAGCTGCTGTTCGCCTTACTGCTTGACCGCGTGAGCCTGTCCGTCAAGAACGGCTGGCGTGACAGGGAAGGCCGGACTTATGTGTATTACGCCGTCGCGGAGATCTGCGAGGACTTCGGCTGCAGCCGCGTCACCGCCGGAAAGCTGCTCTCAGAGCTGGAGCGGATCGGTCTGATCGAGCGCAAAAAGCAGGGCCAGGGCAAGCCAGATCGGATTTATGTCCTGCAATTTTGCGCCAAACCGGACTTCTAGACTTCCCAAAAGGAAACTTCTAGACTTCCGCTTTCCCGAAGTCTGGAGGTTAAAATCTTTTACATCAAGAAACCAAAAACTTATGCCCTAATAAGACTGATAGAAAGAAACTGATAGAATTATACTGAGGGATCTATCCATCTATCTATCATTACTGCTAATCTCCGCGCCGAAAGCAGAAGTCTGAAACCTGAAATGTGTCTCACCGTGAGACAAGATTTCTTTTTGCAGGCGCACATTTAGTCAAGGTGTTTTATCCATACAACTAATAGAGCGCACTTAGTCCACTGAACAATAGTGAGTAAGCAATCTCTTGGTTTTGACTAAATGTTTTTGTTCTTCCCATAAAAAATGCGTCCTGCTTCCAAATGGCGTTTATATGCACAGGCAAGAGACATTAAAAAGTCTGGATTTATACATTTTCTTTCGTCGCTGCATTGTACATATCTTGCGCAACAGCCAAATCGCTCTCCACCAAGCTCAGACAATACAAGAATGAAAACAATACTCAGAGGCTTAGTTAACGCTAACACATCATCAATAGATGTGATGGGTATTCTTGACCATTCCTTTGTTTCTTCTACAAGTTGATCTTCTGCAGTAGTCACCTGAGCTTTATTGGATGCAATATAATCTGCGAAACAATCAATGTTTTTCGTTCGCACAACAATGTATCTTACTTTTCGGGTCAACTTGATCTTGGCACACAGGAAACTTTTTGCCCTTATCGAGATGGTTTCGTCTTTGTTTGCCTCTACGACAAGATACTTTGTAAACTCAGGGTTGTTTATTTCCTTTACTAACGCCTCGCGTATGATTTCGGCATCTGAACGCTCGGTAAAATCAATTGAAAGCTGTTCCATGACTACACCCCTATCGTATCAAAAAAGTCTGATTCTCTGATGATTATAACATCAATCCCTTTGGCTTGAAGCTCCAACGCTTTCTTGATCTTCGACCCATAATTTCCGGAACTCCACGCCGAGCTTCCTTGCCCCCCAACAATAAGCACATTCGTCTTCCGCGTAACTGCCTGCTGAACCGAAGCTCCCTTTTCAATCAGAATAGCAGAAACCATATCCTTACTTCCGTAATCGAACTCGCCAGAAAGGCATATGTTTTTCCCTGACAGATCAAGGCCCTTGCAAGCGCATGCATTTTCTTCTACTGGGTTATCAGCAGTCTGAAACAAATGTAATAATTCATCGTGCTCTTGCGGGGTAATTACTCCATCTTCAAGAACCTCCGCCAGCTTGCTAAAGATTCGATCATACGGGTAATTACCTTTCAAAGATGCGTTCTGAGTCATCCATCGAATTAGAAAATCAATCTCTTCTTTTGCAAGGATCCCGTCACACGAAATAGCTTTAACAAGTGTATTTAGTTCATTAAGTGCTACTGTATTATCACATAAAGCGCGATGACCATAAGAGCCGCTTTTTGTTTGCGAGAAAGAGTATCCTTCAAATATAGAAGCGTAGCTGTCAATATTCACTCCAGCTTCTATGAATTGTTTCAGAATACATGCACATGCCTCGCTGTCGCTTCCCGCATCATGATGCTTTAATTGGATGCCAAAGTAGGAGGAAAGAGTGGATAGTTTGTAATTATCCATCTGCGGAAGCTCACCTCGAACGATTTTCAAAGTACATAAATAATGGAGTCGTGGCGTCGTAATGTTATACGCTGAAAGAGTTTTTTGAAGCACGCACAAATCGAATGTCGCATTATGGGCAACCACTGTATGATTTATGAGTAGCGGCTCTATCTCGGCCCATACAGCAGTAAACAAAGGAGCATTTTCTACCAGCGTTGGAGTAATACCAGTCAACGAAATATTAAAGGTATCAAAATCGCATTCAGGGTTTACAAGATAGCCTTTCGTTTGAACAGATCCATCATCGAGGATCAAAGAAATTCCAATTGAGCTAATGCGGTTATTCAAGCGATTAGGAGTTTCAACATCAAAGGCAACATATTGAATGCTCATTCTTTTGTTGTCCTTTCTTGTTTTTTCGTAATTATATCACGGTAATAAATGATTGACAATTCAGATATTGTGTTTGTGCGCAATGGTATAATAATTGCAGGTCCCGGCAAGTATGGCATTTGTTAAACACAAACGCCCTTGTTAGGGTGCCCGCCCCCTAAGACCCCACGCAGCGCAATAAACGGACGCCCGCTGGAGGAACGCTGTACGCCAAGTTATACCGTTGACAATTAGCGCAATTATGCATATAATAATGCTAAGCAAGGAGGTGGCGAGATGCCGAATATTCGTCCTGTTTCCGATCTGAGAAATCATTTCGCTGAGATCACGAAAGACGCTCAGCTCAGCGGTGAGCCGATCTTCCTGACCAAGAACGGCGTCGGCTCCATCGTTGTCATGAGCATGGAGAGCTATGAGCAGAACCGCTATGACAGCATGGTCTATGACAAGCTGCGTGAGGCGGAGCTGCAGGCGGCCAGCACGACGGAGCGTTTGAGCCATGCCGATGTTATGGCAAAAGCGCGTGCGTTTCTGAGCGGTGCGGAGGAGCAAAAGCGTGCATAAGATCGTTTATTTGCCGCTGGCGGAGAGCGATTTGATGGACGCGCTTGACTATATTGCTTACACGCTGGACGCGCCAAAAGCCGCCCGGGATCTGCTGGCCGAGTTTGACGAAACGGTACAGCGCATCGCGGAGTTCCCCTACGCCCATGAGCTCTACCGGACAGACCGCCCGATGAAGGACGAGATCCGCAAGGTGCCGGTCAAGAACTACGTGCTTTATTATGCCGTCTTTCAAGACCGCGTGGAGATCCGCCGCTTTCTCTACGGCAAGAGAGACAGAAGCAGAATCGATGAAGAATAGAACAACACCGAAGATGAATCTGCCCGCCAGCCGTTGAGGTGTTTGCCGAGTTGCAGAAGGCGCATTAGAATTCTATTTCGCAAATTTGAGTTTTTCTTGATATTGCGAAACAGAAGACGGATTGTTGCTGAGGCTAACTGGCGGTTATCAAGAAAAGTCGAAGGAGAACAGGCGTGAGCGATTATTTGAATTTCCTTGAACCATACAAAGATATCAGGGAGATCTCGGATTTGATTGACGAGGTCAAAAAGCTGCGAGAATGCTATTACACCCAGCAGTATGACAAAATGCAGGAGCACATAAACAAGCTGATGCTTAAGTATCTCGCCGAAACTATGACGTGGAACGCGATCCATCCAATCAGGCCCATCACTTATCAAGAGGCGTACATAAATGCAGAAGTTTTTCTTCGGGCAAAAGGAATTCACATCCTTCTCGATAAAGGCCTGAAGCGCCGGGATCAGCTTACATCTGAAGAATTGGCGCTCATCGAATCAAGCATCAGCCCAACGGAGTAAAAAGGATATCAAAGCTTTTCCGTTTCACCGTGAAACGAATTTACAACCGAATAACGATCAACCGGAAACTTGTCTCACCGTGAGACAAGTTTCCTTTTTTCATGGAGGTGTTATGAGAGAACGCAATCACTTTATCGGCCTATGGCTGAATGATGAGGAATACGCCCATCTGCGGGAGCAAAGCGAGATGACGGGTTTGTCGGCCAGCGTACTGATCCGACAGGCTATCGCCGGGGTGCAGCTTCGGCAAAGGCCGCCCGACGAATACGCGCCTCTGCTGCGGGTGCTGTCGTCCATCGGCAATAACGTCAATCAGATCGCCCATTGGGCCAACGCCAAAAAGAGCATTCAAGAGGCAGAGATCCGGCAGACGGTTCTGCTGGCAAACAAGGCGTGGAACCTGGTGAAGGAAACGCTGTAAATGTGTCTCACCGTGAGACAAGTTTCCGTGAGATTTGCATTTATCTCTCGTGCTGATATACTTTTCTTTTGGAAGGGTCTCGCCATTATTATCTGAAAATAGAATTTTGCAATAAATCATCGCGACCAACGGCGACTTTTTTTTGTAATATATCTATGAGAGCTCTTAACACGAAGGAGGATCAGTATGGAAGACGCAGCGATTGTTGATCTGTACTGGCAGCGTTCCGATCAGGCCATATCGGAAACGGATCGCAAGTATGGCAGGTATTGCCATACCATCGCGTATAACATATGCGCAATGCCTGGAATCTGATGCCGGACAAGCGGCCCTCTGTTCTCTCGACTTTTTTAGGGTATATTACGCGAAATCTTGCTCTTAACCGATACCGTGCAAGAACCAGCAAAAAGCGCGGCGGCGGTGAAACGCCCCTGGCCTTGGATGAGCTGGAAGAGTGCATCCCAACAGTAATCAGTATAGAGCAGCTTTATGAAGAAAAGGAACTGGAGACTGCGATTGATGCATTTGTCAGCACATTACCTGAATCAGAGCGGAGAATGTTTATTGCCCGCTACTGGTTTCTAGAGTCCGTTGCAGAGATATCAAGAGGAAGGCTTATGTTAGATTCTTTTGCCTTACTGAACGCCATGCGCGGTATAAGAGATGAGTATGTCACGGATACCGCAAATGCTCTCGGTTATAGCGTGGAAAGTCCCCAAACCCATCACATTAACCGGAAGCTTTGGAGCACATTGCTGGTAGCTGCTATTATCGTTTCCCTTTTTACAGGAGTCGCCTATGCCACAAATCTCTTCGGCCTACAAGCGTTGCTCATAAGAGGGAGCAAACCGCGGGAGAATCCAAACGCAGATTATCTGTCTATTACCCAGCCGCAGGATGTGCCGGAGGAAATGGACGATGAAATCAGAGAGAAGATCGACAACTCCGCAAAAGCCTGGGAAGAGTGGAGTTCCTGGTGCGATGAGAACGCTCCCCACACCCCGGAGAGCTGCAGGTTGCCCGAGAACTGCAGCGGCATTATAGACGAGAAAAATGAGGACGGAACCGTGACGATGATCTTCCTGCGCGGTATAGAGGAGATCGAAAGACGTGTTATAAGCGCAGAAGATTACGCGCAGTTTGAGGCATATTTGGAAGTCAGATCAAAGGACTTCCCTGGCTACGATCCAAGTTATCACATCTATACACAGGAGATGGCAGACAAGCTGGAAAGCATTGCTGCGAGCTATGAGCTAAAGCTTAGGCATCAGATTACTGTGATCTATCAGAACTATGGAGACAGAGAGGAGTTTTCTACCCGCGAGGAAGTCACCGCAAGAATCAACGAAGTCTGCGCCGGAGGTAGCAGTTTCTTCCGCGTCGAGCCTGCAGGGTATGACAAATTCTATTATTTCGACGAGGGAACCTTTGCCGTCAGCTTCTTTATCACGGAAGACCAGACGGAATCCGGCCCCATCTGTTATCTTTACAACTCCCCCTATGGCACCCTATCCAGCGGCGATGAGATTTTTGACATTGTTGAGGATGTCAGCGCCTTTACGGTTAGGAGCCATACTACCCCAGACGGGACGGAACTCGCCGTATTGCAAAATGGCACGGATGCCTATGCTTATGTCTATTTGAAAAACTCGTTCGCCACGCTTCATATCTCACAAGTTAGCAGGCTGAGCGACGCTGCCATTGACACCATACTGGACATGGTGGATTACAGCACGATCCGATAAGAATGACACGACAACTCAAAAAAGAGGAACCAAAAATGTTTAAACACAAAACCATGATAAGCGTTCTTCTGCTCATTTCGCTTCTATGCTGCCTATTATCTGGCTGTGGGAAAAATGAGCAGGCTCGGCTTTCTGAATCCGGCGCAATGATCCTAAACTCCGTAGATAGCCATGAGGACGCATCAAGCACATACAGGTCAAAAACGCTGCAATTATCCGATTCAGTTTCTTTTGTTGGAAGCATTGTGCTGCTGGATAATGAAGTGATTGTCTTTGGAGAAAAAGACCACGCTTTAGTTCTTCGGGACTATGACCTCAATGGTAATGTTCAAATCACCTATGACCTAAGCTGGTTAGAGGAGAATCAGTCTGTTTCTGCAATCGCAGCAAAAAGCAGTGATTGCATACCGTTAGTTGTATGCACAGATAACGATGATAGCAATCATTATACGCTGTACAACGCATACGCCGACGGCAGGCACGGCGCCTTGGCAGATCTGGAACCTCAATCCAATATTTATATAAATGGGCTTAGTCAAGTTGGAGACATGCTGTATTTAAGCTATGTAAATGTCGACTCCAACGAATATCTTATCGCGCAATATACGGATACGGGGGTCAAGAGTGCGCAAATAAGTATTGGAAAACCTTTTACGATGGTCTCGGATGGTGCAAGTTTATATATTGGGACAAACAATACGGATGGTCTCCATATTAGTAGTGTTGATTGCGAAAGTGGAGAGCTGACAGAGATATGTGCTTTTGACTCGGGGCGGCTTTTAGCGGCTTGTGATGGGAAAATATATGTTGGGAACTCCACGGATGTCTTTTGCTATGAAATTGCAACCGGCACGGTTACCCGGCTATTTCAATGGACAAGCGTCGGTGTCCATTCCAACGGAAGCTTTTCCCTTAATTCAAACGGTCAATATCTCGTCTGGTTTGCAGACGTCATTCGCCTGATACAGGAAGACAGTGATGATTCTGCGCAAAGGAAAGAAATCGTGATCGCGATCAATGGGATGCCTAATGAATTTTCTAACATTGTTATCCGGTTTAATGACGAAAATGATAAGTACCATTTGGTAGTCAAAGACTATAGCCAATATACTGATCCTATGCAAACCTTGGCAACAGAAATGAATGCCGGAAGTGCTCCGGACATCATTGACATTATGTCTTTTTCAAGTAACATTGCGAATGAAAATGCTTTGGAGGACTTAGTTGAATATTTCAACGCCGATCCCGACATTTCAACGGCAGATTTACTTGAAGGGCCGTTAAACGCCATGACGACAAAAGACGGAAAGCTCTTGAGCATAGCGCCCGCTTTTACTATCTGGTCAATTACCGGAAGCAAAGAACTTGTCCATAGCGAACATCACACAACTGTATCCGAAAGACTTGGCGCTTTAGGCGATCCAGACTCAGCATTTGCCGGAACATTGCCGCGGGATACCTTTCTGGAATTAGCCTTTTGCAGTCAAAAAACGGAGCTCTATTCGCAGGACGATATTGCTTCCATTTTGGAATATGCCGCTAAATTGCCAGAAGAGTACGATGATTCCACTGGGGCGGAGCCGCTTTATTTAGTGTCCAGTTATGAGAGCTTTGCAAGCTGGTGGTTCAGCCGCCAGTATTTCGGCGGCAATGCCGGAGATATGGCCATATTTGGAATGCCTTTTTTTGAAGGCACAGGTATTATCGTCCCGTCTTGCAAACTTGCTATTCCAAAAGGTTCTGAGAATAAAGAAGGTGCATGGGAGTTTATAAAATTCATGCTCCTTTCCGAAATGGGGACAAGCTCCAGTTCAGCATACTGCCCCCTCTTGAAAGCAGAATATGAGCGGCGAGTGAGCGAGGGATATTCCGCAGTTGAAAACGGAGGAACGATTAACGGAGAATCGATCGTAGATACATCTCATATCAGCGAATTTGATGAATTGGTAAATGGGGTGTCTGGCGTTTACGATAGCAACTCCACCACTTATACAATCGTACTTACGAGCGCTGCGCGGTTTTTTGCCGGACAAGTCACTTCTCAGGAAGCTGCAGCGGACATTATGTCCCGTCTGTCGCTTTATTACAGCGAGCGGAAATAGCGCAGAAAAATTGACAAAAAAGAAAGAACTTCCTATTCTAAAGCGAAACTATCATTTCGCTTTGGAGGAGAGCTGCCTATGAATGAAAGACCAGAGAAAAAGTCGCTCTGGCTCCCATGCCCAAAGTGTGGAGCCAGGACAAAGATCAAAATCTACGAGGACACCGTACTACTGAATTTTCCCCTATACTGCACTAAGTGCAAAGAAGAAACCAAACTCGGCGTGATAAAATTCAAAATCGTAGTTAGCGACGAGCCAGACGCTTAAAGCGCAGAGCCTGCTACTCCGTGAGTGGAGAAGCAGGCTCTTTTTATCGTTATTGGGTATTCACCACAGGCGTTTTCCCTTCCCTTGCACCGACTGTTGGAGAAGCATGTTTGAAATACCGCTGATTTGGCCTGATCGGTGAGATTCAGCACCATTGCTATAGTTTCGGTTTTGTGTTGGGAGTGACCACAGTCTGTGCTCAAAAGCGAAAAGATAGTATTGCTTATTTGACCTACACATTCAGAAAGCGGAGGACAGATATGTACAGCTTTCATTCTGAAAACAAAGTGTCTGGCGTTGCGCCGGAAGAGATCGCGCGGGTACTTCGCAGCATTGGCGCCTCCGGGCGGCTGGTCGGGTTTCATTACACCGTGTATATCGTATATCACATATTGCAAAAGCCGGACGAGTATTACTGGATCACCAAATGCGTCTACCCGGAAACGGCACGGTATTTCAAGGTCAGCACGTCCTCCGTGGAGCACGCGATCCGCACGCTGATCGCCTCGATGTGGAATCGCCGCGATCATTCCGACATCAACCGCGTGGCCGGGATCGAGCTGGAGAAGCCGCCCACCAACAGCGAGTTTATCGATATACTGGTCGCCTTTCTCCGCTACGGTGTGGATTAATCCGTTTCACCATGAAACGGATTTTCGCGTCGGGTGTTAGGGTGCGCCCCTAAAAGCGGCGTTTGTACTATCAAATGCCATACTTGCTTATAACACGCGGCTTCCGTCGAGAAACGGAAAAAAGGATCAGACGAGGTAGTACGCATTCCGTACTTTCTCGAACGAAAAGAGGCCACTTTTCCCGATACTTGCGGTAAAATGTTGTTAAACCAAATAGGGCAAACAGATACAATGGCGC
>CADCHN010000032.1 GCA_902801295.1 Oscillospiraceae bacterium | reverse complement strand
AATGCCCCGCCGCTGTGCAGGGCTGATTCAACTTAACAGGCGTCCACATCTTGGGGCTCGCATCCTGCGAGCTCCTTTTCTATTCCGTTTGACGCTTACATAGTTTCAACAAAAAATAAGAACCTCCCCTTTGTATGCTGTGAAGAATAACATACAAAGGGGAGGCTTATGATAGATTAGATATCTTCGATGGTTGACCCCTTAGACAACACCTACCATAGAAAGAGTACCAGAACCGTTATTTTTAGTATGTCTTTGTCATGGTTTGCGTGATAGTGTCAGCATCCCCGCCAGATCCGGAAATGACATAAACGACCGTAATGCGATATGTTCCATGCGAATCCAACTGAAAAGTATGATCCCCTATGTAGAAATAATCATTTACAACATCGTACCATTGATTATTAGGCTGCCCAATGTCAACGCGCGTCCAAAACAAGCCCAACGTTTTCTTCTCAATATAAGTTGTGATCTCGCCCTTGGTCGTCGTACCCTTAATACCCTTATACTGATTGGTAACGGTCAATAGTCCGCTGTTGGAAATGGATGCAACGCTGCTTGCCGTCACGGTATTGTTGTACTTTGTTCCAGACGGTGAAGCCGCCATCGCGGCCGTTGATGCGGATACCATCAGAAAGATGGCAATCAGTAAGCAGAATAAGTTTTTTCTTTTGAGCATGGTATTTTCTCCTTTCAGTTCATTGCCTTTTTGTCGTGAAATTTGTTTTTCCTAATAATCACACAAAATCCTGCGAATCCTTCCTCAATGTCGAAACTTCCAAGCATGGTGAAAATCTGAATCGTTTCGATGGAAAAAAGTGCTACAGTTGTCAAGGCAATAAATCTTTTGAACGATTGAACCTTTTTAAGATAAAACGGGAGTAAAATGCCCCAGGGTATAAAAAGAACGATATTCCCCAAAAAATTTACGATGAAACGCATTATCACCCATTTAGAAATCACTGGAGTTGTAAGCAAAACATACACACTCTTAAGCGGAATAAAGTTGTGCATTGCTTCCAAGTATTCAGCATATGTCCATGGATATGTCTCCCCTATGCATAGGCAATGCCTGTAATACACAGTAAGCATTTTGCTTTTTTTGAAACACCCCTCAATAACACACACCCCTCTGAAACATGGTTCATTTGTATGCCTTGCCCATTAATGTGAGACCGAGGCACTTCCATGTATGGAATCATGCGAAAATCCATCAAATACTGCAACAAAGGCCACCGCATAACGATGCGTTAAATCGCAATTAATAAAGCTGAAGCTTTCAGTAATTCCAGCCAAAGTCGAGCCACTACTTGTCCATGTTGTTACAATCTTTTTAGCCTCCAGATCGTACAAACCTACTTTCATTTTTGTAGGTCTCCCTGTATCAGAGTAAATTGTGTAAGTAACGTTCAGTTTCCCATCAGAATTGGCGTAGAAGTAATAGTTCGTATAGAGCCAGGACACGCCGACTACCTCAAGCGTGGCATAATAGCTGCCCTGGG
This sequence comes from Oscillospiraceae bacterium, assembly GCA_902801295.1. Taxonomy (GTDB): domain Bacteria; phylum Bacillota; class Clostridia; order Oscillospirales; family Oscillospiraceae; genus Limivicinus. Next base: position 32,395 of record CADCHN010000032.1, on the reverse strand, counting down.
ATAGGTCGTAGAATTCTTTTGGAACTGAAGTACCTTTTGTGTTAGCATTCAGAGTGTCATAACGCATTGCAGGCGAAATATATAGAATCGTATTGCATTGCTCCGTACTCGGAACAGTTGATTCGGCAAAGGCAGTAACGCTCATGGAAAGTAACATCACAACCGATAATAGGGCGCATAGTGTTTTTTTCATAAAAAGCTCCTTTCGTTCGCTGTCAATACTCATTGAAAGCATGAATTTTTTGAAAATAGCAACCATCAAGCGGCGCACAGCATAATCATTGCTTAAGTGGCCAGTGGCCATTGATTAAACTCGTGTGCTAATCACTATACAATCATAGCACCACCTCCTCGTACTATCTGCCGTTCCTTATTAACAGCTTCTGTCTATATAACGGCGCAAACCACAAAACAGGTTACAACTATCAGAAAAGAATTTATAAGCCTACAGGTTTTTGATTCTTTGAAAATAGGACGCAACAGGCAAAGCGGTCATGCCGTGGGTGCATGACCGCTTTGCTATGTGAGCGCAAAACAGGAATTTGCTTAATAACCCCAACTGATTATTTCCCAGCTTTTTTTATCTGCTGTTCTCACCAAATGCCATTGCCAGTTGGTATAGGTATCATTGGGATTAAAACTACCGTCTCCACCTTTTTTATCAGTGTTGAAAGCAGATAGCAGTATAATAATCTCTTGGCCTTTTTCGGTTGCAAACGCTGCAATTTCGTCTGCAAATCTATTCTCGACTTCTTCATCATATCGAAGTTCAGTTAATGTGCATCCCTCAAATTCTTCTGAAAACTTCTTTTCAACCACTCTGCAAGCTTCGTTGATAAGCGTATCATCATAGAGTGCAGAGTAGCCAATAACACGATTGACATTAGATATATTTCCTTTATTTGAAGTCAACACAAGGACTACTGCCACAACTACAATTATGAACACAGCACATATCGCGACCGATAGTGTTTTCCTTTTCATTTTAACACCCCTATAAATTTCGCATTTTACATTTACGACTTTTCTTTCTTTGTTTCGACTTCTAATGCTCTAACTTCCAAGTAATAGTGCGGCTCGTTCAAATCCAGTTCAACCTTGGTGATACCATTTACTAGATCAAAGCCGAAATTCTGACGAACGATTTCAATTTGGCCACGATCTTCCAGCTTGGTTGTTTGTTCGGTGAAGGTCAGATTGCTGCCGAGTTTGGTAACCAAATCATACCCACTGATTCCTTTGTTCTCCGTTATGCAGTCGAAATCAAAGCTCGGTGTCTTTTCAAACGTAGCATCCAGTTTCACACTCATTCCGGCAGGGATCATGATTTCTGCCTCCAGCCAGAATACGCGGGCGACTCCAGCCACATCCAGATCTTCGATCATTCCATTGTCATAGCGCTCAGCGCCGTTTTCAGAGAGAACGCCGTATTCCATCAGATGTTCCTTCATCAATCCGAAATACATTTCAAACCCATAGACGGGCTCATCTTCAAAATAATTCCACACATCAATCAGTTCCTGATATTGATATGTTGCCGCTGTCCGAAGCGCATCCTCCAGATTTGATTCTGTGCGGGTTATCGTCACGCCGGATTCTATGGTTTTCTTCGTATCCCAGCCGCCGGTAGCATAGCCTTGATAATTCATGTTCTCGACATCTTCACCGATCACGATAATGTATTTTGAAACACCGTATCCGGTTCCTCCGGGTTGAGGAATACTAAAATCTCTTCCCATGATTCCTTCTTCTTCGCCGTACAGTCCTCCATTGAAACCATAGGACAGAATCTTAGTTTGTGCATAATCCAGATCAAACATCACTCTGATTGTCGGATTGAGAATGTCAGCATCTTTGTCTCTCTCCGGACCCCAAGCATCGGTGAATTCATAGACAGTGACAGGAATCTCACTGAGATCGGCAAACTCTCCCAAAGCACGCTGTAGATATGTTCCATCGGCAAGCAGGTCTCGATAACCCTCCCAGCTCTCAAAATGGTCGAGATTCAGACTTCCCGGATTGTCCTGTGTTTCCGGCCAGTTTTCCCATGCACCCTCAAAACCGCCCGCGTAGCTGCCTGCATGAAGTGTGTTGTCCAAAGCATCACCATTCAAAGTGAGCGTAGGGCGATTGCTATTCAGATAATGAACACTGGATGCAAAAGGATAGAGAATGCGAACGCTTTGATCTTCTGTGCTCTGGTTGGTCAGCGTATAGGAATCTGTCACCTGGATGTTACCGGATGACTGAAATCGTCCTCCTTCCGGATACCACTCATTGTAGTCACGCAAAACATCTTGTCGTTCTGCTTCCGTCAGCTCCGTGCGGGAAGCGGCTTCTTCTTCATTAGAAATCCAGACTGGAATCCACGGAGCAAAGTCCATGGTAATATTTCGATTAGCAGAAATCGCAGCATTTTCTTCTTGCAGCGTTAGTGGGAACACAGGTCCGGCATAGGACATAAATACGCAGCCCTCATCATGACCGCTGCCGCCCGCTCTGCCTCTAGGAGCGGAATTTTCTCCCATACGAGCAAATAGAAATACTCCTCCGATTACCACACACAGACAGGCAGCGATGGCGGATGACCATTTAGCCCAACTCGGCATTTTATGTTTTTTCGCTTTCGTATCATTGACCGCGCCATAAACCAGCTCATCATCAATTTTGCCAATCGCCTGGAGCAGTTTTTCGCTTTTCATAAAGATATGCCCTCCTTTTCAAGATGTGCTTTCAATTCACTTCGCATACGGAATAGCATGGACGCAATTTTGCTCTCACTCATCTGATACGCCACGGCAATGTCGCGGATGGAGTAGAGATACCAGTAGCGGCGAATAAAGATATTGCGTTTCTGTTCCGGCTGAGAGTAGAGGAACCGATTAAGAGAAGAAACCAGCACGTTTCCCTCGACGATCTGCTCCACTGTCGTGGATGATGGAATACAATCCTCAAGCTCGTACAGTGCTAAATCGGTTTGAAAACCGCCACGCTTTTCAGTCATGTGCTGCTTCAATCGGTTGAGAGAAAGATTCCGCGTGATCTTGCCGAGGTATGTAGCCAAATTGTTGGGGCGCTGCGGCGGCATGGACTTCCATGCGCCCATCCATGTGTCATTGACACATTCCTCTGCATCCTCGTTATTATTCAGAATATTATAGGAAATGGTATGGCAGTAGCTGCCGTATTTTTTTGACGTTCTGACGATGGCAGTTTCGTCCCGATCCCAGTACAGATCAATTATTTCATGATCCTCCATTGCGTCCTCCTTTCTGTTGCGTAAAGGCCTTTCACCTATATACACAACAAAATGCACCGTTATTTCGGAAAATGAGATTTTATCTTATGGATGGAAGTTTATATTCACAAAACAAATTAATGGTCTTCAATCACGTTTCGAGGACGGTCAATGGTACTATATTAATCCGGAATATCCTCCGGTTGCGGCAGCGCCCTGGGATTCCGAGTTTTGTGTAATCGTGATAGATGATATAGGACTATGCCAGTTTTTCTGGGAGGGTGCTTCAACAGATCGAGAGCAGCTAACAGCGCCACTGTTTTCTGATGCAGAAAAACTAAACGACTGCATAGAGGAGAAAGTCAAAGAGGTTTTTGCTTCGGGAATACCCAGCGAGAAAGATAAAATAGATATTCAAATAACAGACGTTTGTCTTGGTCTGTCACTGCTGTCTCACGACAAATATGGCGGTCAATATGTTCCCTCTTGGTATGTTAGCTTGCGATACAAATGGGATTCAAGTGAGGATCAAGAGAAGAACTGGGAAAATGACACCATTATTTTCAATGCCATAAATGGTGATTATATTGAACCCCGGGTTACAGAGGAGAAACTTAAGAAAATAATCGAGGAGATCGAAGCATGAAAAAAGTTTTTTTTGCGTTGTTAGCATTCCTTATCTTGATGATAGTTGCCTGTCAGCCCACGCCGGAGGAGGAAGTGGTCATCGCCAAAAACTCACAGGAAATGATCACTATGGCCGTATCAGGCAATCAGGAACCGATGGAATCTATGATACAGTTTTCTCAAGAGAATCATCTCAAGAAAGAAGTGGAAACAAACCGAAAGGAATTAACCGTTTCCATTGATGCTGACATCGTTTTTCCTGATACAAGCGAGGTTCCGGTCGTTCGCGTCACGCGTGGAAAGGTTACCAGGGAAATGCTGGAGGCTGTACATCAAGTCATTTGTGGCGGAGGTGAACAGGTGGTGGTTTTTCCACGAGCATTTGAGCAAAGGGGTTTAGATGAATTACTTCAACAGCGCCAATCGGGAGAACTCGACGACTTGAAATACAGCTCAATGGAAGAACTGGACGCAGCTATCGCGGCGATGATGTCTGACGTGGCCGCTGCCCCGGAAACAGCCGTGACAAAACCGGTTGACTTTTCCTCTGATGAACGAATGGAAAGTTTTAGATTTGTATCAAACGAAAAGAACCAGACGATATCAGATCTGTTTGTCGATAGAGAAGACAAGCTTTCCTATGTCCGCGATTTGTATGATGACAGCAAAGTCAGTTACTATGTCATACAGGGAAACCCTATCAATACGCTGTGGCCCATGATAGAACGTGGAGACATCCATCTATCCATGCCTCAAATTACGGAAACCGACGCCAGGACGATTGCTGATCGAACTATAGCGGCGTTGGGTCTCTCGACTTTTTCTTGCGCCGGCTGTCGTGTAGCGCCATTGTGTGAAATGGGCATTCGAGAATGGGATGAGACGCTGCGGAAAAACCTTCCCTGCGTATATGAGTTTCTATACACCAGGCAGATACATTCCGTCCCTGTCCTGTTTACAAATACAAGCCTTTCCAATGACAGCACCAGTTTGGATAGCTATGCGCCGCCTTGGTATTATGAAAGAATCAGGATATTCATCGATGATGAAGGCATATACGCCTTCCTGTGGGACGGGCCATATGTCGAAAACGAGGTCATAACGCCAAGCGCAAAGCTGTTGCCGTTTGAAGAAGTCCTCTCTCGTTTCGAGCGTATGATAGGGTATGTATACGCAAAAGAGGAAGGCGCATATGTCAAAGCAGACGCTTCCATCAAAGTGACGAGGATACAGCTCGGATTGGTCCGCGTGGCGCAGCAAGGCGATGTGGATGCCGGGTATCTTGTCCCGGCGTGGATCTTTTATGGGGTGATAGATGTCGATGATCGAATGTACAAAGATGGGTATGGGTATGACGGATATGAAAGCGTCTTAACCATAAACGCCATTGACGGAAGCGTGATCGATCTATCGAAAGGGTATTGAACAGCCCTCCACTTTCTCCATGGGCAGGTTCTGAATTCTATAGATCACATACTCCGTATCCCGCATCCGGCCTCTATCATCGCGGAGGCGGTGCCGTACAAGGTAGCCGCAGTTTTCCAGCTCCTTGAGCGCCGCGCCGATAGCGTCCACACCGTCCTTACAGATGGCTGCGAGCCCGCGCGTGGTGTAGTCCCATTCCTCCGGCAGAGACAGCATTTTCGAGAGCAAGCCGACTGCCTTCAGGGAAAGGCGCTTGTCCCGCAGATGATAGTTGGCCATGACGGTATAGTTTTTCGTTTTCTCAACGCGGCACACAGCCATTGTCCTTCACCTCCTGCAATTTCCTTTCGGGCAGCTACACGGCTGCCTGCCTTTTCCCTTTGATGCTCATGACGTTCCTTCCATACCTGGCGATGAGCAGGGCGTTTACGATGACCCGGAACGCTTCAGAGCCGATGGCCTCACAGTCTGAAAGATCGATAACGGTAAAATGATCCGTACCGAGATAGATGCTCTTTGCTGCCTGCACCAGCGCATACCCCGATGGTTCGATACCGCTCATGCGGATATAGCTCGGATCAACGCCATCCGAGGTAAAAGCGTTATAAGCCCTGTAATACACATCCTCGTTAGAGGTGAGAAGGTAGAGGGCAGCAAAGAATCGGGGCGTGTCGCGTCGTTTGCGTGTGCCGATCTCGGTCCAGATACGGAAGAAGCGTTTTTCATGATCTTTGCTCTCCCACATGGTATTCGGGAAATCCTCGATGAGATTGACCAGCCTCCAGCGGAGGACGGTCGTAGGGCTTTTGAACATATCCCTCACGATGGTGCCATAGTCCACGGCCCCGGCCTCAATGCGTTCAGCAAGGTAGGGGCAGCCGTTTTTCGACGTGCAGCGGCGGTGGTGATATAGCAGGCAGTATTTACAGTCCACAGTTTCGGGCGTGTGCTTAAAGGTACAGATAAACATGGTGTTCCTCCAATCTTCGGTGTAATAAAAAACCGAGCGAGGAACGATCCTTGCCCGGCTTATGGTGGTGCAGTATTCAATTTATCTTTCCTGGCTGCGCTGCCGTTTTTTCAGCCAGCCGTCCAGCAGTTTCAGGATGGTTTCTTCCATACGCTGCGGGGTATATGAGCGAGGGAAGTATTTTCGCAGCTTATCCCCGGAAATGGTGACGCTGTACGTCTCCGGCTTTTTCTGCTCCATCATGATACCAAGCATGGTATCGTCATCGAGCTTTCCGTCCTGCGAGAGTTTCTTCATGCGCTGTGCCTGTGAAAGCGACGGCGTGGCCTGCTCGCTGTCTATGGCCGTCAGGAGCATTTTCTGTTCCTCCGGTTTGAGATAGGAAATCTCAACGGCAGGGGTCATACCGATTTTCTTATCGTCCACCATCTGCTGAAGCTCCGGGGCAAGTTCTGTAAGCCGGATATAGCGTCGTACCGTATCGCCGCTGATCCCGGCATCCTTTGCCACTTCATCATCCGCGCGGAACTTCGCCGCAACTTGCGGCGAAGTTAAGTCATTACGCACACCCTGCTGCTTTAGGGCTTCCAGCTTCATTTTGTACGCCTGCGCTCGCTCGCTGGGAAGGATATTCTCCCGCTGGATATTGCTGTCCACCATGAGAATGGTAGCAGTTGCGTTGTCCATTTCACGGACGATACAGGGCATTGTCGAAAGGCCCGCCAAATCGCTGCCGTGCTTTCGGCGGTGTCCGGCGATGATCTCATACCCGCCACCCTCACGGGGACGGACGATAGCGGGGACAAGCACGCCATACTGCTTGATGCTATCCGTTGTTTCTTGCATAGCTTCATCGTCCCGTACCTTAAAGGGATGATTGGGAAAGTCGTGCAGTTCCGATAAAGGAAGCTCAACAATATGATCTATTGGTTTAGCTCTTGCCATTTGTTCACCTCCAAGAAAAAAGGAGCTGATTTTCATCAACTCCTTTGGGTCAATTTGAGTTTTGGGATGCAAACGCAACGATACGGATACCGTTCGCATATTGTGCTCAATGATTGCGATGTGGCACGCGCAGGGACCAAGCGATTCACATTTCGTATTGACTTCTTGCGATCAAAATGTGATACTTTGTGAGTAGTCTTGCTGGAAGGTGCTAAAAACGAAAAAAGCGGGCCAGTTTCAGCATCTTTCAAACCTTTTGCTTGTGTTTGAAGTTAGCTAAAACTGGCCCGCGTGGGAGAGCGTACGGTTCGCATCCGTAAGGTCAAGGGTTCGAATCCCTCCGTCTCCACCAAAAGTCCTCATTAGAATTCCTGTCGCAAGGGCGGGATTCGGTGAGGACTTTTTTCTTTACAACTCGGAGCAAAAAAGCATCCGAAAAGGAGTCAGAACAATGAAAAAGATGGTTTGTCTGCTGCTTGCGCTGGCCATGGTGCTGGCGCTGGCCGCCTGCGGCGGCGCGGCCCCGGAGGCGGAGCCGGAGATCAAGGACTGGACGCGCGCCGGCTATTATCAGGACGAAAACGAGAACTTCCTCTCCGTCACCCGGATGGACGACGTGGCCGATCCCGGCTGGTACGTCGGTTTGGTGCTGGGTGAGGACTGGATTGAAGACGGCTACGGCGGCATGCTGCCTCAGAAAGGCAACAGCCTGCACGGCAGCCTGCCCTCGGACGGCAGCAAGGGTGATTTGACCGTCACTATCTCCGAAGAGGGCGAGGACGGCCTGCTTCTTGTCGTTGAGGGCGGCGAGAGCTATCACTTCAAGCAGCTGGAGATCCCGACGGCCACGATTTTCGTGACGATCAACACCGAGGGCATGGGCAACATTGCCTACGCCGAGGGCGAGGAAGCCCCGGAGATCGATCCGGAATATCCGTTCCAGTCCGCTGTGATCAATCTGGCCGAGCCCGCGACACACACCATCGTTGCCTGGCCGGACACCGGGTATCTGTTCGTCAAGTGGACAAAGAATGGCGAAGATTTCTCCACCGAGCCGCAGATCACCGTGCTGCTCGACGAGAGCGCGGACTTCATCGCCGTGTTTGAAGAGGATCCCGACTGGGTCAATCCCCTCGACGCCTACGTCGGCGAATACCAATGCGACAGGGCCCACGCTCACGTGGACACCATCGGCAACGAGGATGTCCTGATTACGATTGAATGGGGCAGCAGCGCCTGGGAGATGGCCCGCTGGTTCGTCTACGGCCGTCTTGACCCGGAGACGATGAGCTTTGCCTATTCCGACTGCTCAAAGTCGATCGTCACCACCAGCGAGGACGGCAGCGAGGAGAGCGAGGTCACGGAGTATGACGACGGCACCGGCACCGTTGTTTTCAACGAGGACGGCACTTTCACCTGGCACGAGGATCAGTCCGTATACGGCACCGACATGGTGTTCGAGCGCCTGCCCGAAGAGGAGCGCACCGGCTTTGATGGTCTCTGGGCCGAGGAAAACGCCGGCCGCTGCACGGCTGAGTTCGTCTACAGCGGCGAGGGCCGCATGGACGTGACGATCAGCTGGTCCGTTTCCGCCGCTGAATACGCCTGCTGGGAGATGACGGCCGACGTCTACCGCGACAACATGATGGTCTATGACAACGGCCGCTCCTGGGTCGAGACCTATGCCGAGGACGGCAGCTATACCGTCTCGGACGAAGCTGCCGGGCTGACCGGCAGCTTCTATCTGGAGGACGGCAAGCTCCATTGGGTCAACGACCAGACGGGCGAGGAACTCGTGCTCATCCCTGTCTGACCGTCCCTGTCAATTCGCGCCCGTGAACAGCACCCCATTTTCTTCCGATTTGGGGTGCTGTTTTTTTGCCGCCTCGCGGGCCGGACAAAAGCTTAAGAATTCTTGCGTTGCTTTTTGCGGCGCGGCGCGGTATATAAAAGAAAAGAGACGTCATGTCATGCCGGTTCATCGGCATGAGCGGAAAGGAACGCTTCATGAGAAAACAAATTGCTCTTTTGATATGCCTGGCGCTGCTGGCAGGGCTTTTGCCCGGCTGCGCCGCCGCTCCCAAAGCCGCAGAGGAAACCCCTGCTGTAACGGAGTCTGTGCCGGAGGCGACGGAGACGCCCGCCGAAACGGAGCCTGCGCCGGAGGCGACGGAATCGCCTGCTCCTTCTGACGAGCCGGAGGATGTGCGCGGCCACTATACCTTTCAGCCCAAGGTCTGCTCGTCCTATATGACAGAGGTCTTCGGCGAGACGATGGTGGAAACCTGGTTTAACCTGGTGGACGCGGTCATGGCCGGAGAGGACACCTTTGCCTGTCCGGATGCGTACACCTACGACTGGGTGATGGGCCAGTTCCCCGACAAATGCTTCCCGATACTCCCCGAGCTGATCGACTACTGCTACGACAGGAACAATCCCGTCATTGACGGCGTGGCAAGCTTTACGTACCTGGTGCCGCAGGAGGAGGCTGCCGCGCGGATCGCGGACTTTGCCGCGCTCGTGGAGGACATCCTCAATGAAACGCTGGCCGACGACTACTCCGATCTGGAAAAAGCGCTGGCCCTGTACATTTACTTCTCGCATCATTATATCTACGATTATGAGGCCGCCAACCCGGATGTCTACGCAGACTATCTCTCCAGCTACCGCGTACTGACGACAGGGACCGGCATCTGCCAGGAGTTCTCGGTCGCCTACTCCTATCTGCTGCTGCAGGCGGGCGTGGACGCTTCGACCATGAGCGGACGCCGCAGCTATGATAACGAGCTGCACCAGTGGAGCTATGTCAAGATCAACGGGCACAATTTCCACATCGATCCCACCTATGTGATCGGTGACTGTGACTCGCTCAGCTACTTCATGATGACCGACGATCAGCGTGAGGCGGCAGACGGCTATCTCCGGGACAAATACACCATCTGCTCCCACTACTCCCGGGACAACCCGCACCCCGACTACACGGCGGACGACGACAGCTTCAGTGCAATCTAGCAGGGCCGTTTCATGGAGTTCGACCATGAGAATCACATCCTGACCTATTCCGCGTTTAATGAACAAAATCAGCTGGTCGCCATGACTTTTGACTATACAGGCTGGTGAGCGAAACGCCCGGATAGTCCGTCAATATCGAAAAAAGCCAAAAAGAAAGACAGGCCACATGCCTGTCTTTCTTTTTTTGGTGAGGGATTCGACTGTAAAGGCGCCCGGCTGCCTGCCGTCACCGTCAGAGGCGGATCCCGCCGTTTTCAAAAAAGCGCTGGACTGCCAGAAGGCCGGCCGCTTTATCCTCCAGCCGGTGATTATAGCGGCTTTTCTCCACCACGGTGACGTGGCCGCTGTCTACCCCTTCCCGCATCTCGCTCAGAAGCCGGGACAGATAGTACGGATTCTCGAAAATACCGCCATAGAGGACGATTTTCCCGGGGTCAACAAGGTAAATGACGGATTTCAGGGCGCTTCCCAGGGCGGAGACCGCCCGATCCACCACCGTCGCCACGCCGTTGTCTCCATTGCGGGCGGCGCTGAGGATATCGTCCACCGTCAGATTTTCCCTCCCCCGCTCCTGACTGAGCTTCCAGAGAACAGGCGTCCGCTCCGGCGACAGCAGCGCCAGCGCATCCTCGCGAATGGCAGCGGGAGAGGCGATGGTTTCCAAGCAGCCGCTCTTCCCGCAGGAGCAGGGCTTGCCGCCGCGTTTGATGACCGGGATGTGCCCGATCTCGGCGCATTGCTCCGTGACGCCGTGCCAGATGCGGTCGTTCATCGAAAGAGCGGCGCCGATGCCGTACTCGCAGCGGAGAAAGAACTGCGACCCCCGCCCGTCGTCATCATCCAGAAACATCTGTGCGGCAAACAGGGCGCGGACATTGTTGTCAAGAACACAGGGAATACCGGTGAGCGCCTCAAAGCGATCGCATATCGGATAATTCTTCTGCCGCAGCGAGCCGAAGCTGTTGCTCACGCGGCGTCCGTCCGCGGAGGTGATGCCTCGCAGCGCCAGCCCGAGACCCACGATCCGTTCCCGGGGGACATGGTGCGCCTCGGTCAGCTCAAGCAGTCGCCGCGCCAGCATGGCTGTCGTACTGTCCGCGTCCGCTCGGGGCTCGATGGCGATTTCCTCCGAGAACAGTACCGTGCCGTCCAGGCGCACCGCGGAAACAATGGTCTGCCGCAGGTTAATCAGCACCCCCAGCGCCACCCCGGCGGAGGCATCGAGTTCAATCAGGATCTCCCGACGTCCGGCGCCGTCGCCCGGAAGGATCTTGCCCTCCCGCAGCAGGCCGTCGTTCATCATCTCGGCCACAATTTTTGTGATGGCGGCGGGCGTGAGCTTGATGGCCTCGGCCAGGCGTTTGCGGGACATGCCGCCTTTTTTGTGGAGAATGCGCAGCGCCGCACTCCGGTTGTTGCGCTTGACGCCCATCATATTGTCGCCTTCGAACGGCATATCACATTCTCCTTTCCTTTTGAAATAGATGCCTCAATTCTGACCGGTCCCGGCCTCATGGTGGATGCGGCTGCGCAGCAGCAGCACGGCCGCGCCCGCCAGCACGATCAGGATGCCCAGCATCTTTTTCGCGGTGAGTTCTTCGCTCAGGAAGAAGACCCCGATGAAGCAGCTGACGACCGGCATCAGCAGCAGGCAGAGCTTCACCACCCAGACCTCGTACTTTTTCAGGTTGCGGTAGTAGAAGAAGTAGATCCCCGTCTGAGCCAGGCCGCCCAGCAGCACCAGCCACCAGAGCTTGCCGAGACTCGCCCAGTCAAAGCCTCCCAGATCCCCCGTTGCGGCGGCGGTTGTGCCGAAGAGCAGCAGCACCACAAAGTTATTATAGTAGGAGATCATATCCGCGTCCTCATGGTACTTGTCCTGGGCGCGCTTGATGATAAAGGCGTTGGCGGTCACGCACATGGCGCTGAGGATGAAAAACAGATCGTAGAGATTCAGGCTCATGCTGCCGAAATCCACGCCCAGCACCAGCAGTACGCCCAGCAGCATCACGAAGGTGCCCAGCCAGTCGGAGGCATAGAGCTTTTTCTTATACAGGATCACCGACACCAGGTTCACCATCAGCACGTCGGTCTTTAAAAGAGCCGTACCGGTGCTGAGGCTGCCGCCGGCGTAGCCGAGGTTGGCAAACAGATCCAGCAGGAAGCCGAACACGCCGATCATCAGCAGGATCCGCATGGCCTTCCCCTGGTGGAACAGCCGCGTAAAGCTGCCGTCCAGCAGAAGCTGGGCCGTGAGGAACACCAGCGCCGCCGTACGCAGCAGAAAGCCCGCCAGGAGTGCCGAGCCGGTTGCGTTCACCACTACCTTGCTGACCGCATAGTAGATAGACCAGGCGAGCACCATCCCGCCGATCATCCCCACGGCGTTTCGGTTGGCGTGCTTCATCGCAGGGCTTCAAACATCTCCCGCAGAGCCTTTTCATCCAGCTTCACGGGGTTGTTGTTCATCAGGGGATGCCTGGCGCAGTCCCGGCAGAGCTTGTCCAGATCCACCTCGCCCAGATCGCCGAGTCTCGTGCGCAGACCCGCCATCTCCTTGAAGGCGCGGATGCGCGCGGAAAGCTCGTCGGTATCCTTCAGACCCACGGCGCGGCAGAGATACTCCAGCCGCTCGTCGGCGTTGATTTTCACCAGGCTGTCCAGCGTAAAGGCGCAGGCCTCCCCGTGGGGCAGATGGTAGTCCTCGCTGAGCGGATAGCTGCAGGCATGACTGGCGGCGGTCTTGGGCAGAGCGAAGCTCAGGCCGCCCAGGAGCGCTGCCAGCGCCATATTGCCGCGAGCCTCCCGGTCCTCGCCGTGGCGGTAAGCCGTCTCCAGATTCTCCAGCACCAGACGCACAGCCTGAATCGCCGTCAGGTCGGGGATGGGCTGGTGGTTTTTGCTCCAGTAGCCCTCCAGGGCGTGGGCCATGGCGTCCAGGCCGGTGCACATGGTGGTCCGGGGCGGAACGCCCAGGCTGAGGCACGGGTCGACGATCGCGGCAGTGGGCATGAACGCGGGATTGTTGATGGTCTTTTTCTCTTTGTCGTGGCTCACCACGGAGACCTGGGTCACCTCGCTGCCGGTGCCGGCGGTGGTGGGCACCGCCAGAATCGCCAGGCGGCTCCCGGCGTTGAAGGCGCGGCGGCCTTCGTAGTAGTCGATGGCGTCGCCGTCGTTGGGAGCAACCGCGGCCGCAAACTTGGCGGTATCCATGGCGCTGCCGCCGCCGATGCCGATGACGGCCTCGGCAGCCGTTTCGCGGCAGAGGCGAACGGTCTCTTCAATGCCCGAGAGCTGCGGGTTCTGCTCCACCCGGGAGAAGATGGCGGCAAAGCGGCTGTCGGCGTCCATCATGGCCTGCGCCTGCGGCGCGAAGTGCCGGCCGCAGACCAGCACGGCCCTGCCGATCCCCAGCTCGTCCAGCACGGAGCCCAGCTCCTGAAATTTACCCTCGCCGAACCAGATTTTGACCGGCTGGGCGTACACAAATTCATTTGCCATAGACGGCACCACTCGGTGGCCAGGAAGGTCTTGGTCATCTCCACGGCCATCTCGGGGCCGACGATCCAGCCGCCCATGCAGAGGATGTTGGCGTTGTTGATGGCGCGGGCCATCTTGGCAGAGTACACGCCCTCGCAGGCCACGGCGTAGACGCCCTTGAACTTGTTGGACACGACGCTCATGCCGGCGCCGGTGCCGCAGATCAGCACCGCACGGTCATACTCGCCCTTCTGCACCAGGGGAGCCACGGTGTTGGCAACCTCATAGTAGGGGTGCACATGCTCCAGATCCACAGTGCCAAGGTCGTCGAACTCAACGCCTGCTTCGGTCAGATAGGCCTTGATGGCCTCTTTGGCGGAAAAACCGGACTTGTCGCTTCCGATTGCAATTTTCATAATGTTACTCCTTTCAAAAAAGCGGGCGACCGCACGGGGCCGCCCTTGGTGATTGTTATTTCAGGCTGACTGCCTTCTTCGCGGTCTCCACGATATTCTCTACCGTGAGGCCCATCGCCTCGCGCAGGTAGGGCAGCTTGCCCACCTCGCCGAAGCGATCCTGAACGCCGACGGCGCAGGCGGGGATCTTCTCCTGAGCCAGCGCCTCGAGCACGGCGGAATGGAGGCCGCCGATGACGTTGTGGTTCTCCACGGTCAGCACAGCGCCGGTCTTGCGGGCGGAGGCGATCACGGTCTCGCGGTCGATGGGCTTGATGGTGTGGACGTTGATGACCTCGGCGTCAATGCCCTCGGCCTTCAGAAGCTCGGCCGCGTCCAGCGCGTCCTTGGTCATCATGCCGGAGACGAAGATGCTCAGGTCCTTGCCTTCCTTCAGAAGGTCGGCCTTGAAGAGGTCAAACTTGTAATCCTCGGGGAAGATCACGGGCTGAACCTTGCGGAACAGGCGCATGTACACGCAGCCCTTGTAGTCGTTGAGCACCGGCATCGCGGCGCGCAGCGCCGATGTCCTCCATGCTCATGTGGGTGCCGCCGTTGAGCTCGGCGGAGATGCCGGGGTCGGTGCCGACGACCTTCACGTTCTGCTTGGCATAGGAGATCGAAATGGCGATCTGGTCGCAGATGCGGCGGGTGGCGAAGGGCGTGAAGCTCTCGATCCAGGGCTTGAAGCCGTAGCTGGACAGGCCGGCGGCGATGGAGGCCATGTTCTGCTCGGCAACGCCGCAGTCGAACATCTGGCCGGGGAAGCGCTCATACAGGTTGCGGGTACCACTGGCCTTGGCAAGGTCGGCATCCAGGACGACGACATGCTTGTCCTGCTCCATCATTTCCGCCAGGCACTGGGCGTAAACAGCTCTCATTTCCATGATTTAAGCCTCCCCTCTGATCTCGGCGACGGCGGCCTTGGCCTGCTCCTCGCTGATGTTGGTGTTATGGTTGCCGGCGCCCAGATCCTCGATCCACTTGACGCCGCAGCCCTTCTTGGTGTTCAGGATCACCATGGTGGGCTTCTCGCTGCCGCGGCCGAGCTTGGCGTGCTTCAGGGCTTCCTGCACCTGTTCCACGTCGTTGCCGTCCTCCACGTCGATCACGTTCCAGCCGAAGGCGGCCCATTTCTCCGCCAGCGGCGCAATGCCGTTGACCTGCTCCACGGTACCGTCGATCTGGAGCTTGTTGTAGTCGGTAAAGGCAATCAGGTTATCCAGCTTCTTCGAGGCGGCAAACATCGCGGCCTCCCAGATCTGGCCCTCCTGGCTCTCGCCGTCGCCGATGATGGCATAGACGGTGGCGCCGTCGCCTTCCAGCTTGGAACCCAGCGCAACGCCCACGGCGCAGCTGAAGCCCTGGCCCAGAGAACCGGTGGTCATGTCGATGCCGGTGGTGAGATTCATGTCGCAGTGGCTGGGCAGATGCGTGCCGCTCTGGTTCAGGGTGAGCAGCTCATCCTTGGAAAAATAGCCGCGGTTGGCAAGGGTGGCGTAAACCGCGGGACCGGCGTGACCCTTGGAGCAGACCAGGCGATCCCGGCCGGGCATTTTGGGGTTAAGCGGGTCGATGTTCATCTCTTCAAAGTACAGCACGGCCAGCAGCTCCACCAGGGAGAGGCAGCCGCCGATATGCCCCACGCCAAGATGACCGATGGTGGTCATGATGTCGCAGCGGATATCCTTGCAGATTTCTCTAATGTTGTGATCCAATTCGAGTATCCTCCTGCAATTTAATTAAAGGGTTTAAGCAAACACAGTGTAACGCTATCCACGGCGCTTGTCAACATTTTTGTTGACAGAAAGCGGCGGCAAGTCTATGATAGTTTCCAAAGTTTAATAATTAACGGGAGGATATATGATGACTACCAAAACCTTTACCCCTGTTTATGTTCCTGTGGGTGTGCCAACCTTCCATCTGGAAAGCGCACAGGATCAGTTTGAGCGCAGCGTGAAGATGCTCAGGAGCGTGGACGACAGCTTCGTCTGCCCTGAGGAGATGCTGCTCTCGCTTGACAAGCTCCGCGCCTATCTGGAGGGGCTGCAGCCCGATCTGATCGTGTTCCAGAACCTGACCTTTGCCAACGCCGCCTACATGTCCGAGGTGCTGCGCCGCTTCAACTGCCCGGTGCTGCTGTGGACGCTGCGCGAGCCTGTCATCGACGGAGGCCGCCTGCGTCTCAACTCCCTGACCGGCGCCTATTCCGCCGCCAACACCCTGCGCGCCTTTGACTACCGTCCCTTCGCCTACGCCTTCGGCGCGCCGGAGGAGGAAGCGGTGATCCGTGCCGTCCGCGCCAGCACCGCCGCCGCCAGGATCAAGTGCGCCATGCGCAGCCTGAAAATGGCCGCCGTGGGCCACACCCCCCAGGGCTTCGGCTTCGGCCGCGCGCTGGACAGCGAGCTGATGAACACCTTTGGCGTGGAGCTGGAGGCCATCGAGGCGCGCGAGCTCATCGACATGGCGAAGGGCTACACCGACGAAGACTGCGCCGACTATCTCAGCAAGACCGCCTGCATGACCTGCGGGTTGGACAAGACCCCGGAGCACAACCGCCTGGATCACGCACGGCTCTACAAGGCCTATACCGAGTACGTCCGCAGCCACGGCATCGGCGCCCTCGCCTCCCGCTGCTGGCCGGACTTCTTCACCGCCTTCGGCACCCCGGTCTGCACGGTGCTGAGCCTCCTCAATGACGACGGCGTGGCCGCTGCCTGCGAGGCGGACATCTACGGCGCCCTGTCCATGTGGATCGGCATGCAGCTGAGCGGCGAGCCGGTCTTCTTCGGCGATCCCGTCTCCCTGGACGAGGGGGAAAACACCGTCACCTTCTGGCACTGCGGCGCGGCAGCCTGCG
Source organism: Oscillospiraceae bacterium (assembly GCA_902801295.1). Taxonomy (GTDB): domain Bacteria; phylum Bacillota; class Clostridia; order Oscillospirales; family Oscillospiraceae; genus Limivicinus. The sequence goes on along the minus strand of CADCHN010000032.1, from coordinate 15,377 downwards.
GTCTGGCCCGGAAGGACACCGGCGCCGAGATCGGCGTACATCCCAACCGCAAGATCGGCCCGGCCATGAACTTCGGCTGCGAGGCCTTCCCCGAGGCAACGGTCTTCCGCATCGGCCGCGAGCCGGACGGCAGCTTCCGCTTCTTCATCACCGAGGGCGAGGCGCTGGACAAGCCCCGGCAGTTCATTGGCACCTCGATCGTCGTGAAAACCGACTCTGACAGCCGCGGTGTGGTGGAGCAGAGCGTGCTGGACGGCTTCGAGCCCCACTTCGTGGTGATGAAGGGCCGTCACGCCCAGACGCTGGAGGCTCTGGCCGACATGTTCGGCTTCGAGGTCTGCAAATACTGAAGCGACCTTCCGCACAACGCGATCCGGGAGAGGACGGCTTATGAAAGAATCCAAGCTGAAAACCGCGCTGACCGCCGTCACGGATATTCTCTACGCCGGCATCCTGTGGCTGCTGTGCTCGCTCCCCATCCTGACGCTGGGGCCGGCCACCACGGCGCTGTATTACACGACGGTCAAGCGGATCCGGCATGAGCGCGGCCATCTGTCAAAGGTGTTTTTTGCAGGCTTCCGGCGGAATTTCCGGCAGAGCTTTCCCATGTGGCTGCTGTATCTGGCCGTGATGTGCCTGGCGGCGTTTGATTTCTACGCCTACCGGCACATGGGGCTGTCTGTCGGCGGCCCGCTCTCCGCGTTCAGCGGGATCCTGGCGCTTCCCGCCCTGCTCACCTTCCCCTGGATGTTCGCCTACATTTCCCGCTTTTCCAATTCCTTCGGCGGCAGCCTGAAATTTGTCTGCTATCTGGCGGCGCGCCATCTGGGAAGGAGCCTGATCCTGACGGGCGAGCTGGCGCTGTTTCTGGGCATCAGCTGGATGCTGCCCCAGATCCTGCCGCTGCTGCCCGGCGTGTTTGCCCTGCTGATGTCGCTGACCATCGAGCCGGTGTTTCGCGTCTACACGGCCGATCAGGAGGCCGAAAACGGGGACGCCTGGTATAATGAATAAGATGTGTTCAGCATCAAGAATAAGGAGATTGCCATGTTTGAAATTCGTCCCGAGGGAAGCGCCGCCGTCAGTATCTGGCTGGACGGCCGGCTCCTGCTCCAGCATAGCTCTCAGGCCCCCGCTCTGTTTTGCGGCCGCGGCAACGAGGATATCCGGATGTACCGGGGCAATTTTGAGATCCGCGACCGGATCGACGAGCGCCTGGCCCTGCGTCTGACGGCCGCGGAAAAGAACAGTCTGCGTTTTACTCACCCCGATCTGAAGGGGGAGCTGTGCCTGGAGGCGGAAGAGCGGGACGGCCTTCTGTTTCTCACGCTGCGCGGGCTTGACCCGACTGTCAACCGCCTGTGGATCCGTCTGGCGGCGGAGCCGGAGGAACACCTGACCGGCGGCGGCGAGCAGTTTTCCGCGCTGGATCTGCGCGGTCGGCTCTGGCCGATCTGGACCCGGGAGCAGGGTGTGGGCCGCAACAAGCTGACGGAGGTCACCCGGCTTGCCGATGCACTCGACGGCAGCGGCGGGGACTATCACACCACCTTCTTCCCCCAGCCGACGCTGGTCTCCTCCCGCCTGCTGTTTGTCCATCTGGAAAACTATGAGTACTCCGAGCTGGATCTGCGGGAGCGCGACTATCACGAGATCGCCGTATGGAGTCATGAAGCCCGCTTCGTTTTCGGCGCGGCGGACAGCTATGAGGCGCTGCTTGAAAAGCTGACGGGCTGTCTCGGCCGCCAGCCGATGCTGCCGGACTGGGCCATGAAGGGCTTGTGGCTGGGCGTGCAGGGCGGCACTGAGCGCGCAGCGGCGCTGGAAAAGCGCTGCAAAGACGGCGGCATGGATATCTCCGCCGTCTGGATCCAGGACTGGGAGGGACGCCGCGTCACCTCCTTCGGAAAGCGCCTGCAATGGGACTGGCGCTGGAACCGGGATCTGTACCCGGGCCTGGACCGCGTGATTGCCGAGGATCCGGGCACCGCCTGGATGGGCTATATCAATCCCTATCTGGTAGAGGGCGGCGTGCTGTTTGCCGAGGCGCGGGAGAAGGGCTACTTCGTCCGGAGAGCCGACGGCAGCGAGTACCTGTTCGATTTTGGCGAGTATGACTGCGGCGTGGTGGATCTGACCATGCCGGAGGCCTTTGCCTGGTATAAAAACGTTATCAAAACCAACCTGATCGGCCTGGGCTTCCGGGGCTGGATGGCGGATTTCGGCGAATATCTGCCGGCAGACGCGGTCTGCTGCGGCGGAAGCGGCAGGCAGCTGCACAACGCCTGGCCCATGCTCTGGGCCAAGTGCAACCGCGAAGCGGTGGAAGAGGCCGGAATGCTGGGCAACTGCGTGTTCTTCATGCGCGCCGGCGCCGCCGGCAGCCAGCGTTACTCCACGCTCGCCTGGGCGGGCGACCAATGCGTGGACTGGTCGGAGGACGACGGTCTGCCCTCGGTCATCACGGCGGCCCTGAGCCTGGGCATGAGCGGCTTTGGCCTCCACACCAGCGATATCGGCGGCTATACGACGCTCTTCCATCTGAAGCGGGACAAAGAACTGCTGCTGCGCTGGCTGGAATTTGCCTGTTTCACACCGGTCATGCGCACCCACGAGGGCAATCGCCCCGACAGCAACGTGCAGCTGTACGACAGCGACGAGCTGATCGCCGCCGCGGCCCGGCTGACACGCATCCACGACGCGCTGCTGCCGTATCTGCGGCATTGCGTGGAGGAGAATGCCAGCCGCGGACTGCCGGTGATGCGCCCGCTGTTTCTGGCCGCTCCCGACGAGCCACGCGCCTACGATCACCGGCTTTACAGCTATCTGCTGGGCGGAGATGTGCTGGTTGCCCCGGTGGTCAAGCCCGGCGGGGAAAGCCGGACGCTCTGGCTGCCGGAGGGCAGCTGGGTTCACCTCTGGAGCGGAAAACGCTATTCCGGCGGCGAGGTCAGCGTCCCCTCCCCGCTCGGCCAGCCTCCGGTATTCTGGCGGGAGGAATCGGGCTGGAGTCAGGTGTTCCGCAGCCTGGTGCAGGAAATATAATCAATTTCGACAAAGAGGCAGAGCGTTTTTCGGCGCTCTGCCTCTTTTCATCGTCACTTTCACTAAAAACGTCTCTTGAAAATCTACAGAATCACGGAGCTAATCTTCTTTACAAATTTGAAACATTTCCCTATAATAAGTCCAGTAGTCACATCTTTTTTTGTGGCAAGTTGATTAACGAAGTTAATTAAAAAGGAGAAACGACATGAAGAAACTCATCGCATTGCTTCTGGCCATGGTTATGGTATTTGCTCTGGCCGCCTGCGGCCAGCAGACCGCTCCCGCCGGCGAGCAGCCCGCTGCCGAACAGCCCGCCGCCGAGCAGCCCGCCGGCGAGATCGTCATCAACTTCCCCAGCATCTGGGTCGGCACCGACTCCAAGGCCGAGTACATGGGCAAGCTGATTGAGGCGTTCAATGAAGAGAACGCCGGTGCTATCAAGGTCGTCGTCGAAGAGCAGACCGACTACCAGGCCTACCGCGACAAGATCCGCACCACCATCACCACCGGTTCCGCTCCCGACATCTGCATTCTGGACACCACCTTCGATATCAAGGCTTATGCCGAGTCCGGCAAGTTCATGGATCTGACTCCTTATCTGGAAGCCGGCTGGGGCGACACCTTCACCGACGGCGCCTTTGACGCCTGGAGCGTGGATGGCAAGGTCAGCATCCTGCCCTTTGAGAGCGCTGTGTTCACCCCCATCTACAACACCGAGATTCTGGCCGCTGCCGGCTGGGATCACTTCCCCGCCACCTATGACGAGTTCTTCCAGATGGCTGAAGACGTGAAGGCCGCCGGCTACAACGTCATGGGCCAGATGGCCGGCGACAACGCCTGGTCCTCCATGCTGTGGTACTCCCTGATTGTTGAAGCCATCGGCGGCAAGGACGTCTACGCCAACGGTCTCAGCGATCCCGCCTTTGTCGAGGCTGCCAAGGTCCTCAAGGAAATGTACAACTACACCTTCGACGGTGCTGTTTCCGCCACCGCCGGTGACGTGAACGGCCACTTCATCGCCCGCGACACTGCCATCTACCTCAACGGCCCCTGGTGGATCGCCAACTTCTACAAAGAAGACAACGCTGTCGACGGCAAGCTGCTGGCCGACGTCTGCGAAGTTGCTGTCAACCCCGGCTACGGCGAGGGCAAGGGTGTCGGCGGTCTTGTGACCACCGTCCAGGGCTTCCTGGCCGCTGCCAAGCAGGATGATCCTGCGAAGGAAGCCGCTGTTGTGAAGTTCCTCCAGTATGTCACCGATCCCGCCCACGTCTCTGAGCTGGCCCTCTCTTCCGGCGCCATGTTCTTCGTGAAGTACACCCCGTCCCCCGACACCAATGTGATCTCCCAGAAGGTCACCGAGGTTGCCAACAGCGCCGAGTTCACCATCCTGCACGTGAACGGTGCCTTCCCCACCGCCTTCTCCACCGAGTTCCCCGCCGCAGTTTCCGCTCTGGTCCTGGGTGAAGTGGACGAGCAGGGCTTTGTCGATATGCTCCAGACCGCCATCGACAACGCCGCCTGATTTTAACAACAAGCCAATGCTCAGGGTGCGGTACTATGCCGCACCCTGTTGCGTAATTCTCTCAAGGAGGTGGCAGCTTGAAACCGACGCGCTCCGACCGAAGCGCCCTCGCCGCGTTTATGGCGCCAGCACTGATTATCATGCTGGTATTTTTCGTGATTCCGGTGATTTATGTGGTCGTGGTCAGCGTTCTGAAATGGAACGGCATTTCTACCGCAACATTCACCGATATTCAGAACTTTGCCAAGCTGTTCAAGGATAAGGCTTTCGTCCGTTCGGTGACCAACAACGTCATCTGGGCGCTGGTCGCCGGCTTTATCCAGGTGCCGCTTGCCATGGTCATGGCGATCATCCTCTCCCGGAAGCCCGCGGGCTGGAAGTTTTTCCGCACGGTCTATTTCTTCCCCCAGGTGATTTCCGGCATCGCGCTGGCTACCCTCTGGCGGGCCATTTACAACGCCGATACCGGCCTGCTCAACGGTCTGCTGCGCTCCATCGGCCTCGGCGACCTGGCAAGGGACTGGCTGGGAACCGTAGACACGGCATTCCCGGCAGTGCTGATCTACTGGGTGTTCTATGTGGGATACTACATGGTCATTATGATGGCGGATATCACCACCATTGACAGCTCCTACTATGAGGCCGCCACCATTGACGGCGCCTCCGATTTTCAGCAGGCCATCTATATCACCATTCCCCTGATCAAGCGCACCTCCCTGCTCACCTGCGTCACGCTGGCAAGCGTTCTCGGCCTGCGGCAGTTCGAGCAGGTCTACATGCTCACCAACGGCGGCCCGGCCAACCGCACCAGCACCATGGTGCTGTATATGTATAAAAAGCTGCAGGATACCAACTACGGCATGGCCAGCGCATCCGCGGTGATTTTGATTATCGTGGGCGTGATCTTCATTGTCTGCATCCGTGCGCTGTTCAACATCGGCAACGATGAAGTCCGGGCACAGAAGAAAATGAGGAGGGCAGTGAAATGACAGAAAGTCGCGTTCATCACAAGCTCTCCCCCAAAGAGATCGTTCTCGGGATCCTGCGCTGGTTCCTGATCCTTTTCTTTGCGGCCTATACGCTGTTCCCGCTGATCTGGCTGACGATCTCCTCGCTGAAAACCAACTTTGAATTTCTGGCGCTCTCCCCCTTCGCCCTCCCCGCCGTGCCCCAGTGGCAAAACTACGCAAACGCCCTGTCGGTGGCGGGTCTCGGGCGGATGCTGCTCAACTCCGTGTTTGTGGGTCTGCTGGCAACCGTGTTCAACGTGATCGTGGCCAGCATGAGCGCTTACTGCATCTCCCGCTTCCGCTTCAACGGGCGCGAGCGGATCTACACGCTCTTCACCGCGGGCATTCTGGTGCCGCTCAACGCGCTGATGGTGCCCTACTTCGTCATCATCAACAAGCTGGGCCTGTACAACACCTACGGCGGCATGGTTCTGCTCTACTGTGCCATCGGTATCCCGATGTCCACCTTCCTGATCCGCGGTCTGATGGACTCCATCCCGATGGATCTGGAGGAGGCCGCCTACATCGACGGCTGCGGCTTCTACGGGCGCTTCTTCCATATCATCCTGCCGCTCAGCCGCACGGGCATCGTCACGGCCGCCACCTTCGAGTTCCTCACCTGCTGGAACGAGTTCGTCTTCGCCAACCTGATCGTATCGTCTGAAAAGCTGCGGACGATCCAGGTCGGCATCCGATACTTCACCAACCAGTTTTCGACCGACTATGTCTCGATGTACGCCGCCATCGTGATCTCCATTGTGCCGTCCATCCTGGGCTACATCCTGTTCCAGGAGCAGATCATCAGCGGCATGACCAGCGGCGCGGTCAAAGGCTGAGACGTCAACAGCCGCCAACTAAGCCGCAGAAACGCAAAAGCTCCGGTACGGGACTGTACCGGAGCTTTTTCCGCGTCAGGCGCTGCTGCCGCCGGGATGCGTCTTTTTTATGATCGATTCCGTTGCGATGGCGTGCGCTTTATGATAAACTGCAGATGAAATCTGTTTGGAAAGGGCGATGATCGCATGGGACTCACACGCGCGGCATTGGCATTGGCCGCCCCGCTCCCCCGGCCGGAGAAGTTCCGGCGCTGCCTGTTCATCGGGCCGCACCCGGACGACATTGAGATCGGCGCCGGCGCAACCGCCGCTCGCTTTGCCGCCGAGGGCAAGGAGGTCAGCTTCCTGATCTGTCTCGACGGGCGCTTCGGGCTGGAAAACGCCCCCGCGGGCACGACGCCGGAGGCGCTGATCGAGATCCGGCGCGAAGAGAGCCTCCGCGCTGCCGCGGCGCTCGGCGTAAGCGACCTGCGTTTTCTCGGTCTCTCGGACGGCGGGCTCTATGACAGGGAGGAGCTGCTGCGCGGCATGGCGCGCGTGATCGGTGAGGTGAAGCCGGAGATCCTCTTTGCGCCCGACCCCTTTGTGGCCAGCGAGTGCCACGCCGACCACCTGAATGTGGGCGAGGCCGCCCGGCAGCTCGCCTTTTTCGCGCCGTTTCCGGAGATCATGGCGGCCTACGGCGCGCAGAGCGCCCCCGTGGAGGCTCTCGCCTGCTACATGACCGCGCATCCAAACCGTTTTGTCGGCGCGTCCGGCACTTTTGAGCGGCAGCTGGCAGCCATCCGCTGCCACGGGAGCCAGTTTCCGGCCGGTTCCGAAGCGCTGCGCTCGCTGGAGCTGTATCTGAAGCTGCGCGCCGCGGATTTCGGCCTGCGCAGTTTCCGTGGCCGCGCCGAGGGCTTTCGCGTGCTCGGCAAAACGCAGATGCACTGTCTCCCCGAGGCAGGTCTTTGACAACAGACACAAAAAGCAGCCGTTCCGAAGAACGGCTGCTTTTTTTATGTTTGGGATTACTTCTCGCGCATCTTGCGGATCTCGATCTTCTTCTGCCGCTGGGCGATGAACTCGGGCAGCACCTTGGGACGGTCGAAGTACTCGATGCTCTCGACGTTCGTGCGCTTGCGCAGGTGGATGGCGTCGAACTTGCAGCGGGTGGTGCACACGCCGCAGCCGAGGCACTTGTTGGGATCGACAAAGGAGGCGCCGCAGCCCAGGCAGCGGGCAGTCTCCTGCTTCACCTGCTCCTCGGTGAAGGTCTTGCGGTCGTCCTTGAAGGTGCAGGCCTTCGCGGCGTCCTTGCCGGGAACCTGGCGCGCACCGGCGTTGTAGTCGCGCTTGACCGTGTCGAAGTCCACGTTCTCCTTGTCGAAGGAGCGGTAGGTCAGGCGGTCGCGGCCCAGCGTGAGGCTCTGGCCGGGATGGACGTAGCGGTGGATGGAGATGGCGGCCTGCTTGCCCTGCGCGATGGCGTCGATGGCAAACTTCGGGCCGGTGTAGGCGTCGCCGCCGACGAAGATGTCGGGCTGGGCGGTCTGGTAGGTCATTCCGTCGGCCAGCACGCGGCCCTTCTCGTCGGTCTTGAGCTCGCCGAGATCCAGTCCGCTGAGGTCGATGCGCTGACCGATGGCGGCGAGGATCGCGTCGCACTCGACGCGGCCTGCCTCGCAGACCAGCGCCGTGACCTTGCCGTCCTTGCCCTCGATGGAGACGGGCTTGTGCTCGAAGAGGAACTTGACGCCCTCTTCCCTGGCTTCGGCGACTTCGTCCGGATCGGCGGGCATGTCGCTCTCCTTGCGGCGGTAGGCCACCGTCACCTCGGCGCCGAGACGCACCGCGGTGCGGGCGACGTCCATCGCAACGTTGCCGCCGCCGACCACGACGACCTTCTTGCCGATGGCGGGACGGGCGCCGGCGTTGACCTCACGCAGGAAGTCGATGCCGCCCCATACGCCTTCGAGCTCCTCGCCCGGGATACCCAGAGCGGCGGACTTCTGCGCGCCGACGGCGAGATAGATGGCGTCATAGCCCTGCTCGCGCAGCTGCTGGATCGTCAGATCCTTGCCGATCTCCACGCCGCAGCGGAAGATGACGCCCAGCTCCTTCAGGACGTCGATTTCGGCGTCGAGCACGGTCTTCTCCAGGCGGAAGTTCGGGATGCCGTAGCGCAGCATGCCGCCGGGCTGCTCGTTCTTGTCGAACACGGTGACCTTGTAGTTGTCGGCGGCGAGGAAGTAGGCGCAGCTCAGGCCGGCAGGGCCGGCGCCGATGATGGCGATCTTCTTGTCGCTGAAATCATAGAGCTTCTTCGGCACGAAGCGGGTGTCGCGGTCAAGCTCGCGGTCGGCGATGAACTTCTTGACCTCGTCGATCGCGACGGCGCGGTCGATGCTGCCGCGGGTGCACTCGCTCTCGCACTTGCGGTTGCAGATGCGGCCGCAGACGGCAGGCAGCGGGTTTTCCTTCTTGATGAGCTCGAGCGCATCGAGGTAGCGGCCCTGGGCGGCGAGCTTGAGGTAGCCCTGAACGGCGATGTGCGCGGGGCAGGCGGTCTTGCAGGGCGCGGTGCCCTCGGGGGCGATGTACTCGCGGTTGCTGCGGTGCTCGGGATTCCAGTGCTCCGGCGTCCACTCGATGTCGTCGGGCAGCTCATGCGGCTCGTGCACGATCGGGGTCTTGGCGCAGAGCTTCTGGCCCATCTGGATGGCGTTGTTGGCGCAGTGATCGGTGCACTGGCCGCAGGCGACGCACTTTTCCTGGTTGATCTCGGCCACATAGTTGCTCGCGGAGGTGGCGGGGGTGTTGTAGTACTGGCTCAGGCCCAGCGCCAGGCAGCTCTCCGTCATGCAGTTGCAGATGGCGAAGGTCTCGCCCTGGTGGAGCGTCGTAATCTGGTGGACACAGCCGCGCTCCTCGCACTTTTTGAGCAGCTCCTTGGCCTCGGCCACGGAGACGGGCTTGCCCTTGCCGGTGCGGTTGAACATATCGCCCACATGGCCCATGAAGATGCACAGACCCTCGTCGAGGTCACCGCTGCCCTCGCCCATCATGCGGCGCACACGGCGGCACTGGCAGGGCGTGATGCTCAGATGACCCTCGTTCTCCTCGAGGTACTTGCTGCAGCGCTCGTTGTCGATCTGCTCGGCCTCGGCGGGGATGGCGCTCTCCACGGGGATGACGCGCATGATGCCGGCGCCCATCGGGGTGTTCGGCGCATGCTCGATCTGGCTGGTGGTGGCGTGCTGCTGGAAGGCATAGGCGATTTCGGGATGCGCGATGCAGAATTTCTCGTTGATGAGAAGGAACTCAAAAATACCGGGGGTGTAGGGCGGCAGCAGATAGATCTCCAGATTGACCTTCGGCACCACGACCTGTACGACGAGGCCGATGTCGGTCAGCTCGTGCAGAACCTCGCGGGTTCTCTTGACCGGCATCTTGGCCTTGTGCGCGATAATGGGCACAAAGCCCGGCTTCATGCTGGTCAGGGCCAGCATCACGGTGATCTGCTCGTCGGTGATCCACTTCTCGAATACCTTGTATTCGGCGCAGTCTGGCGTGATTTTGTAATGCCCGTCGTTGATCTTCTCGCAGAGCTTGATCAGATTCTCTCTCACTTGCATAAACTTCCTCCTTGTTTATGAACCATTTTTCAGGTACTTACAGTTTATCCGCTTCCGCGTCACTTGTCAATGTGATTCGACCGTTGCAGGGGCGAAACTTTTGTGATACACTTTTGCTGTACGAAACGGAGGGATTGCGCATGGAACAGGTCGAACGCATCCGAACGATGGAGGACGTGCTGCAGCGGGCCAAGGCCGCCTGCCGCGCGCTGGAGCACGCGCTGGCAGACTACGGGGCGCTGCGGGACGAAGTCAAAGCGCTGGGCGCTTACTACGGCAGCGAGCTCTGGTTTTACGACCTTGACTGCGACCGTGCCGGGCTGCTGCCCGCAGAGCTGAAGCGGGGCGTCCTGTCCGAGGACGAGGCCTACGACCTGCTGAGCGACTGGGACGCGCTGGAGGAACAGCTCCGGGAGCTGGCCGGGGACACGCGGCCTGAATAATCAGGCAGGAGGATCTAAATATGAAACAACGCCGCGAGAACAACGAATTTTCCGAGCGCTTGGCCGCCCGGGAAGCTGAGCTGAAGGAGCTCTTTTTCGGTCTGTATCATAACGACGCGAAAGCCTACGGCTATTTTCTCGACATGCTGCGCCGCAGCTATGAGGCGCGTCCCGAGGCGCTGCGAGCGCTCGACCGGGAGCGTCTTGCCCGGCCCGACTGGTACAAGGGCCACAGCCTCGTCGGCATGCTGATGTACGTCAACGCCTTTGCCGGCACGCTCGCCGGCGTGCGAGAAAAGCTGGGCTATCTTGAGGACACCGGCGTCAACTATCTGCACCTGATGCCGCTGCTGGAAAGCCCTGCAGGCCGCAGCGACGGCGGCTATGCTGTGGCTGACTTCCGCAAGGTGCAGCCCGAGCTTGGCACGATGGCCGATCTCGCGGCGCTGGCCGACGACTGTCACGCGCGCGGTATCGCCGTCTGCCTCGACTTTGTGATGAACCACACGAGCGAGGATCACGAGTGGGCCCGCCGCGCCCGCGCCGGCGACCGCGCCTGCCAGGAGCGCTATTTCTTCTACGACGACTGGAGCGTGCCCAACGAATTCGAAAAAAACGTGCCCCAGGTCTTCCCCACCACCGCGCCCGGCAACTTCAGCTGGTGCGCAGAGGCCGGCAAGGTCGTCATGACGACCTTCTATCCCTACCAGTGGGATCTGAACTACGCCAATCCCACGGTGTTCAACGACATGACGGAAAACATGCTCTACCTCTGCAACCAGGGCGTGGACATCATCCGCCTGGACGCCGTGCCCTACATCTGGAAGGAGCTCGGCACCAACTGCCGCAATCTGCCGCAGGTCCATACGCTGGTGCGCATGATGCGCATCGTGTGCGAGATCGTCTGCCCGGGCACGCTGCTGCTCGGCGAAGTGGTGATGGAGCCGAGCAAGGTGGTGCCCTACTTCGGCTCGGTGGACAAGCCCGAGTGCCATCTGCTGTATAACGTGACCACCATGGCCAGCACCTGGCACACCGTGGCCACGAAAAATGTGAGCCTGCTGCGCCATCAGCTCGGCCAGGTCTTTGCCCTGCCCGGCGAATACACCTTCCTCAACTATCTGCGCTGCCACGACGACATCGGCTGGGGGCTGGACTACGACTACCTCGACCGCTTCGGCATGCAGCAGATCCCGCACAAGAAGTTCCTCAATGACTACCTCACAGGCAAATGGCCCGGCAGCCCCGCGCGCGGCGAGCTGTACAACGACGATCCGCGCCTCGGCGACGCGCGCCTGTGCGGCACGACCGCCTCGCTCTGCGGCGTGGAGAGCGCACGCGCCGAGGCCGATGAAGCCCGGCTCGACTGGGCGCTGCGCCTGGACCTGATGCTGCACGCCTATATGTTCACGCTCAGCGGCATTCCCGTGCTCTACAGCGGCGACGAGATCGCGCAGGAAAACGACTATTCCTATCACGACGACCCGCTCAAAGCCGCCGACAGCCGCTATCTGCACCGCGGAAACATGAACTGGCAGGCCGCCGAGCTGCGGCACGACGAGACGACGCCCGAGGGGCGCCTCTTCGCCGGGATCCGTCAGCTGGAGACGCTGCGCGCGGAGCACCGCGTCTTTGACGGCACGGCCGACGTGTGGATCGTGGACACCCGGGACGACAGCGTCCTCGGCATCGGGCGCTACTGCCGCGGCGAGAAGCTGCTGGCGCTCTTCAATTTCGGCGAGCAGGAGCGCTGCGTCTCCGTCAGCGAGCTCGGTGACTATACCGATCTGCTCAGCGGCGAGGCGGTGGATAAATACAGCATTTCCGTTCCCTCCGGCGGTTTTTGCTGGCTGCTGTGCGATTTTGGAGAGGAAGAGACATGAACAACCCGAAGAATCAACGCGTCCTCGACCGCCTGATCGAGGGGAACCGGCGTTATCTCGCCGAGAGCCGCCCCCTGGGCGACGTCTCCCCCGCCCTGCGGCGGCGGACCGCCGACGAGGGGCAGCAGCCCTGCGCCATCGTGATCAGCTGCTCGGATTCGCGCGTCATCCCGGAGAGCCTCTTCTCCGCCGGGCTCGGCGAGCTGTTCGTCATCCGCGTCGCCGGCAACGTCCTCGACAAGCACCAGCTCGGCAGCATCGAGTACGCCGCCGCGCACCTGCACTGCCGCCTGGTCGTCGTACTCGGCCACAGCGGCTGCGGTGCGATCGCGGCGGCCCTGAGCGGCGGCGGCGAGGGCACGATTGCCGCCATCACCGACGAGATCCTGCGCGCCGTCGGCACGGAGCGCGACCCCGACCGCGCCTGCTGCCTCAACGTGCAGCACGCCGTGGCGCTCATCCGCCGCGAATTTGCCGAGCACCCGGAGATTCCCGCGCAGGAGCTGGACGTTCTCGGCGCCGTCTACGACATCCGCAGCGGCGACATCCGCTGGCTCTGAGCCCCTGCCGCGCTTTTTCCGCCGAAAGCGGCAGAATGTGCGTCTTTGTCTTGCGGAAACATTTTCCGTTATGTTATAATTATCCATATTCTGTAGAAAAGAGAGGTATCGCAATGAAAAAGAAACTCCTCGCATTCCTCCTGGCCGCGGCTATGCTGTTGATGGCCGCCTGCGGCGCAGCTCCTGCCGCACAGACCGAGGCTCCGGCTGAGCAGCCGGCCGAAGCTCCCGCGGAACAGCCCGCGGAACAGCCCGCCGAGCAGCCGGTCGAAGAGCCTGCCGAACAGCCCGCGGAAACGCCTGTTGAAGAGCCCGCCCCCGTTGATCCCAGCGGTGAGGCCGTGATCCTCTTCACCAGCGACGTACACTGCGGCATCGACCAGGGCTTCGGCTACGCCGGACTGGCCCAGATCCGCGATTCCCTGCGCGCCAACGGCGACGACGTCATCCTCATTGACGACGGCGACGCCATCCAGGGCGAGCCCATCGGCACCATGAGCAAGGGCGAAGCCATCGTCGAGCTGATGAACGCCGCCGGCTATGAGATCGCAATCCCCGGCAACCATGAGTTCGACTACGGCATGGACCGCTTCCTGGAGCTGGCCGAGAAGGCCGAGTACACCTACATCAGCTGCAACTTCAACCACGAGGGTGAGCCGGTCTTCCAGCCCTACGTCATCCGCGAGCTCGCCGGCCGCCAGGTCGCCTTCGTCGGCGTGACCACCCCGAAAACTCTCACCTCCTCCACCCCGCGCTACTTCATGAACGAGGCCGGTGACTTCGTCTACGGCTTCTGCCAGGACGAGACCGGCGAGGCCCTTTACACCGCCGTGCAGAACGCCGTTGACGCCGCCCGCGCCGAGGGCGCCGAGATCGTTGTCGTCATGGGCCACATGGGCAACGAGGAAGAGTGCCGCCCCTGGACCTATGCCGACGTCATTGAAAACACCAACGGCATCGACGTGTTCCTCGACGGCCACAGCCATGATACCGAGCAGGTCGTCATGAAGAACAAGGACGGCGACGACGTCATCCGCTCCGCCTGCGGCACCAAGCTCGCCTGCGTCGGCTACTGCCGCATCGACGCCGAGGGCAAGATCACGGCCGGCGTTTACAGCTGGCCCAACAAGGTCTCCGCCCCCGCTCTGCTGGGCATCGACAACGAGATGGGCGAGGCCGTCAAGGCCGCCTCCGCCAGCCTGAACGATATGCTGGGTGACGTTGTCGCCAGCTCCACGGTGGAACTGACCATCAGCGACCCTGTTGCCGTTGACGACTCCGGCAACCCGATCCGCATGGTGCGCCGCGCCGAGACCAACCTCGGCGACCTCTGCGCCGATGCCTACCGCATCCAGTCCGGCGCTGACATCGCTTTCGTCAACGGCGGCGGCATCCGCGTCAGCATCCAGGCCGGCGACATCACCCTCGGCAGCATCCTGAAGGTCCATCCCTTCGGCAACGCCATGTGCGTGATCGAAGTCACCGGCCAGCAGATCCTCGACGCGCTCGAGTGGGGCGCCCGCAACGTCCCCGGCGAGAACGGCGGCTTCCTGCAGGTCTCCGGTCTGAGCTACGAGATCCACAGCTATATTGAAAGCAGCTGCGTGACCGACGAGAACACCATGTTCGCCGGCATCACCGGCGAGCGCCGCGTGCAGAATGTGCTGGTCGGCGGCGAGCCCATCGACCCGAACGCCACCTACACCCTGGCCAGCCATGACTACATGCTGCTCAACAAGGGCGACGGCTACTCCATGTTCGCCGGCGCAAAGCTCCTGCAGGATCGCGTCAAGCTCGACAACCAGGTCCTGATCGACTACATCACCGAGTCTCTCGGCGGCGTGATCGGCGACGAGTATGCCGATCCCTACGGCCAGGGCCGCATCGTGATCGTCGAAGAGCAGCCCTGAGGCTCTCCCTGAACGTTAAAAGCTCACGTCCTCTCCGGAGGACGTGAGCTTATTTCAAGATTTTGTTTGATTTAGCGCGGCAAATCGCTATATCTTGTGTGTCATTTGTTTTTGTGCACTTTATCCATCTATCTGCGTAAAAGCATGTGATAATTATATATTTTTAACAATTTTCTCTTGACATCGGGGAAAAAGTGTGGTATACATAATACAGGAGATGGGCGGCACCCATCGGTGAGATCGGCACCTAAACCCGGAAAGCAAGCAACGGTTACTTGTGGGCCCACCGTCGGCATCGTAGGCGGTACGTTGAACGGGCAACGCGCCAATCAGTCAAGGCTGGCATTAAAACCGGTTATTGAAAGCAGTCTGTATTCCCCTCTTGGGAAGACAGGCTGTTTTCTTATGCTTGCCTAAACATAAAAACCATCCACCGGCAAGGCCGGTTGCATCTGGTAAGATGAAAGTAGACACGAAAAAGTGCCTACTTTCATTTTTTATTGTAAGATAAGAGAAAGGAAGGGAGTGAACCAATGGGCAAGAAA
>CADCHN010000031.1 GCA_902801295.1 Oscillospiraceae bacterium | reverse complement strand
ACTGACACCGCTGGAGTTGCGGTGCCAGTTCGTTGCTTGAATTGTACAAGCCTACATCAGGGGCCTTTTTGTGCTGTCCGCACAATCTGGGGCTGTTCACAAGATTGGGAGCGTTTTTTCGTCCGCTAAGCAAAACTTATTTCGCGCCGGGCTTGCCCAGCATGCGGAACATGTTTTTCTTGTAGGCCTCCACGCCCGGCTGGTCGAAGGGGTTGACCCCGGACATGTAGCCGGAGATGGCGCAGGCCAGCTCGAAGAAGCAGACCAGGGCGGCAAAGCCCTCTTCGTTGCGCTCTTCGACCTCGACGACGAGGTTCGGCACGCCGCCCTCGATGTGGGCTGCCTGCACCGCGTCGGCCGCCACGCGGCAGACGTCGGCCAGATCGCGTCCGGCGACGTAGTTGAGTCCGTCGGCATCCGCCGCCTCAAAGGGCACGGCATAGCTGCTGCGGCATTTCTTGAAGCGGACGATGGTCTCCATCAGGTTCCGGGGTCCGGCCTGGATGTACTGGCCCATCGAGTGCAGGTCAGCGGTGAACTCCACCGAGGCAGGAAAGATGCCGATGCCGTCCTTGCCCTCGCTCTCGCCGTAGAGCTGTTTCCACCACTCCGCCATGAAGCGGAAGCTGGGCTCGTAGCAGCCGAGGATCTCGACGGTCTTGCCGGTGCCGTAGAGGTGCTGGCGCACGGCGGCGTACTGCCAGGCGGGGTTTTCGGGAGAGCGAAGATCAAGCGCCTTGAACTCGGCGATCGCGGCGTCGATGACACGGCGCACGTCAATGCCGGCCACAGCCATCGGCAGCAGGCCAACGGCGGACAGCACACTGAAGCGGCCGCCGACGTCGTCGGGCACGACAAAGCAGGGCCAGCCGCGCTGATCGGCCAGGGACTTGAGAGCGCCGCGGCGCGCGTCGGTAGTGGCGAAAATGTGCTCGTCGGCCTTGTCGCCGTACTTCTTCGCCAGCAGCTCGCGGAAGATGCGGAAGGAAACGGCGGGCTCAAGCGTGGTGCCGGATTTGGAGATGACGTTCACGTCAAAGTCCATGTCGCCCAGCTGCTGCAGCACGTCGCAGAGATAGTCGGGGCTGAGGCCGTTGCCGGCGAAGAAGACCCTGGGATCGTCCTTGCCGGGGAGCGGGCGCAGCAGCTCGATGGCGCCGCGCGCGCCGAGGTAGGAGCCGCCGATGCCGATGACGATGAGCGCCTTCGAGCGGCTGCGGATGAGCTCCGCCGTGCGAACGATGGCGTCCAGCTCGGTGTCCTTGATGCGCTGGGGCAGCTCCGCCCAGCCGGTGAAATCGGCGCCCGCGCCGGACTTGTCCGCAAAGGTTTTGTGCGCCTGCGCGGCCAGTGCAAAGTCGGGGCCGCTGCCGCGGAAGAAGCGCTCCGCGCCGGAATAGTTGACTTTTACCATAGAAGAACCTCCTCAAGAAAATGTTTTAAACACAGGCAGCGCTACCAGACCTGCCAGCGCTGCAGAAACGCCAGAAAATACAGAAGCCACAGCAGCGTGAGGGAGACAACGGCGCCGGTTTTGGCGCTTTCTCTCTCCGTCAGCAGGGCCAGCGCCATCGGCAGTACGGGCATGGCCATCAGATAGCGCGGGGCGCTCAGCAGCCAGGTTGCGCCGATCGCAATGACAAAATAGGCGATCAGCCAGGCCGTGTAGCTCGGCCGCAGCTTTTTGGCTGCGGCAGCGACCAGCGCGAGGGCAGCATAGCCGTAGATCAGATTCGGCAGCCACAGGCCGAGGAAAACGTGCGGCTTTTCGGTATAGCTTGAGATCGCCCGCTGGGTCTGATAGGCGGCGGTGTTGAAAAACAGACCAAGGTGCTGTCCCCAGTGCTCCGCCTGATAGATCATGAACTGGAAGGGATTGCCCGCAACGAGATAGTTGACGACACAGTAGGCGGCAAAGCCGAGGGGCACGAGCAGCAGCGACACTGCGCGCGGCACGAGCTTTTTGGCCGGCATTTTGCTGCGCGCGGCCATTGCGACGAGCTCCATGATGAGCGGTACGAGCAGCATCAGCCCGAGCGAGCGGGTGAAGGCGGCCCAAGCGCCGCAGAGTCCGGCGGCAAGCCAGCGATCCCGCCGCGCCAGATACACGCAGCCGAGGGAGCAGAGCAGAAACAGGCTCTCGCTCATCGGCGCAGCGTAAAAGAAGGAGCCCGGCAGCAGGCAGAGAAAGAGCAGCGCGCGCTGCGCGATCTGATGCGGCAGATCGAGCCGCAGCAGCCGGTAAAACATGACGCCGGAGCCGGCGAAGCACAGCGCCGAGCCAAGAAGACCCGCCGTCAGGTAGTTCCCCGTCAAAAGCCGCAGCAGCCGGATCAGCAGCGGATAGCCCGGCAGAAATACCAGCTGCACCAGCCGGTCGATGACACCCTCGGAGAGATACCAGTCCTCGGCAATCGCCAGATAGTGCTGGCTGTCGGTACAGCGCCAGAAGCCGAGCGTCCCGGTAAAGCTGCCTCCGTATCCGAGCGCGGCGCGCAGTCCCCAGGCAGAGAGCAGAATGAGCAGATCCAGGCACCACAGCGAGAGGAAAATGCGCAGTCCCATACCGCGCGGTTCGTCTTCGTCCGGCGCGGCGGGCAGCGGGGTATCGGACCAGAAGTCCACCCAGCGCGGGATAAAGCGCAGGCCGAGCAGCGCGAAGAGCCCGGCGCTGACAAGCGCCGCGGCACGGCCCCAGGGGCCGTAGTCATAGCGCAGCCACCAGAGGACGAGCAGCGCAGACAGCGCCAGCAAGCCGAGCAGGCGGCCGGCAAGGGTAAGGCTTTTCTTCCTGTCCATCGGTTTTCAGTATTTCATCAACGGCGCGGAGCCGTCGTCCTCGGTTTTGGTGATGCTTCTGACCTCGGCCACATAGCTGTAACGCTCGTCGACCTGCACGGTGAAGCGGTCGCCGACCTTCTTGCCCAGCAGCTGCCGCCCCATCGGCGATTCCTTGCTGATGAGGCCGCGGCGCGGATCGCAGCGCACGGTGGTGACAACCTGCAGCGTCTCGGTCTCGTCGTCCTCGGGCATGTAGAGCTCCACCTTGTCGAACAGGCCGACCTCGTCGCTCCCGGCGCGGTCCTCGATGACCTTCGCCGTCTTGATCATGCCCTCGAGGTAGCGGATGCGGCTGCGGTTTTTGTTCTGCGCCTGCTTGGCGGCCTTGTACTCAAAATTTTCGCTCAGGTCGCCGAAGGCGCGGGTGCGCTTGACCTCCTCGATCAGCCCGGGCATCAGCTCGAGCCGCCGGTAGTCCAGCTCCTCCTGCATTTTTTTGATATCTTCTCTGGTCAGTTCGTCGTGCATGGCTCAGCTTCCTCTTACAGATCTACCGTGACGGCGTTCAGGCCGTTGCGGTCAAATTCGTCCAGATATTCGTCCATCCGCGCATTCAGCTCGGTGAAATCCTCGGGGTCGGACTCCACAAGCCCCAGATCCCGCCGCGCCAGCTCCTCGGCCAGAATGTCGAAGAACACCGCGTCCTCATAGTCGGCGATCGCCTCGTGGATACCGCCGTCCTCATAGGCGCGGGAGGGGAAGATGTGGCCGCGCCAGCGCTGAATCAGCGTGGGCATGCCCTGCCCGGCACAGAGAGAAAACAGCTTCTCCTGCACCAGATCGTAGTCCTCAAAGCGGTCGTCGCCGCGGGTGGAGTTCAAAATCCAGTTGCCGATATAGACAAGATCCAGCAGACGCCGGAATTCCTTTTCGGTCAGATCAATCGTCATGCCAGCACCTCCTCACGGGATTTGAAGTATAATCCCGATACTTCCTCATTATATATGTATTATACCAGAGCACGCACACAAATTCCACCACAAAATTTTCTTGTCATCCAATCATTTTCGCTGTATACTAATAAAGTTAGCGCAAAGAAAGGGAGATCCCGGGTATGGACAACAGACCGATCGGCATCTTTGATTCCGGCTTCGGCGGACTGACGGCGGTGCGCGCGCTGCGCGCGATCTGCCCCGAAGAGAATATCGTTTTTTTTGCCGATAACGGCCGCGCGCCCTATGGCGGCCGCCCGCTGCGGCAGCTGCGGCATATGGCGCGGCAGAATCTGGACGTGGCCGCCGCCTGCGGCGCCAAGGTCATTTTCGCCGCCTGCGGCACGCTTTCGTCCAATGCTTCGGACATCCTGCGCGCCTATCCCGTCCCTGCCTTCGGCGTGCTGGACGCGGCGGTGGCGGAGATCGCGTCCGAGCAGAGCGCGGCGCCCATCGGCGTGATCGCCACGGAGGCCACGGTGCGCTCCGGCGCCTTTGAGCGGGCGCTGCGCGCGGCCTGCCCCGGGCGGGAGATCATCTCCGTCGCCTGCCCGGATTTTGTGCCGCTCATCGAGAGCGGCTGCGTCGGGTGGGACGATCCCGCGCTGCGCCGCGCCGTGGAGGACTATCTGCGGCCGCTGAAGGCACAGGGAATCGGCACGCTGCTGCTCGGCTGCACGCACTACGGCCTCATCGACGCTGCGCTGCGCCGGTATTTGGGCGAGCAGGTGCGTCTGGTGGACGCCAGTGCCTGCGCCGCCGCCTTTATCAAACACTATCTGGAAGAAAACGGCCTGTGCGGGGGAGAGGGCTCTCTCCGCTGCCTGACCAGCGGTGAGCTTGATCGCTTCGAGCGCCTTGCCCCGCTGTTTCTGGGGCAGGAGGAGCCGCCGCAGACCGAAGCGGTGCCGGTGATGCCGGCGGAGGAAGACAAATGAAAGAAAAAGAAGTGGTCATCGACGTCCACAGCGTCCACGCCTATGACGAGGACGGCTCGGACAGCCTGGATTTCAGCACCGACGGCATGTACCGCTATGAAAACGGCAGTGCGCATCTCTGGTACTGGGAGAGCGAGGTCACCGGCCTGACCGGCACGCGCACCAGCGTGGAGATCGGGCCGGAGAGCGTGATCGTGGACCGGATCGGCACCGTGACGGGCCGGATGGAGTTCAAAGAGGGGCTGAAAAACTTTTTCCCCTATGAGACGCCCTACGGCCTGGCCACCATGGGCATGGACACGCGCCGCATCAGCGCCGCCTTTGACGAGCACGGAGGCAAGATGGAGCTGGACTATGTGCTGGATCTCGAGCACGCTGCGGCCATCCGCAACAAGCTCCGCCTGCACGTCCGGGAAAATTAGGATTGTTCCAAGTGAATAAAAAAGCAGAGGCTTTTGCCTCTGCTTTTTTAATCGAGAATCTCTACGGAGATCTTCTTGCCCTTTCGCTGGGCGACGGCCCGCATCAGGATACGGATCTGCTTGACGATCCTGCCCTGCCGGCCGATGACCTTGCCCATATCGCCGTCGGCGACGCGAACCTCAAACACGGTCTCTCCGTCGGCCTTGCGCTCGGTCACAGAGACCTCGTCGGGATGATCGACCAGGCTCTGTACAATATAGGTCAGTAATTCTTTCATTGCCGGTAGTTACTCCTTGTTCAGGCCTCGAGCTTCTTCAGCAGGCCGCGAACGGTATCGGTCGGCTGAGCGCCGTTGGCAATCCAGTACTTGGCGCGCTCCACGTCGATCTTCAGGGTTTCGCTCTCGGCCATGGGATCGTAGGTGCCCAGCTCCTCAATGAAGCGGCCGTCGCGGGGAGAACGGGAATCGGCGACGATGACACGGTAGTAAGGGGCCTTCTTGGCGCCCATTCTGCGCAGTCTGATTTTAACCATTTTCTATATTCACCTCCATGTTCGTATTTCGTTATATTACAATCATCTTTCGATGTCGTAAACCTTAGAAGCCGGGGAAGCCTCCGCCGAGGCCGGGGAAGCCGCCTCCGCCCATTTTGCCGAACTTGCGCTGCAGCTTCTTCATGTTCTTGCCGCTGAACTGCTTCATCATCTGCTGCATCGCTTCAAACTGCTTGATGAGGCGGTTGACGTCCACGACGTTCACGCCGGAGCCGGCGGCGATGCGCTTTTTGCGGCTGGAGTTGAGGATCGAGGGGTTCTCACGCTCGGCCGGGGTCATCGAGAGGATGATCGCTTCCTGGCGGGCCATGGCCTTCTCGTCGATCTTCGCGCCTTTGATGGCCTTAGCGTCCACACCCGGAATCATGCCCATGATGCTCTCCAGATCACCCATGTTCTTGAGCTGGCCCATCTGGTCGAGGTAATCACTGAGCGTGAAGCGGTTGGCGCGCAGCTTCTCGGCGGCCTCGAGGGCCTTCTTTTCGTCGAAGCTCTGCTCGGCCTTTTCGATCAGCGTCAGCACGTCGCCCATGCCCAGGATGCGGGAGGCCATGCGGTCGGGGTGGAAGGGCTCGATCATGTCGAGCTTCTCGCCCACGCCGATGTACTTGATGGGCTTGCCGGTCGCGGCCCGGATGCTCAGCGCGGCGCCGCCGCGGGCGTCGCCGTCGAGCTTGGTGAGCATCACGCCCGTCACGCCCAGCGCCTCGTCAAAGGCGGTGGCGGCGTTGACGGCGTCCTGGCCGGTCATCGCGTCGATCACCAGCAGGATTTCCGCCGGGTGCACCGCGTCGCGGATATTCTGCAGCTCCTTCATCAGCGCCTCGTCGATGTGCAGACGGCCGGCGGTATCGAGGAAGACAATGTCGTTGCCGTGTGCCTTGGCGTGCTCAATGGCGGCCTTGGCGATCTCGACCGGGTCGGTCTGACCCATCTGAAAGACGGGGATGTTCAGCTGCGCGCCCACGGTCTCCAGCTGCTGGATGGCAGCGGGACGGTAGATGTCGCAGGCGACCAGCAGCGGGCGCTTGCCCTGCTTGCGGATGTAGCCGGCGAGCTTGGCGCCGTTGGTGGTTTTGCCCGCGCCCTGCAGGCCGACCAGCATCACGACGCTCGGCAGCTGCGAGCTGATGTTCAGCTTCTGCGTGTCGCCGCCCATGAGCTGGCAGAGCTCCTCGTTGACGATCTTGATGACCATCTGGGCGGGATTGAGCGCTTCGAGCACGTCGGTACCGACGGCACGCTCGGTGACGGACTTGGTGAAGTCTTTGACCACCTTGTAGCTGACGTCCGCCTCCAGCAGCGCCATGCGCACTTCGCGCATCGCTTCCTTGACGTCGGAGGGAGTCAGTCTGCCCTTGCCGCGCAGCCGCTTGAAGGCGGCATTCAGTTTTTCGGATAAGCTTTCAAAGGCCATCGTTTATTCCTCAAGCTGTTTCAGCTCCGTGCGGATGCGCCGCACGGCGTTCCGCTGCTCCTCGGGGATGCTTTCCTCCAATGCCGCAAGCTGCCGCTCGGCGGCGCCGAGACCCTGCCGCAGCGCCGTAAAGCGCCGGACGAGCCCGGTCTTTTCCTCAATCTCGCGCAGGGACTGCTCCGCCCGGCGGATGTTGTCCCACACGCCCTGGCGGGAGATGCCGCTCTGCTCGGCGATCTCGGAGAGGGAGAGATCCTCGTTGATGTGCAGATCATAGCAGCTGCGCTGCCGCTCGGTCAGCAGTTCACCGTAAAAATCCAGCAGCATGCTCTGCATCATGCGGTTTTCCACGGCGACCCCTCCTGTCAAGTGCTTTGACTTTGCAGATTATACACGAACCGACCGTGGCTGTCAAGTGTTTTTTCTTGTCAGGAAAAATCCCGACGCTTGACAAAGCGTCGGGATTTTTGCAGCTTTTGTGCTTATACGTTGAAGCGGAACATGGTCACGTCGCCGTCCTGCATGACGTAGTCCTTGCCCTCCAAACGGAAGAGACCCTTTTCCTTGGCCGCAGCCATCGTGCCGCAGGCCTTCAGATCCTCAAAGGCGACGATCTCGGCGCGGATGAAGCCGCGCTCGATGTCGGTGTGGATCTTGCCGGCGGCCTTGGGCGCCTTGGTGCCGCGCACGATCGTCCAGGCATGGACGTCGTCCTCGCCGGCGGTGAGAAAGGAGATGTAGCCCAACAGGTCATAGGAGGTGCGGATCAGGCGGTCAAGGCCGGTTTCGGTCAGGCCGAGGTCCTCCATGAAGACCTGCGCCTCCTCGGCGTCGAGCTCGGCGAGGTCTTCCTCAAATTTCGCGGCCACGGGCAGCACGGCCGCGCCGCTCCTGGCAGCGTAGTCGGACAGCGCCTTGAAGTTCGGGTTGTCGGCGTAATGGGCCATACCCTCCTCGTCGAGGTTTGCCGCGTAGATGACGGGCTTGACGGTCAGCAGGCCGCCGTCGGCGAGGATGTCCTTGTCCTCGTCGGTGAAGGGAAAGTCGCGCGCGGGCTTTTCCTCGGTCAGGTGGGCGATCAGCGCCTCGCACATCTCGGCCTCGCGCTTATACTTCTTGTCGCCGCCCTTGGCGTTCTTCTTCGCGCGCTCAAGGCGGCGCTCGACGATCTCAATGTCCGCGAGGATCAGTTCCAGCTCGAAGCTCTCCGCGTCGCGTACGGCGTCGGCCGGCTCAAGGAAAAGCTCGTCGTTATCGAAGCATCTGACAACCTGCACCAGCGCGTCCACCTGGCGGATGGCCTGAAAGACCTCGTTGCCCTTGCCGCCGGAGCTGACGCCGGGCACGTCCACAAAGTCTATGCTCGCCGGGCTGTATTTCTTCGGGTGGTAGTATTCGGCCAGCCAGTCGAGCCGCTCGTCCGGCACTTTGGCCTGGCCGATGTTGGGTTTGGCGTTGGCCGCGGTATAACCGCCGGTCTCGGCCTTCGAGCCGGTCAGCGCATTAAAAAGCGTCGTCTTGCCTACATTGGGCAGACCCACGATCCCAAGTTTCATGTATGATTCTATCTCCTTAATCAACCAGAGCGTTCAATAGTTCCTGGTTTTTTAACATGGTGGTTATGCAATTATTCCGCACAGGGACGGAATTGTAAGACGACATCCTTGAACAGCTGTACGCGTTGTCCAGAGACTCGACAGCAATATGAACATTTCTTCGGCAGCGTTGTTGCTTGCACGCTACAGGGACTATTACAGGAAAATCTTACTATAGTAATCAATATATTATCATAAACAGGAGCTTTTCTCAATACTGCGTTTGGTTGGTTGATCAACTTTTTTGTTGCTGTATTTTTCAAGCATCTTCCGTTTTGCCAGTTTACTGGCGGAAGCAGAGGGGACAAATGGACAGTTTGAGGTGCGAAGGATCTGAGCCAGGGGCAAGTTATTCGCTTCACTTTGATCGTTAATGCCTTCTTAGCAGAGCCGGGATCTTTCCCGCCGTATCATTGATTCCATGGTTTTTTCACTTAACGCTAATCAACGCTTTGACTTATCGGCAACTCTTTGGAGTGCACCACAGAAGCGCTCTGGAATCTGCTATATGACTAAACTGCCGGCTGCATATGAACCTTCTCATATGCAGCCAGCAGTTTATTATTCCTTGTGTTCTTCAAATATTGATTGATTGCTTCTTTCCTTCTCCCAGATCATAATCTGGAACAAATGGGATTTCAGATTTTCGACGATAATCTTTTCTCAGCATATTGTACAC
Source organism: Oscillospiraceae bacterium (assembly GCA_902801295.1). GTDB lineage: Bacteria > Bacillota > Clostridia > Oscillospirales > Oscillospiraceae > Limivicinus. Next base: position 9,870 of record CADCHN010000031.1, on the reverse strand, counting down.
GGAGTACATTACAATAAACGAAACGATCGCCATGGGCAGGCCTGCAATATAGCAAACGGATCTTACCGCTTTTGCTCCGCCGACCTGAACGACAATAAAGGCTATCGCAGCGGCTACAATTGCCCACACGATTCTAAGCCAACGTGGAGCAAGACTGTCTGCCCCATTCTGAACTACGGTCATCTCAGCGGCAGCAAAGGCACTGGAATCCATGGTAGTGGCCAGAAAAATAAATGCTATAGCAAGAAGAATGAACATAAACACTTTAGGCACAGGAAGCGTATTCAGCAATGCAACAATGGCACCACCTTCATCTCCGTTGGCAAGAATGCCTGATACATCTACTGCTCCGCTCATTTGTGCCTTTACCGCAAAGTTACCGAACGTTCCCATAGCAACCCAACAGCCAAGAGTACAAAGAACCAACTGACCAAATGCAATTTGTCTGAATGTGCGTCCTTTAGAAATCTTTGCGTTAAAAACTCCCATCAAAGGCATGTAAACAAAGTAACAGGCCCAATATCCGAATGTCCATCCCTTCACAAAACTTCCGCTCCCATAGGGATCTGTGTATGAACTCAAACGGATGAAGTTTTGGAAGAATAGACCTGTTGTATTAAGCTCAGCAGAGAACACCTGAACCAATCCTACAATCAGTCCGAAAACACCCATGAAGATAAATGCGACCGTAACGTTGATATTGCTAAGCCTTTTTATACCCTTGTTAAGGCCAAGGTAAACACTTGTCCCAAACAGTGCAATCCAAATGGCGAGGATAACCAGCTGAATGGTCGTTTTGGAGGAATCCGGCAGCCCGAAAATAGATTGTACAAGCGCAGTAAGCAGCGGCATACCCGTACCGATCGAAACAACAGGGGCCATAACAGCGCAACATATCGCTATAATATCAACAATAAGCCCAAGGAGTATTCCCCATTTTTTTGCGGTTATGCTCCGGATTCCTGCACTCACAGTGGCGGCGTGATCATGTCTATTATATAGAGCATAACCTATAGCAATGGAAATCGGAATATATATTGCCCAAGCATTCGGCCCCCAGTGGAAATGGGCGTACATTTGACCGAGTTCATATGCTTGCGCTACGCTTTCTCCCGCAACTATCGCATTTTGAGAGACGCAGTATACAGGCTCCAGGAAACCATAAACGACAAGCCACCCTCCGCAACTGGTGGTAAACATCATACCTGACCAAGCCAGGGTGCTAAAGGTTGGTTTGCAGTCCTGGCCTCCGAGACGAATGTCCTTATATCGTCCAAACATGAGCCATAAAGAGAAAATCAGGCAGCAAATATCGGCAAATATGAACAGCCATCCGAATATGCTGATGCAACCATCATATATCGCGCCGATAGACGTCTGAAGAAAATGTAAATTTGTCGCGATGGCGAGGATAATAACCGATAATATTCCCAATGATGGGAAGAATAATTTTTTATCAACTATCATATGTAATAACCTTCTTGTCAAGCATATCAGACTAACAGATTATAACATAACGCTTCCTTGGCGAAGGCCGTTATAGTATAGTTCTTTTAGATGATCAAAATCCGTATATCGGATGATTACATCTTCACCATTTGTATCAAGAATACTAATTGTATGATTGACGCGATCGACCTTCTCACAAAACTCATCGATCGAGTCTGCATAAATACCTACCACGCCAAGCGGACGATGTTCAGGGAAAGTCTCCCCAACATGGTGCTGGGTATAGAACTTGATCCCGGGGATTTTGCAAATCTCATCAAATCCGTTGAAGGATGCCAGAGTTCCGCCCTTGTGCGTCCAAAGAGAATAGCCGCAGCAGCAATTCTTGTAGCTGTGCATCTGGATCGGAGGAAGATCGGATGCGGTATGCTTGATTCCTCTGGCGTAATCAACAAGCCACTTGATTGAGTCGAAGCCGATTAGTTCCGGAAAAGCTGCTTCCGGCCTGTCACCAGTTGGACGGTACCCCATCTCAATGATATAGAAATGGTCATCCTCATCAAGCATAACCTGGACCCAGGCAATACCTTCTCTGCAGCCTACTTTGTGAAGGACTTCCTCAATTTTAGGATTGATTTCTTCCATGAACCGCTCAACATTATCTGTGACAGTTGTGGACAGAGAGTATAGGTTTTTCAGTTGACCGGGCTCCGCTTCCATTGCGATAAGCCCGATTTGATGAATCGTTCCCTCGGCGAGGGCGTAGTAACCGTACCACTCCCGGCCTTTAAGCATTCTCTCAACAACTATTTTGGGATTCTTTGAAAGAGAACGCGCATAACGATACGCATCAATAAGGTCTTGCTTGTTGTAACAATAAGTAATCCCTCTGTTACCGCTCATATCAACAGGCTTGACAACAACCGGGAATTTCACTTTCTCGAGTTCTTCATCGCTCAAGGCATCAGAAAGATAATAATCATCTGCAACCGGCGCGTTGACCTCATGGCAAAGTTTCTTGAAATCAGCCTTATCACGAGAATAATGCCATGCTTCGGGTGTGCAGTATGAATGAAGCCCCAACCGCCTGCACAGTTCCATCGTCATCTCAAGATTGAATTCACTAACGCCGCACATGACGCAAGTTACATTCTCTTCCCGGCACTTTGCTTCCAGAACGTCAAGCTCGCTGGTGTTTATCATCCAATACTCGTCCGCGATCAGTTTCGCGGTTGAGACTTCCGGCGGAAGATAGTCCGTTACAATGGTATAGATACCTTGTGACTTTGCGTATTCAATGATATCTTTACTTCCAAGGCTGGTGCCCAGCATCAATAATTTTTCCATAAAGAAAGCCCTCCTGAGTATTTATCCTATATGCCTTCGCAGCGCAAAACATACAATGCGCAGAACTTATAGCTATAGTATACTCAGGAGGGGCTTCTTTTCCTAACAACTCTTGGTTTAGTCTTTAGAGATAAAATTTCTGTTCTTTGCGATCTCGCTCAAATCATAAATATTTTTACCCATTCTATTTTTCAAATAACGCAGAAACATAGATGTATCCCATAAAGAATCTTCATCCAGAATTGAATACTCGATCATTCCGTTGCCCATTGGCTCAGCAAAAAGCGCATCGGGCTTTTCGAGGTCTTCCACGCATCCGACAAAAGCAAAATATTTGGAAGGGAAAAACACAATCGGCACACAAAACTGCTTGATATCCCCGCGGTGGGGGAACTGAACAGCTTTATAGTTATCATAGGACACCATGATTTCGCTGCCGCCCCTCGCCTTTTCTACGGTTAATACAGTTATACCGTTGCTCCTTGACATAGCGCGCTGGAAATATTTTGTGAGGTTTGGACCGTAGACGAAGGGATTATTGTAGACAACCATGGTATTGCCAGCAATAGGAGGCCGCTTAAGTCCGGGCTTCAGGAATGTCAACCGAATTCCATAACTGCTTCCGTCTCCGACTATCTCGGTGATGCGTTTTCTGTCACGTTCCGGACAGGAGATGAAGATATTTCCAATCCCGGCCAACATAAAATAGCTGAGATAAAAGTAAACCAGTGGTTTACCATATGCCTCCGATCCGGAGAAGATATCATTACTGTCATTTAGAATTAATAGACCCTGCCATGTCTTCTCAAGATATGTGACATTACCCTCCAGCAGATTATCCACATCTACATCCAGAAGCACAGAAAGTTTCGTGACGATAGAAACGTCTGGGACAGATAGGCCACGTTCCCATTTTGAAACCGCCTGATCCGTAACCCCCATGAGATCGGCAAGCTGATGTTGGGTATAACCGGCACCTGTCCTCAAAGATTTTATGGCATTTCCAACTTTTACAGGATCCATTCAATGCCTCCTATATGCCGCAAACATGCATAAACACAAAAAAACGAGAAACTTGTGTGCTCGTATTTCCCGTCCACTACCCTCGCCAATGAACTGCTGCCGCAGCCTTCTTTCTCACGCGGCAAGACAACGCAGGCAGTATCGGCCTTCGTATATTCAAGCACTTATTTCTTTTCCGGTACATTCAGCCATCCAATTCATATGGCCTTTATACTATTGGATTGTTAGTTAACACTATTTATGAACAACAAGACTACCCCGTCAGTGATCTGCGCATACGGGCAGCAACAAACGTTAAGCCAAAGCCCATAATTGGCAGCAACTGATAGAAAAACGAGGGCGCGCCTTCAAGCCTGATCCTGGAAGAAATCGCGCTTGTTGAAGGCAGCGGTCATGAAGCGCCAGGCGGCCTTGCCGCCCGTCAGCCACTCGATGTGTGCGTTGTTCTTCGTGTTTTCCAGCATGCCCTTGACAAGATGAGCGGCCACCACATCCGGGTAGTCGCCGAGGATGTTGTAGACCTTCTTGGTTTTCTCCGGCAGGGCGATGCTCTCCTTGCCGCCGAGGGCCTTGACAGTGAAGTCGGTGATCATAATGCCGGGGGAGAGGCGGCCGGCCTTCACCTTGCCGCCGCGCTCGGCGAGCTCCCTGGCAAAGGCCTGGGTGAAGTGGGTCACGGCACGCTTGCTGGTGCCGTACATGTTGAGCCCCAGCATCATCGCGTCGTTGCTGCCATAGCCCTCCAGGTTGTAGATGTAGCCGCCCTGCGGCTGCTTTTCCATCTGGAGAGCGGCGAGCCGGCTGCCCATGACGGCGCCGCGCAGGTCGATATCAAGGATCGCGTCGATCTCCTGCTCGCTGAGCTCCCAGATGGCCTTCATCGGCTGATTGACACCGGCGTTGTTGATCCAGATGTCGACAGCGCCAAAGCGCTGCGCCGCAAAGTCAACGAGTGCCTGCAGCTCCTCCGTGGAGGCAACGCTGCCGCGGCAGCCCTCCACCTCGCCCGCGCCCTCGAGCGCGCGCAGCGTCTGCACCGCCTGCGCCAGGCGCTGCTCACTGACGCCGTTGACGACGAGATTCCAGCCGGCTTTACGGAAAAGCTTGGCCATCTCAAAGCCAAGGCCGCGCGTACTGCCGGTAATGACGACTGTTTTCATTGCGTGTTCCTCCTGCCGCTTTATTCTGACCCAAAATATACCACGGAATGAAAAAAAGCACAAGAGCGTAGAAAACCCCGCCTGTACAGCTGTACAGGCGGGGTGCAAATTTGTTTTGAGATAGTTTTACCAGGGGATATACTCTACGCCGGCAATGTGCTTTTTGATCATCAGATTGTCTTTCAGCGCAACCTTGCCGTCCAGGTTCACATCGCCCTTGAATACCAGAACGATGGTGACTTCTTCCTGAACATCGACCTTGAAGCTGTGATTGCCCTGCGCGTCAGTCGTGCAAGGCAGAACCTCGATGCCGGCATCGCTTCTGACAGCAACCAGAACCGCCGTGTCGGCGCTGACGGTGAAGTTCACCTCTCCGTAGTACAGGGCAGTGGTATCAATGCCGCAAACCGCGTTGCCTTTCGTGTGATCCTCGATGCTGATCGGGAAGCCGTGCAGTTTTTCAATGGCTACGTCCTTGGTCTGCGTAGCGAAGCAGCTGGCACGGAATACCGCCGTATAACGGCCAGTGCCTTCCTCGGCGATCGTCGGCTCTTTGACCACTTCATAGGTAGTGTTCGCGGTCTCGGTTTCAACGTGGCTGGCGTCGTGCTTGCAGACACGAGTGGCAGTCACGGTGCTGTTATCGTCCGCCCAGGTATAAGTCGGCTCATCCCAGTCATGCCCCAAAGCGTCGATGTTGTCGACGGTCTTGGTCTGCTTTTCAAAGCCTGCGTTCGTGAAGGTCGCGGTGTAGGTCGTCTGCCCTTTTTCTTCGCAGGTGGCGGCCTTGGTGACTTCGCTCGTGGTATTCACGGTCTCGGTTTCAACATGAGAGGCATCGTTGTTGCAGCTGCGAGTGGCAGTCACGGTGCCTTGGCTTTCCGAAATTTCGTTCAAGTCCGCGTCAAACAGATAGCACGAGGTCCATTGGTCGTGGCTGATCCGATAGAGGCCGTCTTCCTCCGGCGTAAAGCGGAGCCATTTGACCTCCCGCGCGGCGCTGAAGGGAAGGATGACGGTCGTGTCGGCCGTCAGCGTCTCAGCGGTGCTGCGGCCGTCGACCCATTCTTTAATGGATCATAGGAATAGCGCATTCTCAAGAAAAAACCTTAAGAATTTTCAGCTTTTTCCAGCTCGTTTCTCCCCTTGGCAAAGACCGGGGGATATGATAAAATATCCAAGTTATGACACTCAAATTACGGCGGGGGAGGACAGCGGCATGGAAAAACAGCGCTTGATCGACGCGGGCAAGATTGTGAACACCCACGGCGTGCGCGGCGAGGTGCGCATCGAGGTCTGGCTCGACAGTCCGCAGATGCTCAAACGCTGCGGCCGCGTGTTCCTCGGCGGTGAGGAAAAAAAGCTTCTCGCGGCGCGTGAGCACAAGGGCTTCCTGATCGCGCGGATGGAGGGCGTGGAGGACGTGACCGCTGCCCAGGCGCTGAAAAACCGCGTCGTGCAGATCGCCCGCGCTGACGCGAAGCTCCCCCGCGGCGCCTATTTCCTGCAGGATATCCTCGGCGCTACCGTCGTGGACGAGAGCGGCGCCGAAGTTGGAACGCTCGCCGAGGTGCTGGAGCTGCCCGGACAGCGGGTCTATGTAGTGAAGGGCGAGACGGAGCACCTGATCCCCGCCGTGCCCGCCTTTGTCCTGAACACCGACGCCGAGCACGGCGTCATTACGGTGCGCCTGATCGAGGGGATGTAAGGTATGAAAATCGACATTATGACCCTGTTCCCGGACACGGTGAACGCGGTGCTGCATGAGAGCATCCTCGGCCGCGCGGCCAAAAAGGGCATCGTGGACATCCGCTGCGTCCAGATCCGGGACTATACCGAAAATAAACAGAACCAGGTGGACGACTACCCCTACGGCGGCGGCTGGGGCTGCGTGATGATGGCGCAGCCGCTCAAATCCTGCCTCGACGCGGTGATCGCCGCCGCACCGGAGGGCCTGCGCCGCCGGGTCATCTATATGAGCCCGCAGGGCCGGCCCTATACGCAGGAGACGGCCAAGCGCCTGAGCCGCGACTACGACCACCTGGTGCTGGTCTGCGGCCATTACGAGGGTGTGGACGAGCGCTTCATCGAGGCGTGCGTCGACGAGGAGATCTCCCTTGGCGATTTTGTGCTGACCGGCGGCGAGATCGCGGCGATGGCCGTGGCCGACTCCGTGTGCCGCCTCGTGCCGGGCGTGCTGTCGGCCGAGGCCTGCTACACCGGCGAGAGCCATTGGGACGGGCTGCTCGAATACCCGCAGTACACGCGCCCGGAGGTCTGGGAGGGCCGTGCCGTGCCGGAGGTGCTGCTTCAGGGCGATCACGCCCGCGTCGAGCGCTGGCGCCGGCGGCAGCAGTTCGAGCGCACGCGCGACAAGCGCCCGGATATGTTCGAAAAGCTCAATCTGACGGACAAGGACGACCTGAAGCTGCTCGAGGAAGTGAAACGGGAGCGGGGGAGAATCAAGCTCACCGAGCCCGTCACCTGCCGCCCGGCCGCCGAGGACGATCTCCCCGAGCTGCTGCGCATCGCGCAGGAGGGGAGCGCCTGGCTCAGAAAGCAGCGGGTCGATCAATGGCAGGACGGCTATCCCGCCGAGCGCCATCTTCGCTTCGACATGGAGCGGGGCGAGCTGTTTGCCGTCTGCCACGGCGACGAACTGGCCGGATTCTTCGCTCTCTCCACCCGGGAGGAGCCAAGCTACGAGAGCATTACGGACGGCAAGTGGACGGCGGACGTCCCCTGCGCGGTGCTGCACCGCTGCGCCGTGGCCGCGAAATACCGCGGTACGGGCCTGGCGGACAAGCTGATGCAGCTTGTCGAGCAGCGGGCGCGCGAGCTCGGCCTGCGCTGCATCCGTACCGATACCCACCGCAAGAATAAGCCCATGCAGCGCCTGCTGCGCGAAAACGGCTACCGCTACCGCGGCAACATCCGCGTGAGTGTGGGCGAGGGGCACGATCCCGCCCGCCAGGCGTTTGAAAAGCTGCTGAAAGAGCGAAAATAATTCCTAATTAACACAAAACCGAAGCCCAGCGAAGCGGGTTCGGTTTTGGGAGGACGAGCAGCGAAGGGAGCGAGCTTTCGAGCTTGCGAGGACGATACGGAGCTTGTGAGGACAATATGGTATTGACTGACTACAATGAAATCCGCGCGCTGCTGGCGCGGCACGGCTTCCGCTTTTCCAAGTCGCTGGGCCAGAATTTCCTGACCGCGGCCTGGGTGCCGGAGCGCATCGCCGCCGAGGCCGGACTGGATGGACAAACCGGTGTGGCGGAGGTCGGGCCGGGCGTCGGCTGCCTGACCGTGGAGCTCGCCAAACGCGCCGGAAAGGTGGCTGCGATCGAACTCGACAAGGCGCTGCTGCCGGTGCTGAAGGAAACGCTGCGGGAGTATGACAACGTGAGCGTCATTCCCGGGGATGCGACAAAGATGGATCTGCGCTCGCTGGTCGCAGAGAAATTCCCCGGCCTGCGCCCTGTGGTCTGCGCGAATCTCCCCTATAATGTTACAACGCCGCTGCTGACGGCGCTCATCGAGGCCGGCTGCTTTGAGACGATCACTGTGATGATCCAGCGCGAGGTCGCGCGGCGCATCTGCGCCGGGCCGGGCAGCGCGGATTACGGCGCCTTCGGCCTTTTTGTCCAGTGGCACTGCGAAACGGAGCTGCTGTTCGACGTGCCGCCGAGCTGCTTTGTACCGCAGCCGAAGGTGACCTCCTCGGTCATCCGCCTGGCAAAGCGCCCGGCGCCGCCCCTGCCGGTACAGGACGAAAAGCTGCTGTTCCGGCTCATCCGCGCGGCCTTCAACCAGCGCCGCAAGACCCTGGTCAACGCGCTTTCTTCCGGTTTGGGTCTCGACAAGGGCGAACTGGAGGCGCTGCTCGGCGAATTGGGCTTCGACGCGCGTGTGCGCGGCGAAGCGCTCGATATCGCCGCCTTTGCGGCCGTCAGCGACAAAATTAAATGTTTCACGAACGCTGAATTGTGAGAAAATATATTGATTTCCTGGCAATGATTGTGGTATTCTAAATTGTAACTGACAAAACGGTCGGTTATTTAGCTGAAATCGAAAATTATTTATAGAAAGGATTGCAAGTATGAGCAAAAAGTATGTCTATCTGTTCACCGAAGGCAACGCCAAGATGCGTGAGCTGCTCGGTGGCAAAGGCGCCAACCTCGCCGAGATGACCAATATCGGCATGCCCGTTCCCCAGGGCTTCACCATCACCACCGAGGCCTGCACCCAGTACTATGAGGACGGCCGCACGATCAACGACGAGATCATGGGCCAGATCATGGAGTATGTGGAGAAGATGGAGCAGATCAACGGCAAGAAGTTCGGCGACCTGAAGAATCCTCTGCTTGTCTCCGTCCGTTCCGGCGCCCGCGCCTCCATGCCCGGCATGATGGACACCATCCTGAACCTCGGTCTGAACGACGACGTCGTCGCCGCCATGATCCAGGGCAATCCCGATCCCAAGTTCGAGCGCTTTGTATACGACTCCTACCGCCGCTTCATCCAGATGTTCTCCGACGTCGTCATGGAAGTGGGCAAGAAGTACTTTGAGCAGCTGATCGACGAGATGAAGGAGCGCAAGGGCGTGACCTACGACGTCGAGCTGACCGCCGCCGACCTCAAGGAGCTGGCCGAGCAGTTCAAGGCCGAGTACAAGAAGCAGCTGGGTGAGGACTTCCCCTCCGACCCGAAGGTGCAGCTGTACGAAGCCATCCGCGCCGTGTTCCGCTCCTGGGACAACCCCCGCGCCAACGTCTATCGCCGTGACAACGACATCCCCTACTCCTGGGGCACTGCCGTCAACGTCATGCCGATGGTCTTCGGCAACCTGAACGACAACTCCGGCACCGGCGTCGCCTTCACCCGCGACCCC
>CADCHN010000030.1 GCA_902801295.1 Oscillospiraceae bacterium | reverse complement strand
GCTCGTCGGCAAGCGCCGCCGCATGCTGGACTATCTGGCGAAGAAGGACATCGAGCGTTACCGCGCGATCATCGCCAAGCTGAACATCCGCAAGTAATTGCCGGACGTCCGCATCTGAAGCGTATGAAGGTTTGACACAGGGAGACAAGTGAATACTGTCTCCCTGTGTTTTTTACTTTCACAAGACACAAAGCACCGGTCGGTCAGTATTTGATAGAGTGTCCGCGGCTGCGGACTTTGTATCAAGTGCTGAAGGGCCGGGAACAAAAGAAAGGAACAGAATTATGATCATCACCAACAAGCAGTTCCCGAACTACCGCAAGTATGAAATGATGTATGAGGGCCGCCCCCTGTCCATGGAAGTGGGCAAGATGGCCGAGCTCTGCAATGCCGCAGTCCTGGTGAAGTACGGCGAGACCACCGTGCTCGTCACCTGCACCGCCTCCGCCCGCCCGAAGGACGGCATCGACTACTTCCCCCTCTCCGTGGACTTCAACGAGAAGCTCTACGCCGTCGGCCGCATCCCCGGCAGCTTCATGCGCCGTGAGGGCAAGCCCAGCCTGCCCGCCGTGCTGGCCTCCCGTCTGATCGACCGCCCGATGCGTCCGCTCTTCCCGAGCGACCTGCGCAACGACGTCGTCATCGCCTGCGAAGTGCTCAGCGTTGACCGCGACTGCAGCCCGGAGATCACCGCCATGATCGGCGCCTCCGCTGCCGTCAGCATCTCCGACGTGCCCTTCAACGGCCCCATTGCCGGCATCGTCCTCGGCTGGGACGGCGAGAAGTACCTCTTCAACCCCACCCAGGAAGAGCGCAAGAATAACCGCATGATCACCACCGTTGCCGCCACCCACAAGAAGATCGTCATGATCGAGTCCGAGGCCGACCAGGTTCCCGACAAGGTCATGTACGAGGGCATCGTGCAGGCGCACGAGCATCTGCAGCCCGTGCTCGACCTCATCGACACCATGGTGCGCGAGATCGGCAAGCCCAAGTTCGAGTATGAGCACGCCTCCTTTGACGACGAGCTGTTTGAAAAGCTCGTTGCCAACGAGTTTGAGTCCATGGAGTACTGCATGGACACCGACGACAAGAACGTCCGCGAAGCCCGCGTCAACGACTGGATCACCATGGTCCAGGAGAAGTACGGCGAAGAGCATCCCGACCTCATGAACTACATGGCCGAGATCCTCTATAAGCTGCAGAAGAAGGTCGTCAAGAAGTGGCTGCTGGCCGGCAAGCGCGTCGACGGCCGCAAGATGAACGAGATCCGGCCTCTGGCCGCCGAAGTCGGCCTGATCCCCAGGGTCCACGGCTCCGCCCTCTTTACCCGCGGCCAGACCCAGGTGCTCTCCATCGCCACCCTTGCCACCCTCAGCGAGTCCCAGAAGCTCGATACCATCTGGGAAGAGGAAGAAAAGCGCTTCATGCACCACTACAACATGCCCTCCTACTCCGTGGGCGAGGCCCGCGCCCAGCGCAGCACCGGCCGCCGCGAGTACGGCCACGGCGCGCTGGTCGAGAAGGCCCTGCAGTGCGTGATCCCCGAGGTTGAGGACTTCCCCTACGCCATCCGCGTCGTCTCCGAGGTGCTCTCCTCCAACGGCTCCACCTCCCAGGGCTCCATCTGCGGCACCACGCTCGCGCTGATGGACGCCGGCGTTCCCCTCAAGGCTCCTGTGGCCGGCATTTCCTGCGGCCTGATTCAGGACGGCGACGACTTCACCACCTTCATCGACATCCAGGGCGTGGAAGACTTCCACGGCGAGATGGACTTCAAGGTGGCCGGCACGAAAGCCGGCATCACTGCCATCCAGATGGACCTCAAGAACGACGGCCTCAAGCACGAGATCATTGAGGAAGCCTTCGCCATCACCAAGGAAGCCCGCTTCCAGACAGATGAAGATCAACCCCGACAAGATCCGCGAGGTCATCGGCTCCGGCGGCAAGGTCATCCAGAAGATCACCGCCGACACCGGCTGCAAGATCGACATCGAGGACGACGGCTCCATCTTCATCGCCTCCAGCGACATCGAGGCCTGCCGCGCCGCGCGCAAGACCATCGAGGACATCGTCTTCGAGCCAGAGATCGGCGCGCTGTACTACGGCAAGGTGTCCAACATCCGCTCCGACTTCGGCGCCTGGGTCGAGCTGGCCCCGGGCAAGGACGGCCTTGTGAAGATCAAGGACCTCGAGTTCAAGCGTACCGAGAAGGTCGAGGACGTGCTGAAGGTCGGCGACATGACCTGGGTCAAGGTCATGAACATCGGCCCCCGCGGCATCGACCTCAGCCGCAAGGACGCTCTCCGCGAGCGCGGCGAAGCGTAATTTCATCCCTGATTTCAGCCAACCGGCTGTGACTGTTGTCACAGCCGGTTTTGTCTGTTCCGCACAGATTCGACAGAGGGAAATTGGAGGAAATGCTAAAAATCGGAAGCGGAAAAGGGGCAATGATTGACAGAAATGGGCGCGGCTGATAAGATAAATCTGTCTTCATGGTTTGTTAACATTTTACTGTTCGGCCCTGAAGGTAAATCTATTTGAGGAGAATGAAAACATGAAAAAACTGTTCGCTCTGATCCTGGCGCTGGCCATGGTCTTCGCGCTGGCCGCCTGCGGCGGCGAGGGCGGGAACAACGCCGCCACCGGCGAGTTCAAGCCCGACGGCCCCATCACCATGATCGTCAGCTACAAGGCCGGCTCCGGCACGGACAACACCGCCCGCATCCTGGCCAAGTACGCCGAGAAGTACGTCGGCCAGACTATCGTCATCGAAAACGTCGAGGGCGGCTCCGGCTCCATCGGCTGGTCCCAGCTCGCCGCTGCCGATCCCGACGGCATGACCATCGGCTTCATCAACCTGCCCAACTTCAACAGCTCCATCGTTGAAGAGATGGGCACCTACACCGTGGACAGCTTCAAGGCTATCTGCAACCACGTCACCGAGACCTCCATCGTCATCGTCCGCGCTGACGACGAGCGCTTCCCCGACCTGAACGCCCTGGTTGCCTATGCCAAGGAGAACAAGCTGAACGTCTCCACCAACGGCCCGAAGGCCTCCAACCACATCGGCGCCCAGGCCTTTGCCAACTCCGCCGGCTTCACCTTCATTGACGTCCCCTGCGACGGCACCGCCAACCAGAAGCTCTCTCTGCTCGGCAAAGAGGCTGACTTCTGCGTGCTGAAGCTCGCCGACATCGCCGGCCAGGAAGCCGACTACCGCATCCTCGGCGTGTTCAACACCGAGCGCCTGCCCGAGCTGCCCGACGTGCCCACCCTGGGCGAGCTGGGCTACTACCCCGATTGGCTGGGCTCCTCCCGCTGCGTCGTGGCTCCTGCCGGCGTGAGCGATGAGGTCGTCAAGTTCTACGAAGAGGCCTTCAAGGCTGCGATGGAAGACGCCGAGTATCTGGCCGCCGCCGAGCAGGCCGGCATGGCCACCGATTTCAAGGCGGCTGCCGACACCGCCGCTCTGATCGCCCAGCAGCAGACCTTCGCCGAAGGCCTGGATGACGCCTTCTGGGGCAACTGATCGTATCAGCTGAATACATCACGCATCATCCGGAAAGGGCAGGACTGCTCCTGCCCTTTCCGCCAATCCAGAGGATCATATTGTGAAACAAGTTTCATGCGAGCAACACGAGCGTTTGGATTCGTTTTTGCCGCAGCTTTGCCGCGGTAAAAACACCCTGAGGCGAGCGATGTGAGCCCTCGCGCCGACCAACCGAGGCGTTCCCACGCAAGCCGAGGGCGATAAGCGCGAGCATTTCAATTGTGAAACTCTGTTTCACAATTGAATTTATAAAGGAGGGCAAGCTCTTGAAAGAGAAAATGAAGCTTTCGGATATCGGCGTGGTTCTGTTCATGTACGCCGTGTGCGCGTACTTCTACACGCAGAATCTGCAGCTCAAGCCCGAAAGCCAGACCTACCCCCGCTTTACCATTATCCTGCTCTTCGCGCTGACGACGATGTACCTGGTGAAAATGCTGATCCAGGCCTTTAAAAACGGCGTGCACAAGGGCAAGGACGAGGCATTCAAGGATTTCCAGCCGGCGCAGTTCTTCGTCAGCCTGGCGCTTGTCGTCCTGTATGTGGTCATGATTAACTTCATCGGCTTCTACATTGCGACCTTCATCTTCATGACGCTGCTGCTGCTGTACCTGAAGGTGCCCAAGCTCCACGCGCTGATCGCCGTCGTCGCGATCATGCTGCTGATTTATCTGGCCTTCGGCCTGTTCCTGAAGGTCAAGCTCCCCGAGGGCGTGTGGCTCAAGCCGCTGCTCAAACAACTGAGATAAGGAGGTCGGACACATGCTTCAAACTTTGGCTCAGATGGGCGCCGGTTTCCTCAACGCCCTGACCCCGATCAACCTTCTTCTGATGGCCGCCGGCGTCGCGATGGGTATCGTTATCGGCTGCATGCCCGGCCTGTCGGCTGCGATGGGTGTTGCGCTGATGCTGCCCATGACCTTTACGATGAAGCCGGAGACCGGCCTGATCGTCCTCGGCGCCATCTACTGCGGCGCCATCTTCGGCGGCTCGATTTCCGCCATCCTGATCCACACCCCCGGCACGCCGGCCTCCGCGGCTACCGCGATCGAGGGCTACCAGATGACCTTACAGGGGAAAGCGGGCAAGGCGCTCTTTACCGCGAGCTACGCCTCCTTCTGGGGCGGCCTGCTCAGCTGCATTTCCCTGTACTTCTTCGCGCCGCTGCTTGCGCAGCTGACGCTGAAGTTCATGTCCGCCGAGTACTTCTGGCTGTCGATCTTCGGCCTGACGATCATCGCGGGCGTGGCCGGCAAGAGCCTGCTCAAGGGCCTCATGTCCGGCGCGCTGGGCCTGCTGCTCTCGACCATCGGCCTTGACCCGATCCTCGGCGCCAAGCGCTTTATGTTCGGCCAGGCCTACTTTGCCGAGGGCATCAACACCACCTGCGCGCTGATCGGCCTGTTCTCCATGTCCCAGGTCTTTATCCTGGCCGAGAAGAAGATTACCGAGCGCGCCCAGGCCGCCAAGGTCACAGACAAGATGAGCCTGACCCGCGAAGAGCGCCGGATCATCCGTCCGACCATCTTCCGCTCCTGGATCATCGGCAACCTGATCGGCATTCTGCCCGGCGCCGGCGCCTCCATCGCCTGCTTCCTGGGCTACAACACCTCCAAGCAGTTCTCCAAGCACAAGGAGAAATTCGGCCGCGGCTCCATCGAGGGCGTGGCGGGCTCCGAGGCGGCCAATAACGCCGTCACCGGCGGCTCCCTGATCCCGACCCTGACCCTGGGCATCCCCGGCGAATCCGTCACCGCCGTTCTGATGGGCGGCCTCGTGATCCAGGGCCTCACCCCGGGCCCCGAGCTCTTCGGCAAGTACGCTCCGATGACCTACACCTTCTTCGCGGGCTTCGTGCTCGTCCAGTTCTTTATGCTGGGCATCGGCCTGCTGGGCTGCAAGGGCTTTGCACAGATCTCCCGCCTGTCCGACGCGATCCTGATCCCCTGCGTCACGGTGCTGTGCGTGGTCGGCTCCTACGCCATCCACAAGAACATGCTCGACATCGTCGTCATGCTGATCTTCGGCGTGCTCGGCTATCTGATGCGCAAGTTCGACCTGAACACCGCCGCCGTCGTGCTGGCGCTGATCCTCGGGCCCATCGGTGAAAAGGGCCTGCGAAACGCCCTGCGCATTTCGGAAGGCAACATCAGCATCCTCTTCTCCTCCGTCGTCTGCTGGGTGCTGATCGCCCTGTGCATCGTCGGCATCGTCTCTCCCTTCCTCATGGCGAAAATGGAGAAGAAGGCCGAGGCGGACGCTGTCGCCGGTACCGACGAGGACCTTGGCAAGCTCACCGAGGAAGACTCCGTCTGACCGAATCCGAAACCCAATCAAAAGCTCCCGCATCGTTAAGATGCGGGAGCATTTTTATATCTGCATCTGGCGCAGCATCTCGCGGCGAAGGCGCTCGATGATGCGCTTTTCGAGGCGGCTGATGTAGCTCTGGGAGATGCCCATTTTGTCCGCCACCTCCTTCTGCGTGTATTCCCGTCCGCCGGGCAGGCCGAAACGCAGAAGAATGATGGTTTTCTCGCGCTCGGAGAGGCTGTCGATGGCCGCCATCAGCATCTGACGGTCGGCGTCGTCCTCCAGCGGCCGCGAAACCTCGTCCTCGTCGGTGCCGAGAATGTCCGACAGCAGCAGCTCGTTGCCGTCCCAGTCGGTGTTGAGCGGCTCGTCGATGCTCAGCTCGCTGCGCTGGCTGCTGTTCTTGCGCAGCACCATCAGGATCTCATTTTCGATGCAGCGGGAGGCGTAGGTCGCGAGCTTGATGTTTTTGCCGGACTGGAAGGTGTTCACCGCCTTGATCAGCCCGATCGTGCCGATGGAGATCAGGTCTTCGATGTTGATGCCGCTGTTTTCAAAGCGCCGGGCGATATACACCACCAGACGGAGATTATGTTCGATCAGCTCGCGCCGGGCGCTCTCGTCGCCGGCTTCCAGCGCGGCGACGGCGGCCTCCTCCGCGGCGCGGTCCAGGGGCGGCGGCAGGGTGGTGCTGCCGCCAATGTAAAAAACCGACGGCGGCTCCAGCCCGAGAATACTGAGAATGGAATCCTTCAGAAAGAGAATTTGCGGTTTACAGAGCATAGGCCCGTCCTTTCCAAAAAACTGACGAAATAAAAATCTTTTGCTAAAACAATCAAGTTGGCCGGAACAGCATGAGGCGAGCGGCGCGAGTCTCTCAATGGTGAAACGTGGTTTCACCATTGATGAGTGCCTCGAATCCTTCGCCCTGTGCAGCGGAGGACACGGCCACCAGCAGATCCCGCCGCTCTTCGCCGCCGACCGTGAGCCGCTGCGGGCGAAAGACCGCCAGCAGCCCGCGCCCGCCGACGGCACTGTACGGGATCAGCCGGAATCGCCCGGCAAGGGAGGGGAGCGCCGTCAGCGTCACGGGGTCTGCCGTCAGATCGACGCCCGGAAAGAGCGGCGCGAGCGCGTGCGGGCAGGCGAGCATCACCGCCGCGCCGGTCGCCGGGTCGCTGAGGGCGTTGCCGGTGTCGATGAGCGCCATGAAGCGGCTCTCCCGACCGCCGAGCGCGAGCCACACCTCCGTCCGCGGCCGGTCCGGCAGCCTCGCCCGCCCGCGAAACAGCAGCTCCAGCCCAGCATAGCAGAGCGCGAAGGACAGCAGCAGCACCCGCGCGTCAAAGACCGGGTAGCCCCCCGCGAGGGACAGCGCCCAAAGCGCGCCGCCGAAGGCCGCCGACACGCAGAGAAACACCGCGCCGCAGCGCAGGGCGTGCTGTTCGCCGCCGAAGGCGATCGCAGCCATCAGCGCCGCAGCGGCGAGCTTCCCGACGGCGCCGCCGAGAAAGCGCAGACCCGGCAGCAGCACCAGCACGGCGTATGCCGCGCCGAGAAGCCCGGCCAGCGCATAGCGCCATCGCTTGAGCACAAGCCCGCAGACTCTGGCCGACAGCAGGCAGAGCAGGTAGTCGATCAGGAGGTTGAGGAGAAAGAGGCGGTCGAGGTAGATGATTGGCATGCCGCCATCATACACCGCCCGGCGCTGCACAATTTGTCATTTGGGAATTGTCAAAACGGCCATGCTGTGGTAAGATTACTAAGAATATGGATATGATAGGGAGGGACTCCTTATGGACAAACCCGTGTATCGGCGTGTTTTAATCAAGATCAGCGGCGAGGCGCTGGCCGGCGAAAAAAAGACCGGCTTTGACTTTGACTTTGTAACGCGCGTCTGCCGCACCGTGCAGCGCTGCGTGGAGCAGGGCGTGCAGGTTGGCATCGTCATCGGCGGCGGCAACTTCTGGCGCGGCGTGAAGGACGGCGCCGGGAAGGTCGAGCGCGTCAGCGCCGACCGGATGGGCATGCTCGCCACCGCGATGAACTGCCTGGCCGTGTGCGACGTGTTCAAGCAGATCGGCGCGAAGGCGCGCGTGATGACCGCCGTGGACATCCAGGGCGTGGGCGAGCGCTACGACACCCGGAAGAGCATCGAGTGCCTCGAGGACGGACAGATCGTCCTCTTCGCCTGCGGCACCGGCAGCCCCTTCTTTTCCACCGATACGGCCGCGGTGCTCCGCGCGCTGGAGATCGGGGCGGACGCGATCCTGCTTGCCAAGAACATCGACGGCGTGTACGACGACGATCCGCGCAAGAATCCGGACGCGGTGAAGTTCGACGCGATCAGCTATGACGAGGTGCTCGCACGCCATCTGGCGGTGATGGACACCACGGCCACCAGCCTTGCCATGGATAACCGCATCCCCGTCGAGGTCTTTGCCCTGGCCGAGCCGGACAATATCCTCCGCGTGCTCCGGGGCGAGAAGATCGGCACCTCTGTTTCGTGATCAAACTTTTTAACGATAATCTTTCAGAAGGAGGTTTCCCACATGTCTGACTACAAAGAATTCGAAACCAAAATGACCAAGACCTGCGAGGCGCTCAATACGACGCTGGCTACCATCCGCGCCGGCCGCGCCAACGCCGCCGTGCTTGACCAGATCTTCGTGGACTACTACGGCGTGCCCACGCCCATCCAGCAGATGGCCTCCATCTCCACGCCCGATCCCCGCTCGCTGATCATCGCGCCCTGGGATCACAGCGCGCTCAAAAGCATTGAAAAGGCGATCCTGGCCTCCGACCTGGGCATCAATCCCCAGAACGACGGCCGCGCGATCCGCCTGGTTTTCCCGCCGCTGACCGAGGAGCGCCGCAAGGACCTCGTCAAGCAGACCAAGAAATACGGCGAGGAGTCCAAGGTCGCGATCCGCAACATTCGCCGCGACGCCATTGAAAAGTTCAAAAAGCAGCAGAAGGCCTCCGAGATGACCGAGGACGACTACAAGATCGCCGAGAAGGACATCCAGAAGCTGACCGACGACTTCATCAAGGAGATCGACAAGATCACCGAGAGGAAGGAAAAAGAGCTGACCGAGATCTGATGGCGGACACCGATAAGAAAAAAACGGCGGGGGAGGGGACTGCACCCCTTCCCCGTCATATTGCCATCATTCTGGATGGCAACGGCCGCTGGGCCAAAAAGCGCGGCCTGCCGCGCACTGCGGGCCACGCCGTGGGCGCCGAGACCTTCCGCAAAATTGCCACGGCCTGCAAAAACCGCGGCGTCGAATACCTGACGGTCTACGCCTTCTCCACCGAGAACTGGAAGCGCCCGGAGGACGAGGTCGGCACCATCATGAAGCTGCTCGGCCGCTATCTGCACGAGGCGATCGACACGATGGAGCGCGACCACATCCGCATGAAGGTCTTCGGCGATATCCACGCCCTCAGCCCCGAGCTGCAGGCGCTGGTAGCCAGAACCGACGAGATCTCCACGCATTACGAGGGATTTCAGGCCAATATCTGCCTCAACTACGGCGGGCGGGACGAAATTCTCCGGGCTGCGCGCCGCTATGCCGCGGACTACGCCGCGGGAAGCGCCGGCGAGCTGACGGAGGAACTGTTTTCTTCGTATCTCGACTCCGCCGGCATCCCCGATCCCGACCTGCTGATCCGCCCTGGCGGGGAGCAGCGGCTTTCGAACTTCCTGCTCTGGCAGTGCGCCTATGCGGAGTTTTACTACACGGACGTCTTGTGGCCGGACTTTGACGAGAAGGAGCTGGACAAGGCGATCGCCGCCTTCCAGCACCGCGACCGCCGCTACGGGAGAGTCAAATGACGGTCAGAGAGCGGCTGTATGAGCTGCGGGATGAGAAAAACGCCGCCTTTGTGGCGCGGCTGATCCCCAACCTCCCGCCGGAAAGCATCCTCGGCGCGCGCACGCCCGATCTGCGCCGACTGGCGCGCGAGCTGCGGGGCACGGAGGAGGCAGCGCTCTTTCTCGAGGCGCTGCCGCACGGATTTCTCGAGGAAAACGGCCTCCACGCCTTTCTGATCGCCGATATCCGGGACTACGACCGCTGCCTGGCAGAGGTCGAGCGCTTCCTGCCCTTCGTCAACAACTGGGCCACCTGCGACAGCCTGCGGCCGATGGTATTTTTAAAACACCGGGAGGAGCTGCTGGAGCCGGTGAAGCGCTGGCTCTCATCGGCCGAGACTTATACCGTGCGCTTCGGCCTCGGCATGCTGATGACGCACTGTCTGGACGCGGAGTTCCGCCCGGAGTTTCTCGATTGGGCGGCGGAAATCCGCTCGGACGAGTACTATGTGCGCATGATGGTGGCCTGGTACTTCGCCACGGCGCTGGCCAAGCAGTACGAGGCCGTGCTGCCTTATCTCGAGCAGCGGCGGCTGGACCCCTGGACGCACAACAAGACGATCCGGAAGGCCGTGGAGAGCTTCCGCGTGCCGGAGGAGCACAAGGCGTATCTGAAGACGCTGCGGGTTTAGTTTTTTGTATATAGAGAGGTAATTCTATGGTTCAAGCCATTTCTGTTTTGGGCAGCACCGGCTCCATCGGCCGGCAGACCCTGGCCGTTGCCGAGCATCTCGGCCTGCCGGTGGCCGCGCTGACGGCCGGGCGCAAGATCGACCTGCTGGAAGAACAGGCGCGGCGCTTCCAGCCCAAATTTGTGGCGGTCTATGACGAACAGGCCGCCAAAGACTTCAAAATTGCCGTGGCCGATACGCCGATCCGCGTCGGTGTCGGGATGGAGGGCCTCATCGAGGCCGCCACGCTTGCGGAGAGCGACTGCGTGGTGACGGCGGTGTCCGGCTCCGTCGGGCTGCGGCCGACCCTGGCTGCGATCGACGCGAAAAAGCGTATCGCGCTGGCCAACAAAGAGACGCTCGTCTGCGCGGGCGAGCTGGTGATGCGCCGCGCATCCGAGACCGGCGCGGAGATCGTGCCGGTCGATTCCGAGCACTCGGCCATTTTCCAGTGCCTGATGGGGCGGCAGAAGGGCGAGCTGAAAAAGATCCTGCTCACCGGCTCCGGCGGCCCCTTCCGCGGGAAACGGCGCGCCGAGCTCGAGGACGTGACGCCCGAGCAGGCGGTGCGGCACCCGAACTGGAGCATGGGCGCCAAAATCTCGGTGGACAGCTCCACGCTGATGAACAAGGGCCTGGAGTTTATCGAGGCGATGCACCTCTTTGCGGTGCGCCCGGAGGACATTCAGGTAGTAATCCACCCGCAGAGCGTCATACACTCTATGGTAGAGCTTGTGGACGGGACGGTGATCGCGCAGCTGGGCGTGCCCGATATGGGCCTGCCGATCCAGCTGGCGCTGACCTATCCCGAACGCCGCCCGTCCATGTTCGAGCGGCTGGACTTCTGGAAGCTGCGGGATTTGAGCTTTTCCGAGCCCGATCTGGAGAACATGCCCTGCCTGCGCCTGGCGATGGACTGCGCGAAAACCGGCGGCACCGCGCCCTGCGTAATGAGCGCGGCCAACGAGACGGCGGTGCATCTGTTTTTGCAGCATCGGCTGGGCTATAACCGCATCTATGACGCCGCGGCCGGCGCCGTCGCCGCACTCGGCGCGGTGCAGCACGCGGATCTGGACACCATTCTGGCCTGCGATGAGGCGGCCAGGGCTTATGTTAGGGAGCACTTTATCGCATGACTGTTCTTTACGCTGTGATCGCCATTCTGATTTTCGGACTTCTGGTCGCCATCCACGAGTTCGGCCACTTCTCCGCCGCGAAGCTCTGCGGCGTGCGGGTGGAGGAATTCGCCGTCGGCATGGGCCCGGCGCTCTGGAAAAAGCAGAAGGGCGAGACCCTGTACTCGCTGCGCGCCGTGCCCTTCGGGGGCTACTGCGCCATGACCGGCGAGGACGGGGAATCCGACGACCCCCGCGCCTTCGGCAATCAGAAGGTCTGGAAGCGGCTGCTGATCCTGGTCGCCGGTTCCTTCAATAATTTCCTGCTGGGCTTTCTGATCGTGCTGATTTTGCAGGCGAGCACGGGCCTCGTGCCCAACGACCGGGAGATCCCGGTGATCGGCAGCTTCATGGAGGGCTGTCCCTACGAGAGCGCCGACGGCCTGCAGGCGGGCGACCGCTTCGTCAGCATCAACGGCCAGCCGGTCAAGACCTACTCCGAGGTCCGCGCGCTGCTGGCCGAGGACGGAAGCTATGATTTTGTCCTTGAACGGAACGGGAAGCAGCTCGAGCTCAGGAATTTCACCATTGAGCGGCGGCTTTATCCCGGCAGCGACACGCCGCTGATCGGCTTCTACTTCGCATCCTACCTCAAGGGCGGCGTCGGCGACCATCTGCGCGCCGCCTGGGATACGACCAAGGGCTATGTGCGTCTTGTATGGGAGAGCCTGCGGATGCTCGTGCACGGGCAGGTCGGCGTCAACGATCTGGCCGGACCCGTCGGTATCGTGGACATGATGGCCACGACCGGCGCCCAGCAGGAGACGACCGCGGACGCGCTGTGGATGATCTTCTCCTTCGGCGCCTTCATCGCGGTGAACCTGGCCGTGATGAACATGCTGCCGATCCCGGCGCTCGACGGCGGGCGCGTGTTCCTGCTGCTGGTGACGGCGGTGATCGAGGGCGTCACGCGCAAAAAAATCAATCCCAAGTACGAGGGCTACATCCACGCTGCAGGCATGGTGCTGCTGCTGGCGCTGATGGCCTACGTGCTGCTGCATGATATTATACGGTTGGTGACTGGATGATGAAAAGAGACAAGACAAAACAGATCATGGTCGGCACGCGCCCCGTGGGCGGCGGCGCCCCGGTTTCGGTGCAGACCATGTGCAATACCAAAACCTGGGACGTAGAGGCCACCGTCGCGCAGATCCGCGCGATGGAGGCGGCGGGCGCCGAGATCGTGCGTCTGGCCGTCCCGGACGAGAAAAGCGCACGAGCCATCGACTCCATCAAGGCGCAGGTTTCCGTGCCGCTGGTGGCGGATATTCACTTTGACTACCGCCTGGCGCTGCTGTGCGCCGAGCGCGGCATCGACAAGATCCGCATCAACCCCGGCAACATCGGCGCGCCCGAAAACGTCAAGGCCGTGGCGGACGCCTGCCGGCAGAGGAACATCCCCATCCGCATCGGCGTCAACGCCGGCAGCCTCGAGCCGCGCCTGCTGCAAAAATACGGCCACCCCTGTGCCGAGGCTCTGGTGGAGAGCGCCGAGGGGCACATCGCGCTCCTGAACCGCTATGATTTTGACGACATCTGCCTCTCGCTCAAGTGCTCACAGGTGCCGCTGACCGTCGCGGCCTACCGCCTCGCGGCCGAGCGCTTCCCCTATCCGCTGCACCTCGGCGTGACTGAGACGGGCACCGCCTGGAACGGCACGATCCAATCCGCCGTCGGCATCGGGACGCTCTTGAACGAGGGGATCGGCGACACACTGCGCGTCTCCCTCACGGCGGACCCCGTCGAGGAAGTGAAAACCGGCATCGCTATCCTGAAGGCGGCCGGGCTGCGGCACGGCGGCGTGAAATTTGTCTCCTGCCCGACCTGCGGGCGCACGGAGATCGACCTGATCGGCCTGGCCGAGGAAGTCGAGCGCCGTCTGCAGGGGATCGACCGCGACATCACCGTGGCGGTGATGGGCTGCGTCGTCAACGGCCCGGGCGAGGCGCGCGAGGCCGATTACGGCGTCGCGGGCGGAAAAGGGAAGGGCCTGCTCTTCAAAAAGGGCGAGGTGCTCGGCACCTATCCCTACGGCGAGCTCTGCGACCGGCTGCTGGCGCTGATCGAAGAAGAAACATAAAGGATAGCGTTTATGAGCGAACATACCCCATTTCTGACAGTCTTTCCCGGCTGCGCAGCCCGGCTTGACAGCTGCGGGGGACTGGACAAGGCCTATATCACCGATGTGCAGGTAAATGTCGCCGAGCGCAGCCTCACGGTAAGCGCCTGGTTTCCCGCCATGCCCTCCCCGGTGGAGGAGGAGGCGCTGTGCGCCTGCCTGCGGGACGACTACGCCCTCGCGGCCGTGCGTCTGCTTTCGGACTACCCCGCGCCGCGCGCCTCGGTGCAGCCCTTTGCGTCCTCGGCGCCCTCTTCCGCGCCCAAGGGCGACGTGCTCTTCGGCCGCGCCATCAAGCAGGCGGCGGTGAAGATGGACACGCTCACCCTCGAATCCGGCCGCGTGACCGTGGAGGGCGACGTGGTGGCCGTGAACAGCCGCACCACCAAAAAGGGCGGCGCGGTGCTGTCCTTCGACCTCACCGACCGCTCGAGCACGATCCGCGTCTCCCACTTCCTGCGCCAGGAGGAGGACCGCGGCGTCATCGAGCGCATCAACCCCGGCGATCATCTGACCGTGCAGGGCGAGATTGCCTACAACAAGTTCGAGGACGACATGGTGCTCGACCCGCGCAACATCGTCAAGGGCAAGCGCTACATCCGCCCGGACAACGCCCCGGAAAAGCGCGTGGAGCTGCATCTGCATACCCGCTTTTCTGCACTCGACGCGCTGACGGATCCGGAGGCCGCGGTCAAGCGCGCCGCCTTCTGGGGCATGCCTGCCATCGCCGTGACCGACCACGGCGTGGCGCAGGCCTTCCCGGATATGTGGAAAGCGGGCAAAAAGCACGGCGTGAAGATCATCTACGGCCTCGAGGCCTATTTCCTCAACGACATGGACGGCAACAGCGCCGTCATCGGCAAGTCCAAGCTGCCGCTGGACACGGAGTTTGTGGCCTTCGATATCGAGACGACCGGCCTCAACGCCCAGGATAACCGCATGACCGAAATCGGCGCGGTGATCTTCTCCGGGGGCGAAATCAAGCAGGAGTTCAACACCTTCGTCAACCCCCGCCAGCCGATCCCGGCCAATATCACGGAGCTGACCGGCATCAAGGACAGCGACGTGGCCGACGCGCCGGACGAGGACGAGGCGCTGCGCCTGTTTCTTGACTTTGCCGGCGACCGGCCGCTGATCGCGCACAACGCGCATTTTGACGTGGGCTTCATGAGCGCCGCGGCCAACCGCCACCACATCAAGTTCTCTCCGGTCTTTCTGGACACGCTCGCGCTCAGCCAGGCGCTGCTGCCGGAGCTGAAAAAGTTTAAGCTGGACATTGTCTCGAACCATCTCGGCCTGCCGAAGTTCAACCACCACCGCGCCTCGGATGACGCAATGGTCGTGGCCCGCATGATGGGCAAGTTCCTGCCGATGCTGGCCGCGCAGGGCGCGCACACGCTCGACGACATCGAGACGGTCTATCACTCGCTGCGCCGCACGGACGTGGCCAAGACGCACCACATGGTGCTGCTGGTGAAAAACCGCACCGGACTGAAGAACCTCTACGAGATGATCTCCCAGTCCTACCTGAAGTATTTTCACCGCACGCCGAACATCCCCAAGAGCCTGCTGCTGCAGCACCGCGAGGGTCTGCTCGTGGGCTCGGCCTGCGGGATGGGCGAGCTCTACGGCGCGGTGATGCGCGGCGAGAGCCCGAAGGTGCTCGAAAAGATCGCCTCCTTCTACGACTACCTGGAGATCCAGCCGATCTGCAACAACGCCTTTCTCGTGGAAAACGGCCGCGTCAAGGATGAGACCGTGCTGCAGGACTACAACCGCACGATCCTCGAGCTGGGGCGGAAGCTGAATAAGCCCGTCATCGCCGCCAGCGACGTCCACTTCCTCGACGCCGAGGACGAGCAGTACCGCAAAATCCTGCAGGCGGCCAAGAAGTTCTCCGACGCTGACCGCAGCTGCCCGATCTTCTTCCGCAACACCGAGGAGATGCTGGCAGAGTTTGCCTATCTCGGCGAGGAGACGGCCAAGGAGGTCGTCATCACCAACACCCGCGCCATCGCCGAGCAGGTGGAGGAGATCGAGCTGCTGCCGAAGGAGCTCTTCCCGCCGAAAATCGAGCACTCGGCCGAGGACCTGCGCGACCTGGTGTACAGCAAAATGCACCGCATCTACGGCGAAAACCCGCCTGCGCTCGTGAAAGAGCGCGTGGACGTGGAGCTCAACACCATCCTCGACCACAACTATGACGTCATCTACATGTCTGCCCAGAAGCTGGTGCAGAACTCCCTCGAAAACGGCTACCTCGTCGGCAGCCGAGGCAGCGTCGGCTCGTCGATCGTCGCCTACATGTCCGGCATCACCGAGGTCAACTCCCTTCCGCCGCACTACGTCTGCCCCAAGTGCTGCCACTCCGAGTTCATCACCGACGGCAGCTACGGCTGCGGCGCCGACATGCCGCCCAAGGACTGCCCGAACTGCGGCACGCGCATGCGGCAGGACGGCTTCGACATCCCCTTCGAGACCTTCCTCGGCTTCCCCGGCAACGAAAAGACCCCCGATATCGACCTGAACTTCTCCGGCGAATACCAGGCCAAGGCCCACAAGTACACCGAGGTGCTCTTCGGCTCGGATCACGTGTTCCGCGCCGGCACCATCGGCACGCTTGCCGAAAAGACGGCCTACGGCTATGTGAAAAAATACCTCGAGGAGCGCGGCATCACCGCCACCAAGGCGGAGGAGAACCGCCTCGCGCTGGGCCTCGTGGGCATCAAGCGTACCACCGGCCAGCACCCAGGCGGCCTCGTCGTCATCCCGCAGGACAAGGACGTCACCGACTTCTGCCCGGTGCAGCACCCGGCCGACGACCCCAACAGCGACATCATCACCACCCACTTTGAATACCACTGCATGGAGGCAAACCTCCTCAAGCTCGACGAGCTGGGCCACGATGACCCGACCATGATCCGCATGATGGAGGACATGACCGGCGTGGACGCCAAGGAGATCCTGCTCTCCGACCCCGACACCATGGCGATCTTCACAAGCCCCGCCGTGCTCGGCCTGCCAGAGGACGACCCGATCATCGGCCAGACCGGAAGTATCGGCATCCCGGAGTTCGGCACCGGCTTTACCCGCCAGATGCTCGTGGAGACGCAGCCGAAGCAGTTTGACACCCTCGTGCGCCTGTCCGGCTTCTCCCACGGCACCGACGTCTGGGCCGGCAACATCCGCGACCTGATCGTGGACGGGATCGCAACCGTCAACGAGACCATCGGCTGCCGCGACGACATCATGATCTATCTGATCGCGCGCGGCATGGCTCCGGCGCTGGCCTTCAAGACCATGGAGGCCGTGCGCAAGGGCAAGGTCAAAAAGAGCGGGGAGTTTCCCGGCGACGCCGAGCAGCAGATGCGCGACATGGGCGTGCCGGACTGGTGGATTGAGTCGGCGCGCAAGATCGCCTACCTGTTCCCGAAGGCGCACGCCGTGGCCTACGTCATGATGGCCTTCCGCATCGCCTGGTTCAAGGTACATAAGCCCATCGCCTTCTACAGCGCCTATTTCTACCGCCGCAGCCAGAAGGGCGGCTTCGACGCGGAGATGATGTGCGGCGGCACCGAGGCGGTGCGCCGGCGCATCAACGACATGAAGCGCCGCACAGATCTGACGGCCAACGAGGAGGATCTGCTCGTGACGCTCGAGGCGGTGTACGAGTTCAACATGCGCGGTTTCCGCTTTGCGCCGATCGACCTCTATGAGTCCGATGCGACGAAGTTTTTGCCCGTGGGGGAGGATCAGCTGCGCCCGCCCTTTGTGTCGATCTCCGGTCTCGGCGAGGCCGCGGCCCTCGACCTGGCCCGCTGCCGCGAGGGCGGCCGTGAGTTTATCTCGATGGAGGATCTGAGCGCGGCCTGCCCGAAGGTCTCCCAGAGCCACCTGGATACGCTCAAACGGCTCGGCGCCCTCGGCGACCTGCCCGAGAGCAGCCAGATTACCCTGTTTGAGATGTAATTCGGAGTTCGGAATTCGGAATTTGTATGTCCGGATTCCGAATTTTTATTGTAAGATTTCCCCGTTTCGCGCGTCTAAGAGGTGAAGGAGGTGAGAAGGGGATGGAAAAAGACTTCGAGCGGGTGTACCGGGAGTATTTCGACCCGGTGTATCGCTATGCGCTGGCTCTGACGCGGGACGTGCACACCGCGGAGGAGCTGACGCAGGAGACTTTTTTCAAGGCGATGCAGGCCATCGACGGCTTTCGCGGTGAGTGCAGCTTGAAAACCTGGCTCTGCGGCATCGCCAAAAACGCCTTTCTCTCCGAACAGCGCCGGAAAATGCCGGAACCGATGGACGATTCGCCCGAGCGGGCCGACGACTCCGCCGGGCCGGAGGCACTCGCCCTGGATCGGGACGAGTGCCTCCGCATCCATCGGGCGCTGCACGCGCTGCCGGAGCCCTATAAGGAGGTCTTCTCCCTGCGGGTGTTCGGGCAGCTCAGTTTTCGCGACATCGGCGAACTGTTCGGCAAAACTGACAACTGGGCCTGCGTCGTGTATCACCGCGCGCGGGCGAAAATTCAGGCGGAAATGGAGGAATCAACATGAAAATACCCTGTGGCGTGATCCGGGATCTGCTCCCGTTATACGTGGAGGATCTGGCGAGCGAGGAAACGAAACAACTGCTTGACGAGCACCTGGCGGACTGTCCGGATTGCCGGGAAAAGCTGGAGGAACTCAAACAGCCGGCGACGCCGGAGCCGGATGCTTCGGAGGCCCTGCGCGGCGTGAAAAAAGCGATCCGCCGCCGCCGCTGGCAGACGGCGCTGCTGGCGGCGCTGCTGGTGTTCCTGCCGCTGTTCAGCCTGCTGGCGCGCAGCATAGACAAATACGCGCTGCCCTGGGAAAAGGACCTGGTTCGCGTGGAGAGCGCGGAGGACGGCGTGCTGACACTCTCCTATGACGGGCGCGTGAGCGCCATGGAGTCAGAGCTTTGCACGGATCCGGATACCGGCAAGACGACGCTGCTGCTTCAGGGCTGGAGCAGCCGCTGGAACGACCGGCAGACTCTGACGCCCGAGCGGGGCATCCTCACCTTCAGCGATATCCCCGATTGCGTGTTCTATGGCTACGGTTTCCGAAGCCCGCAGAAGCTCTTGTTCGGCAGATCAATGAACGGCGGCGCGATAATTCTGCCGCGGCTGGCGCTTGGCTTTTACCTGCTTCTGTCGCTGGCG
Source organism: Oscillospiraceae bacterium (assembly GCA_902801295.1). Lineage (GTDB taxonomy): Bacteria > Bacillota > Clostridia > Oscillospirales > Oscillospiraceae > Limivicinus. Next base: position 7,216 of record CADCHN010000030.1, on the reverse strand, counting down.
GCCGCCGCGGTTCTCGGCCTGCTGTGGCTAATTCTTCGGAAGAAAAAGGCAGCGCCGGTGCTGCGCGCACTGTTCTTCGCTGCGCTCTCGTACCCGATCGGTCACCTGCTCGTCAAGGGCACGCAGACGCTCAGCTTTTTCCTGCCGCGCGACCTCGCCTTCATCCTGGTTGCGGCTGCCGCAATCTGGGGTCTGATGACGCTGCTTTGGACGATCCTGTGGCGGAAATGGCGGGAAAAAACCTGAAACGAGTGAAAAAAAGGAGGCTATGGCCTCCTTTTTTCACTCCTATCATCTTTCACAAAAATCCTTGGAAATTTTCTGCACTTTCCACGAAAAAACTCTTGACAAGCGGCGGACTGTCAAGTATACTAACAAAGCTCGCGCAATGCGCGGCAAATGGCTATGAAGCGGGAGATTGCTCGCAAAAGCGAGGTAACTTCCGTGGAGCATGTCCGGTATCGGAGGTATATCCGATACGCAATCGGGCGGCTGAAACCGATCCTGTATGCGCGTATATCGCATGGGCGGAAGGTCACAACCGGTTGAAAAACCGGTTTGTTTTTCGGACATGGCCTGATACGCACGGTTGTGTGTACAGAAAATCGGCTTCATCCGATCGAACAGAAAGGCGGTCCCAATGCCGCCGAAAAACGATCGAAAAGGAGAAACAAACCCATGGCAAGCACCAACAAGAACATGATCCGCATCCGTCTGAAAGCCTACGATCACCAGCTCATCGACAAGGCTGCCGAGACCATCGTCGAGGCCGCCAAGCGCACGGACGCCAAGGTCTCCGGCCCCATCCCCCTGCCCACCAAGACCGAGATCGTCACCATCCTGCGCGCTGTCCACAAGTACAAGGACAGCCGTGAGCAGTTTGAGCGCCGCACCCACAAGCGCCTCATCGACATCATGAGCCCCACCCAGAAGACCGTCGAGGCCCTGATGAACCTTGAAGTTCCCGCCGGCGTCGAAATCGAGATCAAGCTGTAAGACACAAACCACCCATCAACGACCCGTAGTCCGCAGCTTGCGTATGCGGACGGGTTAAGTTGCCAGCCTCTGAACGGCGCAGCCGAGCGCCGGGCCATGCGAGGCAACCAATAACCGAAGGAGGAAATAACATGAAGAAAGCCATCATCGGCAAGAAGGTCGGCATGACGCAGATCTTCGACGAGGCGGGCAAGGTCATTCCTGTCACCGTCATCGAGGCCGGCCCGAACGTGGTCGTCCAGAAGATGACCAAGGAGAAGGAAGGCTACGAAGCCGTCCAGTTCGGTTACGAAGAAGTAGCCGGCAAGAAACTCAGCCAGCCGGAGCAGGGTCACCTGAAGAAGGCGGGCGTAGGTATGGTCAAGCATCTCAAGGAGTTCCGCCTTGAGGATTCCAGCAAGCTGGAAGTCGGCGACGTGGTTAAGGCCGACGTCTTCGCAGAAGGCGACAAGGTCGACGTCACCGGCATCAGCAAGGGCAAAGGCTACGCCGGCGTTATCAAGCGCTTCGGCCAGGGCCGCACCCCCACCAGCCACGGCGGCGGCCCCGTGCACCGTCACGCGGGCTCCATGGGCTCGAGCACCGATCCTTCCCGGATCTTCCCGGGCAAGAAGCAGGCCGGCCATATGGGCGTCGAGCAGGTCACCGTGCAGAATCTGGACGTCGTGAAGGTCGACGCGGAGCTGAACCTCATCGCCATCCGCGGCGCCATTCCCGGCCCCAAGGGCGGAATCGTCTACATTAAGAATACCGTCAAGACTCAGCCCGTCAAGAAGGGCGAGGCCGCCGGTATCAGCCTCAACCCGCAGAAGGCCTCCGCGCGTGTCAACCCGCAGAAGGCTTCCGCGAGAACCAAGTAAGGAAAGGAGAGCAGCATAAATGCCTAAAGCTAACGTGTTCAACATGGCTGGCGAGAAGATCGGCGAGATCGAGCTCTCCGAGGCCATCTTCGGCATCGAGCCGAACAAGAGCGTCCTGCATGATTCCGTTAAGAATCACCTGGCCAACTGCCGTCAGGGCACCCAGAGCGCTCTCACCAAGGGTGAGGTTTCCTACACCACCCGCAAGCCCTGGCGCCAGAAGGGCACCGGCCGCGCCCGCGCCGGCTATGCCGGTTCTCCCGTGTGGTACCACGGCGGCGTAGCCTTCGCGCCGAAGCCGCGCGATTACGGCTACACCCTCAACAAGAAGGTTCGCCGTCTGGCTCTCAAGTCCGCGCTGTCTGCCAAGGCCGCTGACAATGAGATCATCGTGATCGACGGCCTGAAGGTCGACGAAGTCAAGACCAAGCCCTTTGCCGCGTTCCTGAACAAGGTCGGCGCCGAAGGCAAGGCCCTCGTCATCACCGAGACCGTGGACGAGAAGGTCGTCAAGTCTGCCCGCAACATCGAGGGCGTCAGCACCACCTTCGCCACCGTCCTCAGCCCCTACCAGATTCTCACCAGCGGCAAGCTCGTCGTCGACAAGGCTGCCCTGGCCAAGATTGAGGAGGTGTTCGCCTGATGAAGACCGCATATGATGTGATCATTCGCCCGATCATCACCGAGCAGTCCATGGAAGACCTGGACATCAAGAAGTACGCGTTCGAGGTTGCCAAGGACGCCAACAAGATCGAGATCAAAAAGGCGATCGAAGAAATTTTTGGCGTGAAAGTGATCAAGGTCACCACCACCCACGTCCTGGGCAAGGCCAAGCGCACCGGCGCTTACCCCATGGGCAAGACTGCCTCCTGGAAGAAAGCCGTTGTCAAGCTCAGCGCCGACTCCAAGAACATTGAGCTCTTTGAAGGCATGGTTTAAGGAGGAATAAAGAATGTCTATTAAAACTTACAGACCGACGACTCCTGCCAGACGTCAGATGACCGTTTCCGGCTTCGACGGACTGGAAAAGCATGTCAAGCCCGAAAAGGGCCTCGTTGAGGTTCTCAAGAAGAACTCCGGCCGCAACAACTACGGCCGCATCACCGTCCGCCACCAGGGCGGCGGCAACCGCCAGAAGTACCGCGTGATCGACTTCAAGCGCGACAAGCGCGACGTCGAGGGCAAGGTCGTCCGTCTCGAGTACGACCCCAACCGCAGCGCGTTCATCGCTCTGGTCGAGTACGCTGACGGCGAGCGCCGTTACATCCTGGCTCCGGTCGGCCTGAAGGTTGACGACACCGTCGTCGCCTCTCCCACCGCCGACATCAAGCCGGGCAACGCTCTGCCGATGGCGAACATCCCCGTGGGTACCGTGATCCACAACGTCGAGCTCTACCCCGGCAAGGGTGCTCAGCTCGTCCGCAGCGCCGGCGTCGCCGCGCAGCTGATGGCCAAGGAAGGCGGCATGGTTACCCTGCGTCTGCCCTCCGGCGAGATGCGCAAGGTCCGCATGGACTGCTACGCCACCATCGGCCAGGTCGGCAACATCGACCACGCCAACGTCCACATCGGCAAGGCCGGCCGCAAACGCCACATGGGCGTCCGTCCCACGGTTCGCGGCTCTGTCATGAACCCGGTGGACCACCCCCACGGCGGTGGTGAAGGCAAGTCCCCGATCGGCCGTCCCGGCCCTGTCACTCCGTGGGGCAAGCCTGCACTCGGTTACAAGACCCGCAAGACGAAGAACAGAACCGATAAGTTCATCGTCAAGCGCCGCAACGCGAAGTAAGGAGGGAAACATCAATGAGCAGAAGCATTAAGAAAGGCCCCTTCGCCGCTCCCGAGCTGCTGAAGAGAGTCGACGAGATGAACAAGACCGGCAACAAGCAGGTCGTCAAGACCTGGTCCCGGGCCTCCACGATTTTCCCGTCCTTCGTCGGACACACCATCGCCGTCCACGACGGCCGCCGTCATGTGCCCGTGTACGTCACGGAAGATATGGTCGGTCACAAGCTGGGCGAGTTCGCCCCGACCCGCACCTTCCGCGGCCACGCCGGCAGCAAGACCGGTAAGTAAGGAGGAGAAACCATGGACGAAAAGAAAATTGCCCGTGCGGAGCACAAATACGCTCGTATTTCTCCCCGCAAGGTTGAAATCATCTGCAACATGATCCGCGGCAAGGACGCCAAGGTCGCCATGGCTCTGATGGAGAACACTCCGAAGGCCGGCTGCGAGCTGATGATCAAGGTGCTCAAGAGCGCCATGGCCAACGCCGAGGGTCCCAAGTACGAGATGGATCCTGAGAAGCTGTACGTTGCCGAGACCTACGCCAACGCCGGCCCCATCCTCAAGAGGGGCATGCCCAGAGCGCAGGGCCGCATGTACCGCATCAACAAGCGCACCAGCCACATCACCATCGGCGTGGCTGAGAGAGACTAAGGGAAGGAGGCAGAATTATGGGACAGAAAGTTAATCCGCACGGCCTGCGTGTCGGCGTTATCAAGGATTGGGATTCCCGCTGGTATGCCCGCGAGGACAAGGTCGGCGATCTGATCGTTGAGGATCACAAGATCCGCGAGTACCTGAAGAAGACCCTCTATTCCGCCGGTGTTCCCACCATCGAAATCGAGCGCGATTCCGCCAAGGTCCGCATTTATATCCACTGCTCCCGCCCCGGTGTCGTCATCGGCAAGGGCGGCGCTGAGATCGAGCGCCTGCGCCTCGAGGTCGAGAAGCTGATCGGCAAGCCCGTCGCTCTCTCCATCGTTGAGGTCCGCACCCCCGATATCAACGCTCAGCTGGTCGCTGAGAACATTGCGCAGCAGCTTGAGAAGCGCATCGGCTTCCGCCGCGCGATGAAGAACGCCATGGGCCGCGCCATGCGTATGGGCGCCCGCGGCATCAAGGTCAAGTGCTCCGGCCGTCTGGGCGGCGCCGAGATCGCCCGCAGCGAGTGCTACCACGAGGGCACCATCCCCCTGCAGACCATCCGTGCCGACATCGAGTACGGCTTTGCCGAAGCGAACACCACCTACGGCCGCATCGGCGTCAAGGTTTGGATCTACAAGGGCGAAGTCCTCTCCCAGACCCTGCGCACCACCCCGCGCACCATGGACCTGTCGAAGCCCCAGGGCGAGCGCCGTCGCAGAGACGACCGCCGTCAGGGCGGCGACCGTCGTCAGGGCGGCTACAACCGTGACAACCGCGACAATCGTGATTTCCGCGGCCAGAACGGTGAGCGCCGTCAGGGCGGCTATGGCAGCAGACCTGCCGGCCAGGGCAGCTTCAACCGCGGCCCTCGCCCCGCTGCTCCCGCTAAGGAAGGAGGCAACAACTAATGTTAATGCCTAAGAGAGTGAAATACCGCAGAGTTCAGCGCGGCCGCATGAAGGGCAAAGCCACCCGCGGCAACGTTGTTAACTACGGTGAATTTGGTCTGGCCGCGCAGGAGCCCGGCTGGATCACCTCCAACCAGATCGAAGCACACCAAGCGCGGCGGTCAGGTCTGGATCAAGATCTTCCCCGACAAGCCCGTCACCGCCAAGCCCGCCGAGACCCGTATGGGTTCCGGTAAAGGCTCCCCGGAGTACTGGGTCGCTGTCGTCAAGCCCGGCAGAGTGATGTTTGAGATCGCTGGCGTTCCCGAAGAGACCGCCCGCGAGGCTCTCCGCCTGGCCAGCCACAAACTGCCCATCAAGACCAAGATTGTCGCGAAGGGCGCCGAGACTGAGAATGGTGGTGAATAAGATGAAGGCAACTGAAATTCGCTCCCTGTCCGTCGAAGAGCTCGAAAAGAAGCTCGCCGACCTCAAGAAGGATCTGTTCATGCTCCGCATGCAGCATGCCACCAATCATCTTGACAACCCCGTGAAGATCTCTGCGGTCCGCCGTGATATCGCCCGTGTCAAGACCGTGCTTCGCGAGAAGCAGAACTGAGGAGGTAACAAAGAATGAATACTGAGAGAACTACTTCCCGTAAGGTCCGCGTGGGCAAGGTTGTTTCCGACAAGATGGACAAGACCGTGGTCGTCATCGTTGAGGACCGCGTGGCCCACAAGGTCTACAAGAAGATCATCGGCCGCACCTACCGTCTGAAGGCACACGACGAGAACAACGAGTGCCGCGAAGGCGATATTGTGCGTGTGATGGAGACCCGCCCCCTGTCCAAGGACAAGAGATGGCGCGTGGTCGAAATCGTTGAGAAGGCTAAGTAAGGAGGCGGCACCATGATTCAGCAGGAAACTTATCTGAAGGTCGCCGACAATACCGGCGCCAAGGAACTGAAGTGCATCCGCGTGCTCGGCGGCTCCAAGCGCAAGTACGCGAGCATCGGTGACGTGATCGTCTGCTCCGTCCGCAAGGCTGCTCCCGGCGGTTCCGTGAAGAAGGGCGACGTGGTCAAGGCCGTCGTCGTCCGCACCGTGAAGCCCGTCCGCCGCGCCGACGGCACCTATGTCCGCTTCGACGAGAACGCTGCGGTTCTGATCAACACCGGCGACAAGAACCCCCGCGGCACTCGTATCTTTGGACCCGTTGCCCGTGAGCTCCGTGACAAGGAATACATGAAGATCCTGTCCCTGGCTCCCGAAGTGATTTGATGGAGGGTACAGAGAATGAACATTAAGAAAGACGATAAAGTCATCGTTCTGTCCGGCAAGGACAAGGGCAAGCAGGGCAAGGTCCTGGCTGCCGAGCCGAAGACCGGCAAGGTCATCGTCGAGGGCGTGAACACCGCCAGCAAGCACCAGAAGCCCCGCAAGCAGGGCGAAGAGGGCGGCATCATCAAGATCAACACCCCCATCTACGCCAGCAAGGTGCAGCTCGTCTGCCCCAAGTGCGGCAAGGCGACCCGCGTTGGCCACAAGATCGAGAACGGCAAGAAGACCCGCATCTGCAAGAAGTGCGGCGCCGAAATCTGAGAGAAAGGAGATAACTGACTTATGACACGCATGAAAGAAAAGTATCTGAAGGAAGTTGCTCCTGCTCTGATGGAGAAGTTCCAGTACAAGTCCAGCATGCAGATCCCCAAGATCGACAAGATCGTGGTTTCTGTCGGCTGCGGCGACTGCAAGGACAACGCGAAGGCCCTCGAGGGCGTGATCAAGGAGATCTCCGCCATCACCGGCCAGCATGCGGTTGCCACCGTGGCCCGCAAGTCCGTCGCTAACTTCAAGCTCCGCGAGGGCATGAAGGTCGGCGTGAAGGTCACCCTGCGCCAGGATCGCATGTGGGAGTTCCTGGACCGTCTGCTCAACGTGGCTCTGCCCCGTGTCCGCGACTTCCGCGGCATCAGCGCCGACGCCTTCGACGGCCGCGGCAACTACAGCCTGGGCCTGAAGGAACAGATCATCTTCCCCGAA
>CADCHN010000029.1 GCA_902801295.1 Oscillospiraceae bacterium | reverse complement strand
CTTGCCGATGATCTTCCCGTTTTCCACGGGCAGGGCGTGGAGCTTGGCATGGGCTGTCTCGTGGATCAGCGTCTTTAGCGTCTGCACCTGGCTCATGCCTTCGTTGATATAGGTTTTCTGCTCCAACAAATTGTAGCAGCCCTTGGAGACTTCCGGCTCCCGGAACTCAATGGGCACCGGGGACAGCTTTTCTATTGCCGCCACAAACTCCGCATACTGCGGCACCTCGCCGGTCAGCTCGCCCACGCCATACGAGGGGAATTCTTTGCCCTCCGTCTGGCTGATGTCGAACACGTAGACAATCCGAAAATCCGTCCACCGCACAAAGGCCCATTCCTTTTCCGGCTGGCCGTCCGCGCCGAGGATCGGCGTCATAGTCTGCGCGTCGATCTTCTGTTGGAGGACAAGTTTTTTGCGGGGCATGGGAGCGAGAATCTGGATGCCTTTCTCTCCGGGCTTTACTGTCCGGCCAAATTCCTTTTTCCATTTCCCAAAGCCCGCAACAATGCTTGCTTCCGGGCATTGCCAGAGGATCAATAGGACGTTTCCAAAGCTGTACCGATGGAGCTTGGACATGGCGGTGAGATAGCTTTTGTAAGCGTCGCTCTCGAAAACGTCCTTGACACCGCTTTCCAGCTTGTCCGTCAACTCCTTGACGCGGGCGGCGAGCTCATCGCTCCGGGCTGCTGTGGTTTTTCTCATGGGGCGTTGTGTCGTGCGGCTTCGGCTGGGAAGATACTTTTAGGGTAACTGCCTCGTTCCCGTCAAAGCCGAGCAGAATTTCAGAGTTTCTAAACTCTTTTTTGAAGCGTTCCATAAGGTCGGGCGGGAGAGAACAAAAGTCCTCCTCACCCAGACCGCAAATGAAGAATGTGCCGAAAACACCGCCGTAGCCTCCGGGGACGCTGCGGTTAAAAGGCAGGCCATTGATAAGTCCTTCCTCGTTGCAGACGATAGCCACTTCCTCGTCATAAGGGTAAATTGCCTCGATCCATCCACCGACGATTTCCTGCAAAGCCCGCAAATGCTCATCAGAATTGAGTGAATCCGAGATTTCCTTTTCGTAGGGAAGAAAGCCGGGCTCAACTACAAGCACATTCATCCGATTACTTCACCGGGCCTTTCTTTTCCTTGCCGAAGATCTCCGCTTTCTGCTTCGCCTTTTCCTGCATCTGTCGGCGCATTTCCAGCGCATCATAGATGCTGTCCTCAATCTCACGGGGCGTCATGGACACATCGGGGAAATACTTGCGGAGCCGGTCGCCGCGCAGGACGATCTTGGTTTCGTAGCTGTTCTCCCGATCCTGCGGCTCGGTGGCGGGCTTAGGTGGGACAGCAGCTGGCGCGGTTTCTTTGCCTGCGGTTACGCTGGGAGGCGCTTGCGTCGGTGTTGCACAGGTGGACGGGAACGGCACAACATTGTCCGGGGCTTTCGGCTGCGCGGGAGGCACAGGCGGTACGGGAATGTCCGGGGATTTGGAAACGCTGGCCGGGGCGATCGGCTGGGCGGAAGGGACGGGCGGCGCGACAGGCTTGGGCTTCTCCACAACCTTCGGCGGGTACTTGCCCTCCAGCACATCCCGGATGACGCCACCTTTTTCAGAATCCCGGTGTTTTCATTGTTGACCTTGACATTGATCCCGATCAGATCGGCAACGGTGTCCTGGTGCTTCGGCTGCAGGAACGCAATGTTGTAGGCAACGGAAGTGGGCAGCCTGCCCTCATCCACCAGGTCGCAGATGGAGCGGGTGGCCTCGGAGAGCTTCATCAGGCGGTTGAGCTTCATGGTGCTCATGCCCATCTCTTTGGCGATGATCTCATCCGTTTCCGGGCCGCTCTTGGCGCCGCGGATTATCCGGCCTGCCTTGCGCTTCATGCTGTCCGCTTTCATCCGCAGGGCGCGGGAGAGGTCGTAGGTGGAAATGTGTTCGCGGTGCAGGTTTCCGTCCGCGACAAGGATGCGGGCGTCGTCATCGTCGAGCTGCTGGATGATCGTGGGAACGGGATAGTTCAGCTCGGAGGCGATCAGGTGGCGGCGCTGACCGGACAGGATTTCCAGCTCGCCGTCTTTGTTGAAGCGGGCCAGCACCGGATCTTTGACACCGAAACGCTTGATGGATTGGAACAGCTCCTTGAAGTCATCGCTGTCCCGGTCAACGGAGAAGGTGTTAATGTCCGCCTTTTTCAGATAAGCCGGGTGGAGGATGGCAGAAAAGGCTTCGCCTTCACCGGGGATCGGCAGCGATTTCTTTTCCTTCTCCGTAGGCGGGCTTAGCTTTTCGCCCAGCAGTTTTGTGATCGCCGTCCCGGTCGGCCCTTCGGCCATGGTGCCAACGGGCTTTTCCTCTTTCTCTGCTTTCTTGGCCGGAGCCTTTGCCGGGGCGGGCCTTTTCTCTTTATCTGCTGCAGCCGGGGCGGGAGCCTCAGCCGCTTTTTTGCTGTCCTTCGGCGGCTCGGCAGGTTTCTTTTCGTCCGGTTTTACTGCGGGAGGAGCTGCGGACTCAGCTTTCTTGTCCACCGGTTTTTCCTCTGCGGGCTTTGCCGGAGCGGGAGGCGCAGTCTCGGCTTTCTTCTCAACAGGTTTTTCCACCGTGGCTTTCGCCGGAGACGGAAGCGCGGCCTCGGGTTTCTTCTCTGCAGGCACGGCATTTTCCGCTTTGGGCAGATCTTTGGCCGAGGCGGGCGTCTTGGTGTCCGGGGTGATCAGTTTGCCGGGAATCGGCGCATCGGGATTTGCGGCCACAGCCAGGCGGTAATCCTTTGCCTCTTTCTCAGTCATGTCGTACACCAGGGCATCCAGCGTTTTGAGTTTGGCAAGTTCGGCAGCTTTGCGGCGGCGGTAGCCATGCACAAGCTGATACTCGCCGTTTTCTTGCGGGCGCAAGATCACCGGCTCCCGGAGGCCGTTGACCAGGATGCTGCTTACCAAAGTCCCGTAGGATTTTTCCGGCAGCTTGAAGTCTGTTACGCCGGGGAGATCATGGATCTTCTCGATGGGGATTTGCTGCGGAATGGGTTTTTCGTTGGGCATTGATTTCCTCCTTATGTTGTATTCTGAATGACAAATAACAATTTAAGTGCTATAATAAATGACAGTAGGCTGACTACACACTTTTTTATGAGGAGGTTTCGCCATGAGAATCAGCCATAACGATGCTATTGTTCTAGAGAGTATTGTTCGTAGAGTCCATAGTTGTGATAGGGCTGGAATGTGTGGATTTATAGACGCAGATAATTTTGAATCAAATCCATTTGATGCTGCTCTTATTGCACTTGCACCATATTGGAAAAGAATCGATTCCCGCGAGTTAGAAGACTTTCTTTACAAATGGGATTGTGCTCTTCGAGGCGACAATAAAGAACCCGTTGATATTGACGTCTATGCCCAGGAGTTGGAATCCCTCGTAACAAAAGTGAAGTCTTGCTAAGCAGTCATAATATCTTCCTTAAAATGCGTTTCATGGTGAAACGGATTTCAGCCAAAATCATGCCGCACGGCGGCTGCATAATACGGGCCTATCGTGATCGGCGCATAATAGAGCGCCGTTAACAGATAGCCCCGTATATTTTTTATCTTCGTGGTGGTTTCTCGGAGGGAGTCCATCACATAGGTCACATGTTCAAAATCCAGCCGTCGGTATCGTTCCTGCACCTTGGGCGTTGGGATATTCTCGTTGGCGATTCGGATCGTATCGGAGGTGCTGCACAGCACGTCGCAGATCAGTTCCAGAATGCTTTCCGGGTCATCGTATGGGTAGCTCTCTGCCAGACGGGGATAGTCGATCTGTTCCCGCACATCCGCCTCGATCACCGCTCTCTCCATTTTAGGGCAGTACGATGGATGGATAGATGGATCAGTATAGCTCTTTTCAGTTTTGCTTGTATCAGTATAATTAGTTTCCCTTTTTGGGAAGTCTGCACTTCCGCTTTCGGGAAGTCTTGAAGTTTCATTTTGGGAAGTCTGGACTTCCTCTTTTGAATCTTCTTGACTTCCCGTTTTCGGAAGTCTGGACGACGCAGACTTCCCCCTGGGCGCAGGAGGCGCTGTTTCGACGAACTGCCTGACATAGATCATGGTCGGCTTACCCTGGCCCTGTTTTTTCCGCTCGATCAGCCCGACACCTCTGGTGTCCAACTCGGCCAGCAGACGCACAGCCTTGTTATGGCCACAGCGCAAGTCCTCCATGATCTCGTCGATGGTGTAATAGATATACACGCGATCCAGCTCGTCATACCAGCCATTCCGGGCAGACAAGCCCATGCGGTCAAGCATCATGCCATAGAGCAGCTTGGCATCTGTGGAGAGATCACAAAACTCAGCTCCGGTTACAAGCTGGCGGGGGATGCGGTAAAAGGAAAAGGCTTCGGACTGGCCGCCGTAGAAGTATTCAAAGCTCATCAGTCGTCCTCCACACGCTCGCAGAAAACCAAGTAGCGGTACTTGCCGCCGCTGGCATAGGGATGGCAGGTCAGCAGCGTGATCATGTCCTTGCCCTTTTGAATGAGGATCGCGTTCACGTCATTCGGATTGATGATCTTGATCTCCGTCACAACGTAGGTCAGCGTTCCCCAAATGTTCGTGATCGTCACCTCGTCGCCCACCTCTAGCAACTCGATCTCCTTGAAATAAGGGTAGCCGCTGTATCCGCGATGTCCAGCGATCACGGCGTTGCTGTTGTTGCTGCCGAGGGGAATGCTGGTCTGGGACAGCACCGCCGCGCCCGCCGCCATATTCGCCTCGGACGCGCCGAGGAACAGGGGCATTTCCAAGTCCATTTTCGGAATGGTGATGATGCCGAACTTCTCGTCGGGCAGGCCGTAATCGGTCAGCTTGAACTGTGACAGCTCGTAGGCGCTCTTGCTGTCCAACTTGTCCTGTTTGAAGAGATAAAGCTGCCGGTTATAGAACTGCATATCCTCGTAGAGCTGGGCATATGGGATAGGCTCATGCTGTTCCTCGTTTTCCTCGGCTTTCTCTGCTTCCTCGCGTATCTCGGCAATCGTTTCGCGGTATTCCTCTACAGCCTGCTTGACTTCCACGCTCTTTTCCGCGCCGTCGATCAGCGGCTTTACCGCAAGGGCGGCGCTGGCAAAGGCAAGGCAGATCAGCAGAATAAGAAGAATGAGCTTTAACTTAAGGTGCTTCATGCTTGCCTCTCATTCTCTCTCGCCGCATAGCGTACCGCCTCCGCTTCGGCCTTCTCGCGTGCAGGATAGCCCTATAGCCGCCATAACAGGCACCGATCCCGGCGACAGCCATGCCACCACAGATCAAGCCATGACGGTATTCGTCGCCCCAAGTGGATTCCTCCACGGGCGTAAACTCCGCGTCCTCAATCACACTGACCGCTTCCTCGTACTCGGCGCGCTCTCCGCGCAGTAGCAGACGGTGACTGTTCACGCCATAGGGCGTACAGGTGACAAGGGTGCAGAGATCACGCCCGGCGTCGATCGTCAGCTTGCCCGTGTCCTCCGGCAGAACGGTATAGATCTCGACCACCTTATAGGCCAGCGTCTGCCCCAGCACACGGAGAAAGAAAATGTCGCCCTCTTTCAAGAGGTTGAGATCCGAAAACATCTTCTGCCCGGCAAGGCCGCTGTGACCGGTCAGCACACAGTGTGTTCCGAAGCCGCCCACCGGGAGAGAGGAGCCAAGCAGGTGTCCCACGCCCCGGTCAAGGGTGCTTTCCTCCGTGCCGTGATAGATAGGCAGATTAACGCCGATCGCGGGGATCTCCACATAGCCCATCAAGCCGTCCTCCCGCACATTCAAAAGCGTGTCGTAGCTCTCAGCGGCTTTTATGAGGGCGTCCTTCGTGTAAGGTTTTTCCGGGATCGTGACAAGCGTCTTGTTGTATTCCTCCGCTTCGGCGCGGGCTTCGTCCAGCGCCGTGGTGTCCATCTGCTTGATGGCCTCCGTGTACTGTGTCTCAATAAGACTGCGGTTTTTCTCGGAGAGATAATTGGCGATCAGCGGGTAAAGAATGACAATGAGGGAAACAATCAGCAATAGAGCCAAAAACAGGATTTTCATTTTCTTCTTCATACTTTCCCTTCATAGCACAAGAGGGCAGCCGTGGCCGCCCTCTTGTCTGTCAGTATGGATTAGGTATTCTGCGCTTTCTTCTTACTTTTGCGGGTAAGGGCGACGATGCCCACCACGCAGAGCGTCAACATGGAGAGTCCCGCCACGGGGAACATCCAGTTGCCGTAAGAGCCGGTCTGCGGGAGGTCAAAGCCGCGGGTATTGATGACCGTGAACGGGACAAAGGCGTTGGCCGAGCTGCCGTCCGGCTCCATGTTGACCTTGTTGCTGTCCACGGTGGCCGAGGCCGTCAGCAGCTTATGCTCCAAATGGCGCTGAGGCATATTGTGATACAGGCCGGGATCGACGTCGGCGTAGCGGGGATCGTTCTGAATGAGGTCAAGCACGTCCGTCCCGTAGATGCCGCACAGGGTTTCGCTCTCGGTCTGCGAGATCACGACCTTGATACTGTTTTTCAGCAGCGTGTAGCCGTTGGCCGTCTGTACCTCCGTCCAGGTGTAGGTATCGTCCTCCAAGCCCTTGAGGATCAGCTTGCCGTCCTTCGTGGGGATGAAGTGGGTGGCGTCCTTTTCCTCGGACACATGGTCGGTCACATACCAAACGCCCTCGGCCTCGTTGAGCTTGCCGACGAGGAAATACCCGTCCGTGTCGTTGTGGACGATAAACTCCACTTTAGAGAAGTCCCCGCGCCCGTCGGAAAACTGCTTCGTCATGTCGATTCCGTACACATAGACGTGGCAATCGTCCACGAGGGTATCATAGTAGCTGGTGTTGCTGCGCTTCCATGTGAGGACAACATCATTGGGGTTCCCTGCGTCGCCGTAGGTCACAGAGGAGTCGCTGTTCACCGTGGCCTTATAGGTAATGCGGAGGGTGCAATCGCTGTACCCGCTGTTGACCATGCTGGCCTCGGTGTAGACGCTGCGGCTGCTGTTGATCTCCGCAAGGCCGGAGGCCGTCATGGTGATCGTCATAACGCTCGCGCCGTCCGAGGCGGTGTTGTAGCTCACGAGGAAACGGTCACTCTGTTCATTCCAGGAGGTCACAAGATCGGTGCAGCCGTCGTCCCGGAAGAACTCTAACAGCACATCGCCCTTGTTGTAGGAGATACCCTTGCTGAGCGTGTCAATAAAGGTGTAGTCCGTCAGATAGGACGCGGCGGAGGTAATGCTGGGGAGAGTGCTGACGATCTGATAGTCAATCACGTCGCCCGCCGAGGCGGTGCCGGTATGGGCGTAGCCGTCGTGAATGTCACTTGTGCTGCCGTTGTTATGCCCGGTGTCGTCCTTGTCCTCGCGCAGCGTCTTTTCGAGGCTTGGGATGCCCGTGAGGTTTTTGGGATAAAGCGTCACGTCGTAGATCCAGCGGGTGCCGCCGTCGTTGGCGTTGGTGCCGTCAACGGAGGTCATGGGCAAAGAGACGAGGAAAGGCGCTGTCGTGTCCGTGACCATTTCCGGGACGCGGGTTTCAATCAGCAGATACAGGCCAAGGGGAAGATCGGAGGCTCCCGTATGGCCGTAGGCGTCCGTCTCCGTCATGACTACGCCGTGGTTGTCATGGGCATAGCGTTCCAGCGCGTTCTTGACTGTGGTGGCGTTGGCGTCCAGCGCCGCCTTGAGGCCGTCGATCAGCACGTCGGAGCGGTAGTAATACACGGTCATGCCGTCCACTACCTCGTCGGCGGGGGCATAGCGATCTTCTGTGCTGACGCCGATTGCGGAGATAAAGGCGTTGTTCTGCTCGGTGGGGGCAATTCCGTACAGCACTTCGATATGCTCCGCGCCGTTCTCGCTCTCGGTAAAGGTGCGGATCGTGGCCACACGCACATAGGTAAACTCCACGCCCTTGATGGCGTAGCCGTAGGCGCTGCCGTTGGCGTTCAGCGCGGAGACGCGGGCGGGATCGCCCAGCACGGCCTCCACGCCGCTTTCATCCTTGACGCCGGTGCTGACATAGGAGCTGTCCCAAACGCCGTCTTTCTCAGCGTTGGTCAAATCGTACTTGTAAATATCCAGGGAGCCGGTGCGGGTGGTGTCAATCGTTGCCTCGTCCACCGGGGCGGCGAAGGCTGTAATGGAAAAGCTGCTCACTACCAAGATAGCGAGCAGCAGCGCAAAGAGTTTCTTCAAGTTTCGCGTTCATCCTTTCGTTTCGTAATAATGTAGGGCATGGACAGAAAGCCCATGACATAGGGAAGCCAGGCAAAGCCCGCGCCTCCTGTTTCGGGGAGCCGGAAAAGCGGATCGTCGGTGGCGGTCACATAGAGCGTGTAGCAGCAGGTCACGCCGTCCACGGTTTCGCTGTCCTCGGCTGTGCCGCTGATTTCCACGGGCAGCGTACCGACATAGAGAGGACTGCCAAGCAGAGAATGACCGACAGGAGCTTGCGTCTCAGTGAGACGGTAGAGAATAAATCCGAGCTGGATGAATACGGCAAGGCAGATCGGCTGCTGCGGAAGTTCTATCCCAGTAAAAAGATCCCCGTGAGCACGCTGCAAAAGGAGCTGGACACGCTCTCTGCGGAAGTGGAAGACCTCCGCCCGGCGCTGGATGCGGTCAAGGAGGATCTGACCGAGCTGCGCTTTGTACAAAACTGCATCGCACCAGAGGAACCGAACGAGGAGAAAGGAGAGAAAACGCTGACCGAAAAACAGCCAACAAAAGAAAAAGCCTCTCTTATCGATCGGCTGCATGATAAACAGCAGGTTGTCGATGAGCAGAAGCAAAAAGAGAAATCTCACAGCCACGCTTATGAGAACGAATTATGAAAGGTGAATCTAAATGTTGAAACAAAGAAAAAGAAAGTACCGAGATAAGAGAGAAAAGAAGGGAGAACCATGTCCAGGAAAAAGAAACTGATCAACAACAGCGATCTTCCCGATCACGAGATCGAAGCCATTGCCCGATGTATCTACCCGGATATTCTGGAACTGTTTGAGAGTGAGGGAGGTCAAAAAGAGTTTGCCGAATGGAAGGCAAGAAAGGCTCAGGAGGAAAAGGAAAATGAGCAGTAAAAGATTTCAAAGAAAGTGCTTGCAAGTTCCCAATGGTTATGTTAATCTGGCATTGATGAAAATGCTGGTGATTAGGAGATGCAAGCAGATGAAGATTCTCGGAGAACGCATGAAACAGCTGCGGGAAGAAAGCGGCTTTTCGCAAAACAAGCTGGCCAAGCTCGTCGGACTCCCGCAGTCGAGTATCAATAGATATGAAAGCGGTTTTTCCAACCCCGCACCGGAAACGCTGGTTTGGTATGCGGACTATTTTGACGTGTCTCTGGATTTCCTCTTTGGCAGAACGGACAAGCCCCAGGGGAAGCGCTATCAGTACAAGCCGAAGCTTGATCCGGAGATGGCAAAATTCGTAGAGATGTGTTTCGAGCCGGGAACGCGGGCGAACAAGGAACTGAAGGCGTCCATTCTGAAAATGGTTTCGGAGGAGAAGAAATGAGCAACGACAAATTGCAGCTTTTCGAGGATCAGCCGATCCGCACGGCTTGGGATGAGGAGAACGAAGAGTGGTATTTCTCCATTGTTGATGTGATCCGCGTGCTGACCGATCAGCCGGACACACGTCATGCCGCAAAATATTGGAGCGTCATGAAAACGCGCTTGAAAAAAGAGGGCAATCAGTTGACTACAGTTTGTAGTCAACTGAAGCTCTTGGCCGCAGACGGCAAACGATACAATACGGATGTAGCTGAAACGGCGGGTCTCCTCCGCATCATTGAGTCGATCCCATCCCCTAAAGCAGAGCCGTTCAAGATGTGGCTGGCCCAGGTCGGCAAGGAACGTATGGAGGAAACGATTGACCCGGAACTGACGATCAACAGAGCGTTGGAAACTTATTCGCGTCTTGGCTACTCGCCGGAATGGATCAATCAGCGGATGCGAACCATTCAAGCTCGCAAAGAATTGACGGACGAATGGAAAGCGCACGGCGTTGAAACCAATCGTGAATATGCAATACTGACAGACGAGGTAACTCGCGCCTGGTCCGGTATGAGCACTCGACAATATAAGAACCTCAAAGGACTGAAAAAGCAAAACCTCCGGGACAATATGAGTACGCTGGAGCTCGCGTTGAACATGCTGGCCGAGGCTACGACCACGGAACTGACAAAGGTCGAAAATCCACAAGGCTTGCAGGAGAACATGAGGATTGCCAAATCTGGCGGTGAGGTTGCCGGAGATGCACGTAAAGCCATTGAAAGCAGAACCGGGCGGCCTGTAATCACCAGCCAAAACGCCAAGCAGCTCAACGCGGTTGTAACAGATCTTATCGAGGGCGTTGTGAACGAGGAGGATGACGAATGAAAGCTGTCATCTATGCCCGGTATTCCTCCGACAACCAGCGGGAAGAGAGCATAGAGGGACAGATCCGCGAGTGCACCGCTTTTGCCGAGAAGAACGGCATCACAATTTTGCGACACTACATAGACCGCGCTTATTCCGCCAAGACGGATAACAGACCTGAGTTTCAAAACATGATCAAGGACAGCGGTAAAAAACTGTTCGATATGGTGATCGTGTGGAAGCTCGACCGTTTTGCCCGAAATCGCTACGACAGTGCCAGGTACAAATCCTTGCTAAAAAAGAATGGCGTCAAGGTGGTGTCGGCCACAGAGGTCATTTCCGAAGGCGCGGAAGGCATCATCCTGGAATCTGTCTTGGAGGGCTATGCGGAATACTACTCGGCGGATCTGGCTGAAAAGGTCGTCCGGGGCATGACCGATAACGCGCTCAAGTGTAAGTTCAATGGCGGAACGATCCCCATCGGCTATGTGATCGACGACGAGCAGCACTTTCAAGCCGATCCGATCACAGCGCCCTATGTGCTGGAAGTGTTCAAACGCTACGACAAAGGCGCGACCATGACCGAACTCCGGGACTGGCTTAACGAGCAAGGTGTAAAGAATACTCGCGGCAATCCGATCACCTATAACTCCATCCAGCACATGCTCTGTAACCGCCGTTACATCGGAGAGTTTGCTTTTCGGGATACGGTGATTCCTAATGGCATTCCAAGTATTGTGCCAGACGACTTATTTGAACGCGTCCAGAAGAAACTGGAGGTCAATAAAAAGGCCCCTGCCCGCCATAAAGCCGAGGACGACTATCTGCTGACCACCAAGATCTTTTGCGGCTACTGCGGCGCTTATCTCTGCGGTGAAAGTGGAACCGGGCGCAATGGGGTCCACCACTATTATAAGTGCGTTTCCGTGAAAAAGAAGCGCACCGAATGCGAATGCAAGCCTGTCCGCAAAGCCTGGATTGAAAATCTTGTCCTTGATTCCATTATGGAAATGCTGGCTGATGACCGCACCATAGATGCAATCACTTCGATGGTGTTAGCCATGCAAGATCAAGAGAGTGTGGCCCTGCCGATGTATGAGCAGCAGCTGCAAGAGGCCAACACCGGAATCAACAATCTGCTCAACGCGATCCAGCAGGGTATTCTGACAAAATCCACGAAAAGCAGACTGGAAGAATTGGAAGCCGCCCGTGACGAGTTGGAAAACAAGATCGCGCTGGAGAAACTGGCGAAACCCCGCATCAGCGAAGAGTTCGTTCGGTTCTTCTTGGAGCGATTCCGAAACCTCGACCTCTCGAAGCTGGAGCATCGGAAAATGCTTATGTGTTCAACGATAAGATCGTAATCTCATGCAATTACAAGGACGGAACTAAAACTGTAAATTTTAGTGAAATGGAGAGCGCGCTTACCCTGCGCGCCTCCGTCTCCGGTTCGGATTTGGATTGCCCCGGTGCACCAAACGGAAAGGCCGGTCGAATGACCGGCCTTTTTTCGTTTGGTGAATGAGGTGGTGGGAATGAAGCAGTCCGCCGCAGGCGGGACGGGCGACGGCGCGGAGCGCCTAGTGCCCCGCGGGTATTCAAGTCCCGCCTCGCGCACCAACGAAAAAGCCCTAAATCAAAAGATGAACAGCACCCCATTCGTTAGTAGTATACCATACTGTCTAACAAATGGGGTGCTGTTCACAATCACTTTCGCAGGCTCTTTTTGAAAATTTACTTCGCGTAGTCGACGGCTTTGGTCTCGCGCAGGAGATGGACTTTGATCTGGCCGGGATAGGTCAGCTCTTCCTCGATCTTCTTGGCGATGTCGCGGGCCAGCAGTACCATCTGGTCCTCGCTGACTTCGTCGGGCTTGACCATCACGCGGATCTCGCGGCCGGCCTGGATGGCGTAGGAGCTCGCGATGCCGGGGAAACTCTTGGAGACTTCCTCGAGCTTTTCGAGACGCTTGACGTAGTTCTCGATGTTCTCGCGGCGGGCGCCGGGGCGGGAGGCGGAGATCGCGTCGGCCGCCTGAACCAGGCAAGCCTCCACGGTGTGCGGCTCCACGTCGCCGTGGTGCGCCTCGATCGCGTGGATGACGGCCTCGGACTCCTTGAACTTGCGGCAGATGTCCACGCCGATGGTGACGTGGCTGCCCTCAACCTCGTGGTCGATGCTCTTGCCGATGTCGTGCAGGAGACCGGCGCGTTTGGCGGTGTTCACGTCCACGCCGAGCTCGGCGGCCATGAGACCGGCGATGTGCGCCACCTCAATGGAGTGGTTCAGTACGTTCTGACCGTAGCTGGTGCGGTACTTCATGCGGCCCAGCAGCTTGATGATCTCGGGGTGCAGGCCGTGGATGTTCGTTTCGAACACGGCGCGCTCGCCCTCGGCCTTGATGGTGGCGTTGACTTCCTTCTGGGCCTTGGCGATCATTTCCTCGATGCGGGCGGGGTGGATGCGGCCATCCTGGATGAGCTTTTCCAGCGCCAGTCTCGCCACCTCGCGGCGGACGGGGTCGAAGCTGGAGACGGTGATGGCCTCGGGGGTGTCGTCGATAATCAGGTCGCAGCCCGTCAGCGTTTCGATGCTGCGGATGTTGCGGCCCTCGCGGCCGATGATGCGGCCCTTCATCTCGTCGTTGGGGAGGGGGACGACGGAGACGGTGATCTCGCTGGCGTGGTCGGCGGCGCAGCGCTGGATGGCGGTGGCGATAATCTCGCGGGCGCGGTCGTCGGCCTCATCCTTGAACTGAGCCTCCACTTCCTTCACCTTCATCGCCATTTCGTGGGTCACGTCGTCGCGAACGGTCGCGATGAGGTAGGCCTTGGCGTCCTCGGTGGAGAAGCCGGAGATCCGTTCCAGCATTTCCAGCTGGCTCTTCTTGATCTGGGCGATTTCCTTCTGCTGAGCTTCGGCGGCGGCGATCTTGTTGTTCAGGGTGTCGCTCTTCTTCTCGACAGAGTCAATCTTGCGGTCCAGATTTTCTTCCTTCTGCTGCAGGCGGCGTTCCTGCTTCTGCAGCTCAGCACGGCGTGCCTTTTCTTCCCGCTCATACTCGGAGCGGCGTTTGTGTATTTCTTCCTTTGCTTCGACGAGAGCCTCTCTCTTCTTGCTCTCGCCGCTCTTAATAGCATCGTTGACGATCTGCCTGGCCTGTTCTTCGGCGTTGGAGATACTGCGTTCGGCGTTCTTCTCACGGGAGACAAAAACGGCGGCTGTGATGGCTGCGCCCACAACCAGACCGATCAAAATGCCTATTAACCATTGCATAGGTAGTAAACACACCTCCATTCTTTCAGAATTTTGCGGTGGTTACTGCGGGATATTCGATTGGATCTAAGCAAAGACGGACCATAAAACGCATCCGTCCGTGGCATTGAAAACATAGAACCGGGCAGGCATCTCCCCTGATGCCGGCCAAAATTCTATCCGATCTATTTTACCGTGTTCATGGTGTTATGTCAAGTACGAACGCAGGAAAAATCATGGGAAAAATTGGCCGGATCGCGCTCGCGATTTTTACGAATGATCGGAGAAAATAGCAGTATCCGAAAAGAAAAGAGGAAGCAACATGAATAAACGCATCGGAAAGCAGACAATGCTGCTGCCCTCGCAGCCGGCCATCGTCGGCTATGCCAGCGTGGTTGGCCAGAAAGAGGGCGAGGGACCGCTGAAGGACTGCTTTGATTACATCTCCGACGACTCGTATTTCGGCGAACAGACCTGGGAAAAGGCAGAGAGCCACATGCTCAAGCAGTGCTTTGAGCTGGCCTGCGGCAAGGCGCAGCTGCCCCTGTCCTCGCTCGACGCGGTATTCTCCGGAGACCTGCTGAACCAGTGCATCAGCTCGGCCTTCGCCATGAAGGACTCGAAGCTGCCCTACCTGGGGCTTTACGGCGCCTGCTCGACCATGGCCGAGAGCCTGGGGCTTGCGGCGCTGCTGATCGACGGCGGCTATGCCAAGCATACCGCCGCCGTCACCGGCTCGCATTTCTGTTCGGCGGAGCGGCAGTACCGCTTTCCGCTGGAGTACGGCGGCCAGCGTCCGCCCACGGCACAGTGGACCGTCACCGGCGCGGGCACGGTGGTGCTCAGCGCCGAGGGCAAGGGTCCGCGCGTGACCCACGTCACCTTCGGCAGCATCGTGGACGCAGGCATCAAGGACGCCAATGCGATGGGCTCGGCGATGGCGCCGGCGGCCTATGAGACGCTCAAGGCGCACTTTGCCGATACCGGTCGCCGCCCTGCGGATTACGACGCCATTTTCACCGGCGATCTCGGCGCCCTCGGGCACGATATCCTGGAGGAGCTCTTCCGCCGCGACGGCGTCGAGCTCGGCTGCGCGTATATGGACTGCGGCGTGCTGCTGTTTGATCTCAAGACGCAGGATGTGCACGCGGGCGGCTCCGGCTGCGGCTGCAGCGCCTCGGTGCTGGGCGGGCACATTCTGCGCAATATGGAAAATGGCGTGTGGAACCGCATACTCTTCGCGGCCACCGGCGCGCTGATGAGCCCGCTGAGCTCGCAGCAGGGGAACAGCATCCCGGGCATCTGCCACGCCGTCGCCATCGAGAACGGAGGACTGTCGAATGGAAATGCTGGGTGATTATCTGAAGGCTTTTGTCGTGGGCGGGCTGCTCTGCATCGTCGGGCAGCTGCTGATCGACTATACCAAGCTGACGCCGGCGCGCATTCTGACCATCTTTGTGGTCGCGGGCGTGCTGCTCGGGGCGCTGGGCGTCTATCAGCCGCTGGCCGATTGGGCCGGCGCGGGCGCGACTGTGCCGCTGACCGGCTTCGGCAATGCCCTGGCCAAGGGCGTCAAACAGGCGGTGCAGGAAAAGGGCTTGATCGGCGCCTTCACCGGCGGCTTTACCGCGGCGGCGGGCGGCATCTGCGCGGCCATGTTTTTCGGCCTGCTCGTGGCCCTGGTCTTCAAGCCGGGCGACAAGAATAAGTAATAAAGAAAGCACAGGGCGATTGCCCTGTGCTTTGCTGCTGTATTCCGCGCCGATCAGCCAAAGTCGTCGAGAATGCCGCGCAGACCGTCGCGCGCGTAGACTTCCTTATAATACTGCAGCTCCTCCTCGATGATACCGTCGATCATCCGCATGCCGAGCAGCTCCACCGGCGCCTGGTCGTCGGTGAGGATGAGGCTTCCGCCCGTGTAGGGGACAAGATTGGCGCCCACCCGCGCCATCAGGGCACGCAGCGAAGGCTCCTCCAGCCGCTCCGCGCCGGCTGCGAGGCGATCTGCGGGCGCGGTGCCGAGACAGGCAAAGAGCTCGCGGTTGGTGCTGCCGGGCACGTCCACCGTGGCGACCGCGTCAAAAACCGCGGCGATTGTGTCGCAGAGGTATTGGTTGATGCTGCCCTCGCCGTCGGAGCGCATGTTGATGTTGACGACCATCACGCCGCCCTCGGTCAGGTGCTCGCGCACCAGCGTGAAAAACTCCGTCGAGGACATCTGGAAGGGGATCGTGATGTCCTGATAGGCGTCCACGAGAATGACGTCGTATTTCGTCTCCACCGCCTGCAGGAAGGCGCGGCCGTCGTATTCCGTCACCTGCACCGCTTCGGGCATGTCAAAATACTCCCAGGCCAGCTGCGTGATTTTACCGTCGATCTCCACGCCCTCGGCCGTACAGCCGGGGAAGTACCCGAGGCACTGGCGGGCGAAGGTGCCGCTGCCGTTGCCGAGCACCAGGATCTTCGGCGTTTCCGTCCCGGCCATGACCGGCCCTGCCAGCGCGTAGTCGTAGTACATGCCGGTCAGGCCGCCCTCCTTCATCATCACGGACTGCACGCCGAAGAGCACGTTGGTCGAGAGGCTGACGCGCCGCTCGTCCTCCTTGACCTGCAGGTAGTTGTACACCGACTCGCCCTCGTAGCTCAGGTCGTCCTCCCAGAAGGCGAAGGCCGTGCTGCGCCCGAAGATCAGGCAGAGGAGAAAGAGGATAAGGGCGATGATCACGGCGCGCAGGCGGGTTTTCTCGCTGAGAAAGTAGATCAGCGCGATCGCGAGCAGCACGCCGGAAAAAATCAGGAAGGTGACGGCGGTGCCGACGGCGGGGATCGTGACAAAGGTGGGCAGGAAGGTGCCGAGGATGCTGCCGATCGTGTTGCAGGCGCCGAGCCGGCCGACGGTGCGGCCGCTGTCGTCGAGACTGTCCACCGTGACCTTCACCAGCGAGGGCGTTACGGTGCCCAGAAGAAAGAGCGGGAAGACAAAGATCAGCATGCAGGACACGAAGGCCGCGATCACGAGGAAATTGGTACTGATCGTCACGATCAGCAGTCCCGACACGCCGAGGATCAAATACTTGCCCAACACCGGGATCGCGGCGATCCAGACCGCGGCGATCAGGATCCGGCGGTAGAGCCGCGCGGGATCGGGATTCTTGTCCGCGGCGCGGCCGCCGTAGAGGTTGCCGAGCGCCATGGCGATCATGATCGTTCCGATGATGATGGTCCAGACGATCTGCGAGGAGCTGAAATACGGCGCGAGCAGGCGGCTTGCGCCGAGCTCCACGGCCATCACGGACACGCCCGCGAAAAACTCCGTCAGATAGAGGAACCACTTGTTTTTGAGTATTTTATGCTCGCCCATGGAAAGCCCTCACTTTTTGCCCGCGATGCGGTAGCTGATGACGATGGTGCCGATCGAGAGTGCCACGGCGGCGGCGATCAGCATCCAGGTATAGTCGAAGGGCAGCAGCTTTCGCAGCAGGAAAACGATCCCCAGCGCCGTCAGGTCGATCAGCGTGCGCAGAAGATTGCCGGCCATCAGGGCGGAGGTGCTGTTTTTCGCGAGGGAACGCCGCGTGACGACGCCGCCCAGCAGCGCCGCCAGCGCGCCCCAGATGAGCCCGAGGAGGATAGCAAGTGCAATGTTCATCTCACAGCCTCATTTCAATCAATAGTTATCAATTATTATAATTGAAAAAATAAAAAAAGCCAACAGTTTTTGGGGCGGCTAAACAAAGACAGTCTGCACATACTAAGGATGAGGTGATGAACATGAGTCCCAAAGAGCTGCTCTATATCGAAGATGCGCTCGGCCACACGCAATTTTTGACAACCCAGTGCCGCGAAGCGGTCAATACGCTGACTGACCCCGTGCTGCGCCGTCAGGTTCAGAATCTGGCCGACAGCAACCAGGCGATGTTCCAGCGTTTTTACAATCTGGTGTAAGGGAGAACAAAAGAATGAACGACAAGGAAATCATGGAGAATATCCTGCTGACCACCAAGGGGATCTGCGACCTGTATCTGCACGGCTCCGTGGAATCCTCCACGCCGCAGGTGCATGAGGCCTTCACAACCGCGCTCAACGACGCCATCTGCATGCAAAACGGCGTTTATACCCAGATGGAGAGCCGCGGCTGGTATCAGAAGGAGCAGGAGCAGCCGCAGAAGCTGCAGCAGCTCAAGCAGAAATACGCCTCGGCCCAAGGCTGAGCCCAGATCATCAATACGATCTCAAACAAGCATCCGGAAAGCAATTTCCGGATGCTTGTTGTTGTATGTTTGACAAAATCATCCAAAAATCGACTGCTGTTTTACTGCGAAATTGTCAATAATCAACTTTCGCGATTTAAAAGGGCTTGCACTTTCCCGCGCTGTATGGTAAAATCCTTGTATGAAATGAAACGATAGGAAATTTGTACCATTTCCAAACCGCCGAACCATATCGCGGATCATTCCCCCGACAGCGCGGAGAGACGCGCCTTTCGATTTTGTGAACTTCGCCCCCCCGAGGGGCCTGTTCAAATCAAAAATCCATTAAGGAGGACAAAAAATGAAGAAGTTTGTTGCAATGCTTCTGGCGCTGATGATGATCATCAGCCTGGCTGCCTGCGGCAACACCACGCCCGCTGCTCCCGAGCAGCCCGTCGTGGATGAGACTCCGGTCGATGAGACTCCCGTTGAGGAGCCCACCACCCCCGAGGAGCCCGCTGAGCCCGAAGGATACCAGGGCTACGTCAGTGAGCTCGACGCCGAAGGCAACTATGTCCGCGGCGACGACGAGGACATCTACGAGGGTGCCCTCGGCAACTACGAGGCTCTGATGGCCGCTGCCAAGGAAGCCGAGACCAACGACGAGCGCTTCGTGCTCGAAGGCAAGGCCGAGGCTTACCTGCTCGACTCCGGCGTCATGCAGCCCAACACCACCCAGGGCGGCGCCTACACCATCTCCCGTGTCGCTCCCCGTACCGTTCCTTACGTCCAGTGGGGCAACGACGACGACCGCTTCTTCGGTATGGTCATCTCTGAGGACTTCCTGACTCCCGAGGAGCGCGATGACCTGTTCGAGCTGTGGGGCAAGGCTGTCGCCGGTGAGGGCGAGTACGATCCCGCCGCTTACCTGACCGAGAAGGGCCACAACCTGCTCGACTCCTATGTCCTGACCTTCTCCACCGCGCCTGTCACCATTGACTGGCTGAACACCTCCTCTCAGTCCGATACTGAGATCACCGTCAACACGGTCGAGGGCCTGGTTCAGTACAACAACCTCAACCAGATGCAGCCCGCCCTGGCCGAGAGCTGGGACATCTCCGATGACGGTCTGACCTACACCTTCCACATCCGTCAGGGTGTGAAGTGGTTCACCTCCGAGGGCACCGAGTATGCCGAAGTCACGGCTCACGACTTTGAGGCCGGCTTCCATCACATGCTCGACACCGACGCCGGCCTTGACTGGCTGGTTGACGGCGTGATCGTTGGCGTCACCGAGTACCTCAGCGGCGGCACCTTCGACGAAGTCGGCTACAAGGCCATCGACGACTACACCCTGGAAGTCACCCTGGTCGCTCCGACCTCTTACTTCATGACCATGCTGACCTACTCCATCTTCCTGCCCATCTGCGAGAGCTTCTACGAAGCCCACGGCGGTGTGTACGGCCGTGAGGAGTACCAGGCGGCCTTTGCCGATACCAACGCTTACACCTTCGGTAAGTCTGAGGACGTCGCTTCTCAGGTCTACTGCGGACCCTTCCTGCTCCAGAAGCTGCAGAAGGACTCCGAGATCCTCGTTGTGAAGAACCCCGGCTACTACAAGGCTGACGAGGTCACCCTCAACAGCATCAAGTGGGTCTTCGACGATGGCTCCAACCCGACCGCTTTCTACAATGACGTTGTCAACGGCGTGTACGCCGGCTGCGGCCTGACCGCCGCCTCCGGTCTGCTCGACCTGGCCAAGGAAGACGGCAACTTCGACAAGTACGCCTACGTTTCCGAGACCACTTCCACCACCTACTTCGGTGGCCTGAACCTCAACCGCGGCACCTTCGCTCTGGAGTCCGGCGCCTGCGCCTCTCCCAAGACCGAGCAGCAGAAGGCTGACACCGTCACCGCTCTGAACAACCAGAACTTCCGCAAGGCCCTGCAGTTTGCGTGGGATAAGCAGACCATGAACGCCGTCTCCCGTGGCGAAGACCTGGCTGCCACCAACCTGCGCAACATGTACACGCACCCCGAGTTCGTCTCCCTGAGCGAGGACACCACCGATGAAGACGGCCACACCTTCCCGGCCGGCACCTTCTTCGGCGAGATCGTTCAGTACTACCTCGAGCAGTTCGGCTCTCCCATCAAGGTTGCTGACGCCACCAACGGCTGGTACAATGCTGAAGCTGCCAACACCGCTCTCGAGGCTGCCAAGGCTGAGCTGGGCGACCTGGTCACCTTCCCCATCTACATCGACGTTGTTTACCTCGGCACCAGCGAAGTCAACACTGCTCAGGCTCAGGCCTACAAGCAGACCGTTGAGGCCACTCTCGGCGCTGAGAACGTCGTCGTGAACCTGATCGAAGCCACCACCACTGAAGACTTCTACGCTTGCGGCTACCGCGCCGCCAACGGCGAGGCCGGCAACTTCGATATGTTCTACGGCTCCGGCTGGGGTCCTGACTTCGGCGATCCCTGCACCTACCTCGACACCTTCGCCGGTGAGGGCGCTGGCTACATGACCAAGGTCATCGGCCTGTTCTAATCCTCTCAGGCAGAACCTTCGAGGTTCACCCTACAAGATTGAAGCACATAGGGGGACGCAAGTCCTCCTATGTGTTTCATACATAACGAATCAGGCAAAAGTGGAAAGTTAAGTTCTTTTTCCAAACGGCAGTGGACTGACAAAACTGCTTTTGGCGTCTGGACGTCTTCAGGCCAGGCTTGGAGACGGAACTTAGCTTTTCACTTTCTGTAATTGTCGGCAAATCAAGGAAAAGGAGGGTGCCGCCGGCTGAACCCGGCGGAAGGAACGGAACATGAGAAAATACATGCTCAAGCGTATTCTGTTCTCTATTTTTTCCCTGCTCGTCGTCGTGATGGTCGTTATGCTGCTGGTATACACCGCTATTGATCGCAAGGTTATTTTCCAGACTGACGACGTGTGGAACAAGAAGAGCAACAACGATCGAATCATCTACGAATATACCATGTACGGAAAGTACGGGTATATGAATTACATTGACTACACCACGTTCCTGAAGAACAAATACGAGCCAATTTACGGCGAAAACTATTCGACCGAAAAGACTTTCATCTCTGACAAGGCCGCCATTCAGAAGAGTGATTGGAAAGAAAACGAATCGGTCCAGGAGTTTATCGAGAAATACGGCAGCCAGGGCTACAAGCTCCGTTATCTCGAACCGATCAAGTATAAATCCGGCAAAACCAAGCCCGGCGGCACCGGCTATCTGATCGCGATCGAAGAGAAGAGCGTCGTCTGGCGTCTGGTTGACTACATCAAGGGCTTCATTACGGCCGAGAACAAGAACATGGTCCAAGATCCAGAGCTGACGGAGCGCTATGTCCGCTTTGAGAAGGACCCCTATTCCGGCCTCTTTGCCATTGTGGGCTCCGGCACACAGCACAAATACCAGCTGTATTTTGACGGACGCTTCCCCTTCATCCATCAGAACTGGCTGCACCTGAACCTGGGCACCTCGTTCACCAGATACCGCGGCCAGGAGATCACGACGGTTATTTCCACCCCTGTCTCCGGCCAGCTCATCACGAAACTGACGCAGTATCCCGCCAAGCTGGGAACTGACGAGTACGTGGAAACTGCCATCAACTTCCACTCGCTGGCTTATAACACCGGCGTCATCAGCGACGTGGAGAAGGAACAGTTCCCCGACAAATATACGGTTTACACCTATAACCGCAGCGGCATGAGCATGATTGAGACCTCCTTCGTCATCGGCCTCATCGCCACGGCGATCGCCTATGCGCTCGGCCTGCCGCTCGGTATGCTCAACGCCCGCCGCAAGGATAAGCTGCCGGATAAGCTGGGCAACGCCTACATCATCTTTATCATGTCGGTGCCTTCTCTGGCCTACATCTTTATGTTTGCTGCGCTGGGCACCACGCTCTTCAAGCTGCCGTATAAGTTTGCCAATGCGGAAGTGCAGGTTCTTGCCTACATTCTGCCGACCATTTCGCTGGCCCTGCCGCAGATCGGCAACCTGATGAAGTGGATGCGGCGCTACATGATCGACCAGATGAACTCCGACTACGTCAAGTTCGCCCGGTCGCAGGGCCTGTCCGAGCGTGAGATCTTCAACACGCATATCTCCAAGAACGCGATGATCTACCTGGTGCACGGCATCCCGGCCAGCATCCTCTTCTGCCTGACCGGCGCCATCATCACCGAGACGGTGTACTCCGTGCCCGGTGTCGGCCGTCTGCTGACCCAGGCGATCAACACGCACGACAACGGCGTTATCGTTGCTGTCACGGTCTTCTACACGACCCTGTCCATCCTCGCTCAGATCCTCGGCGACGTGCTGCTTGCCAAGTATGACCCGAGAATTTCCCTGAACGCTGACAAAGGAGGCGGAAGATAATGAGTAACAATCAGAATCCTTCTCAGAACGCCGAACTTTTCCGCTTCATTGACCGGGATGAGATCTCTTCCGAAAAAATCACCGCGCCGCGTTACTCCTACTGGCGCAGCGTCTTCCGCGTGTTCTTCCGCAAAAAGAGCAACATCGTGATGATCGCGCTGCTGCTCATCATCGTCCTGGCGTCTTTCATCCTGCCCAACTTCTGGATCTATGATACCTATGAAAACGTGCTGGACGCCAAGACCTACAACCTGAACCCCAGACAGGCCATCGCCTATTTCGGCGACAATCCCATCAAGTGGTGCCTCGGCACCGGCCAGCTCGGCAACTCCATCATGTACGGCATCTTCTCTTCGGCGAAGACCTCACTGCTGCTGGCTGTGACCTGCGCCGCCATCAACATGACCATCGGTATCATCGTCGGCGCCATCTGGGGCTATTCCAAGCGCTTCGACTCCGTGATGCTGGTCATCTACAACATCATCGCGAACGTCCCCTACATCCTGCTGATCTCGGTGCTGGTCTACGTTATCGGCTCCGGCTTCTGGCCGTTTGTCTTTGCGCTGACCGTCACCGGCTGGCTGGGCATTGCCTACTTCTTCCGTACCCAGGTCATGATCATCCGTGACCGTGAGTACTCGCTGGCCTCCCGCTGCCTCGGCACGCCGATCAACCGTGTCATCAGCAAGAACATCCTGCCCTTCCTCACCAGCGTTATTGTGACGCTGCTGGCCACCGAGCTGCCCAGCTACATTTCGATGGAAGTGTTCCTGAGCTTCATCGGCGTCGGCCTGAGCGCCTCGGTGCCCTCCCTGGGCCGCATGATCCAGCAGGGACAGACAGCGTTCCTGACCTACCCCTGGGCCTTCTGGCCTCCCGTCGCCATCGCCTCTGCGATCACCATTATCCTGTACCTTCTGGGTCAGAATCTGGCGGACGCCTCTGATCCCAGAACGCATATGTAAGGAGGAGAGATCATGAGCGACAACAAGGAAAAGAAAGTTCTCCTCTCCCTGAAAAATGTGGAAGTCAAGTTCAACGTGCGCGGCCGTATCCTTACGGCCATCCGCAACGTCTCGCTCGACATCTACGAAAACGAGGCTCTTGCGATCGTCGGCGAGTCCGGCTCCGGCAAGTCGGTGCTGACCAAGACCTTCGCCGGTATGCTCGATTCCAACGGCTTTATCCCGCAGGGCAGCATCATTTTCTCGGACGATGAGATCTCCAAGACCGACGTCAAGCTGACGCCGGGCAACCGCCGCCTGCTGAACTACGCCACCGACATGCTCAACAAGCTCTCTCCGCTGGAGCGCGGCGCGGCGGAATTCCGGGCCATTCAGGAGAAAAAGCAGCAGATCCAGCAGTCCAAGTCCATCACCATGGAGGAGGAAGCGGATTTCAAGCTGCGCGTCAAGGAAGTCAGCGACACGATCGTCGACAAGACCAACTATCTCTGGACCCTGGACCGCAAGGCAGACGCGGCGGAGTACGCCTCGCTCGAGAACGAGATCAAGGGCCTGAAAGAAAAGCGCGAAGCGATCGAGAAGGAACGCGACCAGCTGGTGAAGAGCCGCACCGCCGCCTATAAGGGCAATCAGGCAAAGGTTGAGGCCGACAAAAAGGCGCTGGCGGATCTGGAGGCAAAAAGAGAGCAGAAGATCAAGACGCCGGACAAGGCGGATAATCCCTACGGCCTCACGGACGAGGTCCTCGAGCGCAACAAGATCATCGGCTATGAGATCCTGCTTTCCTTCGGCCGCTATCCGCTGAAGGATAAGATCCTGTTCCTGACCAAAATGAAAAAGGACTTCAAAACGGCCATGTGCCTGGGCGAAGACCTGAAGAATCCCGAGATTCTCAACGCGGTCTTCGACCACGTGGGCTTCCGTGTGCAATATGAGTCCTACGAAAAAGAAACCGAGACCCTGCACGGCACCGCGATCATCGACTGCGCGAAGATCAAGTACACCAAGGACTGGCAGAAAATCCGCGGCTGCCGCATCGCCACCGTGTTCCAGGACCCGATGACCTCGCTCAACCCCGTCATCACCATCGGCAAGCAGATCATGACGGTCATCAAGAAGCATCAGAATTGCTCCGACGCCGAGGCCCGCGCGCGCACCATCGACATCATGGGCAAGGTTGGCATCCCCGACCCGGAGAAGCGCTTTGACGACTATCCCTTTGAGTATTCCGGCGGTATGAGACAGCGTATCGTCATCGCGATCGCGCTCTCCTGCCAGCCCAAGATCCTCATCTGCGACGAGCCGACCACCGCGCTGGACGTGACGATCCAGGCACAGATCATCCGCCTGATCAAGGATCTGCAGCGCGAGCTAGGCTTTACGACGGTTTATATCACCCACGACCTGGGCGTTGTGGCCAACGTGGCCGAGCGCGTGGCCGTGCTCTACGGCGGGCAGATCGTCGAGATCGGCACCGTGGAAGAGATCTTCTACGAGCCGCGGCACCCCTACACCTGGGCTCTGCTGAGCTCGCTGCCGCAGCTGTGCGAAAAGGGCACCGACCTCTTCTCCATCCCCGGCACCCCGCCTTCCCTGTACAATAAGATCGTCGGCGACGCCTTCGCTCCCAGAAGCCAGTATGCCATGGCGATCGACCTGCAGGAGGAGCCGCCCATGTTCCAGATCAGCGAGACTCACTTCGCCAAGACCTGGCTGCTGGATCCCCGCGCCCCGAAGGTGGAGCCCCCGGCCAACATCCAGAATCTGCACGAAAAGATCTCCAAGACCTATGTGGACTTGGAAGCGTAAGGAGGCGGCACATGGATACGAACGAAAAGAAAGTACTGCTCTCAATCCAGAATCTGGACGTCGTCTTTGGCCGCGGCAAAAAGGCCTTCAAGGCTGTCGACAACGTCAGCTTTGACATCTACAAGGGCGAGACCCTCTCGCTGGTGGGCGAGTCCGGCTCCGGCAAAACAACGATCGGCCGTGCCATCGTGAGAATCAACCCCTGCTCTGCCGGCGCCATCTACTACGACGGCAAGAAGATCTCCGGCAAGCTCTCCCGCAAGGACGACCGCGAGGTCATCCGCAAGATCCAGATGATTTTCCAGGACCCCGCCGCCTCGCTGAACGAGCGCGCCACCATTGAGTACATCATCTCCGAGGGCCTGTACAACTTCCACCTGTATAAGGACGACAAGGACCGCATCGCCAAGATCGAGAAGATCGTCAAGGATGTCGGCCTGCTGCCCGAGCATCTGACCCGCTATCCGCATGAGTTCTCCGGCGGCCAGCGGCAGCGTGTCGGCCTGGCCCGTTCGATCGTCATGGAGCCCGAGTTCATCGTGGCTGACGAGCCGATCTCCGCGCTGGACGTGTCCATCCGCGCCCAGGTGCTGAACCTGCTCAAAAAGTTCCAGCAGGAGCGCGGCCTGACCTATCTGTTCATCGCGCACGACCTGTCCATCGTCCGCTTCATCAGCGACCGTATCGTGGTTATCTACAAGGGCCGCATCATGGAAATCGCCGAGACGGAGGAGCTGTTTGCCTACCCGCTGCACCCCTACACCAAGTCTCTGATTTCCGCGATCCCGATCCCCGATCCGATCATCGAGAAGGAAAAGAAGCTCTTTGTCTACAATCCTTCCGAGCTGCATGACTATTCGGTCGAGAAGCCTTCTCTGGTGGACATCGGCAACGGCCACCAGGTCTTCGGCAGCCCCAGCGAGATCGAAAAGTACAAGAAGATACGCTTCGGCGAGTAATTTACGGAGAAGAAAAAACGAACCGCAGCCGCGGTTCGTTTTTTCATGTTTCAGCTATGAGTAAGCAAGAACAAATCACACCGAGCGCCGATCACCTCTGGCTGCGCGTCATTGCCTTCGTGCTGGCGCTCATCGTGGCCGTCGGCTCGATCACCTACGGCGTCACGCGCATCGGTCGCAAAGAGCCCGGCTATCAGACCATCGAGGCCGCCCCAGCTGAAGAGGCCCTGCTGTATGCGAAAGACATCAGCTTTCAGTATTATTTCACCGGCGGCAGCGACGGGATCAAGAAGGCCGTCAACGAGCTCAAGGCACTGTATTCGCCCACGCTGTTGCGCGTATACAAGCTGCTGGATGCGGAAAACGAATACGAGGACATGACAAACCTCGCCTCACTCAACGCGCACATCGGCGAGGACCTGGCGATTAGCGAGGAGCTCTATCGCACGCTGCTCGACGCGAAGGAAAAGACGCTCGAACAGAATGGCTATAATATGTATGCCGGCGCCTTGAGCAGCGCCTGGCAGGACATCCGCATGCTCAGCAACCCCGAGGATTTTGACCCGCTGCGCAATGAGACGGAGCGGGAGCGGCTGCGGAACCTGAGCGAGGCCACGAACGATCTGAGCAATTTTGACCTGAGCATTGTGAGCGAGGAACAGCACATCGTGCGGCTCGAGGTTTCGGAGAGTTACCGTGCGCTGCTGCGGGAGCTGGAGCAGGAGGGCCCGATCCTCGATCTCGGCGCGCTGCATGACGCCTATGAGCTGCGCCTGCTGGCGGATGTGCTGCTGAACGCCGGCTATCGGCAGGGCTACCTCAGCATGACCAGCGGCGTAACACTCATTTTGCCCGACAACCCCGGCGGTGAGCTTCGCCTCTTCGGCCGGACGGATGGGGGCGTGACGCCCGCGGCCGTGACCCCGGCGACGGGCGGCACCGCGGCCTGTATCATGCGGGCCTTTGCCGTCAGCGAGGGCGAGCCGGACTACTACGAGCTGGACGGAAGCGTGCGCCATCCCTGGCTGCCGGCCTCCGGCGAATACCGTGATCTGCTGCTGGCCGCCATGGTCGTGGCAGACGATCCGGTGACGGCCTGTTATCAAAACCTGCAGCTGCAGGACTGCACAGGCGCGGAGGCGCTGCGCGCCGCTGCGGCCGGCAGCGATGCGGCGATCGCCTATCTGCTGCTGGCAGACAGCGAACAGACGCTGTATACCAACAGCGAAACGATTACAGCCTGTGAGGACTACGGCTGGAAAACAGAGCCGATTCGGTAAGAAACTGGCGCAAGAAACGAAAAACGCGGTGAATACGCTGATTTCAGCGTATTCACCGCGTTTTTTCTATCAAAAGCTCAATTCCGAACCGCCAGCCGGCAGTAGTAGTTGAGCGCGCGTTCCCGGTCAAGGCTGCTCGGGTCCATGTGGCCGGGGTAGACCTCGTAGTCGCCGGGGAGGGCGCAGAGCTTCTTCAGGCTGCGCAGCTCCTCGTCCATGTCGCCGCCGGGCAGATCGGTGCGCCCGCAGCTGCCGCGAAAGAGCGTGTCGCCGGTAAAGAGCGCCTCGCCGCAGCGCAGAGAGACGCCGCCGGGCGTGTGGCCCGGAGTGGCGATCACCTCAAAGCGCAGCGCCCCGACCTCGACCGTGTCGCCGTCGTCGTAGTAGGCGCCGCCCGCGGGCAGGGAATAGGGGAGGCGCGGGTCGCTTCCGCCGGTGTCGTCGCGGCGGTTCATATAAACCTTCGCTCCGGTCTCCTCCGCGACGGCAGCCACCGCGCCCACGTGATCGTAGTGCCCGTGGGTCAGCAAAATGGCCTCGCAGCGCAGACGATGGTCTTCCAGATAGTCCAGAATCGTGTTGCTTTCGTCGCCGGGATCGATAACCGCGCAGCGGAGGCTGGCCTCGTCGGTGACGACATAGCAGTTGGTCTCCAGTTGGCCGACGGGAATGGTTTTTATCAGCATATTTACAGCTCCTTCGTATCCAGAAGAATGGTGACAGGCCCGTCGTTTTGCGAAACAACCTGCATATCGGCCGCAAAACGACCGGTGCCGACGGTAAAGCCCCGCGCGCGGCAGAGCGCGATGACCTTTTCATAGAGGGGAATGGCGGTTTCCGGCCGGGCGGCCAGAGAAAAGCCGGGGCGGCGGGAGCGACAGTCGGCAAACAGGGTGAACTGGCTGACGATCAGCAGCTCAGCGCTTGCGTCGGCGGGGTTGACGTTCATTTTGCCGGCCTCGTCCTCAAAAATCCGCAGACCGCAGATCTTGTCGGCGATCTTTTCCGCTTCCTGCTCGGTATCGTCCCTGTGAACGCCGAGCAGCACGAGCAGACCGCGCCCGATGCGGCTGATTTCCTCGCCGTCGATCGTGACGTGGGCGGACTGTACTCTTGTCACAACTGCTCTCATCGGCGCCTCACTGTCCGTTGCGGGTGACCTCTGTCACGCCGCTGATCTGGTTGAGCTTGCCGATGATAAAATACAGCTCCTGCACGTTTTGAACCTCCAGGGTGATATAGATCTGCGCATTGCCGCCGTTGTCGCGGGCATTGAGGGTTCGAACCTTGGCGTTGAGCGAGTTGAGCACTGTCGCAATGTCCATGACAAGACCGCTGCGGTCCTGGGCAAAGAGCATCAGCGAGGTGTTGTAGCGCTCAGAAATCTCGTCGGCCCAGGAGACCTTGATCCAGCGGCCTTCTTCGGCCGGATCCTGGCTGCGGTGGATATAGTTTTCGCAGTCCTGCCGGTGGATGGACACGCCCTGGCCGCGGGTGATAAAGCCGACGACCGGATCGCCGGGCACCGGCGTGCAGCAGCGGGAAAATTTGACGAGACAGTTGTCGAGCCCCTGCACCAGAATGCCCTGAATGGGCTTGCTCTCGCGCCGGGCGGCCTGCTGTTCACGCCGCTCCGCTGCCTGCGACACTTTGTCGAGTGCGGTTTTCTTCTCGTCCTTGGCGCTGCGGGCCAGCTCGTCCTTCAGTCGGTTGGCTGCGCGCACGGCGGTGAGACCGCCATAGCCGATGGCGGCGAACATGTCCTCGGGGCTGTTGAAGCACAGGCGCTTGAGCACCGGGGCCATCAGCTCCTCGTCCAGCACCTCCTCCAGCGCTACGCCGTTGTGCCGCAGCTCGTCGGCGAGCATGGCGCGGCCGCGCTCGATGTTCTCGTCGCGCCGCTCCTTCTTGAACCACTGCTTGATCTTGGTGCGGGCCGAGCCGCTCTGCGCCACGTTCAGCCAGTCGCGGCTGGGGCCGGGCGCGGACTTGGAGGTGCGGATCTCGACAATGTCGCCGTTTTGAAGGACGTAATCAAAGGTGACGATACGCCCGTTAACGCTGGCACCGACCATGTGGTTACCGACGTCCGAGTGGATGCTGTAGGCAAAGTCGATGGGTGTTGCGCCGGCAGGGAGGTTGATGACGTCTCCCTTGGGGGAGAAGACGAAGACCTCGTCGGCAAACATGTCGATTTTCAGATTGTGGAAGAAGTCCTGCGCGTCGGATTCCTGCTGGCTCTCCAGCAGACGGCGCACCCAGGCAAACTTGTCCTCGTCGCCCACGCGCAGCGAAGCGCCGTTGTCGCCCATTTTGTACTTCCAGTGGGCGGCGATGCCGTATTCGGCAGTGTGGTGCATTTCCCAGGTGCGGGTCTGCACCTCGAAGGGGATACCCTCCGTGCCGATGACCGTGGTGTGCACACTCTGGTACATGTTCGGCTTGGGGGTGGAGATATAGTCCTTAAAGCGGCCGGGCACGGGCTTGAACATATCGTGGATGATGCCCAGCACGTTATAACAGTCGGGAATGGTGTCAACGATGACGCGGAAAGCGCAGAGGTCAAAGATGCCGTCCAGGTTCAGCTTCTGGGCATACATCTTGCGGTAGATGCTGTAGACGTGCTTGATGCGGCTGAAAATGGAGGCGTGGATGCCCTCTTCGTCCAACCGCTGCTGGATCTTGCGCTTGACGGAGTCCATGAAGGCCTCCAACTGGGGCATTTTCTGCTCCAGAGATGAGGTGATCTCCCGGTAGCCGTCGGGATCCAGATACTGCAGCGACAGATCCTCCAGCTCCCACTTGGCGCGCTGCATGCCCAGGCGGTGGGCAAGCGGCGCATAGATCTCCATGGTCTCGAGCGACTTGCTGCGCTGTTTTTCGGGGGACTGATAAGCCATCGTGCGCATGTTGTGCAGACGGTCGGCGATCTTGATGAGGATGACGCGGATGTCCTTGGCCATGGCCATGAGCATCTTGCGCAGATTTTCCATCTGCTCGTCTTCCTTGCTGGTGTACTGTACGCGCGTCAGCTTGGTGACACCGTCCACGATGTCGGCTACCGCGGCGCCGAACTGGCGCTCGATCTCGTCGTGGGTGATGTCCGTGTCCTCAATGGTGTCGTGCAGCAGCGCCGCCACGATCGAGTCCTCGTCCAGACCGAAGTCCACGGCAATCTCCGCCGTCGCGACGCAATGCGTCAGATAGGGCGAGCCGTCCTTGCGCTTTTGCCCCTCGTGACCGCGCTTGGCAAGTTCATAGGCCGCGCGGATGCGCTTGAGATCCATCGGGTGGCCGATGCCGCTCAAGCGCGCCTCCAGACGGGTGTACATCTCGTCCGGATCGGGCAGCTTACGCTCCGGGACTTGATTTTCCATTGTTTCTTCCATCGTTCGACCCTCGATTCATCGTCGGACTGGGCTGCTGTCTAACGCGGCAGAATCAGCAGCTGTGCAAAAAACGCAGAAGTTTGGTGGCCTCCAGATCGGCCTTGCCGCAGGCGGGCGCGGCAGTTGCGTCGTAGAGCATAGGGCCCTCGCCGCTCAACAGGCCGGCTTCCCGCAGCACGGCCAGGCACAGGCAGAAACGCTCCGGCTCCATGCCCTCGGGGCATTGGCGCAATACCGCCTGGCAGCTTGCGCCTACATGAAAGCTTGGCCGCTCCAGCATCCGCCAGACGCGGACAAAATCCGCGCGCTGCGGGCACCAGGGCGAGGCGGCCCACAGCGCGTCCTGCCGACCGCTCAGGATCGCTTCGCAAAGCGCCTCCGGGCGGTGAGGCCGCGCGGCGGTAACCAGCAGCTGCACGCTGCGGCTGCCGCGAAACTCGTTCACCTGTGGGGTAAAGGCCAGATCGGCGCGTTCACCCTCTCGCAGGCCAAGCTCCTTTGCCGTGTGGGAGAAGAAGATCCCCTCGAGGATCTCGCCGCGGAGATTGACGCGCAGGCGCAGATGCCTGCCGCCGCCCACGGGCGTCAGCGTCTCGACCGTGACGCCGCTCAGGCAGAACACGGGGCGCGGATTTTCGCTGCCGTAGGGCTCCAGCCGCTCGAGCGAAAAGACATTGTCAAGGCTCAGCAGCGCGGGATCTGTAATCAGCAGGTCGCAGAGCACCTCCGGCATCGGTGCGGGTTTGTGCGACTGATAATAGGCTGTGAGGGCGCGGCGGAAGTCGGCCAGCTGATCCTGGCGCAGGTTCAAGCCGGCTGCGAGGGCGTGCCCGCCGAAGCCGGTCAGGTGCTCGGCACAGGCGGACAGCGCGTCGAAGAGATTAAAGCCGCCGTAGCTGCGGCAGGAGCCTTTGCCCCTGTCACCGTGGAAGCAGATCATGATAGCGGGCAGCGAGTATTGCTCGGCCAGACGTGAGGCGGCAATGCCGATCACGCCCTGGTGCCAGCGGTCGCTGCACAGGACGATGGGCCCGTCTGGTTCGCGGCCCTCGAGCATGGCATTGGCCTCCTGCCAGATCTCGGTCTCGATGCTCTGGCGTTTGCGGTTGAGCTCGCAGAGCGAGGCGGCGAGGCGCGCGGCCTCGTCCGGATCCTGCGTCATCAGCAGCTGCAGAGCGATCTCCGTTTGGCCGAGGCGCCCGGCCGCGTTCAGCCGCGGTGCCAGGCCGAAGCCGATCGACGAGGCGGTGAGCTTCTTTTCGTCCAGCCCGGATTCCTTCAGCATGGCGGCAAGACCCAGGCGCGGCCGCTCGCGCAGCATCTCCAGCCCCATCTGCACCAGCGCGCGGTTTTCGCCGACGAGAGGCATCACGTCGGCTACGGTGCCGACGGCCACGAGATCGGCGTAACACGCCAATAGGTTCTCGCTTTCACCCTCGCAGGCACAGGCCAGCTTCATCGCCACGCCGACGCCGGCCAGATAGGGGTTGGGGTAGCGGTCGTCCTCGCGCTTGGGATCGACTACGGCGCAGGCGTCCGGCAGCGGGCCGACGCCGCACTCATGGTGATCCGTGATGACAAGGTCTATGCCGAGCGAGCGGGCATAGTCCGCCTCCTCGCGGGCGGTGATGCCGCAGTCCACCGTGATCATCAGGCTGACGCCTGCCTCGTGCAGTGTGTCGATGGCGGCGCAGTTGAGGCCGTAGCCCTCGTTGTCCCGGCTGGGAATATAGGGAAGGCAGCGAAGACCCTTGCTGCGGAGGTAGTCTGTCAGCAGGCAGGTGGAGGTGATGCCGTCCACGTCGTAGTCACCGTAGACCGCGACGGTTTCTCCGCCGGAGATGGCCTGGCGCAGGCGGGCGGCAGCGGCGCTCATATCCTGCAGCAGCATCGGATCGTGCAGCGACTCCGGCCCGGCATGGAAGAGAAGCTCAGCCTCCCGGACGCTTGTCACGCCGCGCAGCTTCAGAACGGCGGCCAGCAGCGGGGGAATACCGCTGCGCAGCAGCTCCTCCGGTGCCTCCGGACGCTCATATGGTATTTTCCACAGTTTCTCTCTCATATCTGTTCCATTCATTTCCTTTTTAATATCTTATTATAACAAAAGAACAGGGGAATGACAATAGCCAGAATAGGCTGCTTTTCCGCATTGCGAGTTTCCGCTTTTCCGTTTCCTTTGAGCTTCCGAAGATTCCCAAATACGGTTGCAAAAAAACAAAGATCATGATAAAATACTTTGAAATGCTATGGATAGTCCCCGGAAGGACCCGATCGTGACGCAGTTGTCATCCTTCCGCCATCAATATATACAACAGAAGGACTTGTCAATATGGAAAAAAACCAAACAACGAAAAAACCGTTCCGCTATCAGCATTGGCAGAAAATCGCAGTGCTTCTGATTCTATATGATGCGCTGATGGTCAATGTGGCCTATTTCCTTGCGCTGCTGGTTCGTTTTGATTTCCGGTATTCGGAGATACGCCCCATTTATATCTCTGCCTGGTCAAAGTTTGCGCCCGGTTATGCGCTCCTGTGCGTGGTGCTCTTTATGCTGATGGGGCTGTACCGAAGCATCTGGCGCTTCGCCAGCTTCAATGAATTCGGAAGAACATTGCTGGCCTCGCTTCTGTCATCGGCTCTTCACGTTGCGATCACGCTGGCTTTTATTGCCAGAATGCCCATCTCCTATTATATGATCGGCGCTATTTTGCAGTTCGCTTTTGTCGCGGGGATTCGCTTCTCCTATCGGGCGGTACTCGCCATCGTTAATGCTTTCGGAAAAACCAGCAAGGATCGGATCATGCTCATCGGCGCAGGCTCTGCGGGACAGATGATCCTGCGCGATCTCAATACCGACCGCTCCAACGGAAAGGTCGTCTGCATCATCGATGATAACCCCAACAAATGGGGACGCTATGTCGACAATGTCCGCGTTGTCGGCGGACGGGAAGCCATCCTGGAAAACGTCGAGAAGTATCATGTCAATAAAATCTTCCTTGCAATCCCCAGCGCATCGATGGCGGAGCGCCGCGACGTTTTGAGTATCTGCAACGAAACGGACTGCGAAATCAAAAATTTGCCCGGCATGTACCAGTTTGTCAACGGACAGCTGACGGCCAGCGCCCTGAAGAACGTTTCCATCGAGGATCTGCTCGGCCGTGATCCGATCAAGCCTGACCTGACAGAGGTTTTCGAGTTTATCAAGGGAAAAACCGTTATGGTCACCGGCGGCGGCGGCAGCATCGGCTCGGAACTCTGCCGCCAGATCGCCGGTCACAGTCCGAAGCGCCTGATTATTTTTGATATTTACGAGAATAACGCCTATGATATTCAGCTGGAACTGAAGGATAAGTATCCGGAGCTGGATATCGTTGTGCTGATCGGTTCGGTGCGCGACAGTCGCCGGATTTTCCAGGTTTGCCGCGATTATCGACCGCAGATTATTTATCACGCTGCGGCGCATAAGCACGTTCCTCTTATGGAGGACAGCCCCTGCGAGGCCATCAAGAACAACCCCATCGGTACCTACAAAACTGCCTATGCCGCCATGCTACACGGCTGCGAGCGTTTTGTGCTGATCAGCACGGACAAGGCCGTCAACCCGACCAATATTATGGGCGCCAGCAAGCGGCTGTGCGAAATGATCATCCAGTGCTTCGATGCCAAGATCAAAGCGGGAAAAGCCAAAGAAATACCCCAGTTTTACATGCATCGGGGCGAGCACAGCATTGAGAAGAACGGCGCAGATGATCTCTTCTGCAATGTCAAAACGGAATTTGTCGCGGTTCGCTTCGGTAATGTTTTGGGTTCCAACGGCTCTGTGGTGCCGATCTTCAAGCGCCAGATCGAGCGCGGCGGCCCCGTCACCGTCACGCATCCGGACATTATCCGCTATTTTATGACGGTTCCCGAGGCAGTAAGCCTGGTTCTGCTGGCCGGCACCTATGCCCATGGCGGCGAAATTTTTGTTCTGGATATGGGCAGCCCGGTCAAGATCGATACGCTGGCGCGGAATCTGATCCGCCTGTCCGGCCTGAAGCCCGATGTGGATATCAAGATCGAATACACCGGCCTGCGCCCCGGGGAAAAGCTGTATGAAGAAAAGCTGATGGCTGAAGAGGGCCTGAAACGGACGGCCAATAAGCTGATTCACATCGGCTGCCCCATTCCCTTTGATACAGAGACGTTTCTGGATAACCTCTATGAGCTGAATGAGATCGCCTATCGGAATGACGAGAACATTCGCAGCTATGTAGAGCAAATTGTCCCGACATATCATCCCACCTACAACAGTCAAAAGGTCATTCCGGATCCGGTCCTGACAGCGGAGGAAAGGACACCCGAACATAACAAGGAGCAGGAAGCCGCGATGGCGACCTGAGCTTCGGAAACAAACAAAAAAACATCCACCGGATGTGAAGTGAACCCCAAAAGTTAGACAAAAGAATTAATTAAGCGACCTGAAGGGTCTGGTATCTGTGTTGAGCAGGTGTCAGGCCCTTTAGTTTTAGCT
>CADCHN010000028.1 GCA_902801295.1 Oscillospiraceae bacterium | reverse complement strand
GATACTTTCTTGCCATAATGATACCCCCTGATGTAGTACTTTCATTTTCCTACATCAGGGGGCTTTTGTCTATTGTCCGTTTTTACTGGTTCGGTTCAAAATCCGTCCGGGCGTATTTGTTATTGAAGTTGAAAAAGCTCCGGGACACAGTCCCGGAGCTTTTCTGTTATCGCTCCTCGCGGAAGAAGGCCAGACCCAGGGAGGCAGGGGGCTGGTTCTCGCGCTTGTTGCGCATCGAGGTAATGATCAGCACGATGATCGTGACGACGTAGGGCGCCATCTTGTAGATTTCCTTGACGGCCAGGTTCATGCCGGAGGGGATGTACATATGCAGGATGTACAGGCCGCCGAACAGGAAGGAGGCCAGCACGCCCACATTGGGCCGCCAGATCGTGAAGATAACGAGCGCGATCGCGAGCCACCCGCGGTCGCCGAAGGCGTCGTTGGTCCAAACGCCGCTGGCGTAGTCCATCACGTAGTACAATCCGCCGAGACCGGCGATCATGCTGCCGAGGCAGGTGGCGGCGTATTTATAGCGCGCCACATCGATGCCGGCGGCGTCCGCGGTGTTCGGGCTCTCGCCCACGGCGCGCAGGTGCAGACCCGTGCGGGTGCGGCTGAGAATGTAGGCGGCCGTGAGGGCGATGATCACGGCGATATAGGCGAGGAAGCCGTAGCTCAAAAAGAGCTTGCCGAACCAGCCCAGCTTCTCCGCTGCGGGCAGAGAGCGGCGGAAGACGTTGCTTGTGGCGGTGAGAATGACGGAGGGCAGGGAGCTGCCGGAGAGCTTGATGAGCGAGCCGCCGAAGAAGTTGCCGAAGCCGACGCCGAAGGTGGTCAGCGCAAGGCCGGTCACGTTCTGGTTGGCGCGCAGCGTCACGGTGAGG
The DNA here is from genome assembly GCA_902801295.1 of Oscillospiraceae bacterium. Classification (GTDB taxonomy): domain Bacteria; phylum Bacillota; class Clostridia; order Oscillospirales; family Oscillospiraceae; genus Limivicinus. The sequence continues at coordinate 38,953 of CADCHN010000028.1, read as the reverse complement.
AAGCAGTAAAGCAGACCCATCAGCAGCGAGCCGAGCAGGCAGCAGCCGAGCGGGATCAGGATCGCGGCGGCCGAGCTGAAGGCGTCGCCCGTGTGCGACTGCTCATAGAAGAAGGAGCCGATGACGCCGGAAATCGCGCCGACGTACATCACGCCAGGGATGCCGAGGTTCAGGTTGCCGGACTTCTCGGTCAGGGTTTCGCCGGTGCTGCCCAGCAGCAGCGGAATGCCCTGCACGATGGCGCGGGGGATGAAGGAAATAAAGTCAAACACGGCTCAGTCCTCCTTTCCCGCCGGGCGGCGGAAGATGAGCTTGTAATTGATGAAGAACTCGCTGCCGATGATGAAGAAGAGGATCACACCGGTCAGAATATCGCCGAAGGACTGGTTCAGACCGAAATTGGTGGCGATTTCGCCGGCGCCGCGGGACAGAAAGACCAGCAGGAAGCTCGTCAGGATCATCCAGATGGGGTTGAACTTGGCCAGCCATGAGACCATGACGGCGGTAAAGCCGCGCCCGTCGACGATGGTGGGCGTCAGGGTGTGGTTGGTGCTGCCGACCAGCAGCAGGCCGGCCAGGCCGCAGACGGCGCCGGAGAGCAGCATCGTGCGGATGATGACCCGGTCGACCTTGATGCCGACGTAGCGCGCGGTGCGCTCGCTCTCGCCGACGACGGAGATCTCATAGCCGTGCTTGGAGTAGTTGAGATAGATGTACATGGCCACGCATACGACGGCCACGATCAGAATGTTCAGCAGATACTTGTAGCTGCCGATCTGCGGGAACCAGCCGATCTGCGTGTTGAGGTTGATGACGCCGATGTTGCCCGAGCCCTTGGGAGACTCCCAGACCACGCAGTAGTAGGCCACCAGCTGTGTGGCCACATAGTTCATCATCAGGGTGAAGAGCGTCTCGTTCGTGTTCCACTTGGCCTTGAAGAAGGCGGGGATGCCGCCCCAGATCGCGCCGGCGAGGATGCTGGACACCGTCATGCAAACGATGATGGCCCAGTTGGGCAGCTTGCCGGGCAGAAGGATCATGCAGGCCGCGGCGGCGAGACCGCCGATGAGCGCCTGACCCTCGGCGCCGATGTTCCAGAAGCGCATCCGGAACGCGGGCGTGACGGCCAGAGACACGCACAGCAGCATGGCGATATTCTGCAGCAGCACCCAGACCTTGCGGCTGGTGCCGAAGGAACCCTTGAAAATCGCAACGTAGACCTGGATGGGGTCTTCGCCGGTGACGAGGGTGGTAATCAGCGCGCAGACGAGCAGCGCCAGAATCAGCGCGCCGCCGCGGATCGCCCAGGAGAGGGTCCAGGGCAGGGAGCTGCGTTTGGCGATATGGAACAGGGGGTCCTGTGTTTTCTTATTCATGCGCCTGCTCACCTCCCAGCTTTGTCATCATCAGGCCGACCTCGCGTTTTTTCGCGCCGCGGCCTGGTACGATGCCGCTGACCTTGCCGCCGCAGAGCACAAGGATGCGGTCGGCCAGCTCCAGCAGCACGTCCAGGTCTTCACCGACGTAAATGACGGCGACGCCCGCGGCCTTCTGGCGGTTGATGAGGTCGTAAATCGTGTAGGACGAGTTGATGTCCAGGCCGCGTACGGCGTAGGCCGTCAGCAGCACGGTGGGAGCGGAGGCGATCTCGCGCCCGACCAGCACCTTCTGGACGTTGCCGCCGGAGAGGCGGCGCACCGGCGTGCTCACGCCGGGCGTGCTGACCTCCAGGTCGCGCACGACCGTTTCGGCCAGCTGATGCGGGGTCTTGCGGTCGGTAAAGACCGAGCGGCCGCGGCGGAAAGAGCGGAGCATCATGTTGTCCGAGAGGTCCATGTTGCCCACGAGACCCATGCCGAGGCGGTCCTCCGGCACGAAGGAGAGGCTCACGCCCATCTCCTGGATGCTGAGCGGATCCTTGCCGATCAGCTCCTCGCGGGTGCCGTCCAGGCCGGCGATGGCCTCCAGCAGCTCCTTCTGGCCGCAGCCGGAGATGCCTGCGATGCCGAGGATCTCGCCGGAATTGGCGGTAAAGCTCACGTCGTCGAGCTTGAGCGTGCCCTCAATGTCGCGCACAGTCAGGCCCTTGACCTCGACGCGCGGCTTCGGGTCCTTCGGCTCGGGACGCGCGATGTTCAATACCACGGGATGGCCGACCATCATGTTGGTCATCTCCTGCGCGTTGGTGGTTTTGGTCGGCATGTCGCCGATAAACTGTCCGTGGCGCAGCACGGCCACGCGGTCGGACAGTGCCTCCACCTCGTGCATCTTGTGGGTGATGATGACGATGGCCTTGCCGTCGTTGCGCATGTTGCGCAGCACGGCGAAGAGCTTGTCCGTCTCCTGCGGGGTCAGCACGGCGGTGGGCTCGTCGAGGATCAGAATGTCCGCGCCGCGGTAGAGCACCTTGACGATTTCCACGGTCTGCTTCTGGCTGACAGACATGTTGTAGATCTTCTGGTTGGGATCGACCTCGAAGCCGTAGGCCTCGCAGATCGCGCGGATCTTCTCGGAGGCTGCCTTCAGATCGAGCTTGCCGGGCAGGCCGAGCACGATGTTTTCCGCGGCGGAGAGCACGTCGACCAGCTTGAAGTGCTGGTGGATCATGCCGATGCCGAGATCAAAGGCGTCCTTCGGCGAGCGGATGACGACCTCCTTGCCGTCAATGGCGATCTCGCCCTCGTCGGGGAAGTAGATGCCGGAGAGCATGTTCATCAGCGTCGTTTTGCCGCTGCCGTTTTCGCCCAGCAGGGCCAGGATCTCGCCCCGGTAGATGTTCAGCCAGACCTTGTCGTTGGCGACCACCGGGCCGAAGCGCTTGGTGATGTTGCGCATGGTAACGGCGGGAGTTTTGTTGTCCATGGAATATTCCTCCGTAACAGGTATCAAGAGACGCGACGCGCTGCAAAGGGCAACGCAGGGACGATTGCCCCCACGCTGCCCTTTGCAGCGCAGGCAAAGGGCCCGGGAAGTCCCGGGGTGCCGGGACTTCCCAAAGCGATGGAATCATCAGGCGTCGATGTTGGTGATGCCGTCGATGTCGATGTCAAAGTAAGGAGCGGAGCGGAACTCGGACTCGTGGAAGTAGCCGTCGGAGATGACGTTGGTCTCGGGCTGGAAGTCGCCCATGTCGTCCACGTCAGCCAGGTACTCGGTCAGGGTCTCGCCGTTGACGGTGAAGGTGGCGGTGTCGAAGACCTTGAGGGAGCCGTCTTCCAGAGCGGCCTGAACCTCGGCCAGCTTCTCAGCGGTGCCGGGGGCGGCAGCCTGCTCGTTGATCTCGGTCAGCTTCACGGAGCCGGTGGCAATGGTGCCGGTCCAGTCAGCGGGGATGGCCTCGCCGTTGGCAACGCAGGTCATGGCGAACTCCATGTAGGGAGCCCAGTCGATGCGGGAAGCGACGATGAAGGTGTTGGGGCAGGCGTCAGCGGCGGAGCCGTTGTAGAACACGAAGGGGATGTTGTTGGACTCGCACTCGGTGGGAGCGCCCATGGAGTCGGCATGCTCGGAGATGAGGACGCAGCCGTTGTTGATGAGCTTGGTGGCGCCTTCCTTCTCGAGGGTCGGGTCATACCAGGAGTTGGTGAAGGTGACTTCCATGGTGGCAGTGGGGCAGGCGTAGCGGACGCCGAGGAAGAAGCTGGTGTAGCCGGACTTCACTTCGGCATAGGGGAACGCGCCGACGTAGCCGACCTTGGCCTGATCAGCGGTGATGGTGCCTTCCTCGATCATCTGGTTGAGCTTCAGGCCGGCAGCGACACCGCCCAGGAAGCGGCCTTCATAGATGGAGGCGAAACCGTTGTGGTAGTTGGCGAGACCCTCGGTGTGGGCTCTCGTGCCGGTGGCGTGGCAGAACTGAACCTCGGGGAATTCCTTGGCGGCCTGGATCAGGAAGGGCTCATGGCCGAAGGAGTCGGCAAAGATGAAGTTGCAGCCTTCGTCGACGAGCTCAGCGGCGGCGTCGTAGCACTCCTGGCCCTCGGGAATACCGGTCTTGAGCAGGTACTCAACACCCAGCTTCTCGCAGGCAGCCTTGGCGGCGTTGATGAAGTTCAGGTCATAGGTGGAGTTTTCATCGTGCAGGAAGATGAAACCGGCCTTGACGGTGACAGTGCCGGCCTCGGCGGGGGTGTTGTTCTCGGCGGGAGCATTGTTCTCAGCGGGAGCATTGTTCTCGGCGGGCTTCTCACCGCAGGCGGCGAGCGCGAACACCATCACGAGGGCGAGCAGCAGAGCAATGATCTTTTTCATTTGTTGTCTCCTCATAAAATATCATAAAATTTATCTCAACCGCGTATGCGGCAAAGAACAAAGAAGAACAAAAAACGCCGGACTTGCGGCAATCCGCAATGACCGACGGGAAAAAAGGAAAACAGAAGCACCGACGGGGGCAGAAAAGGCCAAACCCGCCAGGCTGTTTTCGATAGTCCGGTCATTTACGGTGTCCGGGTAGAAACTTCAAAACCATATTATTTGCTTATATCGAAAGCCGCTGTTCAATTGATGTCTGTACTTTATCAGCAAGCACGAAAAATGTCAAGCGGTGGGATTATATATATTTACCATTTTATTCTTGCTGATTTTGTGCAAAAAGACGGTGTTTCGCCCCTCAATCGCAGAAAACCAGACCGTCGTCGCTCATGGAGGCGATCTTTGCCAGGGATTCGACGCGCAGACCCGCGGCGCGCAGCTTGTCGCCGCCGCCCTGGAAGACCTTTTCCACCGCGATGCCCGCGCCGACGACCTCGGCGCCGGCCTGCTCGCAGAGCGCCTTGAGCCCGACGAGGGCAGCACCCGTGGCGAGGAAATCGTCCACGATCAGCACGCGGTCGCCCGGGCCGAGGTATTCCTTCGACACGACGACGGTGTTGGTGTTGCCGTGGGTGAAGCTTTCGACCTCAACGCTCCAGACGCCGTCGGAGATGTTGCGGGTCTTGCTTTTTTTGGCAAAGACCAGCGGGCAGCCGAAGACGTAGCCCACCATGCTTGCGATGGCGATGCCGCTGGCCTCGATGGTCAGGATCTTGCTGATCTGCTCGCCCGCGAAGAGGCGTTTAAGCTCCATGGCCATATCGTACAGCAGCTGCGGGTCGATCTGATGGTTGAGAAAGCCGTCGACCTTCAAAATGCCGCCGGGCAGGACCTTTCCGTCGCGCAGGATGCGTTCTTCGAGCTGTTTCATTATAGTATCTCCTTCCATATAAGCGCCCCTGAAAGGGGAAACAGGATCGTTTTTGCCGCAGCTTTGCCGCGGCAAAAGCACCTTGAGGCGAGCGATGCGAGTCCTCGCGCCGACCAAGCGAGGCTTGGCCCCCGTAAGCCGAGCGCGATGAGCGCGAGAATTTCAAAAGCGAAACTGCTTTCGCTTTTGAGTTAAAAACCGAAAAAAGCCCGTCGGGAAACTTCGACAGGCTTTGATCGGGTCATGTTCAATTACACAGCGCGGGTGACCTTGCCGCTGCGCAGGCAGCGAGTGCAGGCGTAGACATGCTTGGGAGAGCCGTCCACGATGGCCTTGACGCGCTTCACGTTCGGCTTCCAGGTACGGTTGGAGCGTCTGTGAGAGTGAGAGACCTGAATACCGAAGGCCAGGTCCTTGTCGCAGAACTGACACTTTGCCATATTTGAAGCACCTCCTTGCTCGTTTTGGAATGAAGCTATACTAATATAGCAGACAGTTTCCATAATTGCAAGATAAATTTTCGCAATTCCCGCAAAAAACAAAGAACAAAGGCCGAAAACCTACTTTACCACGACGTTTTCCTCGCCCAGCATCTCGCGCAGCTCCTGCAGCAGGGCGGGGTGGATGCGGCATCGGGCGCCGATTTTTTTGCGCTCGGCTTCGCACCAGATGATGAGCGGCTCCTTGCCGGGGAACATCGTCAGCAGCAGCTCAAGCTTGCGCATGGCCCGGTCCCCGCGGGAGGGGAGCTTCACGAAGAGCGTCTTTTCCCGCGCCTCCTCGGCGGCGCGCGCCGCGTCCGCGATGGCCTGGTCCAGCGGCAGCAGCGCCTCCGCCATCAGCTGCGGCTCCTTGTCGTCGCGCGCGGAAATGCGCCCGCGCACATAGAGCACGGCGTTTTCCCTGAGGTACTTTCCGTCGCTGTCCAGCACCTTCTGGAACACGATCAGCTCCATCGCGCCGCTGTCGTCCTCGAGCACCACATAGCTCATCAGCGACTTATTCTTGGTCGGACGGGTGCGCACGGAGGAGACGACGCCGGCCACGGTGACCGTCTGGCCGTCGGCAAAACGGCGGGGACCGTCGGAGAATTCGAAATCGCTCATGATCGCGCCGATCGACGATACGCCGAGGCGGCGGAGGCTGTCGCGGTATTCGTCCATCGGGTGTCCGGAGAGATAGAGGCCGGTGACCTCCTTCTCCATTTGCATCTTCTCCTGCGGGCTGTATTCCTCAAGGTCCGGCATGGTGATGCTCTTCGGCTCGGCAAAGCTCTCGTCGCCGCCGAAGAGATCCAGCTGCCCGGCGATGTTGTCGCGGCTCTCGCGGCTGACGGAGTCGAGGATCAGGGCGGCGGCCTGCAGCAGCACGCGCCGCTTGTAGCCGAGGGAGTCGAAGGCACCGGCGCGGATCAGGTTTTCGATGGCGCGGCGGTTCATGTCCTTGTCGATCATGCGGCGGCAGAAGTCCTCGAAGCTCTGGAAGGGACCGCCCGATTCGCGCTCGGCGACCATCGCGCGGATGGCGCCCCAGCCGATGCCCTTGATGCCCACCAGACCGAAGCGAAGGTTCTCCCCTGCCACGGTGAAGTCCGCGTCGCTCTCATTGACGTCCGGCGGCAGCAGGCGGATGCCCATCTCGCGGCACTCGGCGATGTACTCGGCCACCTTGGTGCTGCTGTCGAGCACCGACGAGATCAGCGCGGCCATATATTCGCGCGGGTAGTGCTTTTTCATGTAGGCCGTGCGGTAAGCCACGATCGCGTAGCTGACGGCGTGCGCCTTGTTGAAGGCGTAGCTGGCAAAGTCGAGGATCTCGTCGTAAATGCTGTTGGCGACGGCCTCGGGTACGCCGCGCTTCACGGCGCCGTCAATGCCGCGGCTCTCGTCGCCGTGGACGAAGGCTACGCGCTCGGCGTCGATGACGGCGTGCTTTTTCTTGCTCATCGCGCGGCGGATCATGTCCGCCTGACCCAGCGAGAAGCCTGCCAGCTGCTGGAAGATCTGGATGACCTGCTCCTGATAGACGATGCAGCCGTAGGTGACGGCGAGGATCGGGCGCAGCAGCTCGTGCTTGTAGCTGACCTTCTCCGGGTGCTGGCTCCATTCGATGAAGCGGGGGATGGAGTCCATCGGCCCGGGGCGGTAGAGGGCGATGACGGCGGTGATGTCTTCAATGCTGCGCGGGCGCAGCTGGGTGCAGACACCGGTCATGCCCGCGCTCTCGAGCTGGAACACGCCCGAGGTGTGGCCGTCGGCGATCATGCGGAAGCTCTCGGCGTCGTCCTCCGGGATGGTCTCCACGCGGAAGCCCGGTTCCCTTTTTCGCACCATCTTGGCCGCGTCCTCCAGCACGGTGAGGTTCCGAAGGCCGAGAAAGTCCATTTTCAGCAGGCCCAGCTCCTCGAGCGTCGTCATCGTGTACTGGCAGACGACGGACTCGTCGTTCGTGGCCAGCGGCACATAGTCGTACACCGGCTTTTCGGTGATGACCACGCCGGCGGCGTGGGTGGAGGCGTGGCGCGGCATGCCCTCGAGGGCCTTGGCGGTGTCGAGCAGGCGTTTGACGGCCGGGTCCTGCTCCTGCATCTCCCGCAGGGGCTTACTCAGCTGCAGCGCCTCGTCGAGCGTGATGTTCAGCGCGCCGGGGCCGTTGGGGATGAGCTTTGCCACGGCGTCAGCGTCGCCGTAGCTCATCGCGAGAGCGCGCGCCACGTCGCGCACCGCGCCGCGCGCGGCCATCGTGCCGAAGGTGACGATCTGGGCGACGTGGTCGTGGCCGTAGAGGCGGTTGACGTAGTCGATCACCTCGCCGCGGCGGTTGACGCAGAAGTCCACGTCGATATCCGGCATGCTGACGCGCTCGGGATTCAGGAAGCGCTCGAAAAAGAGGCTGTATTTGATCGGATCGACGTCGGTGATGTGCAGGCAGTAGCTCACGACGCTGCCTGCCGCGCTCCCGCGCCCGGGGCCGACGGGGATGCCCTGGCGCTTGGCGTAGCCGATGAAGTCCGAGACGATCAGAAAATAGTCCACAAAGCCCATCTTGCGGATCATGTTCAGCTCGTAGTCGAGCTGCTTGTGCACCTCCGGCCGGCCGGCGAAGCGCTCGGCAAAGCCCTGCTCGCAGAGCTTTTGCAGATAGGCAAAGCTGTCTGTCTCCCCGGCGGGGAGCTTGAAGCGAGGCAGGTGGTAGTGGCCGAACTCAAAGTCGTAATGGCACTTGTCCGCGATTTCGGCGGTGATGTCGGCCGCCTCGGGGTGGCGCGGAAACAGCGCGCGCATCTCCTCCTCGCTCTTGAGGTAGAATTCCTGCGTCTCAAAGCGCATGCGGTTCGGCTCGTCCACGGTTTTGCCGGTCTGGATGCACAGCAGCACGTCCTGCGTGTTCGCGTCGGCCTGCTCGACGTAGTGGGCGTCGTTGGTGACAACGAGCGGGATGCCGGTCTCCCTGCTGAGCTTTTCCAGGCCATCGGCGGCCTGGCGCTCCTCGGGAATACCGTGGTTCTGGATTTCAAGGTAAAAATCCTCGTCGAACAGGGCCTTCAGATCCAGCGCGCGTGCCCGGGCTGCCTCATAGTCGCCGCGGATCAGCTTCTGCGGGATCTCGCCCGCGAGACAGCCCGAGAGGCACACCAGCCCCTCGGCGTGCGCGTGCAGCAGCGCCCAGTCGATGCGCGGCTTGATGTAAAAGCCCTCGGTGAAGGCGGTGCTGACAAGATAACAGAGGTTGCGGTAGCCGGTCTCGTTTTTGCACAGCAGGATCAGGTGGGAGTAGGCGTTGTCGACGCCGTGCTCCTTGTCGTGCAGCGTGCGCGGGGCGACGTAGACCTCGCAGCCGATGATCGGCTTGACGCCGGCGGCCTTGCAGGCCTTGTAAAAGGCCACCGCGCCGTACATCACGCCGTGGTCGGTCACGGCCAGCGCCGTCTGCCCCAGCTCTTTGGCGCGCCTGACCAGCCGGTCGATGCGGCAGGCACCGTCCAGCAGCGAATACTCGGTATGCACATGGAGATGGACAAAAGACATAGGATCACCAGCCAGCACTTACTCTTCGTGGGGCACGAAGCTCAGAATCTTCTTCATGCGATGGTTGAGACAGCTTTTGGTCACGGGCGGGATGCTCAGCTGTGCGAGATCGGCGAGGCTGGCCTCGGGGTTGGCGATGCGCAGCAGCGCCGTGTCCTTCAGCGGCTCCGGCAGTGCGTCGAGCCCGTATTCGCGCACGATGAAGCGGATCGCGTCCAGCTGCTCCTGCGCGGCCGCGACCACCTTGTCGGCGTTGGCCGAGTCGCAGTTGACGCGGCGGGTGATCGTGTTGCGCATATCTTTTTCGACCTTTGCGGTCTGAACGCCCATGGAGGCGTTCGTCGCGCCGATGGCGGTCAGAAAATCCGCGATCGCGTCGGCCCGCTTGAAATACAGCAGGGCGTTGCCGCCGCGCATCGCTTCCCGCGGCTCAAAGCCCATGTCCAGCAGCAGGCTCAGCGTCTCGCGGCTGACGCTGCGGTGCGGCGTCGACAGCTCCAGATGGAAGCCCTTTTCCGGGTCGGTGGTGCTGCCGCCGGCCAGAAAAGCCCCGCGGATGAAGGCCGCGCGCTCCTCGTCCTCCTCCAGCACGCCGAAGTTGACGTGGTGGGAGAGGGTGCTCTCCGGCTCGAGGCCGAAGGCGGCGAATACCGCGCGGAGCTTGTCCGGTGCGGTGATGGCAAAGCGCAGCTTGCCCCCGGCGTTTTCGGGGGGGAGCGCGTCAAAATCCAGGGCGAAGGCGCGGCGAAAGAGCTTCGGCAGCAGCGCGGCGAAATCCGGCTGCGAGGTCACCAGGCGGATCTCACGGGCCGAGAAGCTGTTGCCGTAGAGAAGAATCCCGTAGCATTCGGCGGCGGCGATATTCTTTTTTTGCGGCCGCAGCCGACACAGCTCGGCCTTGGCGTCGGAAGAGAAAGACATAGTCGTATCCTGCGCTGTTCTTAGCACTATTTGTCAATATCGCGGTTGAGATTGACCGAATTGACCCCGTGGGCGACGAAATAGTCGTTGAGCGCCGAGGCGAGAGCCACGCTGCGGTGCCGGCCGCCGGTGCAGCCGATGGCGACCGTGAGGGTCAGCTTGCCCTCCTCCATGTACAGCGGCAGCAGGAAATCCAGCAGCTCCACCAGCTTGTTGAGAAAAACGCGGGTCTGCGGATAGCGGAACACGAACTCCTTGACCGGCAGGTCGAGCCCGGAGAGCGCGCGCAGCTCGTCCACATAGAAGGGGTTGGGCAGAAAGCGCGCGTCGAACACAAGGTCGGCCTCCATCGGCAGACCGTGCTTGTAGCCGAAGCTCATCACGGTCACGGCCAGGCCGCGCCGCTGCTCCTCGCCGGCAAACAGCGCAAAGAGGCGGTTCTGCAGCATGCCGAGCGTCAGGTTGGAGGTGTCCACAATATAGTCCGCCCGCGCCCTGACCGGCGCGAGCAGCTCTGCCTCGCGCTTGACGGCGTTCTCCACCGAGACGCCCTTAGCCGCCAGCGGATGCGGACGGCGGGATTCCTTGTAGCGGCGGATCAGCGTTTTGAGGTCGGCGTCCATATAGAGGATGCGGCACTGGCAGTCCATCGTGCCCAACTCGTCGATCGTGCTCAAAAGCTCGTTGAAGCCGTCCTTTTCGCGCACGTCCGTCACCAGGGCCACGCGCTCATAGCGGCCCCGGGTGGCCATGCACAGCTCCGCAAAGCGGGGCATCAGCGCCACGGGCATGTTGTCCACGCAGTAGTAGTCCAGGTCCTCCAGCACGTCGGCCGCGCGGCTTTTACCCGCGCCGGACAGGCCGGTGATAATCAAAAATTCCATCAGGCACCTCCGGAAAAAAGAGGAAAGGGTTGGATTATTGGTCGTTGACGTCGATGTGATTGCGTTTCGGCGCGGGCGTGTCGTCGACGAGCTTGTAGTCCGGCGGCAGGATCACGATCTCCGGCGTGAGCTCCACCTGAAACTTCTCATAGACGGCGTTTCGCACGTGCATCATCAGGTCGTACACGTCCTTCGAGGTGGCGCCGCCGCGGTTGACCACAAAGCCCGCGTGCTTTTCACTGACCTGCGCTCCGCCCACGGTATAGCCCTTGAGTCCGGCCTGGTCGATCAGCGCCGCGGCGAAGTGTCCCTCCGGGCGCCGGAAGGCGCTGCCGGCCGAGGGCAGGTCCAGCGGCTGCTTATCGCGACGCTTCTCGTTGAGCTCGCGCATTTTGGCGGTAATTTCGTCCCGGTTGCCCGGCTGCAGGCGGAACACCGCGCTCAAAATAGCCATGCCCGCCGATTTTTGAAAGATGCTGCTGCGATAGCCGAACTGGCAGTTTGCGTTCGGGATTTCATAGAGCGCCTGCTCGGGCAGGTAGTAATAGACCACGCTCTCGGCGACGTCCTTCATCTCGCCGCCGTAGGCGCCCGCGTTCATGCGCAGCCCGCCGCCCACGGTGCCCGGGATGCCGGAGGCAAACTCCAGTCCCGTCAGACCCTGCTCGCAGGCAAAGGCCGCCAGGCGTGACAGGCTCACGCCGGCCTCGGCGTAGATCGCGCCGTCCGGCAGGGAAAAGATCTTCTGCATCTTCTCGGTGCTCACCAGCAGCAGATCCGGCAGACCCTCGTCGGGGAAAAGAATGTTGCTGCCGTTGCCGAGCAGGAAGGGCGCGACATGGTGGTCGCGCATAATGGCGCAGAGCTTCGAAAAGCCCATCACGTCCGAGGGCACGGCCAGCGCTCGCGCCGGACCGCCGATGCGGAAGCTGCTGTGCGCGCTCATCGGCTCGTTTTCCAACAGCTTCAGGCCGGGCAGCTTCTCCTTGATCTCCAAAATGGCATTTTCCAGATTTTCCATAAAACCCCTCGAAAAAGCAAGATTATAGTGCGCCGTCGATGGCGGCGTCGTGGGCGGCGGTCAGCGCCTCGGCGGCGTTGTAGCCCATCTTCTTCTGGCGGTTGTTCATCGCGGCCAGCTCCAGAATGACGGCGAGGTTGCGCCCGGGGCGCACCGGGATCGTCACCTTCGGCAGCTCGACGCCGAGGATCGTCTCGGTCTCCTCGGTCAGCCCGAGGCGGTCATAGGCCTTGCCGTCGATCCAGGGCTCCATCAGCACCACAAGGTCGATGCCGCCCTCCGGCTTCACAGCGCCCACACCGTAGATGTGGCGGACGTTGATGACGCCGATGCCGCGCAGCTCCATGTAATAGCGGATCATCTCCGGGGCGTTGCCGTGCAGGCGCTGGTGGTTGATCTTTTTGATCTCCACCGCGTCGTCCGCGATCAGGCGGTGGCCGCGTTTGATGAGCTCCAGCGCGGTCTCGCTCTTGCCGATGCCGCTGTCGCCCAGCAGCAGCACGCCCTCGCCGTAAACTTCCACCAGCACGCCGTGGATCGTGCAGCGCGGCGCCAGATGCCGGTGCAGCGAGACGATCACGTCGGCCATGAATTCGGAAGTGTCTTCGTCGGTCAGGAAGACGTTGCGGTCGTATTTCTCGGCCATCGCCACGCATTCGGGCGAGGGCTTGACGCCGTGGCAGATCACCAGCGCGGCGATGTCGTACTGCATGAAGCGCTCGTAGGCGCGCAGCCGTTCCTCCGAGCTGAGTGTGCTGAGATAGGTGCTCTCCACGTGGCCGATCATCTGCAGCCGGTGGGGGTCGAAATAGTTATAGAAGCCGGCCAGCTGCAGGGCCGGGCGGTTGACGTCCGCGGTAGTCAGCATGGCGGTCTCATAGTCCTTCGAGGTGTGCAGCGGGCGCAGATGGTGCTCTTCGACCACCGTTTTCAGCTTGACGGAATACTTGCTGCGCATGGGCTCTCCTCCTTGGCAGATGCTGCCGATATAGTTTATTCCTATTGTAACCGCGCAAGCCCGCTTTGGCAACCATTTTCTTCACGCACCCGGGAATATCCGCCCGAGAAACGAGGGATGAGGCCAATGCCTCATCCCTCGTTTCTTGGTGTGATATGTTCCATCAGGTCGTCGCGCGCCTCGTCCTCGCCCACCAGAGAACGCACCAGCCCGAAGCGGTGGCTGTCTGTGGGGGAGTCAAAGGAGTAGACCGTAAAGGCCCAGTGCTGCTGCGACAGATGCATGGCGTAGGCGGCCGTTGCGACGTCATACGCGGTCATGCCGTCGAAGGCCTCCAGCGGCGTTTCATAGTCGAGCACGGTGGGCGTGTCTCCGTAGAGATGCAGATAGAGCTTGGGCGTGTCCCAGGCGCCGTAGCGCTCGGCGCTGTCGGGGTACTGCGCGGGATCGGCCGCGGCTTCCACCGCCGGCTGCAGCGTGCGGGCGGCCAGCTGGTGCGCGGGATGGCCGTATTCGCCGTCCAGATCGTGTCCGACGACGACCTGCGGCCGGAAGCGGCGGATCTGTTCCACCTGGAAGGCGGTGAAGGTGTCCGCGCCGTAGTAGTAGCGGGCGGAGTCGAGCGACTCGAGCATAATGTCGCGCAGGCCGGTGGTCACCGGATAGTGGTGCATGCCGGCCGTCCAGAGCCCGTCAAGCAGCTCGTGGCAGCGGAAGCGCTCGGTGCCGATGTAGGGCGAGGTCATATAGGCGACCTGTACGTCCAGGCCGCGGCCGGCGGCATAGGCGGGGATCACACCGCCGAAGAAGATGAACTCGTCGTCGGCATGGGTGGGAAAGAGCAGAAGATCGGCCTGTTCACAGGGCGGCTCCCAGCACTGCACCCAGTCGGGCAGGATGCCTTCGGAAAAGGCGTATATTTCACACAGCGCGACAGCCTCCGGGCCGAGGCGCAGCGTCAGCTCCTCCGCCGGTGCGGGCAGCGCGAGGAATTCGTGCATAAAGCCCCATGTGCCGCCCTCAAGGTCGCCGTCCGGCGTCTCCAGCGTCCAGGGCTGCGGATGATCGTTCCAGAGCAGGTACAGCCCGGCAATCGGCTGCTCGGCCCGCAGCGTCAGCGCGCTGCCGCCGGGAAGCTCCGCCAGGGTCATATAATCGCCGTCCAGAAGATCTGCCTCGAGCGCCGCATCCTCCAGAGACAGCGCAAGCTGTTCGGCCGGCCAGTCCGGCTCGGGGGTCGGTTCCGGCGTGGGTTCCGGTGTGGGCTCGGGCGTCGGCGCCGGGGTGGGTTCCGGTGTCGGCTCGGGCGTCGGCTCAGGACTTGGCGTCGGCTCAGGCGCCATCACCGGCACGGGAGAGGGCGCGGGCAGCAGATCCCGGCTCTGCAGCAGGGCGCCCAGCGCGGAAATCAGCATCAGAACCAGGATTACGGTGAGAATCATGCGGACAATTTTCATATCTTTATCGTCCTTCTTGAAGGATAAACCCCCGCCCTCGGGCGGGGGTTATGAGGCATGCGGAGAACAGGATCAGACGTAGTCTTTGACTGCGTTGCTGATGGTGCTGTAGAGCGTGTAAAGCAGGCCGAGGCCCTGGGTGGAGACCCACTTGCCGTTGACCTTCAGCACGGTCAGCTCGCCGTCGTCTTCCTCGGGCTCGTCCAGCTCACTGCCGGTGATCGTGATGAGGTACTCCAGATCGTAGCCTTCGCTGACCTCGGCGCCCTTGAGCTTCTGGCCGATGGTTTTCAGGCAGTCGATGCACTCTTTCAGATCCTTGGTGCTCATATCAAGGTCGTCAGCCAGATCCTTCAGGTCGCCGCTCTTGAGCTTGCCGAGCGCCTTACCCAGCGCGGCGTAGTCCTCGCCCAGATCCTTGATGCGGCTCTTGTAGTCCTTCAGGTCGTCGCGGTCAAGCTTTTCCTCGACTTCTTTGTCGTTTTTGTAGCGGATCTTGAAGTTTTTGCCGTATTCGTCCTGGTTGTCCTCATAGGCATCGACGGCGTCTTCCTCAAGCTCCTCGATCTTGTCCTTGAACTCGTCACTCTTCGCGGCGAGCTTGATGATCTTGGCGGCGTTATTGCCCTCGACGCCGCCGACCATATCCTTCACGACGGCCTCGAGCTTGATTTCCCTGGCGTTGGCGTATTTTTCCATCACCTTGATCGGCGTGGTTTTGCTGCTGCTGTTGAAAATCAGCGTAAACAGCAGGGCCAAAACCGCGACCAACACGATGACGATACCGGCGATCACTGCGATTTTCTTCCAATTGGGGCGCTTTTTCTGCCCGTCAAAGCCGGGCTCTGCCACAAAGCTTCTTTCGTCCATGGTGTTATCTCCTTTCCTCTGCGGAACATGCGTACAACATATAATTATTCTATTACATTCTTCCCGACAGGTCAAGAAAATTCGAATGGTGGAAGGGAATGAAGAAAACCCGAGAGATTCTTTTGGAATCGCTCGGGTTTTGGAGCTGACAGCCAGATTCGAACTGGCACAGCGCATAGCGTCTGCGCGCTATACACTGTGATGCCTTTTCCGCTCGCTTGCGCTCGCTCAAATAGGTCGCCAGCTCGAAAACAAGCCTCAAATGCAAAAAACAGCCACCCCAGCGGGGTGACTGTTTTCTGGAGCTGATAGCCAGATTCGAACTGGCGACCTCATCCTTACCAAGGATGCGCTCTACCTACTGAGCTATATCAGCAAAATTCATGCCCCTTCAAGAAGGGGCATGAGTGGCGACCGAGAAGGGACTTGAACCCTCGACCTCCGGCGTGACAGGCCGGCGTTCTAACCGACTGAACCACTCGGCCACGGCTGGATTATAATATCAAATCATCGCGGCTTTGTCAACACTTTTTCGAAGATTTATCAAAAAAACTCCCTCCTCCGGCGTGCCGGAGGAGGGAGAAGCGCTCAAAGCGCCCGAAATTTTTCCACGCCGCGGGTCGACAGCCAGCGCCACAGCAGCAGGCACAGCAGCACCATCAGCCCCAGGAAGCCCAGGATGACGGCGGAGCTCGGAATCACATCGCCCCAGATGACAAAGACCAGCAGCGGCAGGATCAGCGTGCCCCAGCCGATGAACATCGTCAGCAAAACGCTTGCGCCGCTCTTGACGGCCTGCGTCTCGTTGATCCAGTCAAAATTCGGGTGGCGGAGGTTTTCAAACAGCCCCAGCAGCCCGGAAAAGAGCGTGCAGGCCGCGGGGAGCAGCAGAAGCGCTGCCGTAAGCAGGGCGCCCGGCTTGAGCAGCACGGCGGCTGCCGCGCCGGCCAGCAGTACGGGCGGCAGGCAGATCAGCAGGTGCATCTTCAGCTTGGCGCCAAGCACCTCGCGCGGTGAAACCGGCAGCGACTGCAGCAGCCACAGGCTTTTGCCCTCGATGGAAATGCTCGGCGCAGTGAGGATGTTGGTGGCGGAGATGAAGCAGAGGCCGAGCAGCAACAGCAGCGGCAGCAGTTCTCCGATTCCCGGCACCGCCAGCAGCGGGAGAATGCTTTCGCGCTTGATGAGCAGGAAGATCGCCGCGACGGGCGCCATGAACGCGCCGAGGGCGCCGTTGAGGATGTAGGCGGGGCTTGCGGCCAGGTGCTTCAGCTCGCGCCGCAGCAGCGCGCGGCCGGGCGGCACGGCGTCCACGGCCTTTTCCATATATTTGACCTTCGCGGCGCCGCGCCGGTCGGTGGCGGTGCGCAGAAAGCTGCGCTCCAGCGCCATCCATCCGAGGATCAGCACGCCGCCGACGATGAGCGCCAGGCCGCCGAGCGCGGCGAAGTCGCCGTCGGCGCAGGCCCGGCCGAGCCAGACCAGCGGCGCCACGGCACCCAGCGCGCCGGCCAGCGGCTCGGGATTGGCGGCCAGCTCCTGGATCCAGAGGTTCATCTGTGAGACAAAGTAAAAGTACGCCGCGAGGAAAATCAGCGACAGCACGACGGTCATCATCGACTGATTGCGCATCCGTGCGGTGATCAGGTGCAGCAGCCAGCCGAAGAGCGCCGAGATCATCAGGGTCAGCAGCGGCAGCAATACGACGAAGATCAGCAGCGCGGGGACAAACTGCCGCACCTGGAAGCCGGCCGCGCCGATCCAGGCGATCAGGGCGGGCACGGCGACGAGCAGGCCGAAGAGCAGGTCGAGTACCAGCAGCAGGAACATCCGGCTCAGCAGCACGTCGCGCGGGCGGATCGGCATACTCAGCAGCAGATCGTTGTCGGTGGCCTCATAGAGCTGCGCCTTGGCGGTGAACACGCTGCCGACGAACATCAGACCGAAGCTCATCAGCCCGGCCATCGCGAAAAAGAGCCAGCCGAGACCCAGCATCGAATAGGCAAAGGCCAGGGTGTCGAAGGTTTCATAGAGGAAAAAGCCGAAAAAGCCGAAGGTGTAGAGCATCAGCGCGGCAAAGCCGAGAATCTGCAGCTTGGTGCGGGGCTTTTTGCTGCGGTTGGCGCCGGTCAGCGAGCTTTTCAGCGCCGCCAGACGCACGCGAAACAGCGCTTTAAGCGTCATGGCCGTCCTCCAGTTCCAGGAACACGTCCTCCAGCGAGGCGTCTCCCTTGACCTCCTCCATCGTGCCGCTGGTGATGAGACGGCCCTCCTTGATAATGGCCACCTTGTCGCAGAGCTTCTCGGCGACCTCCAGCACATGGGTGGAGAAGAAGATCGCGCCGCCGCGGTCGCAGTGCTGGCGCATCATCTCCTTGAGCAGGTGGGAGGCTTTCGGATCGAGACCGACGAAGGGCTCATCCATCAAAATCAGCTTCGGCTCGTGCAGCCAGCCCGAAATCATCGCCAGCTTCTGCTTCATGCCGTGGGAGTAGGCGGAGATCGGCTGCGCCAGATCGGCCGTCAGCTCGAAGGTGTCGGCCAGGCGGCGGATGCGCTCGGCGCGCACGGCCTTCTCCACGCCGAAGATGTCGGCGATGAAGTTCAGATACTGGATGCCGGAGAGGAAATTGTAGAGGTCGGGATTGTCCGGCAGATAGGCCAGCACGCGCTTGGCTTCGAGCGGGCGCGCGCTCACGTCGATGCCGTTGATTTTGATTTCGCCCGCATCAAAAGGCAGGATGCCCGCGCAGGATTTCAGCGTGGTGGTCTTGCCGGCGCCGTTGTGGCCGATGAAGCCGTAGATTTCGCCCGGGGCGATGTGCAGCGTCAGGTCGTCCACGGCCTTTTTGTCGCCGTAGGTTTTGGTCAGATGGTTGATTTGAAGCATGGATAGGCCTCCCTTATTCAGACAGCTCCCGCGGAGCGGGCGCCTTTTTCAACAGGACAAACAGCGCGGCGACAAGCAGCGGCGCGCCGCCGATCACGCCGATCGGCAGCGGGCCGACGGTGAGCCGGTCGGCATAGGCGGGGTTAAGGAGCAGCAGCGGCAGGCCGCTGCAGGCGTTGACCGCGCCGTGCGCGAGCGCCGGCGCCCAAATGCTGCCTGTTTTGACATACAGCGCATCGAGCAGGATACCCAACGCCGTGGTAAACAGGCAGAAGAGCAGCATGCCCAGCAGCGGCGCGCCCCAATAGTGCAGCCCGTATTCGTAGCCAGCGATCAGCATCAGCGGCCAGTGCCAGGCGCCCCAGATCACGCCGCCGAGCAGCAGCCCGCACACGCGCCCGAAGCGCTCCTTCAGCCGCGGAAGCATGACGCCCCGCCAGCCGGCCTCCTCGCCGACCGCGGGGATCGCATTGAGAAAGGGCGCATAGCTCAGCGCGGCAATGACCTGGATCAGGACGAAAACCGATGCGGGAATCGCCTGCGCGTCAAACTGCTGCCGCGCCTCCTCGGAGAGCGTGGCGAGGAAGGCGGAGCCGCTCGCGTCCAGGCGCGCGGGGAAGAGCAGGAAATAGAGCGCCGCGCCCAGCGTACACAGCAGAGCCGGGCAAAGCCAGCCGGCCAGATACCAGCGGACGTTCCCGCGCAACCGCGGCCGCCATCCCAGCGATCTCAGCGGCACGTCGGCCAGTACCGTCGCCACCAGCGGCGCGAACATGGACAGCATCGTCAGCCCCTGGAAGATTAGCGTATTCCCGCGCAGGGCAAAGATCGCCGCCGGGATCTGCAGCGCCCAGCCCAGGCCGAAGGCCCAGAGCAAGTATTTCAGAAGCGTTTTGTCTTTCATAAAAAAGCCTCACTTCTTGAACAGACGTATGAAATAGCGCACGAGCGGAACGAAAAGCAGCAGCGTCAGCACGCCGATCACGTTGCCGGAAAAGTGCTCCGGCGTCAGACTCTGGTAAACGGCAATGCCGGCAAAGAGCAGCGCCATGCCGAGGCGCGTTTCTGCCATCATGTCACGCAGGATGCGGTAGACGCGCACGCGGTTATAGAGCGTGATGCGCACGCCGGTGTTCCAGCTCTTCGGGAAGCGCCCCACAAGGACGAGCGAAGCATCCATGACGAGACCGATCAGCGGCATGAGAAGGAGCGAAAAACGCCCGCCGTAGCCGTCGATCTCCCCGGCCATGTTGTAGTGGGTCGGGATCTGTTCCGGCAGAGAGGGAAAACGGATCAGGATAAACGCGATCGAGCCAAGCAGCACGACCGGGGAGAGGATGCCCAAAATACGCTGCCAAAGGGTGGTCGGGCTGCCGCAGAAGGCGTCGACCTCGGCGCGGGAGGGGATGCGCATGACCTCACCCCCTATTCAATGTCCAGCTCGGGCGGGACGTCGATCTCGTCCGAGACGTATTTGCCGTTTTTCTTCCGCTGGCGGACGCACTCGGTCAGCAGATACTCGATCTGCCCGTTGAGCGAGCGGAAATCGTCCTCCGCCCAGGCGCTGAGCGCGTCATAGAGCTTGGGGTTGAGGCGCAGCGGCACCTGTTTTTTCTCAGCCATGGCGGTTTAATACAGCGAGCCGGAGTTGACGACCGGCTGCGCGTCGCGGTTGCCGCAGAGCACGACCAGCAGGTTCGAGACCATGGCGGCCTTGCGCTCCTCGTCGAGCTGCACAACGCCGTTTTCGTTCAGGCGCTCGAGCGCCATCTCCACCATGCCGACCGCACCGTCGACGATCATCTTGCGGGCGTCGATGATGGCGCTGGCCTGCTGGCGCTGCAGCATCACGGCCGCGATCTCGGGGGCGTAGGCGAGGTAGGTGATGCGGGCCTCGATGATCTCGATGCCCGCCTCGCCGACCTTCTGCTGGATCTCGTCCCTGATGCGGCGGGCCACCAGCTCGCTCGAGCCGCGCAGGCTGCCTTCATCGGCCACGCCGTCGCCGGTGGTGTCCACATTGGGCGCCACGTCGTAGGGGTAGATGCGCACGATATTGCGCACGGCGCTGTCGCACTGCAGGGAGAGGTACTCCTTGTAGTTGTCGACGTTGAAAACGGCCTTGGCCGTGTCCACGACGCGCCAGATCACCGCGATGCCGATCTCGACAGGGTTGCCGAGGCAGTCGTTGATCTTCTGGCGGGAATTGGAGAGCGTCATGGCCTTGAGCGAGATCTTCTTGCTGGCCGTCTCGGCCTGAACGCTTGCGCCCTGGCCGGTCAGCAGCACGTTCAGCGCGGCGGTGTTATTGTTGCCGCCGTCCACGTCGCCGGACTGGTTGAGCTTGGTTTTGGCCGCGGGGTTGACAGCCACGCAGAAAGGATTGACGTAGTAGAAGCCCTCTTCTTTCAGCGTGCCGATGTACTTGCCGAAGAGCGTCAGCACCAGCGCTTCCTGGGGCTTGAGCACCTTGAGGCCGAGGAAGGGAATCCAGCCGACCGCGAGATAGAGGATGCCCAGAACCATCAGAGGGTAAAACCAGCCGCCGAGCCAGCTGCACAGGATCACCAGCGCCAGCGCGCCGAGATACAGCAGAATCAGCAGAAACAGCATGCCCATGCCGTTTTTCCGATTGGTGAGTACTTTTTCCGTCATTGTTTTGTCCTCCTGTTTCTTTTTGATATCAAAATGATATCACCAGAGGAAAGATTTGTCAAGCAAAATCGGAAAGAAACAGCGTCTCCGAAAGAGACGCTGTTTCCAGACACGAAACACTATTTATACTGCACCTTCGGGCGGTAGAACTCGAAGATGACGGCGTCGCGCTTTTTCTCGTTGCGCGGCTCGTGACTCGTCCAGCCGACCTTCATCGCGCCGAGCTGTTCGGCCAGGCGCACCGTGGGCGGGCGGTAGCCGATTTTGTAGGCGATGAACTGCGGGCGGCTGAAGCAGTTGAGCAGGCAGTGGCTGAGCAGGAAGGCCCGGCCGCGGCCCATCGAGTCGAGATACGTTCTCGTCGGCGAGGCGAGCTGCCCGCGCACGAGATCGCGCGCGTGGAAACGGAACCAGGCCACGATAAAGGGATTGAAGCTCTCGATGCAGGCCTCGCCCCGGTAATTCTGCAGCAGGGCGTAGGTCTTTTCGCACAGCTCGCGGTTGCGGCGTCCGCTTTTCAGCTCGACGATCAGCGGGCCGCGGCCGCGTACGGTATTCAGCACCTCGGAAAACAGCGGGATGCCGTACTCGGTGCCGCAGAGGCGCAGCTCCTGCAGCTCTGCCCAGGTCTTTTCGTCGACGCGCGCGTGCACGCCGCAGACGCGGTCGAGCGTGTCGTCGTGGAACACGACGACCTGGCCGTCTTTGGACAGCTGCACGTCCAGCTCGATGCCGTAGCCCTCATGCGCGGCGCGCTCAAAGGCGGGCAGGGAGTTTTCGGGGATGCTCTTGTCACGGGTATGCAGGCCGCGGTGGGCGAAGTTCATGCCCCAGAAGGGCGCCTTCTGCCGCTTGGTGGCACGGCCGGGCGCCAGCAGCGCCAGCGGGATCGTTGTGGCGGCGAAGCCGATGCCGGCGATCAGCCGGAGCTTTTTTCGGGTTTGCTGGGTCATATCAAAACACCTCAGTTTCAAGGAAAGTATATGCCCGGAACATGGATTTTATAAACGCCGGATCGCCTCAGTCGTCTGCGCCGAGGGCCTCGAGGCCGGTGACGTTGGCCACCTTGCCGGCCTTGATGTTCTTGACGAGCAGGGTGAAGACGGTGCAGCTGAGCGCCGTCAGGATGCAGGCGTAAACCGGCAGCGCGCGCCAGGCCAGGGTGAGGTTCAGCACCAGACCCAGCAGCACAGGCGTGACCGTCTGGGCGGACATGCTGGCCGCGTAGTAGTAGCCGGTGAACTTGCCGATCTTCTTGGCCGAGCAGAGCTCGACGACCATCGGGAAGGAGCAGTTGTGCACGAGCGCCATGCCGAAGCCCTTGAACACCCAGACTGCGTACAGCAGCGTGGGGAAGACGAACTCGCCGTGGCTCGCGTTCGCGGCGACCTTGCCGGTGGGCGCGACGAAGCACATGATGATGAGGCCGACGAAGGTGATCATCAGGCCGGTGGAGATCGTCCACTTGCGGCCGATCTTGTCCGCAATGCCGCCGGCGATGGCAAAGCCGACGACGGAGGCAAGACCGCCGAGGATCGTCAGGATCATCGTGGCGCTGGAGGCAGACTGCAGATGATAGATGACGTAGTTGCCGATGTAGGTGCCGAGGGCGTTGTCGCTCATGAACCAGAGGAATTCCGCGCCCAGGATCGCCAGCAGCATATTGCGGTTGGCCCTGGACATGGGCTTGTCGTCGTCGATCGGGGTTTCGACCGCGGCGAGCTTTTCGCCCAGCGCCAGCTCGTCCTTGAGCTCGACAGCCAGCTCGTTTTCACGGATGGTCTTAAAGAGCACCAGCGCCGAGATCACCATCAGCACGGAGGCGACGATGAAGGGCAGCTCAATGGTCCAGAGGTTGCGCTCGGCCAGCGGGGCGTTGATGTACTTGGACAGCACGAACACAAGACCCAGCACGGTGGCGAAGGCGCCGCCGAAGTAGCCCATGATGTTGATGATGCCGTTGGCCTTGGCGCGCAGCGGCTTGGGCGTGATGTCCGGCATCAGCGCGACGGCCGGGTTGCGGTACATCATCATGAACAGCAGGACGATCGCCATCATCGCGACCATGCCGACGACGTTGTTGTAGTGGAAGAAGAGCGGGATGAAGGGGAAGGCCACGGCGGAAACGAAGGTGCCCACGAGGATGTAGGGCATGCGCTTGCCGATCGGGGTCTTCGTTTTGTCGGAGAGGTTGCCGAAGATCGGCAGCAGGATCAGCGCGGCCAGATTGTCGCAGGCCATGATGATGCCGACGATCCACTGCACGTTCAGGATCTTGGCCGGGTCGCTGGCCTTCAGCTCCGCCGAGGACATCTCATAGATGCTGCGGGCGAAGATGTCGGTCAAAAAGGTGGGGCACCAGGAGTCGTAGACCTGCCACAGCAGCAGGATACCGAAGAAAGCGAAGCCGATCAGCGCGGTGCGCCGGGTGTTGAGCTTCAGGCCGCCGGGGGAGCTTTGTGTTTTGGACATGACAATCTTCCTTTCCTTGGGTCGAATCTTACTTGTCGCACTCGGGCATCAGCTCCGAGGACATGAGACGCAGGATCTCGTCGAATTTCTGCGCGTCTTCCGCGCTCAGGCGCTGCTCGAGCCGCTGCATGACGGTGTGCTCGTAGCTGGAGAGCAGCCCCATGTAGTTGTAAAACTTTTCGGACAGCACCAGGTGGTATTCGCGCCGGTCGGTGGCGGAGTTGTGCCGCTCCAGATAGCCCTTTTTCATCAGACTGTTGACCTTGTAGGTGGCGTTGGACTGGGAGATGTTCAGAAAGTCGGCAAACTGGCCGACGGTGGGTCGATCCAGCATGGCGATGACCTCCAGGGAAAAGGCCTCCATCGCGGACAGCGAGCCGTCGCGCTCGCGCACCAGGTCGAACACCTTGCGATAGAACTGCAGCTTGAACTTGTCATAAACCTCGGTAAAGCTCTTTTCGATCATCAGAACCCCTCCTCCCGGAATGAGCTTTTATTCATTTTCCCATTTTAATACAAATATTTGTATTTGTAAATTGCCGAAGACGGAAAAAAGAAAAGATTCTTTCTCTGCTTCGCCGCAAAACGATTGACAAGCGCGGCGGGAGAGCTTATCTTGTTGGCAGGCCGCGGCCTGTCGCACGCGGCGATGCTGTGAAAAAGTGAAGCGAAGCTATGACAAAGAAGCAACAACGATGGCGCCTGGCGCTGACGCTGGCTGCGGTGCTGGTGATTATCGCGCTGGCCTGGTATCTGGCGCAGCCCCTGCTGCGCTTTCTCTCGGAGCCGGAGCGCTTCCGCGCCTGGATCCGCGCCCGGGGCGCCTGGGGTGTGGCGGCCTTTATGCTGCTGAACATGCTGCAGGTATTCGTGGCGGTGATCCCGGGCGGGCCGTTTTCGATGGCCGCGGGCTACGCCTTCGGGCCGATCTGGGGCACGGTGATCTGCCTCATGGCCACGACGGCGGCGAGCACGCTCGTGCTGCTGATCGTCCGTCGCTGGGGCGGCGCGGCGGTGCGCTTTCTTTCCGGACGGGACCCGGAGGAGCTGGCGCTGTTTCAGAAGCTGGAGCACGCGGAATGGGCGTTTTTTCTGGTGTTTTTGATCCCTGGCTCGCCCAAGGACGTGCTGAGCTATGCGGCGGGACTGATGAAGCTCTCGCTGCCGAGCTGGATCGTCATCAATCTCATCGGCCGCATCCCCGGCATCCTGCTCTCGGTGCTTGGCGGCGATCGGGTGATGCGCGGCGATTATCTGCTGGCCGCGGGTCTGACGCTGCTGTGCGGCGCGCTGTACATCGCCGGCATGCTGATCTATAAAAACTATATGGAAAAAAAGAAGAAGTGACCAAAATGGTCACTTCTTCTTTTTAAACACAATGAATGACAGCGGCAATTACTTGCCCATGTTCATCTGAGCGGCGACTTCGGCGGCGAAGTCTTCCTGCTTCTTCTCAATGCCCTCGCCCTTGATGAAGTGTACGGCGTCGACGAACTTCACGGTGCCGCCCAGCTTCTTGGCAGCGTCGGCAATGTAGCCCTCGACGGAGCCCTGGAACAGGTCGGAGCGGACGAAGTCCTGCTGCAGCAGGCAGTTTTCCTTGTAGAAGGCGTTGATCTTGCCGGCGGCGATCTTCTCCTTGATGGCGGCGGGCTTCGCGGCCATCTTCGGGTCGTTGTCCATCAGCGCGACCTGGACTTCCAGCTCGTGGTCGATGTCGGCCTGAGGCACCAGGCTCTTGTCCCAGTACTTGGGGCTCATGGCCGCGATCTGCATGGCCACGTTCTTGCCGATCTCGGTGGCGTCGATGCCCTCGGAAACCTCGAGGTTGACGAGCACGCCGCGGCTGCCGCCGGCGTGGACGTAAGCGACGTTGGTGGGCTTGCCGAAGCGCGCGAAGCGGCGGATCTGCAGGTTCTCACCGATGCTCATGACCTTCTCAGGCAGGGTCTCGGCGACGGTGTGCTCGCTGCCGGGGTACTTGCACTGGAGCAGGGCGTCCACGTCGGCGGGATCGTCGGTCATGACGACCTTCGCAATGTCCTTGACAAACTGCACGAAGGCTTCGCTCTTGGCGCAGAAGTCGGTCTCGCAGTTGATCTCAACCACGACGCCGGTGCCGCACTTGGGGCAAACCATGGCGTAAGCCATGCCCTCGGCCGCGATGCGGCCGGCCTTCTTCGCGGCCTTCGCCAGGCCCTTTTCACGCAGCCAGTCGACTGCCTTGTCCATATCGCCATCGGTCGCCTGAAGGGCCTTCTTGCAGTCCATCATGCCGACGTTGGTCATCTCACGGAGCGTTTTCACATCCTGAGCGGTGAATGCCATAGTAATTTTCCTCCTATTGTAAATACTTCAAAAAAGGGGCGCGGTGGGCGCCCCTCGGTGTATACGGATTACTCCTCGGCGGGAGCCTCGACGGTCTCCTCAGCCTCGGCGTCCTCGCCCTGGCGGCCTTCCTGCACGGCGTTGGCCATGGTGGAGGCGATCAGGCGGATGGCGCGGATGGCGTCATCGTTGGCGGGAATGACATAGTCCACCTCGTCGGGATCGCAGTTGGTGTCAACGATGGCGACGATGGGGATGTGCAGCTTGCGGGCCTCGGCAATGGCGTTGTGCTCCTTGCGGGGGTCGACGACGAACAGGGCGCCGGGCAGCTTCTTCATGTCCTTGACGCCGCCAAGGTACTTCTCAAGCTTCTCCATCTCGCCCATGTGCTTCATGACTTCCTTCTTGGGCAGCATGTCGAAGGTGCCGTCTTCCTGCATCTTCTTGAGCTGAGCCAGGCGGTCGACGCGGGTGCGCATGGTCTTGAAGTTGGTGAGCATACCGCCCAGCCAACGGGCGTTGACGTAGTACATGCCGACGCGGGCGGCTTCTTCCTTCACGGCGTCGGTGGCCTGCTTCTTGGTGCCGACAAAGAGGATGCTGCCGCCGTTGGCGCTCAGCTCGCGGACGAAGTTATAGGCTTCTTCCAGCTTCTTGACGGTTTTCTGCAGGACGCTCGCAGTAGATGTACTCGGCCATCTTGGGGTTCCAGCGGCGGGTCTGGTGACCGAAGTGGACACCGGCTTCCAGCAGCTGCTTCATGGATACGACTGACATGTGTTTTTCTCCTTTTTGTTTTGTTTTATTCCTCCGGGAGTTTCCGCGTTTTCCCCAGCCGCGGCGCGGCCACGCGGGGAAAAAATCCGCTCCCGTGCGAAATGCCTTGACAGTATAGCAGAGAAAGCATGGAAAATCAAGGCCTGATTTGTGTTTTTTCGCGTCTTTTTTGAAAGAATTTTGTCCGGGAATGCCTCTCGCGCCGCTTGACAGAAAAATACGCTGCGGGTATAATTTTCCGCATAAAAATCCGAAGACGCTCTGTTCCGTGGACGGGTCCGGAATCCGCAGCCGCCGATGTCCTTCTCCGCCGCGCCGACATAGAATAATGCGTGAGGAGGAAAACCCGTGTTTCAGGAATTAAGAGAACTCATCGCGGCCTACAAGGCGCGCGACCCGGCCGCCCGCAGCACGGCGGAGATCCTGCTGCTCTATCCGGGCATCCGGGCCATGCGCAGTCACCGCCGCGCCCACTGGTGCTATACGCACGGATATAAGCTGCTCGCCCGCTGGATCTCCCAGGCCAGCCGCCGCCGCACCGGCATCGAGATCCACCCCGGCGCGACCATCGGCAAGCGCCTCGTCATCGACCACGGCATGGGCATCGTCATCGGCGAGACCGCGGAGATCGGGGACGACTGCCTGATCTACCACGGCGTGACCCTGGGCGGCACCGGCAAGGAGGGCGGCAAGCGCCACCCCACCATCGGCAACAACGTCCTCATCGGCACCGGCGCCAAGGTGCTCGGCCCCTTCCGCGTGGGCGACAACAGCCGCATCGCGGCAAACTCCGTCGTGCTGTCGGAGATCCCGCCCAACAGCACCGCCGTGGGCGTGCCGGCCAAGGTGGTGCGCATCGACGGCCATAAAGTGGACTATGTCGGCAGCGTCGACCAGATTCACGTCACCGACCCCATCGCGGCCGAGCTTCAGGCTCTGCACGCCGCCGTCGCCGCGCTGGAAGAAAAGCTGGCGGACAAGGAATCAAGCGAAGCATAAAGGATCGGCCCCGGAAACAGGTTCCGGGGCCGATTTTCTGTCCATCGAGGCTTATTTCTTCTTCTTTTTCTTTTTCGGCTTTTTCACGCCGTTCGCGGCGGCGGTTTTCACCGGCAGTTTGGCTGCCTCGCGGGCGTTCAGCAGCTTTTTCACCGTGCTGTATACGAGCACCGGCAGCGCCAGCAGGTTCACGATGCCCAGCACGCGCAGAAGCACCGGCGGCAGGGCGAAGCCCGCCAGTCCCGCGACGCTCATGATCGTGGAGGCCAGTCCCATCAGCGCAATGCTGACGCCCATCAGCCAGCTGAGGATTTTCTCAAGCTTCTCCGCCTGTTTGACTGTCTCTTTCATGGCTTTCTCTCTCTTCTATCAGTTGGATTTTCTCTTCCCGCGTCAGGCGCTTGAGGTGCCATTCGCGGCTCATGGCGGTTTCTCTGCTCTCACAGGCCTCGAACCAGACCAGCGCGACGGGCCGCCGCGTGCGGGTGTATTTGCTGCCGGTACCGGCGTTGTGGGCGCGCAGGCGGCGCTGCAGGTCGTTGGTCCAGCCGCAGTAGAGGCTGCCGTCGGCGCAGCGCAGCAGGTAAACAAAGGCCTCAGCCATCGCGCCGCACCTGCCGGATATTCTTCTCAAACTTGCTGCGCGGGCCCATCACCTCGTGCCCGCAGCCGAGACAGCGCAGCTTGAAATCCGCGCCGACGCGCAGCACCAGCCAGTCTTTGCTGCCGCAGGGATGGGCCTTTTTCATGGTTAAAATGTCATTGAGCTGAATATCCATATCAATACCGATTACTATTTCTTGATCTGCTCCCAGTAGGCCTTTGCAGCCTGCTCGTTCTTGTTGTCGCCGTACTCATAGTAGCGGGCGTTTTTGATTTCGTCAGGGAGGTACTGCTGACGCACCCAATGGCCGGGGAAATCGTGCGGGTAGAGGTAGCCCTGCTCGCGCTCGAAGCCCGTGCCGTCGGCGTGGACGTTCTGCAGCTGGCGCGGGAAGCCGCCGCTGTGGCCGGCGCGCACGTCTGCGATCGCCCGGTCGATGGCCATGACGACGCTGTTGGACTTCGGCGCGGTGGCCAGCAGCAGGCAGGCCTCGGCCAGCGGCAGCCGCGCCTCAGGCAGCCCGAGCTGCAGTGCCGAATCCACGCAGGCCTTCACGATCGGTACCGCCTGGGGATAGGCCAGCCCGATGTCCTCGCTCGCCGAGCACAGGATGCGCCGGCAGGCGCCGATCAGGTCGCCGGCCTCCAGCAGCCGCGCCAGATAGTGCAGCGCCGCGTCCGGATCGGAGCCGCGCAGGGACTTCATCAGCGCCGAGAGCGTGTCGAAATGCTCGTCCCCGTCGCGGTCGTAGCGCATGGCGCTGCGCTGGGAGATGGCCTTCGCGTCCGCGAGCGTGACCGTGTCGCCGGACGCGGCGGAAAACAGCAGCTCCAGCGCGTTCATCGCCTTGCGCACGTCCCCGCCGCAGGCGGCGGCGATGTGCCGCAGCACGCCGTCCTCGAGCGCCAGCGGCTCATCTCGCCGGGCGTTGAGGATGTCCACCGCGCGCCGGGCGGCGATCTCCACGTCACTTGCGCGCAGCGACTTGAACTCGAACACCGTCGAGCGGCTGAGCACCGCGTTGAACACGCAGAAATAGGGGTTTTCCGTCGTCGAGGCGATCAGCGTGATGCGCCCGTCCTCGATGAATTCCAGCAGGCTTTGCTGCTGCTTTTTGTTGAAATACTGGATCTCGTCGAGATACAGCAGCACGCCGCCGGGCGTGAGCATCGTGTCGAGCTCGGCGATGATCTGCTTGATGTCCGCGATGCCGGCGGTGGTGGCGTTGAGCTTGCGCAGGCTGCGGTTGGTGCGCTCGGCGAGGATGCGGGCCACGGTGGTTTTGCCGGTGCCCGAGGGGCCGTAGAAGATCATGTTGGGGATCTGCCCGCTGTCTGCGATGCGGCGCAGCAGACCGTTCGGGCCCAGAATATGCTGCTGACCCACCACCTCGTCCAGTGTGCGGGGGCGGATCTCGTCTGCAAGAGGCTGATACATGGTACATTTCTCCAGGTAAGGCGTATTTATAATATTGTATCACCCGCCGCGCCGCCTGGCAAGGGCGGACGTTGACATTGTTTCGGGGAAATGATACATTGAACGCAGAAAAATCGAAGGAGGCGTGCGCGTGAATATCCACATTCTCCGCTGCGGAGAGATCCGGGTTTCCGAGACGGTGCCCTTCGGCAACGCCGTCAGCCTGGCAAATACCGCCCGGCAGCTGGCCGCGCCGGACAAAGCGCGCGTGACGCTGCCGGTCTTTGCCTACCTGATCGAGCATCCGCGGGGACTGCTGCTGGTGGACACCGGCTGGTGCCGCGAAATCAGCCCGACAGGCGTCTATGACGCCGCGGCGGTGCGGGAGCTGCTGCCGGGGCCGCTCGCCGCCTTTTATCGCCCGACGCTGCCCGCCGGGGAGGCCATTCACGAGCAGCTGGCCGCACGCGGGCTGTCGCCGCGCGATCTCGACTGCGTGATCCTCACGCACCTCGACCCCGACCATGTGGCCGGGCTGCGGCATATCAAGGGCGCCAAGCGCATCGTGCTGCCGGAGGACGAGTATTTCTGGTCCTGCCGCGCGGTATACAAGGCGCGCCAGCCCCGAAGCCTGTGGATCGACGCGCCGATCGAGCGCCTCTACTATCGCGGCTCGCCGCTCGGACCCAACCGCTGGGCCATCGACCTCTTCGGTGACGAGAGCGTGCAGCTGGTGAACGTGCCCGGCCATACCGACGGGCAGGCGGCGGTGATCCTGCGCCGCGGCGGCAAATTCGTGCTGCTCACGGCGGACGCGGCCTTTTCGCCGCGCAACTGGCGGGAGAGCGTCGCGCCGGGCTACGGCTTTGATCACGAGCAGCAGCTCAAGAGCCTGCGCTGGATCGCCTCCATGGCGGCAGAGCCCGGCTGCGCGGCCGTCCTCTGCAGCCACGATCCCGGCGTGCAGCCGCATACGATTGTCATCTGAGCAGAACAGGAGGAACACAAAATGTCCAACATTTATACATCCGTCGATCAGCTGATCGGAAAAACACCGCTGCTGGAGCTGACGCATATCGAGCGCGAGGAAAAGCTCGAGGCGCGCCTGCTCGCCAAGCTCGAGTACTTGAACCCCGCCGGTTCGGTCAAAGACCGCGTGGGCAAGGCGATGATCGACGACGCGGAGGCGCGCGGCCTGCTGAAAAAGGGTTCGGTCATCATTGAGCCGACCTCCGGCAATACCGGCATCGGCCTGGCCGCGGTGGCCGCCGCCAGGGGTTACCGAATCATCATCGTCATGCCCGAGACCATGAGCGTGGAGCGCCGGGTGCTGATGCGCGCCTACGGCGCCGAGCTGGTGCTCACCGAAGGCGCGAAGGGCATGAAGGGCGCGATCGAAAAAGCGGATGAGTTGGCGAAAGAGATCCCAGGGGCCTTCATCCCCGGCCAGTTTGTCAATCCCGCCAATCCCGCCGCCCACAAGGCCACTACCGGCCCCGAGATCTGGGCGGACACCGACGGAAAGGTGGATATCTTCGTCGCGGGCGTGGGCACAGGCGGCACGATCACCGGCGTGGGCGAATATTTGAAGGAGAAAAACCCGGCGATCCGTGTCGTCGCGGTGGAGCCGGCAAGCTCCCCGGTGCTGTCCCGCGGGACGGCGGGCGCGCACAAGATCCAGGGCATCGGCGCGGGCTTCGTGCCGGAGGTACTCAATACCGCCGTCTATGACGAGGTCATCGCGGTCGAAAACGAGGCCGCCTTTGCCGCCGGCCGCCGGGTCGGCCGCGCCGAGGGCGTGCTGGTCGGCATTTCCTCGGGCGCGGCGGTGCATGCTGCGATCGAGCTGGCCAAACGCCCGGAGAACAAGGGCAAGACCATCGTCGCCCTGCTGCCCGACACCGGTGACCGCTATCTATCCACCGAGCTTTTCGCGGACTGATTCCCGCCGAAAGACTTTGCAAAAGCGCCCGCTTATGGTATACTTGCCGTAAGCGGGCGCTTTTCCGCCCGAAAAAACGAAGTGGACGGGCTGGAGCCCAGAGAGGATCGAAAACATGACAAAGCTTGTATTGGATTCCTATACGGATTTCCTCGTGAGGGAAACCGAAACACTCCTGAAGATCGACTCGCCCACCGGGTATACGGACGAGGCGGCAAACTGGGTCAAGGGGGAGTTTGAAAAGCTCGGCTTTGAGGCGCATCTCACGAACAAGGGCGGCGTCCTCGTCTCCTTCGGCGGCCAGGAACAGGAAAACGGGCTGCTGCTGGAGGCGCATGTCGATACCCTCGGCGGCATGGTGGCGGAGATCAAGGGCAACGGGCGGCTGCGCCTCACCAATCTCGGCGGCATGAATCCCAACAACGCCGAAACCGAGAACGTGCGCGTTGTGACGAAGTTCAATGGGACTTACGAGGGCACCTTCCAGCTCTGCAATGCCTCGCTGCACGTCAACGGGGAGTACAACAACACCAAGCGCAGCTGGGACAGCTGCGAGGTCGTGCTGGACGAGGACGTGAAGAGCAAGGAGGATACGGAAAAACTCGGCATCGCGGTGGGCGACTTTGTCTGCTTTGATCCGAATGTCCGCATGACGAAGACCGGCTACATCAAATCCCGCTTCCTCGACGACAAGCTGAGCGTCGGCATCCTGCTGGGTCTGGCCAAATACATCCGCGAGGAGGGGATCGTTCCCCGCCGCGCACTCTACGCGCATATCACGGTCTATGAAGAAGTCGGCCACGGCGGCTGCGGCAGCGTGCCCGCCGGCTGCACCGAGGCGCTGTCCGTGGACATGGGCTGCGTCGGCGAGGGGCTGCAGTGCACGGAAAAGCAAGTCTCCATCTGCGCCAAGGACAGCGGCGGCCCGTACAGCTACGCCGTCGTCAAGGGGCTGATCGAGGCGGCCAAGCGCAGCGGCGCGGACTACGCTCTTGACATTTATCCTCACTACGGCAGTGACGTGGAGGCGACGCTCGGCGCCGGAAACGACCTCCGGCATGGGCTGATCGGCGCGGGCGTCTATGCGTCCCACGGCTATGAGCGCAGCCACCGCGACGGCGCGGAGAACGTGCTGCGGCTGCTGATCGCCTACGCGCTGGCTTAATTTGAGCAGAAATCTTCCACAGGCATCCCTTTTGATAGGAGGCTGATCGCATTTGACAAAGATACTTTTTGTGTGCCACGGAAAGCCGAGATGGCAAACAAACATTTTCAGATAAAACGCGGCATATCACGGCAAATCTTTGCAAGATAAAAACCTTGTTACTACCATTCTACTACCGTTTTACTACCTCATTTTTTCGGTTCCAAAACATACTGTCCATCATGCGGTGAATCGCGGTAAATCGCGGCATTTCATGCCTATGATACAAAAAATGTTTGTTTGCTATCCGGGTATGTGCAGAGTTCGCGTGTCTGGTTATGTGAGTATTTAGCGAGAAAAAGCTTCAACTACAAACCGGAATTTGGAAGAGAGGAAGAGAATATGGAAACTGGATTCTGGGGGAAATGTGCGGTAAGATGAAAAAGCTGTATCTGATAACCGGAGCTACCGGACACGTGGGAACCGTTCTTGTCTCGGAGCTTATGAGGCGCAGCGAACAGATCCGGGCTCTTGTTCTTCCCGGGCATGAAAGACATCTGCCACAGGGGATTGATGTCGTAGAAGGTGATATCACGGAGGAAAACTCCCTTGTCCCTTTCTTTGACCGAAATGGGTATAACCGCATTACTCTGATCCACTGCGCTGCTCTTATAACGGTTGCTTCTGAATTGGACCCTCGTGTATGGAGCATTAATGTACAAGGAACAGAAAATGTAATGCGGCAGGCATATGCTGCTGGTGTTGACCGCGTGATTTATGTCAGTTCCGTCCATGCCATTCCCGAGAAGCCGGAACCAGAAGTCATTACAGAGGTAAACTTTTTTTCTCCGGATCTTGTCCATGGACAATATGCAAAATCCAAAGCCGCGGCAGCTCAGAAGGTACTGGAGTATGCGAAAAAAGGGCTGAATGTAAGTATTGTTCATCCATCCGGCATTATCGGCCCCGGTGATGTCCAAACCAGAAATCATATGATCCGAACAATTCATGCGATTGCAAAAGGAACAATTCCTGTTGCGCTTCATGGAGGATATGATTTTGTCGATTCAAGAGACGTCGTGGACGGAATTCTCGCATGTGAAGAGAAGGGACGCGCTGGGGAATGCTATATTTTGAATGGGCACTATATCAAGGTGTCTGATCTTCTCAACATTATCAGAAAGATGCGAGGAAAAGCGGTCAAGAAAACGGTTTTGCCTCACAGTATGGCAAAAGTATTAGCTCCGACGGCTGAGCGTATATCAATTCTGTTCAAAAGACAGGCACCGCTTTTTACTCCGTATTCCGTTTATACTCTGCATACAAACGGCCACTTTTCACATGAAAAAGCATCTAAGGAATTCGATTACGAACCAAGGGATATTGTAGAGTCAATTCGAGCTTCTCTTTCATAGGTTAAGTATCCGAGTTTGTCTCCCCATTATCGACGGTAGTAAGTACCCCTCAGTTTTACTACCATTTGACTACCATTGACGGCATTGACTTGCCGCATTTTGCCGTATTTTGCTTTTTCCGTGACTTAAGTCACAGATTATCAACAACTTTTTCTGCCCGGCAAATCGCGGCAAAACGGGGCAGAAACCGGCTTTTCAGGAGGCTGATCGCACTTGACAAAGATCCTGTTTGTCTGCCACGGCAGGGCACAAACCAGCCCCCTTTTGCGCCGTTTCACCACGAAAAACCACGGTAAATTCTGAATTTTACTACCGATTTACTACTGAATATTGAGCCGCAGTATGACAAAGATACGCCGGCGAGAGGAACCCATACAGGGATGTTCCTCTCGCCGGTCTTTTGGTTTCAGATTATTTCCGCCTATTCTGTGATACAGTTTATTCCACCGTTACGGACTTGGCCAGATTTTTCGGCTTGTCGATGTCGCAGCCCTTTTCCTTCGCGGCATAATAGGCCAGCAGCTGCAGCGGCACGACGGCCAGCGCCGCGGAGAAGATGGTCTCGATCTGCGGGATGTAGATCACGTCGTCGGCCTGGGAGACAATCTTCCTGTTCCCGCGAAAGGCCAGCGCCAGCACCTTTGCGCCCCTGGCCTTGACCTCCACGATGTTCGACAGCGTTTTGTCACAGAGCGCCTCGTTGCAGCAGACGGCGATCACCGGCTGTCCCTCATCGATGAGCGCGATGGTGCCGTGCTTGAGCTCCCCGGCGGCATAGGACTCCGCGTGCAGATAGGAGATCTCTTTCATCTTCAGCGCGCCTTCCAGCGCCACGGCATAATCCGTATTGCGGCCGATAAAAAAGAGGGATTGGCTGGCATAGCGTCCGGCCAGGGCGGGGATCTGATAGTTCATATCGATCGTCTCCTGGAGGAGCTTTGGCAGCATTTTCAGAGAGCGTACCAGAGAGGAATACTCGGCTTTCTGCAGGCGCCCCAGCTTCTCCGCCGCATAGAGCGCGAACAGATACAGCACGGCAAGCTGTGTGGTGTAGCCCTTGGTCGTCGCCACGGCGATCTCCGGTCCCGCCCAGGTATAGAGCGTGTGGTCGGCCAGCTTTGCGATGGTGCTGCCCACCACATTGACGATGCCGATGATTGTCGCACCGCGCTCACGGCACTCCTTGAGCGCAGCAATGGTATCGGCGGTCTCGCCCGACTGGGAGAGCACCAGCACCAGCGTGTGCTCATCCACCATCGGCTCGCCGTAGCGCAGCTCGCTGGCCAGTTCCACCTGTACCGGAATGCGGCACAGCTTTTCGATGGCATAGCGGCCGGAGAGCCGCAGGCGGTGATGACGATCTTGTTTACCGAGCGCAGCTTCTCTGCCGAAAGCTCAAAATCGTCGAGCCGGATTTCTCCATCGTGCAGGCGCGGCGTCAGGGCCGCCTTGACGGCGGCGGGCTGCTCCATGATCTCCTTGAGCATGAAGTGCTCATAGCCGCCCTTCTCCGCCGCCTCCACGCTCCAGGTCACGCGGTTAATGGGCTTTTGAATCAGCTTCCCGGTGCAGTCGAAGACCTGGATGGATCGCGGCGTGAGCATGGCGATCTCACCATCGTCGAGATAAATAACGTTTTTCGTATGCGCGACCAGAGCGGTCACATCGGAAGCAAAGAAATTCTCCCCCATGCCAATGCCGAGGATCAGCGGGCTTGCCTCCCGGACGGCGTAAAGCGTGTCCGGCGCGTCGGCGCAGAGGATCCCCAGGGCGTAAGAGCCCTCCAGTCTCGCCGCCGTCTTCATGACGGCGGTTTTGATATCGCCGTCGTAGTATTTCTCCAGTAAATGGACGATGGTCTCGGTGTCCGTTTCGCTCCGGAACACATAGCCGTCGGCGATCAGTTCCTCGCGCAGCGCGAGATAGTTCTCGATGATCCCGTTGTGCACGATGGCAAAGCGCCCGTCATTGGACAGATGGGGATGGGCGTTGATGTCCGTTGGCGCGCCGTGGGTCGCCCAGCGCGTGTGCCCGATGCCGATGATGCCGGGGACGGCCGCACCGTTTTCCGTTTTTTCGCAGAGCCTTGCGATACGCCCGCTCACTTTTTCGACCCGAATCCCGTCATCGTCCATCACGGCAATGCCCGCCGAGTCGTATCCCCGATATTCCAGCTGCTGCAGGCCCTTCAGAAGGATGGGCGCGGCGCTCTGTTTTCCGACAAATCCAACGATTCCGCACATGACGTCTTCCTCCTTATACCTTGAACAGTAAATCGCCGTAAGTCGGGAACGGCCAGTAGGATGCGGCTGTGAGCGTCTCCGCTTTGTCGCAGAGCGCGCGCAGCGCGTCCATTTTTCCCAGAAGCGCATCCCGGATGAAGAAAGCCTGTGCTGTGATATCCTCGCCGGTACGGCTGTCGATACTCTCCTCCAACGCCTCAATGGCCGCATCGATCTCATCGGCAAGGCCGGAGAGCTTTTCCAGCAGCTTGGTTTCCGCCCGGCAGGGCAGCACAGCCACGGCCTTTTTCTTCTCGCTGATTTCGGAAGCCAGGTCGCCGGTGAAGTGCAAAACAGCGGGCAGGATCTCTTTTCTGGCCATGTCCGCCATGGTCAGCGCCTCGATGCGCACCGTGCGCACAATCTGATGCCGCTGCAGCATTTCCATGTTCTCCGGCACCAGCACCATCTGCAGCGCATCCGGCGTCGTACGCAGATTCAGCAGGCCGCGTTCCTCTGTTGCCTCCTTGATCCATGCATCGTCATAGCCGTTTCCGTTGAACAGGATCCGCTTGTGAGCCTTGATGTTTTCCCGGATCAGCTCGTGCAGGCAGGTATCGAAGTTATCCGTGCAGCCCTCCAGCGCATCCGCGAACTGGCGCAGCGCCTCCGCCACGGAGGCGTTGATCATGATGTTCGCGCAGGAAATGGAGTCGTTGGAGCCGACCATGCGGAACTCAAATTTATTGCCGGTAAAGGCAAAGGGCGAGGTGCGGTTTCGGTCCGTCGTGTCACGGTTGAAGCGGGGCAGCACGTCCGCCCCCAGACGGATCCGCCGCTTTTCCGTTCCGGCGTAAGGGCTGTCGGTCTCGATGGCGTCCAATACGGCGCTCAGCTCGTCGCCGAGGAAGATGGAAATGACGGCCGGCGGCGCTTCATTGGCGCCGAGACGGTGGTCATTGCCGGCCGAAGCCACGCTCAGGCGCAGCAGTCCCTGGTACTCGTCCACCGCCTTGATGACCGCCACCAGGAAGAGCAGAAACTGCGCGTTCTCATAAGGCGTGTCGCCGGGACTTAACAGATTGACGCCGGTATCGGTGGCCATGGACCAGTTGTTGTGCTTGCCGCTGCCGTTCACGCCCGCAAAGGGCTTTTCATGCAGCAGGCACACAAGGCCGTGCCTTCGGGCGACCTTTTTCATGATCTCCATGGTGAGCTGATTGTGATCCGCCGCGACGTTGGTCACCGTGAAGATCGGCGCGAGCTCATGCTGGCAGGGGGCGACCTCGTTGTGCTCGGTCTTGGCATAGATGCCGAGCTTCCAGAGCTCCTCGTTCAGCTCCTCCATGAAGGCCTTGACCCGGGGCTTGATCGCGCCGAAGTAGTGATCCTCCAGCTCCTGCCCCTTGGGCGGCTTCGCCCCGAAGAGCGTGCGCCCGGTGTAGATCAGGTCCTTGCGTTTGAGAACCATCTCCCTGTCCACGAGAAAGTATTCCTGCTCCGGGCCGACGTTTGTCACGACTCGCTGTACCTCATGATTTCCAAACAGACGCAGCACGCGCAGCGCCTGGCGGTTCAAGGCCTCCATGGAGCGCAGCAGCGGCGTCTTTTTGTCCAGCGCCTCGCCGCCGTAGGAGCAGAAGGCCGTCGGGATACACAGCGTCTTTTCCTTAATAAAAGCATACGAGGTCGGATCCCAGGCGGTATAGCCTCTCGCCTCGAAGGTAGCCCGCAGACCGCCGGAGGGGAAGCTGGAGGCGTCCGGCTCACCCTGAATCAGCTCCCTGCCGGAAAACTTCATAATCACATGGCTGTCCGGCGCGGGCGAGAGAAAGCTTTCATGCTTCTCTGCGGTGATACCGGTCAGCGGCTGGAACCAATGGGTGAAGTGCGTGGCTCCGTTGGCCACAGCCCAGGCGCACATGGCGTCCGCCACGGCGTTGGCCACGGAGAGATCCAGCTTTTTTCCTTTGCGGATGGTTTCCTTCAGACTGTGGTAGACATCCGAAGATAAGCGCGCACGCATGACTTTGTCATCGAAAACCATGCTGCCGAACAGTTCCGGCACAGTATGCATACCTGTTCCCTCCTGAAAAAGGATAAGAGAGGCTGCCGAGCCTCTCAACACAGGGTCAGTTTACGGCAGCGAACAGCAAAATGCAAGAATTATCATATCACTTGGTCCTTTACCATATCCACATTGTATGTTAAAATAAACCGCGGAGCTATGATGAACGCAGTAAAAACTTGCGGGAAGCGGGAAGCCGCACGATACTACTTGAGAAAAGGAGTCGGGAGCCATGGATTTACGCGCTCTGCACTATTTCGTCGTTGTGGCGGAGGAACTGAATATCACACGCGCAGCTGAGCGCCTGAAGATGAGTCAGCCGCCGCTGTCCAATCAGATCAAGGGCCTGGAGGAGGAACTGGGGGTCCCGCTCTTTGTCCGCGGAAAGCGGCGTCTGACGATCACCGAAGCAGGAAGGCTTCTTTATCGCCGGGCGCGCCAGATCCTGGAGCTCTCGGATCAGACCCAGCAGGAGCTCATGTCCAGGGAAGGACTCTCCGGCGATCTGAACATCAGCCTTGTGGAAGGCCGAGCTCCCTATCTGCTTTCCCGCTGGATCGCCGGCTTCCGCCAGGAGTTTCCGCGGGTGGCGATCCATCTTTGGAACGGCAGCGGTGATGAGGTCATGGAGCGGGTGCAGCGGGGCCTGGCGGACCTGGCGCTGGTGGCTACCCCCTATAATGCCGAACAGCTGGACGGC
>CADCHN010000027.1 GCA_902801295.1 Oscillospiraceae bacterium | reverse complement strand
TGTAGGCTGGACCGTTCTTCATTTCTCAATCACTCCCCGGTTCTATTCTACTGCTTTCTGTCCTGCCTTTCACTGTCTACTTTTCTGGGAGCTTACCACGGTACGCGAGGGCGACATTCTCTCCCTGCGCGGCGCCGGCAAGGGCAAAGTCATCGGCTTCGGCGGCAATTCCCGCAAGGGACGGCTATATGTATACACGGAAATCTATCAATAAAAAGGAGAAACAGGACTATGACGGCATTGGAGCGATTCATCAAGTATGTGAAGGTTCATACGGCGAGCGCAGAAAACACGGCAGAGACCCCGACCACCGCGCGGCAGTTCGATCTCTCGCGCCTGCTGGAGCAGGAAATGAAGGAACTTGGGCTGCAGGACGTGTTCGTGGACGACCACGCCTATGTCTACGGCTGCCTGCCCGCGACGGAGGGCTGCGAGGACAAGCCAGCCATCGGCTTTATCGCGCACCTCGACACGATCCCCGATTTCAGCGGAGAGAACGTGCATCCGCAGATCATCGAAAACTATGACGGCGGCGACGTCGCGCTCGGCACGAGCGGCCGCGTCCTGACCGCGGAGACCTTCCCGCATCTGCCCTCGCTGAAAGGCAAGACCCTTATCACTACCGACGGCACCACGGTGCTCGGCGCGGACGACAAGGCGGGCATCGCCGCCATCATGACCGCCTGCGAGACCCTCATCCGCGAAAAGCGTCCCCACGGCCGCGTTTGCGTGTGCTTCACGCCCGACGAAGAGGTCGGCCACGGCGCGGCGCTGCTCGATCTCGAGCGCTTCGGCGCGGATTTCGCCTACACGGTGGACGGCGGCGAGCTGGACCAGATCAACTACGAGACCTTCAACGCCGCCGCGGCCAAATGGGAGCTCACCGGCTTCAATATCCACCCCGGCAGCGCAAAAAACAAGATGATCAACGCAAGCCTGGTCGCCATGGAGGTCAACGCCATGCTGCCCGCCGGCGACACCCCGGCGCACACCGAGGGCTATGAGGGCTTCTTCCACCTGACCGAGATGAGCGGCGGCGTGGACAAGGCGACGCTGCATTACATCATCCGCGACCACGACGCGGCGCGCTTTGCCGCGCGCAAGGACACGATGCGCCATATTGAGGCTCTTATCAATGAGAAATACGGCGCCGGAACGGCAAAGCTCACCATCACCGACCAGTACCGCAACATGGCTGAGATCGTGCTCCGGCACCCGGAGATCACGCGCCTGGCCGAGCAGGCGATCCGCCGTATCGGGCTCGAGCCCAAGGCGTTTCCCATTCGCGGCGGCACAGACGGCGCGCAGCTTTCCTTCCGCGGTCTGCCCTGCCCGAACCTCGGCACCGGCGGCTACGCCTGCCACGGCCCCTATGAGCATGCCACCGCCGAGGGCATCGATTGTGCGGCGAAGATCGTACTGAACATCATCGACGAGAACCTGAAATAGAGGAAACGCTGACCAAATGCCGATTCGGTGCTCTGCGGTCTTTTCCCGCCGCAGTTATGTCTCAAAAACTTGAAATACACAAAGTATTCCTGCGTTTTTTCGCCTTCATTGTGACGTAAAAATCCTCGCAAATCACTCTCGCGGCATTTGAGCAGCGTTTCCTAAACACACGCGAAAGGGGAGCTTCCCGTGAGCGAAAAACTCGGCGTCCGCAGCTGGCTTGCGCTGATTCTGATCGGCCTTTTCGGCCAGTTTGCCTGGACAATCGAAAACATGTATTTCAACGTCTACCTCTACAACACGATCTCCCAGGATCCCGGTTACATCGCCGCGATGGTCGGCTGGTCGGCCGCCGCTGCCACGCTGACAACCCTGTTGATGGGCGCCCTGTCCGACCGTGTCGGCAACCGGCGGGTCTTTATCTCCTGCGGTTATATCCTCTGGGGCATCTCGACGGCGGCCTTCGGCTATGTGACGAAGGAAAACGCCGCGCGCCTGTTTCCGGGGGTGAACGCCGTCGCGGCCGCCGCGGTCTGCATCGTCGTGCTCGACTGCGTGATGACTTTCTTCGGCAGCACGGCCAACGATGCGGCCTTCAACGCCTGGGTCACAGACGTGACGAACGAACATAACCGCGGCAGGGCGGAGAGCGTGCTGCAGATCCTTCCGCTCATTTCCATGCTCGTCATCTTCGCTGCTTTCGACGGGCTGACCCAGCAGGGCAGATGGAGGGAGTTTTTCAACATCTTCGGCATCGCGGTGACGGCGGTCGGCCTGCTGAGCCTGCTTTTGCTGCGCGACGCGCCGTCGCTCGCTCCGCGCAAGGGAGGCGTCAAGGAGCTGCTCTACGGCCTGCGCCCCTCGGTCGTGCGGGCAAACCCGGAGCTCTACCTGTCGCTCGCGGCCTTCGCCGTCTTTTCGATTGCGCTGCAGATCTACTACCCCTACATCATCATCTACATCCAGAACTATCTGAAAATCGAAAACTACGCCCTTGTGCTGGGTGTGGTGCTGATCCTAGCCTCGTTTGTCAGCGTGTTTGCCGGGCGCTTCATCGACCGGGTCGGCAAGCTGCGCTTTGCCGTTCCG
The DNA here is from genome assembly GCA_902801295.1 of Oscillospiraceae bacterium. Classification (GTDB taxonomy): domain Bacteria; phylum Bacillota; class Clostridia; order Oscillospirales; family Oscillospiraceae; genus Limivicinus. The sequence continues at coordinate 25,081 of CADCHN010000027.1, read as the reverse complement.
GCGGCGCTGGTGATGTGCGTTGGCCTGCTCGGGATGTACGTTGTCCGCGGCAGCGTGCCCGTCATGGTCGCTGGCACCGTAATGATGAGCGGGCATATGATGCTCTCCGCCGCGCTCTCGGCGAATATCCGCGACTGGACGCCGGAGGGCAAGGTCGGCCATTTTCAGGGCATCCGCATGATCTTCGCGGTGCTCCTGCCCATGATCATCGGGCCGAATATCGGCGCGGCGGTCATACGCGGCAGCGAGAGCACCTATGTGGAGCTGGGGCAGGTGAAATCCGTGCCCACGCCCGGGATCTATCTCACCGCGGCGATCATCCTGCTCTTCTGTCTTGTGCCGGTGTTTCTGCTGCGCCGCCGGGAGAAGGAAACGTGATGGAGGAGATTCTGCGCCGCTTTCCGCTGGACGGAAAGCCCGTTGCCGTCGAGCCCATCACGGCCGGCCACATCAACCGCAGCTATCTGGTGACATGCGACAGCGGCCGCCGCTATGTGCTGCAGCGCGTCAACCGCTTTGTCTTTCACAACGTAGGCGCGATCATGGAAAACCTGCGCCTGCTGCGCGAGTATCTGCGCGGCAGCGCCGAAGCACCGCCGATGATCTGCTTCATCGACACCATGGAAGGCGAGAGCTATGCCGAGGACGCCGCGGGCGGCGCCTGGCGCCTCTGTCCCTATGTCGAGGACAGCCTCAGTCTGCTGCGGCCGGAGAGCGAAAAGGATTTTGCCCAGAGCGCGCTGGCCTTCGGGCGCTTCCAGTACGCGCTGCGTGATTTTCCCGTCGAGCGCCTGACCGAGACAATCCCGCGCTTTCACGACACGCCCGAGCGTTTCCGTCAGCTGCGCGCGGCGATGGACGCGGACCCCTGCGGCCGACGGTCGGAGCTGGGGCGCGAGCTGGACTTCGCGCTCGCGCGCGAGGAGCGGGCAGCCAGACTCCAGAACTGCCGCGAGCGCGGGGAGGTGCCGCTGCGCGTGACGCACAACGACACGAAAATGTCCAACGTCCTGCTGGACGCGCAGACCCGCCGTGCCCTCTGCGTGATCGACCTCGATACTGTGATGCCCGGCCTCTCGGCCTATGATTTCGGCGACGCGATCCGCGCCGGCGCGGCGACGGGCGCGGAGGACGGCGCGGGCATCCGGCTGAATCTCGCGTATTATGCGGCTTTTTCCCGGGCCTTTCTCTCGGCCTGCCCGCATCTGACGGCGCGGGAGAGGGAGCTGCTGCCCCTCGGCGCCTGGACGATGACGCTGGAATGCGGCATACGCTTTCTGACGGATTATCTCAGCGGTGACCCCTATTTCGCCATCGACCATCCAACGCATAACCTGGAGCGCGCCCGCGCCCAGTTCTCCCTCGCGGCCGACATGGAGCGCCGCAGGGATGACATGCGGGATTTGATTATAAAGTTTACATAATTCGATTAACGTAACTTTTCAAAAATGAAGCCCGCTTGGGAAGGAGCGAAACATGAAGCTGATTGATATATCGCAGGAGCTTTTTTCCTGCCGGGTGTATCCGGGGGATCCTGCGCCGGAGGCGCAAGACCTGCTGCGCCTGGAGCGCGGCGACGTCTGCAATCTCAGCTCGCTTTCGATGTGCGCCCACAACGGAACGCACATCGACGCGCCGTTTCATTTCATCAGCGAGGGGAAAACGGTCGATGCGCTCGGCCTGGAGCCCTTCGTCGGGGATTGTTTTGTAACCCGCCGGGAGGGCGATCTGACCGCCGCGGATGCCGAAATGATCCTGCGAGCAGCGCAGGCGCAAAACGCCGTGCGGCGTATTCTGATCGCCGGAAAGGCGACCGTGACCGCCGAGGCTGCGCGCGTCTTTGCGCAGGCGGAAATCCTGCTGATCGGCAACGAGAGCCAGACCGTCGGGCCGGAGAACGCTCCGGCGGAGGTGCATCGGATCCTGCTGGGCAGCGGCGTCGTGCTGCTTGAGGGTTTGGTGCTCGGCGGCGTCACGGAGGGCCGGTATTATCTGAGCGCGGCTCCGCTGAATCTTGGCGGCTTTGACGGCTCGCCCTGCCGGGCATATCTGATCGAGCAATAAGGCGATAAAACCACGGAGACCCCGTACCAATGTACGGGGTCTCCGTGGTTTTTTTGTAAGCGGGAATCTGAATCAGCCGATAAACACCTTATCGCGGGTGATGTCCTTCAGAGTGGGCGCGCCGCACATCTGCATCGTAGACGTGAGTTCACCGACGATCTTGTCCATGTAGACCTTGAAGCCCTCTTCGGCGCTGCCGTAGATCATGTTCAGGATCGGGCGGCCGATCAGCACCGCGTCGGCGCCGAGAGCGATGGCGCGGAAGATGTCCACGCCCGAGCGGATGCCGCCGTCGACAAAGATCGTGGTCTTGCCCTTGACGGCTTCGGCGATCGCGGGGAGCACCTCCGCGGTGGAGGGCGTGCCACCCTGCACGCGGCCGCCGTGGTTCGATACGACGATGCCTGCGGCACCGGCCGCAACGGCTTTCTTTGCGCCTGCGACGGTCATGATGCCCTTGATGATGAAGGGGCGCTCGGCGTACTCGATGATTTCGCGCATCTCGTCGACGGACTTGCTGCCGGCGTTCGGGTTCATCGCCTTGAGGAAGGGCAGACCCGCGCCGTCCACGTCCATTGCGGCGGCGAAGATCTTGTTTTCTTTCAGAATATCGAGCTTTTCAAACACAAATTCTTTGTTCCAGGGCTTGATGGTGGGGATGCCGACGCCTTCGACGGCGACCATGTCACGCACGGCGCTCTTCATGATCTCGGGGTTGACGCCGTCGCCGGTCAGCGCGGCCACGCCGTAGTCATAGGCGGCCTTGACGAGGATGCTGTTGTACTCCTGATCCTTGTACTTCGGGCCGTAGTGCATGTCGATGGCGCCGAGGGGCGCGGCAAAGATCGGCGCAGTAAAATGACGACCGCCGAAATCGAAGCCGATGTCCGGATCGACATTTGGATTGAGCGTGTCCATGTTCACGCAGATCTCCTGCCATTTGTCGAAGTTCCGGGCGGCGACGTTGCCGGGGTATTTGCATCCGGGGCCGGGCATGGCGTTGCCGCAGGCGCGGCCGTTGCATACGGGGCAGTTTTTGCAGTAAGGGCCGACCTCGGTCTGAGCGGCGCTGTGGATTTCCTGATACGTCATGGTGATTCCTCCTTGATTATTCCTGTCCCGTCAAAAGCGGGAATCATGTCCTTGGTGGCGGCCTCCGGCTCCTGCCAGTAGCCGGTTTCGATGCCCCGGCGCCGCATATAAGCGCAAAGGCGGTCGTTGAGCTCCGGTTCCACGCGCCCCTGCAGCTCGGGAAAACGCTCGAGTCCCGGCATCGGGGTATATTGGCTCATCAGCGAAAACAGCACGCTTCCGGCCGGAAACTCATCCGCGACAAAGTCGATCACGTCCATGCTGTTGAGATCCTCGCCCGGTAAAATGAGGTGTCGGATCAGCAAGCCGGAGCGCAACATTCCGTCTTCGTCCATCTGGAACGGCCCGACCTGGCGAAACATCTCCCGGATCGCCTCGGCCGCGCGCTGCGGATAGTCCTCAGCGGCGGAATAGCGCCGGGCGAGCGCACTTTTCCAGTATTTCATGTCCGGCATGTAAATCTGCACCAGGCCATCGAGCAGGCGCAGCGTCTCCGGCTTTTCATAGCCGCTGCTGTTCCAGACGACGGGGATGCCGAGCTCGAGCCCGTCCAGCGCCTCGGCAATGGCGCGGGTATAGTGCGTCGGTGTGACGAGATTGATGTTGTGAACGCCCTGGTCGCGAAGGCGCAGGAAGGTGTCCCGCAGCTGCGCCACCGTCAGCGCCGTGCCTGTGCGGCCGCGGCTGATCTCGCGGTTCTGGCAGAACACGCAGCGCAGATTGCAGCCGGTGAAGAACACCGCGCCGGAGCCGCGTGTGCCGCTGATGCAGGGCTCTTCGCCGAAATGTGGCGCGGCTCTGGCGACAAGGGGCAGGGCCGGGCTGGCGCACAGGCCGCCCGTCAGATGATCGCCGCGCAGAGCGCCGCAGTTTCTGGGGCAATCGCTGCAAGTATACTCCATGGCAACTCCCGACCGGCAAAAACCGGAAATCGGCAAAATGCCGAGAAAAAGTTATGTTATGCACCAGATTATAGCGCGTATTTGTACAAATTGCAAGAATCGTATTTTTTTTAAAATTGATGCATGATTTTTCAAAAAAATGTGCTAAAATGTCTTGCGGTTGGAAAGAAACCAAGGCTTTTGAAGTTTTTTCGTGAGGGGGAAGGGGGAGAAGCACGGTGCTGAACATCGTCCTGGTCGAGCCGGAGATTCCGCACAACACCGGCGCCATCGCCCGCACCTGCGCCGCCACCGGCGCTCGGCTGCATCTGGTGCGCCCCCTGGGCTTCGATATCTCCGACAAAGCGGTCAAACGCTGCGGCCTTGACTACTGGCATCTGGTGGATATTTCCGTTTACGATAACCTCGACGAGTATTTCCGCGTCAACGGCGACGAGCATCTGTTCCTCGCCACGACCAAGGCACCGCACGCCTATGACGAGGCGGATTTTCACGGCGACGTGACGCTGATGTTCGGCAAGGAGACTGCCGGGCTTCCGGCATGGCTGCGCGAGAAGTACCGCGACAAATGCATCCGCATTCCGATGATCGCCGAGGCGAGAAGCCTCAACCTCTCCAATTCTGTGGCTGTTCTGGCCTATGAGGCGCTGCGCCAGCAGGGCTTTCCTGGCCTGAAGGACACCGGCAGCATGGCCGGAGAATAAATATTGCAAGCAAAAATTTTGAATAGGAGGATCAGCATGAACTACAACAAGAAAACCGTTTATGATGTTGACGTAAAGGGCAAGAAAGTTTTGCTCCGCTGCGACTTCAACGTCCCCCAGAACAAGGAAACCGGTGAGATCACCAGCGACAAGCGCATCGTCGCCGCGATCCCCACGATTCAATATCTGCTCGATCAGGGCGCGGCCGTCATCGCCTGCTCCCATCTGGGCAAGCCCGTGGCCACCTTCGACAGCTACGTGAAAAAGCAGGTCGAAAAGGGCAAAAAGGCCGAAGACGTCACCCGCGAGAGCTGGGAGAAATCCCTGCGCAAGCTGACCCTGGCCCCCGTTGCCAAGCGCCTGAGCGAGCTGCTCGGCCGCGAGGTCATCTTTGCCGCCGACACCATCGGCCCCGACGCGCAGGCCAAGGCCGCCGCGCTGCAGCCCGGCCAGATCATGCTGCTCGAAAACCTCCGCTTTGAAAAGGGCGAGACCAAGAACGATCCCGCGCTGGCCGAGAAGCTCGCCTCCATGGCCGAAATCTACGTCTCCGACGCTTTCGGCACCGTGCACCGCGCGCACGCCTCCACCGCCGGCGTGGCGGCCTTCCTGCCCGCCGTCAGCGGCCTGCTGGTCGCCAAGGAGCTGTCCGTCATGGGCAAGGCGCTCGACGATCCCAAGCGCCCCTTCGTGGCCGTCCTCGGCGGCGCCAAGGTCTCCGACAAGATCAACGTCATCAATAACCTCCTCGAGAAGGCCGACACCATCATCATCGGCGGCGGCATGGCTTACACCTTCAAAAAGGCCCAGGGCTATGAGATCGGCCAGTCCCTGCTGGAGGCCGACCGCCTGGACTACGCCCGCGACATGATCGCGAAGGCCGAGGCGCGCGGCGTGAAGTTCCTGCTGCCCGTGGATAACCTCGCGGCTGCCGAGTTCTCCGCTGACGCCGAGCCCGTCCTCGTCGAGGGCAATATCCCCGAGAATCTGATGGGCATGGACATCGGCCCCAAGACCGTGGAGCTCTTCTCCGAAGCCGTCCGCGGCGCCGGCACCATCGTGTGGAACGGACCCATGGGCGTGTTCGAGTTTGACCAGTTTGCCGGCGGCACCAAGGCCATGGCGAAGGCTCTGGCCGAGAGCGGCGCGATTACCATCGTCGGCGGCGGCGACTCCGCGGCTGCGGTCGAGAAGCTCGGCTTTGCTGACAAGATCACGCACATTTCCACCGGCGGCGGCGCTTCTCTGGAGTTCCTGGAAGGCAAGGAGCTGCCGGGCGTGGCCTGCCTGCTTGACAAGTAATATCATCAATTGATTGGAGATAAAACAATGAACAGAAAGTATCGTAAGACTGTAATCGCGGGCAACTGGAAGATGAACATGACCGCGTCCGAAATCAAGCCCTTTATCGAGCAGCTCAAGGAGAACATGCCCAAGACCCGCACCTGCGACGTCGTGCTGTGCACTCCCGCCGTGATGATCCCCGCGATGATCAAGGCCGGCAAGGAAGCCAAGGTTGCCGCCGGCGGCCAGGATGTTTCCAAGTACGAGAAGGGCGCCTACACCGGCGAGGTCTCCGCGACCCAGCTGGCCGACATCGGCACCAAGTACTGCATCGTCGGCCACTCCGAGCGCCGTCAGTACCACGGTGAGGACGACATGCTCGTCAACGCCAAGGCCCGCGCCCTGCTGGAAAAGGGCATTGCCCCCATCATCTGCGTCGGCGAGAGCCTCGAGCAGCGTGAAGCCGGCGTGACCATGGAGTACGTCGCCTATCAGGTCAAGGCCGCGCTCAACGGCATCGACGCAACCCAGCTGCGCCGCTGCATCATCGCCTATGAGCCCATCTGGGCCATCGGCACCGGCAAGACCGCTACCTCCGAGCAGGCGCAGGAAGTCTGCGAGGGCATCCGTGCCGTCATCCGCAAGATCTACGGTGCGCGTCCCGCCCGTGCGGTCAGCATCCTCTACGGCGGCAGCATGAACGCCAAGAACGCGGCCGAGCTGCTGGCTCAGCCCGACATCGACGGCGGCCTCATCGGCGGCGCTTCCCTGAAGCCCGTGGACTTTGCCACGATCATCGCGGCCTCCAATCAGTAAACAGGAATCCATATGGAGCGGCTCATCCCGCTCCATATGAACGTATAAGGAGATTATTCCATGAACAAAAAAGCAGTTCTCGTGATTCTGGACGGCTTCGGCATCGCACCGCCCACCGCGGGCAACGCAATCGCCCAGGCGAAGAAGCCCAACCTGGATAAGCTCTTTGCCGAATATCCCCACACCCAGCTGCAGGCCTCCGGCCTCGACGTCGGTCTGCCCGAGGGCCAGATGGGCAACTCCGAGGTCGGCCACACCAACATCGGCGCCGGCCGCGTCGTGTTCCAGATCCTGCCCAAAATGAGCCAGGAGATCAAAACCGGCAAGTTCTTTGAAAACAAGGTCTATATCAAGGCCATGGAAGACGCGAAGGCCAACAGCAAGCCGCTGCATATCATGGGCCTGCTGTCCAGCGGCGGCGTGCACAGCCACATCGAGCACATCTTCGGTATCCTCGACATGGCGAAGGCGCGCGGCGTGGAGAAGGTCTATGTCCACTGCTTCCTCGACGGGCGCGACGTCGCCCCAAAGAGCGGCGCGGGCTTTGTCCGCCAGCTGCAGGAGAAGTGCGATTCTCTCGGCAACGCGAAGATCGCCACGGTACAGGGCCGCTTCTGGGGCATGGACCGCGACAAGCGCTGGGACCGCGTGGAAGCCGGCTATAACGCCATCGTCTGCGGCGAGGGCGTTCTCGACACGGATGCCGTGCACGCCGTGGAAGCAAGCTACGCGGCCGACGTGACCGACGAATTCGTCAAGCCCGTCGTCGTCTGCCCCGAGGGGGTCATCAACCAGGGCGACAGCGTCATCTTCATGAACTTCCGCCCCGACCGCGCCCGCGAAATGACCTGGGCGCTGAATCTGCCCGATTTTGACGGCTTCCAGCGCAAAAAGACCGTTTATCCGCTCAGCTACGTCTGCACCGCACAGTATGACGAGACGCTGCCTCTGCCCATCGCCTACCCGCCCGAGGAACTGGTGAACACGCTCGGCGACTATATCAGCGCACACGGCCTCAAGCAGTTCCGCGTGGCCGAGACCGAGAAGTACGCCCACGTCACCTTCTTCTTCAACGGCGGTGTGGAAAAGCAGTTCGAGGGCGAGGACCGCTGCCTCGTGCCCTCCCCGAAGGAGTTTGCGACCTACGACCTGGTGCCGCAGATGAGCGCCGCCAAGGTCGCCGATAAGCTCATCGAGGCCATCGCCTCCGACGAGTACTCCGTCGTCATCTGCAACTTCGCCAACTGCGACATGGTTGGCCACACCGGTGTGATGGAAGCCGCCGTCGCCGCCGTCGAAGCGGTGGACGAGGCCGTCGGCCGCGTGATCGCCGAGGTTGAGAAGCACCCGGACACCGTGCTGATGCTGACGGCTGATCACGGCAACGCGGATGTGATGTTCGACGAGACCGGTAAGGTCAACACCGCCCACACCACGAACCCCGTGCCCTTCGTCGTGCGTGAGAAGGGGATCAGCCTGCATCCCGGCCGTCTGGCCGACATTGCGCCGACGATCCTGCGCACCATCGGCCTTGACCAGCCTGCCGAAATGACCGGCGAGAGTCTGATCGACTGAGTTTTTTCCTGAACAGAAAGGGAGAGCCTGCGCGGCTCTCCCTTTTTCTTTCAAATATTTTAATTAAAATAACCCAAATATCTTGCTTTTTCTCCTGCGTTCGGGTACAATCAAATATTGGAATTCATAAACCATTCATAGAATAGACAGCAGGAGGAAAAACGATGCCTGAATCCTATAAACGGCGCCTGGGAGACCGTCGCGACGGCCGCCTGGTGAGAGACCTGCCCGGCCTCAACACCATCATGATGCACATCATGCCCAACCGCACCGATTCGGAGGTCTACCTTAACGACCAGATCGACGTGACGGAGCTTTTGAAATATCTTGAGAAAAAGAACGCGCAGCACCCGGATTACAAGACCACGGTGTTCCATTGCTTCATCCTGGCCATCGGACGCATGGTCCGCGAGCGGCCGAAGATGAACCGCTTTATCCAGGGCAGGCGCATGTATGAGCGCAACGAGATCAGCCTGAGCTTCGTTGCCAAGCGCCGCTTCAGCGATCACGCGGAGGAAGCGCTGATGTTCTTCACTCCGAAGGACGAGGACACGCTGGACACCTTCAGCTACCATGTCGCCGGCGAAATCAAAGAGATGCGCAAGAGCGAGCATTCCGCCGGCGGCATCGACAGCGTGATCGACGGCTTTGCCAAGATCCCGCGCCTGCTTCTGATGTTCCTGATCCGCGTGATCCGCTGGCTGGACTTCTGGGGCGTCAATCCCAAGGCCCTGACCGACGGCGACACCAACTATTCCACCGTGCTGCTCTCGAACCTCGGCAGCATCAAGGGACCGGCGGTCTATCACCATCTCAATAACTACGGCACCAACAGCATCATGGTCACCATCGGCACCATTCACAAGGAGGAGCTTGTCATGGAGGACGGCTCCAAGCAGATCCGCGACGTGGTCGATATCGGCGCCACGCTCGACGAACGCATCGCCGACGGCTTCTATTTCGTGCGCAGCCTGAAGCTCGTCAAGTACATCTTCGCACATCCCGAGCTTCTGGACCGCCCCTTTGGCGAGCCCAGCGGCTTTGATTTCAAATAAGATTGCAGGAGAACAGGGAAATGGAAACGATTACCGCAAAAACCCCCTGGGAGCCCTTTATGGGCGAAGTGCCCATGCATCTGGACTATTTCCGGGGCAGCATGTTCGAGGCCGTTGAGAAGATCGCCCTCGAGCATCCCGACTTTACCGCCTTTACCTTTATGGGCAAGGCCACCAGTTACCGCAGCCTGATCGAGGAGACGGAGCGCTGCGCCAGCGCGCTGCGCGCCATCGGCGTGAAAGAGGGCGACAAGCTCACCATCGCCATGCCGAACTGCCCGCAGGCCATCTATATGTTCTACGGCGTCAACCGCGTCGGCGCGATCGCCAACATGATCCATCCGCTGTCCGCAGAGAAGGAGATCGAGTTTTATCTGAACGTCTCCGACAGCAAAATCGCCATCACGCTCGACCAGTTCTACGGCAAGTTTGCCAATATCCTCGCCAATACCGGCGTGCAGACGCTGATCATCGCCACCATTAAGGACGCGCTGAGCCCCTTGATGAAGATCGGCTATCAGCTGACGCAGGGACGGAAAATCAAGAAGGTGCCGGCCGACGCGCCGAAGGTGCTGCTGTGGAAAAACTTTGTCAAAAAAGCGAGGGACTTTTCCGGCAGCCCTGCCGTCAAGCGCGCAGCGGAGGATCCCGCCGTCATCCTCTATTCCGGCGGCACCACCGGCACCACCAAGGGCATCGTGCTCACGAACCTCAACTTCAACGCCCTCGGCCAGCAGGTCGTGGCGGCCAACCCCATCTTCCGTCCCGGTGACAAGATGCTCGCCGCCATGCCGCTGTTTCACGGCTTTGGCCTCGGCGTCTGCGTACATACGATGCTCTCCCAGGGCGGCCACTGCATTCTGATCCCGCGCTTTACCGCCGCGAGCTACGCCAAGGATCTGGTCAAGTACCGCTGCAACCTGATCGCGGGCGTGCCGACGCTGTACGAGGCGCTGCTGCGCCTGCCGAGCATGGAGGGCGCCGATCTGAGCTGCCTCAAGGGCGTGTTTTCCGGAGGCGACAGCCTGTCCATCGAACTGAAGAAGAAATTTGACAAGTTCCTCGCCGACCACGGCGCGACCATCCAGGTGCGCGAGGGCTACGGCACCACCGAGACCGTTACGGCCTGCTGCCTGACGCCGCTGACCAAGGCCAAGGAGGGAAGCATCGGCATCCCGTTCCCCGACACCTATATCAAGGTCGTCGAGCCCGGCACCGACAAGGAGCTGCCCTATGGTCAGGAGGGTGAGATCCTGCTGGCCGGCCCGACCGTGATGAAGGAATATATGAAGCACCCGGAGGAGACCGCGCAGACTCTGCGCCATCATGCCGACGGCCTGACCTGGGTCTACACCGGCGATCTCGGCGTGATGGACGAGGAGGGCTTCATCTACTTCCGCGGCCGCGCCAAGCGTATGATCGTTTCCTCCGGCTACAACGTCTATCCCGCGCAGATCGAGAACATCCTTGACGCCAACGATAAGGTGCAGATGAGCTGCGTGATCGGCGTGCCCGACGCTTACAAGATGCAGAAGGTCAAGGCCTTCGTCAAGCTTGCGGCGGACGTGCCGGCAACGGAGGAGACCAAGCGGGAGCTGCTGGATTACTGCCGCAAGCATATTGCCAAGTACGCCATGCCCTATGACATCGAGTTTAGGGATGAGATGCCGAAAACGCTGGTCGGCAAGGTCGCCTACCGCGTCCTGGAGGAGCAGGAGCTGGCCAAAATCAAGGCGGAAGCCGAGAATAAGCAGTGACAGTTTGCCCGCACTCCGGTGCGGGCAAATTTTTCCGGAACTTTTACGCACCGCCGCCGTCATAGCAAACAGAACAAAAACAGGGAGGTTCCTGCTATGAAAAAAATATTGCCTCTGATTCTTGTCCTGCTGCTGCTCTCGGCCTGCGGCAGAGCGCCGGCCGCGCCCGCTCCGGAGGAGACACCCGCGCCGACGGAGGCGCCGGCCGTCAACACGGAAAACCTGACGCCGGATGAGCCGGAGAACAGTGAGGAGGATGATCCGATGAAAGCAACAACCGCAGACGAAAGCCGGGAGCCCGTCGCCATGAGCGGCGAGACTGTCACGCTTGACGGCCTTGACAGCTATCTGCGCCTGACGCTGCCTGAGGGCTGGACCTGGACAGCGGGGAAGGAGAGCGCGGAGAGAAAATCGCTGCTTTTGTCCGCCCCGACAGACGACGGCTTTACGATCGAAGTCAACTGGTGGAGCAGCTTCGGCATGTGCGGCACCGGCGTTGATTTTCAAAAGCTCACGCTGCCGAAGCTCGGCGAGGTGACGCTCGCCACCGAGCAGAACAGCGGCCTGGTCTGGTGGACGCTGCTCCTGCCGGACAGCCCGGATCAGTTCACGCTGCAGTTGAGCGCGACGCAGGAGGAGATCGACGCGCACCAGAGTGAAATCGACGCCATGCTGGAAACACTCGAGCTCGGCGCGCTTTCGCATATTCCGCCGCAGCCGCAGCCGCCGAGGGACAGCATCTGAGATCAGCACATGGAAAGAACCGGGAGACGTCTCCCGGTTCTTCGTTTAGTCCCTGGCCCGCAGCTCGTGCATGAAGCCGTCGAGTGCCGCCGTGTGAATGTCGCCGCCGATCACGCAACCGTCATAAACGTAGAGCGTGACCCATACGGTCTGCGCGCAGTTGGGGTAGTTTTTGAGCTGATAGAGATATTGCTCCACGCTCTTACCCTCATAGGGACTCAGATCATAGCCGCCCATTTGCATCAGCGCGTTATAATCCGCCATCGCGCCTTCCTCGCAGCTCGGAATTTTGACACTGCCTGCCTCTTCTGTGCCCGGATCGACTTCCCAGCCGAGCGAGGAGAGAAACGCCACACGAGCCTCCAACGTTGCGGCGTTTTTTTCGTCTTTTCCCAGGAAATGAACCGCCAGAATCAGGATCAGAAGCGCCAGAAGCACAAGCCCTGTGATCCGTGCGGCATTCTTTCGTGCCCATTCTCCCTTTTTTTCAAGCATCTGTGCTCACCTCGTGATACAATATGCCCGCACAGACGGAAGTATACCGGAGAAAAGCACAAATCTTGGCTGATATTCACATAATTCGGCGAATAAATTTGGCTATATTGACGGTTTGAATTCTTACAGATTTGATGTATAATGTTTACATAATTATGACAAATAGTATCTTATTTGATGGCTGCGAGGATCGGTATGGCGACGCTGCGTCTGGATAAAGTTTTGTGCGACCTGGGTCTGGGTTCGCGCCGCGAGGTGCGCGACTGGATCCGCGCGGGGCGTGTCGCGGTCGACGGCGCTGTGATCCGCACACCCGAGCAGAAGCTTGACCCCGCGGCCGCGTCCGTCACGCTGGACGGGAAGCCGTTGCGCTACCAGAGTTATCATTACTTCATGATGGATAAGCCCGAGGGCGTGATCACGGCCACCGAGGACCCGAAACAGCCGACGGTGCTGGACCTTCTGCCGCCCGAGCTGCGGCGACTGGGGCTTTTTCCGGTCGGCCGACTGGATAAGGACACGAGCGGCCTGCTGCTCCTGACGGACGACGGGGACTTTGCCCACCGCGTGACCGCGCCGAAAAGCGGTGTAAGCAAGCGTTATCTGGCCGAGGTGGAAGGGGAACCCGACGCCGACGATGTCAGTGCCTTTTCCGAAGGTCTTGTACTCGGCGACGGCGCGCAGTGTCTTCCTGCGGGCCTTGAGTGCCTGGGCGGCAATCGCTGCATCGTCACGGTGCAGGAGGGAAAATACCATCAGGTCAAGCGAATGCTCGCTTCCCGAGGCAAACCGGTGCTGAAGCTGCGCCGCCTGTCGATCGGTGCCCTGGAGCTTGACGATTCGTTGGGCTTCGGAGGCTTTCGGGAGCTGAATGAACAGGAATTGTGCACAGTGTTCTTGGACAGAAAGCCGAAAACATAGGCATTTCTTCCCGCCTTTTTCGGCGGATCGATCACATTTCGAAAAAATTTAACAAAAAACCGCTGGATTTTCTATTGAAAATCACCGTAAAATGCGATATTATGAGTGCCACTTAATGATCCGGCTTTGGTGCTTTTAACCATATCGCATAGGGGAGGATATCGTATGTCCAGCAGAATTTTTCAGAATGTGATTACTCAGATGAAGGACAACCTCGACCGGACGGTCGGTGTTGTAGACGATCAGGGCTTTGTCGTCGCGGCCAGCGAGCTTGCACTGATCGGCTCTCATATGGGTGATTTCCATGCCAGAGAGCTTGACGGCGCGGAACGGCCGGTGCCCATGGGCGCCCGTTTTTATTCGCCGCTTGTCTTTGCCGGGCAGAGCTTTGAATATGCCGCCTTTGCCGAAGGTAATGACGCAATGGCCCGCACGGTTTGTGCGCTCGCGGCCGTTGCTTTCAACGAGGCGAAGGAGAACTACGAGGAAAAGCATAATAAGATTGCTTTCCTGAAAAACATCATCTCCGACAACATTCTTCCCGGCGACGTCTATGTGCGTGCCAAGGAGCTGCACTTTGTCACCGACGAGCCGAGAACCGTGCTTCTGGTTCGTCAGACGACAAATTCCGATGTCTCTGCCCTGGAGCTGCTGCAGCGGCTGTTCCCCGACCGCCAGCATGACTTCGTCATCAACATCAATGAGTCCGACCTGGTACTGATCCGCGGCGGCAATTTCACCGATACCCATGCCGAAATGCTCAAATCGGCCTCCGAGATCGAATCCGCGCTGCAGGAGGAGCTGGGCGTCAAGTGCGTCATCGGCATCAGCACCGAGGCCAATCACCTGCGGGAGCTTGCCGACCGCTATAAGGAAGCCCAGGTGGCCATCGAGGTCGGCCGGGTCTTTGAAACCGAGAAGAACATCATCAACTACGAAAGCCTCGGCCTCGGCCGCATCATCTATCAGCTTCCCACGACCCTCTGCGAAATGTTCCTCAATGAGGTCTTTAAGAAGAGCCCGATCGAAACGCTCGATGAAGACACCATCGACACGATCAACCGCTTCTTTGAAAATAATCTGAATGTCTCCGAAACTTCCCGCAAGCTCTATGTCCACCGCAACACGCTGGTCTACCGCCTGGAGAAGATCAAAAAGATCACGGGCCTCGACCTGCGCGAGTTTGACCACGCCATCGTCTTCAAGGTGGCCATGATGGTCAAGCAGTATCTGGATTCTCTGAATAACACCCGCTACTGATCCCGGCCTCCGGGCGTGCGGCGGGCATCCCATTATCCCAAGAGGGAGGAACGCTACACTATGGTTGAAATGAAAGATGTGAAAGTCGTTTATCAGAGCAGCGATACCGTTGCTCTTGACGGCGTGAGCATGAGCATCAAGGAAGGCGAGTTCGTCTTTCTGGTCGGGCCCTCCGGCTCCGGCAAGACGACCGTGATGAAGCTCATCACAGGCGAGATCCGTGCCGACGCCGGGCAGATCATTGTCAACGACTTCAATATGCGCACGATCCGTCGCCGGAAGCTGCCCAAGATGCGCCGCACGATCGGCGCGATCTTCCAGGATTACCGCCTGATCGAGAACATGAATGTCTATGACAACGTCGCCTTTGCGATGCGCGTGGTCGGTGCGCCGAACCGCGAGATCCGCAAGCGCGTTCCCTATGTGCTTGAGCTGGTCGGCCTGGAGGGCCGCGAGAAGCGCCTGCCGAACGAGCTGTCCGGCGGCGAGCAGCAGCGCGTGGCGATTGCACGCGCCCTGGTCAACAATCCGCGCATGATCGTGGCCGACGAGCCCACCGGCAACCTCGATCCGGTGCGCAGCCTGGAATTGATGCTGCTGTTTGAGAAGATCAACGAGATGGGGACCACGATCCTGGTCGTCACTCACGAGAAGGAACTGGTCAACGCGTTCTCCAAGCGCGTCATCTCCATTGAGGGCGGACACGTGGCCAGCGACGGAATGGATGGGTATTTCAGCTATGAGATTGAGTAGAAGCGGTTATTTGATCCGTGAGGGCTTCCGCAGCATCACGACCCACGGATTTATGTCCTTTGCCTCCGTCACGATTATTATGGCCTGCCTGATCATCATGGGCAGCGTTTCTCTGCTGACGCTGAACATTGACGCCATGATCAAGAACCTGGAGAACCAGAATGAGGTTGTCGCCTTCGTGGACGACAGCTTCACCGAGGAGCAGGCCCGTGCGCTGGAGCCGATGATCGCGGCGGTCAACAACGTCAGCAGCGAACAGTTTGTCAGCCGGGCTGACGCCATGGACAATTTCATGGACAATTATAACAAGGATCTGATGGAGGGCATCGACGAGACGGTGTTCCGCCACCGCTATGTGGTGCAGTTGAGCGATATCGCGCTGATGGCACAGACAAAAGCAGACCTTGAGAACGTGGAAGGCATCGCCAAGGTAAACGCGCATCTGGAATACGCGCGTATTTTTGTCACGGCACGCAACGTGGTCACCGTGATCGCGCTGGTGCTGATTGCGATCCTCGTTTTTATCTCGATCTTCATCATGTCGAACACCATTAAGCTCGCGACCTTCAACCGCAGGGAAGAGATCGCTATTATGAAGATGGTGGGCGCAACCAACAGCTTTATCCGCCTGCCCTTTATCATTGAGGGCCTGGTGCTCGGCATCCTGGGCGGCGGCCTTGCCTTTGCCGCGGAGCTTGGGCTTTACCATCTGGTGACCGGCCGCGTGGTCAGTTCTTTGACCGGCAGCTTCATCAGCGTTATCCCGATCAGTCAGGTCGCGCTGCCGATGTTTATCGCCTTTATGGCGACCAGCGTGTTTGTCGGCGTATTCGGCGCTGTCAACGCGATCAAGAATTATCTGAAGGTTTGATCACCCCTTCGTGCTCGTCAGGAGGGCATCATGAAATATAAGAAGAGTACCATTTTCATCTCGATGCTGCTTGTGCTGCTGTTTTTGCTGCCGATGACAGCCTATGGCGTGACGCAGAGCGACATTGACAAAGTGCAGGCCGAGCGTGAGGAGCTTGCCGCCCGGCAGCAGCAGAGCCAGTCGAAAATCGATCAGCTCAAGGAGCAGCAGGCCAGCGCCATCGAGCAGAAGGAAGCGCTCGACGAGCGAAACACCATCGCCGCCGAGCAGCTTGCGCTGATTCGGGAGCAGATCAAGCTCTACCATGCGATGATCGACGAAAAGGCGCAGGAGGTTGACGCGGCCAGAGAAACCGAGGAACAGCAGCTGCAGCGTCTGCGTGTGCGCATTCGCGCCATGGAGGAAAGCGGCGGCTACGATCTCCTCGCTCTGCTGATGAACTCCGACAGCATGTCCGATCTGCTTTCCGCCATGGATGACATCGGCCAGATCATGGAGGCCGACCGTATGCTCGAGGAGGACTATATCGCCGCGCGCGAGAGCCACGAGCAGACCAAGGCCGAATACGAGGCCCTGCTTGAGGAGCTTGAAGTGCGTGAGCACGAATACCTGCAGGAGCAGGCAGAGCTTGAGAAGATGATCGAAGAAGCCACGGAGCTGATTGCAAGTCTCGAGGCCGACATCGAGCAGGCCCAGCGCGAATACGAAGAGGCTGAGCGGGCCAAAGCTGCCGCTGATTATCAGATCAGCCTTCTGATCGCGGAAATCAACCGTCAGAACCAGGCAGCTGCCGAGCAGAACAATCCCGCGCCTGCCGATACTCCGAGCGAACCGGATTCTACGTCGACCGAGCCCGCGGAAACTCCGAGTGAACAGGAGACGGAGACCCCGTCCGAGCAGGAGACCCCGTCCGAGCAGGAGACCCCGTCCGAGCAGGAGACCCCGTCCGAGCAGGAGACTCCGACCGAGCAGGAAACTCCGACCGAGCAGGAAACCCCGACCGATTCGGCGCCCGCTGAGGACGACGGCCTTGTCACCGCCGGCGAATCCGGCGTTGTCGGTACCGGCAGCCTGGAGTGGCCGGTGCCCAGCGGCCATGTGGTCACCAGCCGCTACGGATACCGGATCCATCCGATCACCGGCGAGGAAAAGTTCCACAGCGGCATAGATATCGACGGATATAACAACGAGGGCGGCGCGATCGTCGCCTGCGACAACGGCGTCGTCGTCAAGGCCGCGTGGTACGGCGGCTACGGCAACTGCATCATCATTGACCACGGCAACGGCATGCAGACTCTGTACGGTCACATGTCCGGCTTTGCCGTCAGCGAGGGCGATACCGTGAGCAAGGGGCAGACCATCGGCTACCTCGGTTCCACGGGCGTTGCCACCGGAACGCACTGCCACCTGGAAGTCTTTGTCAACGGAAGTCGGGTCGATCCCGCGGGATACTTCTCCGGTATTACGTACTACGACTGCTGATCCGAAATAGGGAACCACTATGAGTAAAAAAACACAATCCGTTCTTGCCGCGGTCCTGGTGGTCATTATGATCCTCAGCCTTTTGATTGCGCTCATTCCCGCCGCGCACGCCGTGACGGAGGCGGAAATCGACGAACTGAAGCGGAAGCGGGACGAGATCGCGGAGGAAAAAGCCGCCAAGCAGGCGGTGGTTGACGATCTGGAGGCCAAGCAGGACAGCATTCTTGAACTCAAGCACGCGCTGGATGAAAGGAATGACTATACCAAGCAGCAGATCGAACTCAACAACCGGGAAATTGAATTGTATGCCCAGATGATCCGCGAAAAGGCGGAGGAGCTGGACGAGGCCATCGCTCGCGAGGAGCAGCAGCTGCAGCGCTACCGCACGCGCGTGCGCGCCATGGAGGAAAACGGCGACTATGACTTTTTGGCGCTGCTGCTGAATACCACCGACCTCGGTGAGCTGCTGACCACGATCGACGATATCGGTGAGATCATGGAGAGCGACCGCCAGCTGGAGGATGACTACATCGCCGCCCGAGAGAACACGGAGCGCGTGAAGGCGGAGTATGAGGTGGTCAAAACCGATCTCGAAGCCCGGCAGGATGCGCTGCGCGACGAGCAGCGCGAGCTGGAGCGTCAGATCCAGGAAGCCACCGACCATATCAACGAGCTGATCGAGGAGATTCAGCAGTGGCAGGAAGAGATCGACGAGCTGGACGAGGAACAGCAGGCCAAACAGCACGAAATCGACGTCCTTGTCGATGAGCTGGAGCGCCAGCGCGCCGAAGAAGAACGCCGCAGAAGAGAAGAAGAGGAGCGCCGCCGCCAGCAGCAACAGCCGTCAAACAACGACAACAGCGGCAATAACGCAAACTCGGGCGGTGTGACGGGCACCGGCTCCTTTGGATGGCCCTGCCCCGGCTGCTACTACGTGACCAGCCGCATGGGCAACCGCTTCCACCCGATCTTCAACGAGTGGCGCTACCACTCCGGCATGGATATCGGCGCGAGCCAGGGCTCTGCCATTGTCGCCTCCGACGGCGGCACCGTGAGCTGGTGCGGCGAAAAGGGCGGCTACGGCAACTGCATCATGATCGACCACGGCAACGGCTACTATACGCTTTACGGCCACATGTCCTCGTATGCCGTCGGCTATGGCGACAGTGTTTCCAAGGGCGACACCATCGGCTATGTCGGTTCTACCGGCTGGGCGACCGGCCCGCACCTGCATTTTGAGATCCGCTACGGCGACTCCTGCCTTGACCCGGAGGCCGTGGCCGGCTTCACCGGATTGAGCTACGCGCCGGACGCCGGAGAATAAAGAAACATTCAGTCTGATTCAGCGGACTGACAGCCGGACAGCCCTTTCGGGCTGCCCGGCTATCGTGCTGAAATGGAATCATTGGGGGTAAAATACTATGGGCAATCTGCTCAAGAATCTGCTGCTGTCCGTCGGCCGCGCGCTGCACAGGCTGTTCAGCATGAGGCTGTCCCTGCGCGTCCTGGTCATCCTGCTTGTGCTCGGCATCGGCGGCACCTGGATGCTGACCTCGTCCAACATGAAAAAGGACGTGGGCGGCGACGAGGACTATGACGAGGCGCTGCGGTACATCGAGATCAAGGACTTGATCGAGGCAAACTACATCGACGACGTTGATCGCGCCCGTCTGGGCGAATCCGCGGCCGCGGCCATGGTCAGCAGTCTCGGCGACCGCTGGAGCAGCTACATGACGGCGGACGAGTACAAGACCTTCCAGCTCTCCTCCTCCAATGAGGTCGCCGGCGCCGGCATCTCCACCATCAAGCAGGGCAATGACGGCTTCCAGGTCACGATGGTCAATCTGGATTCTCCCGCCGCGCGCGGCGGCCTGAACGCCGGCATGCTCATCACTGGCATTGACGATCTGGATGTACGCAAGCTGGACGCCGACGAATTCCGCACCATGATCCGATCCCGCCTGAACACCAGCTTTACGCTGACGGTCGCCGGGCAGAAGGATCCGATCAAGGTCGACTGTACCCGTACCTACGTCAGCCCTGTTTCCTACACCATCGAGCGCACGGGCGCCGGAAACATCAAAATCGAGAGCTTTGAGGCCGGCAGCGGCAAAGCGATGATAAAGGCTTTTGAGGATCTGCTGCATCAGAACGTCAACAAGTTCGTCATTGACCTGCGCGATAACCCCGGCGGTCTGATTTCCGAGCTGCAGACGGCGCTGGACTATCTGCTGCCGCAGGGCGAGCTTTTTGTGCTGCGCGACAAGGCGGGCAGGGAAGAGGTCTTCCAGTCCGATAACAGCTCGCTGAAAACGGATATCTGCATCCTGATCAACGAGCAGACCTACGGCGAGGCGGAAATCTTCGCCGCCGTCATGCAGGAAGCCAACTGGGCCACTGTCATCGGCGAGCGCACCTCCGGGCGCACCCGCCTGCAGCAGACCATTGAAATTTCCGACGGCAGCGCGATCCGCCTGTCCACCCGCAGCTTCATGACCCCGAACCGGGTGGATATCGCGCAGAATCTCGGCGTCGTGCCGGATATCATCGTCTATAACGTCGTGTCCGACATGGATGAGATCAACGAAGGAAACGGCATGGCGGTCTATGCCTCCGATCCGCAGCTCCGCACCGCGCTGGAGCGCCTGAGCACCGGTTTTTCAAGTTGACAGGCGGACGGACAGGGGATATAATAAACTGCTTTTTCAGAAAACCAGGGAAAAGGAGATCATGGAAATGGCAAATACGAGCAGATACAGAATGAGTCAGGAGCGCCTGGATGAACTCAAGCAGGAGCTTCAATATCTGGAAACCGTGCGCGAGAAGGAAGTGGCCGAGCAGATCAAGGAGGCCAGAAGCTTCGGTGACCTGAGTGAAAACAGCGAATACGACGAGGCGAAAACCGAGCAGGGCAAGCTCTACTCCAAGATCGCGGAGATGAAGGACCTGATCGAGAACGCCGAGATCGTCGATAATATCGAAGTGGACGCGCCGAAAGACACTGTCACGCTGGGGAGCATCGTGCGCGTGCGCGACCTGGAGGACGGCTTTGAGGAGACCTACGAAATCGTCGGCTCTCAGGAGGCCAATCCCAAGCAGCATCGCATTTCCGACGACTCTCCCGTCGGCCGCGGCCTGCACGGCCGCAAGGCTGGCGACGTTGTTTCGATCCTCGCTCCCGCCGGCGAGCTGAAGTTCGAGATCCTTTCGCTCGAGAACCGCTAATTCGACCTGTCAGAGGATAGATTATGAGTGAAGAACAAGTGCTCCGGCCGGAATCGTCGCAGGAGCTGTCCGAGATCCTGCAGATCCGCCGCGACAAGCTCGCCGCGCTGCAGGCTGCCGGCAAGGACCCCTTTGCGATCACGAAGTTTGACGTCAGCCACCACAGCACCGACGTCACCGCCAACTTTGACACGCTGGAAAACCAGGACGTGTCCGTTGCCGGCCGCATGATGGTCAAGCGCGTGATGGGCAAGGCCTCCTTCTGCAAGATCCAGGATCGGGAGGGCACGCTGCAGTGCTATGTCGCGCGCGACTCCATCGGCGAGGAAGCCTATGCCGAGTTCAAGAAGATGGACATCGGCGATATCATCGGTGTCGAGGGCTTTGTGTTCAAAACCAAGACCGGCGAGGTCACCGTCCACGCCAAGCGCGTGACGCTGCTCTCCAAGTCGCTCAAGCCGCTGCCCGAGAAGTTCCACGGCCTGACGGACGTGGATGCGCGCTACCGCCGCCGCTATCTCGACCTGATCGTCAATCCCGAGGTGCGCAGCACCTTTATCAAGCGCTCACAGATCATCAGCGAGATCCGCCGCTTCCTGGACGCGCGCGGCTTCATGGAGGTCGAGACGCCGATGCTCGTCACGAACGCCGGCGGCGCCGCGGCCCGCCCCTTCGAGACGCATTATAACGCATTGGACCAGGACGTGAGACTGCGCATTTCGCTGGAGCTGTATCTGAAGCGTCTGATCGTAGGCGGACTGGAGCGCGTCTACGAGATCGGCCGCGTGTTCCGTAATGAGGGCATCGACACCAAGCATAATCCGGAGTTTACGCTCATGGAGCTCTATCAGGCCTATACTGATTACCACGGCATGATGGAGCTGACGGAGTCTCTGTTCCGCCACCTGGCGGAGACGGTCTGCGGCTCGGCGGTGATTCGCTACGGCGATCATGAGATCGATATGGAGAAGCCTTTCCGCCGTCTGACGATGACGGAGGCCATCCGCGAGGAGACCGGGATCGACTTCGATAAAGTGAGCACCGACGAGGAAGCCAAGGCACTTGCCGACGCGCGCGGTATCGAGTACGAGGCCCGTCACAAGAAAGGCGACATTGTCAACCTCTTCTTTGACGAGTTCTGCGAGGACAAGATGATCCAGCCAACCTTTATCATGGATCACCCCATTGAAATCTCCCCGCTGACCAAGAAAAAGCCGGACGACCCCAGCAAGGTCGAGCGCTTTGAACTTTACATCAACGGTTGGGAGATGTGCAACGCCTACAGTGAGCTCAACGATCCCATCGACCAGCGCGAGCGCTTTGCCGCGCAGGACGCGCTGGCTGCCGCCGGCGACGCGGAGGCCAACCACACCGACGAGGCGGCATGCCTCCCACGGGCGGCATCGGCTACGGCATCGACCGTCTGGTTATGCTGCTGACCGACTCCGCATCCATCCGTGACGTGCTGCTGTTCCCGACGATGAAGTCCTTAAAGACACCACAGGAGCAAAATGGTGTACAGAATTCCGATGATGCCGCAACAATAGAAAACGCATCTGAAGAGGCTCTGGCGGTCAATACAAACGATCCGTCCATGCCGATCTTCGACACGCAGAAGCCTGACTTTGAAAGCCTCATGATCGAGCCGCTGTTTGAGGAACTTGTTGACTTTGAGACCTTCAGCAAGTCCGATTTCCGTGCCGTGAAGGTCAAGGACTGCGTCGCCGTTCCCAAGAGCAAGAAACTGCTTCAGTTCACTCTGGATGACGGAACCGGCACAGATCGCACCATTTTAAGCGGAATTCACGCCTATTATGAGCCGGAACAGCTCGTCGGCAAGACCTGCATCGCCATCACGAATTTGCCTCCGCGCAAGATGATGGGCATCGATTCCTGCGGTATGCTGATCAGTGCCGTTCATAAGGAAGGCGAAGAGGAAAAGTTGCATCTTCTGATGGTAGATCCGAGCATCCCGGCAGGCGCAAAGCTGTATTAAAAGTACACCATAGCATGTACTCTTTTGCCGGAAATACGGTATGTACTACATTGCCGCTTTTTCGCCGAAATTCACACAAATACACCATAAGTACACCAAAGTGGCTGTAAGTCACCGCAAGTCCCCAAAAATTGCACATTTTCACCAAGAGCTCCGATTCAATTCGGGGCTCTTGTCAATCCAGCAGCTTTGCGTTAATGGATGGAATACGATGATTTGCAGTATAATTCAAGCGAAATATTTAATTGACGCATTAAGGCTTCCTCACTGCAATCAACGGCAGGTGTTAAATGGCATAATGACAAAAATACCTCTGAACATTGTTGGTTCAGAGGCAATACCTCAAATTATACCTTGCATTGCGCCGATGTTAATCTGCGTTGCTTGTGGCAACGGACCTGCCGGGCGTATCATGACTGCGAAAGGAGGCTTTTGCCATGTTAAGTGAAAACATTAAGACAATCAGAAAAGCAAAGGGCCTTTCCCAAGAAGAACTCGCAGTTAAGCTGAATGTGGTTCGGCAAACGATTTCCAAATGGGAGCAAGGCCTGTCTGTTCCGGATTCTGAGTTGCTGCTTGCGTTATCTGAAGCACTTGAAACTCCCGTCAGCACTTTGCTTGGAGAGGCAGTTACAGAGCCGGAGGCAGATAATCTGAAAGCAATATCTCAAAAGTTGGAGGTGATCAACCTTCAGCTTTCTAAAAGGCAACAGTCACGCAGGAAGATAGCTCATTGGCTTTTTATCTCAATGGCAGTTGTGATCGTAATCATCACAGCGATATTATTTTACCTAAACAGCCCTTACTTGGGATGGAATTACAATGACCCTGAAACGGCAGTTCTTGGGACTGCTTTCCATTCCTTTGAATGGGTATTTGTCCGAGTTGCACCGATCGTACTCATTGGGGCAATTGTTGGAATCATCGTGACGAGGAGGAAAGACAGATGAGAAAAAAGATGAGTATTCTGCTTTTCACACTCCTTGTCATGTTGCTTGCAGTCAGCATGTCCGGCTGCAGTGGGTCAGATGATGCACCGCCGCAGGTAGCGGAAGACGAGATTCTGCTGATAATCCAATTGGATTTGAAAGAAGACATTGGACTGCTGATCCTCGATCAAAACTTGGACGGCGTTGAAACCAGCGGAGGTATTTCTAATGCTGACAAATCCGATCTGAAGAGCAATGAAATTGTATACTGGACGCTTCACAAGCAGGAATATGAAAACCCGGCAGACTCGGTGGGTCTGTCTGTTCGATTCAGGGTCATCACGGAATACTGCGATCCGAACTATGAAAACGACTATCCTGAAGAATATACGGTTCTGCTCGATCCGATTTCTTTCAATGCGGATTTTCGTGAGACTTATCACATAACTATAACTGGGGACAAGGAAAACGGCTACCAGGCGTCATTGGACGAGACTTGATATCGAATGCTACGGCAATGTTGATGCACTAAGTCAGAAATTTTCATTGAGACACATTGTTGAGGCGCTTCTGAGCAATTGCTTAGGGGCGCTTTTTTGTTATCATTACTCCTCTTCAGCTCCTGCACATTTCAAATTTTCAGCCATTCCGGGTACACTGTGTCCATGAAGGAGGTGCAGCCATGGGACAAAGTTTTGCTGAAATGCATCCGGAACTTGCCTCTGAGTTTTCGGAACGAAATCTGCCGCTGACGGTTTCAGATATTACATACGGATCAAACAAGAAATACTGGTGGATCGGCAAGTGTGGACATGAATGGCTTGCAAGTCCTAAAAGCAGACATTCCGGCGAAGGTTGCCCCTATTGTGCTGGGATGAGGGTACTGGAAGGTTTTAATGATCTTGCATCCATTAAGCCGGAGTTGGTCGATGAATGGTCTTCGGAAAATGAGCCGCTAAAACCCAACAATGTAAATGCCGCATCTCATCGAAAGGTAAAATGGAAAGGCAAGTGCGGTCATGAATGGACAGCAGAAATACGCGCAAGAGTCAAAGGGACAGGCTGTCCGTATTGTTCCAATAATAAAATCATGCCGGGGTTTAACGACCTTGCTACTCTTCATCCAGAACTGGCAAAGGAATGGTCACCAAGAAAT
>CADCHN010000026.1 GCA_902801295.1 Oscillospiraceae bacterium | reverse complement strand
ACGCGGTATTACAGCGAGGTTTTCCTCCCCATGGGGATCAGCTACGAGTACCGCAAAACGGCGGCGGCCCGGCTGATCATCCTGGAGCTGCATGACGGTTCTGACGGTCATGACGGTGCTTCCGGGAACGAGGGACTTGCGTCACAGAAGGTTTTGAATGACGGTAACGCCCCGCTTCCCCTTTTACCGTCACAGTCGTCATCTGCGTCACGGAGGGAGGTAAACGAGGATGAAGTATCACAGTGCTGAAATCCCCGTGGCTATACGCAGCTTTTTTATCCGTAAGGGTAACGAGCATGGGATTTGTGTAGCCGTCCGGCTCCCAATTCCCCCGTATCTGCTGATACGAAAGGGGCCAGCCCCTGTAACCCCGCACGAAGGAGGTGAATGCTATGCGCAATCGCACGGAGGAAATCAACGTGCGCGTCTTTAAGACCGAGAAGAATCTGATCCGCAGGAAGGCGCGGAAATGCGGTATGAATATGTCGGAATATCTCCGCACCCTGGGGACGGACACGGTGGTCAGAGAGGCGCCCAAGGAAGAACTGATACAGGCCTACCGGAAGCTGACGCGGCTGCACGACGGTATTCGCTACGAGGTCTCCATGGCACCGTTCAGCGACGCGCTGACGGAGATCGAGGAGCTGCTTTTGCAGGCCTATCACGGAAAGGAGGATGAGGCCGATGGCGGTGACGAAGATCTGGGCGATCCATGACAGCGTTTCCCGCGTGGTGGACTACTGCAGCAACCCGGAGAAAACCCGGCTGACGGATCTGGAGCAGGTGCTCGTCTACGCCGCCAACAAGGCCAAGACCCTGGACGAGGGTGAGCAGAGCTACGCCGTCACCGGCGTCAACTGCCGCGCAGAGACGGCGGCGCAGGAGATGTCCGCTACCCAGCGGCGCTTTGGCAAAACCGGCGGCAACGTGGCATACCACGCATACCAGTCCTTCAAGACCGGCGAGGTGTCGGCGGCAGAGTGCCACCGGATCGGGCTGGAGACCGCCCGGCGACTCTGGGGCGACAGCTATCAAGTGCTGGTGGCGACCCACTTCAACACGGGGACCTACCACAACCATTTTGTCGTGAACTCCGTAGGCATGTGGGACGGGCGCAAGCTGGAGGCCAAATACGGCGTCTACTATGCCCTGCGGGCTATGTCCGACCGTATCTGTAAGGAGCACGGCCTGTCGGTGGTGCAGCACCCGCAGCGGCACAAAACCGCGCGCTCGGTCTACTTTGCCGAGAAGAACGGAGAGCCCACCCGCTTCAATCTGATGCGTGAGGCGCTGGACAAGACGCTGACCCTGTGCAGCAGTTGGTCGGAGATGACCACGGTGCTTCGTAAGCTGGGTTACGAGTTCGAGTGCGGTCCAACCCACAAGTACGCCACGATCCGGCCCTTCCGCTCCAAGAAGTGCACCCGCACATTCCGGCTGGGCCCCGCCTACGAAAAGGAGGCCATGCGGGAGCAACTGCTGGAAAACCAGCGGGACTACCGGGTGACGCAGAGCTATTACGCCTTCCTGAAGCCCTATTCCAAAAGCTACGCAAGAGAAAACCCGCCCACGGAGGCCTACTACCGCAAGCGGGATTTCTACTGCAAGGCGCCGCGCATCACCGGGTATATCAGCTTCTTCCGCGCCGTCGCTATCGTGCTGGGTGTTGCGCCCATGTACGAAAAGGGATACCAGCAGCCGCTGTCGGCGGAGTGCCGGGAGGCCTGTCGCCGATTGGACCGGTACACCGCTGAAATGACGCTGGTGGAGCGGGAGCATCTGGAGACGCCACAGGATCTGCAGAACTATATCGCGCGGGTCAACGCAGAGATCGACGAGGTGACCGCTACCCGCAGCAAGGTTCGCAACAAGCAGAGAAACTGCACCGATCCGGAGCGGATGGCGGAACTGAAAAAGCAGTGCGCCGCCTGCACTGCGGTGCTGACCGATCTGCGGAAGAAAAAGAAAACAGCCTGCGCCATCATCGAGGACCATCCGAAGCTACGGGAGCTTCTGGAGAGTGAATTCGAGGCGCGGCTGGAGAACGACCCCTATCTCTCGGAGCGGGAGAAAAGCGCCCTGCGGCAGCGGAACGCTCCGGCGAGAGAGGAAAACCATTATGAACGCTGATTACAGCAGAAAGAGAGATGATGAAATTGAAAAACCAAACCATTGATTTGGGTCTGAGCGGCTATGACGAACTGTTCATGACCGAGCAGGAGCGGGCGGACACCCGTAAGCCAAAGGTGGAAGAGCTACCGCTGACCGAGCTGACGCCCTTTAAGAATCACCCCTTCAAGGTGAAGAACGACGCGGAGATGGCGGAGCTGATGAAGAGCATTGCCGACGCCGGCGTCCTGTCTCCCGCCCTGGCGCGGCCCAGGGAGGGCGGCGGGTACGAGCTGATTTCCGGCCACCGGCGGCTTGCCGCCTGCAAGGCGCTGGGGATGGACACCATGCCGGTGATCGTCCGCAAGCTGACCGACGAGGAGGCTGTCATCACGATGGTGGACAGCAACCTGCAGCGGGAGCACATTCTGCCGTCGGAAAAGGCCTTCGCGTACAAGATGAAATACGAAGCTTTGAAGCATCAAGGAACTTCGTCCCAAGTTGGGACGAAGTTGAGAACCGATGAACTACTTGCTCAAAGCAGCGGAGATAGCCGCAACCAGATCCAGCGCTATATCCGCCTCACGAACCTGATCCCCGAAATCCTCCAGATGGTGGACGACGGAAAGATTGCCCTGACTCCGGCGGTGGAGCTGTCCTATCTGCAGCCGTCCGAGCAGGAAGCGCTCTTCTCCGTGATGGACTGCGATGAGGTGACGCCGTCGCTGTCACAGGCTCAGCGGTTGAAGGTGCCGGTGGACAAGCTCCGCAGCTATTTCCGCCCGGACACCTCTATGAAACAGATGACCGAGACGCTTGTCAAGGCTATGGACTTTTACAACAAACATTTGGAGCGTCAGCGCCGAGACCGTGACGCCCGCTGAAAGGAGAATTTACAATGAAAATCGTATATGACAAGAAATATCTGGCGGCATTGAAAAGAAGGCAGGAGCTTGACCTGATGATCGAAAAGTTTTCGGATGACGGATGCCTCCTTGTTGAGGATCTGTTCCAGGATTATTTGGCCGACTACGATTCCTGCGACTTTGAGCGAAGCTACGCCAAGCTTGCGGTCACCTTCTACGACGAGCTTGGGAACGAGCTCACCTTTATGCTCTCCAAGAAGGAGACCCAGTATGTGGTCAAGACAATCACCAAAAAGCTTGACAGCATGACTGTTGACGATGGAGGAGGTGGTTTCGGTGACGAAGACTGAGCTGCAGGCCATGTATGAAGTGATGTTCACGGACTACCCCGATATCGTGAACGTCGCCCAGGTCCAATCCATGCTGAAGATCAGCCGCCATCTGGCCTACGAGCTGATTGGCGACGGGTATATCCCCGGCATGAAGATCGGAAACGCCTACCGCATTCCGAAGATCAACGTGATCCGCTACGCGCTCTCGGCGGGAAATCCCCAGCCGGCAGCGTAATACCGTGACACGGATTTGAACTGAAACGACACATTGGACGGGCACCTGAGTAGGCCCTATAATGAACACGGTCCGAAAGGGTGCCCGTTCATACGCTGTCAGAAAAGGAGGTATGAATGAATGATAGCGGGACACCTGCAAATCAAAAACGACTACTATTTTATGGTCCTGAACTACACGGACGTCAACGGCAAGCGGAGACAGCCGTGGGTCGCGACGGGACTTCCCGCAAAGGGAAACAAAAAACGTGCCGAGAAGATGCTGATGGAGCTGCGGCAGAGCTACGTCCCTCCGGCAGCCAGCAAGGGAAACGGTGAGTTTTCCACCAATATGCTTTTCGCCGACTATATGGAGCTTTGGCTGGAAATCATTCGCGGCTCCGTGGAGAAAACGACCTTTTCCTCTTACACGCAGATGGTGAAGGGGAAGATCGTGCCGTATTTCCGTGAAACCGGCGTCTCCCTGGGTGGGCTTCAGGCGCGGCATATTCAGAGCTTTTATCTGCATGAGCTGAAAACCGTTTGTGCCAACACGGTGATCAAAGAGCATGCCAATATTCACAAGGCTCTGAAATATGCCGTCAAGATGGACCTCATTCCGTACAATCCCGCCGACAAGGTGGAGCGTCCGAAGAAACAGAAGTTTATCGCAGATTACTACCGCCTGGAGGAGCTGGAGCAGCTTTTTGAGGCGACGAAGGATCATCCCTTTTCTCTGCTGATCCAGATGACCGCCTTCTACGGGCTGCGACGCAGCGAGGCTCTGGGCCTGCGGTGGGACGCCATCGACTTTGAGCGCAACACCATCACCATCAGGCATATTGTAACAACAGCTAAGATAGATGGCAAGTATGAGGTGATCCGTGCAGACCGGGCGAAAAACACCTCCAGCCTGCGGTCCCTCCCCCTGGTGCCGGGAATCCGGGAGAAGCTGCTGGCGCTGAAGGAGCAGCAGGAGGAGGACAAGCGGGTCTGCGGAGACTGCTACGGCAAGGAGTACGAGGGCTACGTCTTTGTGGACGCCATGGGAAATCTTTTCAACCCCAAGACCTTGACCGCCGTGTTCAGCAGGCTCCTTGAGAAGGCCGGTCTGCGGCATATCCGGTTCCACGATCTTCGGCATAGCTGCGCATCGCTGCTGCTGGCCAACGATGTGCCTATGAAGCAGATCCAGGAATGGTTGGGCCACAGCGACATCAGCACCACGGCGAACATCTACAGCCATCTGGACTATAAGTCCAAGCTCACGTCGGCCAGCGTGATGGACAATATCCTCAGCTTGCCGGACTCTACGCAGCCCGGATGGCGCGCTTGAGTTCTTGCCGAAAATGTTGTCCACGTATGGCAGATTGCCCAAAGAGAGACCGGTTTTTGGGACCAGTTAATCGTCTGGATAGCGGCTCGATTACAACCGTTGATGCGGTTGATTTCGGTAGATTTTTCAGCCGAAAATCTCTGCGGGCTTGACCATTCCGATGCTGCCGACGACTGCCCTGGCAGACAGGACTTAGAAGCACATTTTTGCCTGAATAATCATGTCCGACAATGGCAGATTAGTGAAAAAGAAAGCCCAGTCATATGGGCTGAAAGCCTTGATATGACTGGGTTTTTTGGCGGAGAGTTAGGGATTCGAACCCTAGAGACCTTTCGGTCTACAGCATTTCGAGTGCTGCACCTTCGACCACTCGGACAACTCTCCGTGTATCTCAGTGTATATCCTGTTTTGGAAAAAAGCAAGACAACACGCAAGAACGATATGAAGTTTTGAAAATTCGATCCCGGAGGATCTCTTGTGCAGTCGGAAAAGTTCGCGGACGTTCTGACCTTTGGGATCGAATCTTTCGAGTCGTTCTCGTTATGACCGCTTCGATTGGGGAGAAAACGAGGAGAGAAAACCGGAAAGTTTTCTGCGGCACGATGCCTCGGAAGCCTTGAAAAATCAGGACATTTTCGGGAGAGGCTTCCAAACTGGTCACACGTTTTCGAGTCAGGGCCGTTATGACCGCTTCGATACCTGTCCATATGTACTTGCTGTGCCATTATACTCAATCGCGCCGGAAAAATCAAGCCGCCGCGAACAATTTTTCCGCGCCAATTATTTTCAGTCTGTTCATATAATTCGGTATAATTATTATATAAATATCTTGACAAAGTTTCCACACAGCGCTATGATAGAACCATAAGATTTCAAGGAAAGAGATGATCCGGGACATGAAGAAAACACTGTACAGCCTGATGCTCAGCGAGGATGTCGTCCGCGAAGTGGACGCTCTGGCCCACCGCATGGGCACCAACCGCTCCAGCCTCATCAACCAGATCCTGGCCGAGTACGTCGGCTACACCACGCCCGAGCGCCGCATCAGCCAGGTGCTCTCCGCCGTCGAGCAGCTGCTGGCGCCCTCGCGGGAGCTGGTGCCCTTTTTTGCACCGAACAGCCTGTCGATGTCGCTCAAGAGCTCGCTGGAATACAAATACCGCCCCACCATCAAGTACGAGGTGGAGCTCTACCGCAGCGGCGGCGAGTCGATCGGGAACCTGAGCGTGGTCTTCCGCACGCAGTCGGCGGCTCTGATCGGCGCGATGACTGAGTTCTTCCGCCTCTGGAAACGCCTGGAGGACACGCATCTTGCGCCGCTGATCGGGCACAGGCTCAGCTACGCCCTGTACGACGGCAAATTTGAACGCGGCCTCGCCGCGCCGGACAAAAACTGCACGGCAGAGGAGCTGGCCGCGGCCATCTCCGACTACGTGCAGCTCTTCGACAAGCTGATGAAGAGTTTTCTCAGCGGTCGGCTCGATGCGCATGAGGTCGAGGCCGCCTATTATTCCTATCTCATCAACGCGCCGGTGCATATCTGACGCGGGAAAGGAGAGCCTATGAACGCTCAAAACTACACGCAGAAATCTCTCGAAGCGGTGCAGACTGCCCAGGCCATGGCGCAGGAGAACCGCAACAACTATATCGCGCCGGAGCATCTGCTCTACGCGCTGGTCGATCAGGACGGCGGGCTGATCCCCTCGCTGCTCGGCCGCATGGGCGTGGACGCGAACGCCCTGCTCTCGGAGCTGGACAGCGCCATCGCGGCGCTGCCGAAGGTCGGTCAGGTCACGCAGGTCTACCTCTCCCCGGAGGCCGACCGTGCGCTGAATGCCGCCGAAAAGGCCGCCAAGAGCATGGGTGACGAGTACACCTCCGTCGAGCACCTGATGATCGGCCTCTTTGCCGCGGCCACACCGACGCTCAAACGTCTCTTTGCCGACCACGGCATCACGAAGAGCGCCTTCACGGCGGAGCTGGCGAAGGTCAAGACCTCGCCCGTCACCGGCGACAACCCGGAGAGCACCTACGACGCGCTGGCTAAATACGGCACGGACCTCGTGCAGCGCGCGCGGGACAACAAGCTCGACCCGGTCATCGGCCGCGATACCGAGATCCGCAACGTCATCCGCATCCTCTCGCGCAAGACGAAAAACAACCCTGTCCTGATCGGCGAGCCCGGTGTCGGCAAAACCGCCATCGCCGAGGGCCTGGCACAGCGCATCGTGCGCGGCGACGTGCCCGAGGGGCTCAAGGACAAGACCATCTTCTCGCTGGATATGGGCGCGCTGATCGCCGGCGCCAAGTACCGCGGCGAGTTTGAGGAGCGGCTGAAGGCCGTGCTGGAGGAGGTCAAAAAGTCCGAGGGCGGCATCATCCTCTTCATCGACGAACTGCACAACATTGTCGGCGCGGGCAAGACCGAGGGCAGCATGGACGCCGGCAACCTCCTCAAGCCGATGCTGGCGCGCGGCGAACTGCACTGCATCGGTGCGACCACGCTGGACGAATACCGCAAGTATATTGAGAAGGACGCCGCCCTCGAGCGTCGTTTCCAGCCGGTGCTGGTGGACGAGCCGACAGTGGAGGACACAATCTCCATCCTGCGCGGCCTGAAGGAGCGCTACGAGGTCTACCACGGCGTGCGCATCCACGACAGCGCACTGGTGGCCGCCGCCACACTCTCTCACCGCTACATCAGCGACCGCTTCCTGCCCGACAAGGCCATCGACCTCGTGGACGAGGCCTGCGCGATGATCCGCACGGAAATCGACTCCATGCCCGCGGAGCTCGACGACGTGCGCCGCAAGATCATGCAGCTGGAGATCGAAGAAATGGCCCTCAAGAAAGAGGAGGATCAGCTCAGTCAGGAACGTCTGGCCGCGCTGCGCGAGGAGCTGGCCAACACCCGCGACCGCTTCAACGAGATGAAATCCCGCTGGGAGAGCGAAAAGAACAGCGTGGACGAGGTCAAGCGGCTCAAGGCCGAGATCGAGCAGATGCATGCCGACATTGAAAACGCCCAGCTGCGCTATGAGTACGAGACGGCGGCGCGGCTGAAATACTCTGACCTGCCCGCACTGGAGAAGAAGCTGCAGGAGGCCGAGGCCGCCGCGGAAAACCGCAAGGCCAACACCATGGTGCGCGACACCGTCACCGAGGAGGAGATCGCCGGCATCGTCGCTAAATGGACGGGCATCCCGGTCGCCAAGCTCATGGAGGGCGAGCGCGAGAAGCTGCTGCATCTGGACGAGATCCTGCACAAGCGGGTCATCGGCCAGGACGAGGCCGTAAAGAAGGTCACGGAGGCCATTCTGCGCTCCCGCGCCGGCATCGCCGACCCGAACCGGCCCATCGGCTCCTTCCTCTTCCTCGGCCCCACCGGCGTCGGCAAGACGGAGCTGGCCAAGAGTCTGGCCGAGTGCCTCTTCGACGACGAGCACAACATCGTGCGTATCGACATGACCGAGTACATGGAGAAATTCTCCGTCTCGCGTTTGATCGGCGCGCCCCCGGGATACGTCGGCTATGACGAGGGCGGCCAACTGACCGAGGCCGTGCGCCGCCGCCCCTACAGCGTCGTTTTGTTCGACGAGGTGGAGAAGGCGCACCCGGACGTGTTCAACATTCTGCTGCAGATCCTCGACGACGGCCGCATCACCGACTCGCAGGGCCGCACCGTGGACTTTAAGAACACGATCATCATCCTGACCTCGAACCTCGGCAGCCAGTACCTGCTCGACGGCATCGACGCAAACGGCGACATCAGCGCAGAGGCCCGTGAGGCCGTCAGCCGCGAGCTGCACCGCGCCTTCCGGCCGGAATTTCTGAACCGTCTGGACGAGACGATCCTCTTCCACCCGCTGACGAAGGACGATCTGGGCGGCATCATCGACATCATGGTGTCCTCGCTGCGCGAGCGGCTGAGTGAGCGCTCGCTCAGACTCGAGATTACAGACGATGCCAAGAGCCTCATCATCGAGCGCGGCTTCGACCCGCTCTACGGCGCGCGCCCGCTGCGCCGCTATCTGCAGAGCAGCGTGGAGACGCTGCTGGCAAGGCGCATCCTCTCGGGCGACCTCGCCGCCGGCACGACGCTGACCGTGGACGTGGAAAACGGAGAGCTCGTCATCCGGTAAACAGGGCAAAAAACAATCCGCGATTTCTGTTATACAGAAATCGCGGATTGTTTTTTATTTTTCCTCTTCCTTTTTGAACACCCATTTTTTCTGAACGAGATAGCTGGCGAGGAAGAGGACGGTGTCTACGGCGATCTTCACCAGGGTACTCAGGCCGGGGGCCGTGACGCCGAGAAGGCGGTTCGACAGCGTCACGAAGCCCGCCGAGGCCAGCATCATCGGCACGGCCAGCGCGTAGTAGCGCACGAGCGCCTTGCCGTAGTCGCCGCGGTGGCCGAAGACCAGGCGGTTATTGACGTTGAAGTTGAAAAATGAGGACAGGACGCGCGCTGCCACGGTGCAGGCGAGATCCGCCCAGGCGCCGAATCCGCCGAACACGAAGCGCTTGAAGAGGTAAAACAGCCCGCTGTCCAGCCCGAAGGAGCTCAGCGACGCCAGCGCGTATTTGACGAGCTGGCCGTATGTTTGCCACAGCTTTTTCATTTCTTCCCGAACCTGGCCTTTGCCATGATCTTGAAGATGCGCCAGGAATCCTTGACGGCGTTATAGTGCGAGCTGTAATCCTCCGGGTCGTAGACCGTGGCAATGGACTGCTCCACGAAGGGGATGCCCTGGTTATGCATTTTCAGCAGCATATTGGTCTCGTATTCAAAGCGCTCTCCCTCCATCGCGCAAAAGCTCTCAAGGTACTGGCGCGGGATCGCGCGCAGGCCGGTCTGGGTGTCGGAGAGCGTGATGCCGTAAAAGAGCTTGAACATGCGGGACGTGGTTTTGTTGCCGGTGACGCTGCGCGGCGGCACGCCGGGCGCGTCGAAATCCCGGCAGCCGAGCACCACGGAGCGGCCCAGCGCAAGCATTTTTTCGCCGCAGGCGATGATGTCCTCCAGCAGATGCTGTCCGTCGCCGTCGATGGTAATGACGCCCGCCGCATCCGGCAGCTCGTCGAGCACGCAGCGGAAGGCCGTTTTCAGCGCGCGGCCCTTGCCCTTGTTGACGCCGTGGTGCAGCACACGGCAGCAGGGGAACTGCGCCGCCTTTTCAAAGTGCTCCTGATGCGCCGCATCGCTGCCGTCGTCCACGATCACGATGTGCGCAAAGCCCGCATCGACGAGGCCCTTCACCACACCGTCAAATTTGTTGTCCGGATCCAGCGAGGGCAGAATAATTGCCAGCTTTTCCAGGCAGTTTGTATGATCTGTCATGGGTATTCCTCCTCAGAGGCTGTAGATTTCAATCACTTTGAGGCCGTTATTCGTCTGGCTCATGATGACAATGACCCGGTTGACGGACTCCACATGGCCGCGGTTGCCGACGGTGTCGAGCGTGTAGTCCAGCTCGGCGAGATAGTAGCCGTTGCCGATGTTCATCAGCAGCAGGTCGTCGCGGTTCGTCACGGTGTCGCCGCCGCTGTGGGCCCAGGCCTGGCCCTCCATGTTGTCGCGCACGCGCTTGTCAATGTCGCTGCCGCTGAGAATGTAGGGCTTGAGCGCGTTGTAATTGCCCTGTATGTTGCGGCTGGCGTTGGACAGGCAGTCAATATAGCGCTGCAGAAAGCCGTCCAGCAGCGTCCGGATCTGCTCCTGTTCGGTTTCGCTGCAGTTGGCAAGCTGCTCCTGCTCGCTCATCTCCGCGTCCCGCGGCACCTCGTGCCCCTCGCGGTCGAGCACGGTAAAGGGCGCCTCGCCCAGTACGCCGCTGACGCGGTAGGTCACATAGCTCGGCAGGTCAAAGCGGCTGTCGCCGTAAAAATCCTTCAGCAGCTCAAAGGGGATCGGTTCTCCGACGAGGTCTTCCGCGCCCAGCGCCGTCCCGTTGCAGAGCACGGTCCAGGTCTCGGGCACGGTGATCTCGTCCTCTCCCAGCAGCCAGGAGAAGTCGTAGCTTTCAGCCTCCACTTCCCAGGGCGCGAAGCCGAAGCGCGGGTCCTCGCCTTTGGCGATGCTCACGGTGCCGAGCAGCTGGTCGCCGCCGCGGATGTTATAGGTTGCGTGGCGCAGGTCGGTGTCCGCGCTCTTGAGCGCGTAGCGCAGCCCGCCGCCCATCACCTTTTCCACCGCCGCGAAGGCCTGATCTCCGTCCTGGTAGCGCAGATCCAGCCCCGCGAGGAAATCCGCGGACAGCGCGCGGATGTGCGCCTCATCCATGGAGTCGAGATAGCGCTCCATGGCCTTGTCCGGGCCGCTCTCTTCATACTCGGCCAGATAGTTCCACAGCGGCCGCAGCAGTGCCGGCAGCAGCGCCAGAAACACCAGCGCGTAAATCAGCATCCCCTTGCCGAAGGCGGAGCCCCGGCGTTTTTTCCGTTCAGCCATCCAGACTCGCCCCCTCCTTCAGCACCAGCCAGGTGGTGGGAATGGTGCGCTCTCCGACGACGAAGGCCTTGTTGTTCAGGTACTCCCCGTTGTAGTACATCAGCGAGGACGAGCCGCCGTCCATATTGCAGGCGTTCACCGCGCCGTAGGCCAGCATGATGTTCACCAGATCCTGATAGCGCGCGCCGGCGCTCGTGGCCTGGCGCCCGTCGATGACGAGCAGCAGCACCGCGCCGTCCGAGCGCTGGCCGATGGCTGTGCGGGGGTTGAGGCCGCTGCCCAGCGTGCTCACGTCCGCTGCCTCGCCGTTGACGACCAGCACCGGCCCGAAGCACACACCGTATTGGATGCCGGCCGCCTCGATCTCCTGCCGATTCAGCTTGCCGACGTGCAGGATATGGTCGCCGTCGAAACCGGCGAAGCCGTCCCGGACGCCGTTGCCCGCATAGTAGATCTCGCCCTTGAAGACGACCATCGTGTCCGGGACGCTGCCGTTGCCCATGCCGCCGGGGTCGTCAAAGCCGCCGGCGTTGACGCCGGCCACGGCGTCATAGTGCTGCACCATTTCCTCCACGGTGAAGCCGCGCCGCCCGAAATAGTCGGGCTGGCAGCCCATCACGACACGGGTGGCGTCGTAGACGACCATCATATAGCCGTTAAAGCCCTGGCCGTTGACGCGCTCGACAACGATGCCGTCTCCGTCATCGTCCATGAGACCCCAGGCGTCCGCCGCCGGGCCCTCGGCCGGGTCAGCCGCCGGTTTTTCCGAGGGGATGGTGATGAGCGAGGTGTCGGTCTCGGCGTAGTCGCCGTTGCCCCGGCTGCGCTCCATCTCCGCGATCTCGTCCTCGGTAAAGTACCAGTTCGCGAGGAACTTAAGGGCGCTGGTCTCCCGCACCGTCAGGGCGAATTCCCGCCCTGCCCGGGGCGAAGGCCCGTGGGCGAGCACGAACATCACCGCGTACAGGCCGATCACCAGCAGCAGCAGAGTTTCGAGCAGGATCAGGAAGAAGCGGCCGACGCCCCGTCCAAGCCCGGATTGTTTGCGTTTGCGTTTTGTCATGGTATCCCCTTCGCGCTTTCTGCGCGTTTCTTGTTGTCCGCCTTTGGCGGTTAATACTCGTGATTATATATTGTATCACAAGCAACAGGCTCTGAACAAGACAAATCCTGCATTTTAAGAATCTTCAACATAAAAACCGGGCCGCGGTGCGGCCCGGTTTCACATTCACTTGCTCAGATCAGATGGGATTTGACCCGCTCGCCGGCGGTTTCGACCTCGGCGGAAACGCTCAGCACAAACTCCACGTTTTCTCTGTCGGAAAAAGCCTCCAGCCAGCCGATAAACTCGTCCAGCTTCTCCGGGGACTTGTCCCCCGTCAGCTTGAAGAAGTTGTCGATAAAGATATGCGTAATATCGTAATTGCCCGCGTGCAGACCGCTGACAAAGCCTTTCAACAGTTCATAGGACCCAATGCCATAGGCGCCGGCGTCGATCAGGCGCGCCTGATAGGGAATATCGTAAGTGAGCTTCTTCTCTTTTTCAATGCAGACCACGTCGCCATGCTCCAGGCTGACGGCCTCGCGCACCATATCCACCAGGCGTTTTGTTTTTCCGGAACCCTTGAGACCCATAATGATCTTGACCAAGCGGATCACACTCCTTTCCTTGTTACTGACAGCTTACCATTTTTCCGGTAAAGGCGCAAGAGGCAAGATTAAACAAATCGTTACGCCGAGGTAAACAATTCACCGCCTGTCGAGCTCGGCGGGCGGTGAATGCTTTATGTTTTTGTCGATTCAGTAGAGGATGGCCTGCTTCGGGCAGGAGGCGGCGCAGGTGCCGCAGCCGATGCAGAGGTCCTCGTCCAGCTTCCAGGTCTTGGCCGCACGGTCAACCTCCAGCGCCCCAACGGGGCACTTTTTGGCGCAGATCGTGCAGTACACGCACTTGGAAGGATCCTGGAGCGGGCGGCCGTCGTCGCGCGGCTTGAGGGGCGCTGCGGGCTTATCCTCGGCCTTCGGCGCTTCGGCAGGAGCGGGAGCCGCGGGCTTCTCTTCCGCCTTCGGCGCCTCGGCGGGAGCGTCCTGAACGCCGCAGACGATCGCCTTCTTCGGGCAGACGCTCTCGCAGGTGCCGCAGGCCACGCAGGAGTCCTCGTCCAGCTTCCAGGTCTTGGCCGCGCGGTCAACCTCCAGCGCACCGGCCGGGCACTTCTTGGCGCAGATCGTGCAGTATACGCACTTGTCCGGGTCCTGCACGGGCTTGCCGTCCTCACGGCCGATCGTCGCCGGAACGGCGGCGGGCGCAGGCTTTGCCTCCGCCTTCGGCGCGGCGGGAGCCGCGGGCGCGCCGACGGTGACGGGCTCGTCGCCGGGCATCAGGATGGCCTTCTTCGGGCAGGCCTCGGCACAGGTGCCGCAGCCTACGCACTCGTCCTCGTTGAGCGTCCAGGTCTTGGCCGCACGGTCGACTTCCAGCGCGCCGGCCGGGCACTTCTTGGCGCAGATCGTGCAGTACACGCACTTGCTGGGCACCTGGACGGGCTTGCCGTCGTCCCGGGGCTTGATGACGGTTCCGGCGGCGGGAGCCGCGGGCTTTGCCTCCGCCTTCGGGGCGGCGGGCGCGGCCGGCTTCGGCTTCTTCACCGGTGGCTTCTTCAGGAAGGTGCCGGACACCATCAGGTCCTCTTCCTTCGTGGCGATCATGTGGTAGTCGCGCGTGAACTCGATGGCGCCGTGCGTGCAGAAGTCCATGCAGGTCGCACAGAAGGTGCAGGAGCCGAGATAGAAGGTGCGGGTGACAAGCTCGCCCTCCGGAGTCTGCTCGCTCGTGTGGGTGATCGCGCTGCCGGAGCAGACGCGCTCGCACATCATGCAGTTGATGCACTTGTCCGGGTGGAAGACGATGCGGCCGCGGTAATTGGGCGCCGCCTCACTGGGTCTCACCGGGTACATGTCACAGCTGCTCTTTTTGAACAGCGAGGAGATCGCTTCTTTGACAAAGGGGAAATCCATTACTTCATCGCCCTCCTCTTCTCACGCAGGATCTCGGTGGCCTTGACCAGTCCGTCGATGACGGCCTCGGGCTTGGGCGTGCAGCCGGCGACGTCCACGTCCACATGGACGTACTTGGACAGCGGGCCGGCAATGGCATAGCTGCCGCGGAAGACGTTGCCGCTCTGCGGGCAGGAGCCCATCGTGACGATGCAGCGCGGTTCCGGCACCTGCTCGATGGTGCGCAGCACGCGGTTCAGCGACTGCTGGGTGACCGGGCCGGTGACGACGACGATGTCGGCGTGACGGGGCGTGCCGGCCAGCTTGAAGCCGAGGCGCTCGGCGTCATAGCGCGGGGTGAGCACGGACACGAGCTCGATGTCGCAGCCGTTGCAGGAGCCGGCGTTGATGTGGAACAGCCACGGGGACTTGCCGGTGCTCTCTTCGATCAGTTTTTTAAACATATGCGCGCCTCCTCAGTATCCGTACCACGCCAGCACCAGGCTGATGAGCGCAAGGCCGGTGACCACGGTCCAGTAGTACTTGAAGAGCTGTTCGATCTTCAGGCGGGCCGTGACGGCGTGGACAAAGGAAATGGTGACCAGGGTGAGAACGATGCACAGCAGCACCAGGATCAGCACCTGCAGGATCAGCGACAGCGCCGCGGCAAAGCCGCCGGTCAGGCCGATGGCGGCAACCAGGTGCTCGACGCCGGTGCCGATGCCGCCCAGGAACAGAGCCACGAACAGGCTCGTCAGGGTCAGCATCTTGACGGCGTGGCTGAGCTTGTAGATGCCCAGCGGCGCGCCGCTGTACTCAGCGAGCAGGCCTTCGCAGATCTCGGTCTCGGCCTCGGCCGCGTCGAAGGGATGGTTGCCGGTCTCGCCGGGGATGATCAGCAGCATCGCCAGCGCCGCGGGGATCATGCTCACGCGGCCGATCAGGCTGCCGTGGGCGGCCTGGAAATCGACGATCCCGCTCAGGGAGAAGACGAGGCCGTTGCCCAGCGCGTTGCCGACCGTCTTGGCCACGCTCAGCAGCACCAGCACCAGCGGCAGCTCGACGGCCAGCACCGTGACCATCTCACGGC
The DNA here is from genome assembly GCA_902801295.1 of Oscillospiraceae bacterium. Classification (GTDB taxonomy): domain Bacteria; phylum Bacillota; class Clostridia; order Oscillospirales; family Oscillospiraceae; genus Limivicinus. The sequence goes on along the minus strand of CADCHN010000026.1, from coordinate 16,272 downwards.
TGAGGCCGACGCCCGCGTAGGGAGAGCCGGTGGCCGCGCCGCCCAGCATCACGGAGACCGCGGGGATCAGCAGGAGGTAGAGGATGACGATTATGTCGGCGACCTCGGGCAGATTGCGGAACACGCGGAAGTTGAACACCGGGATGAAGAGCTGGATGACCACCAGCGCCGCCAGGCCCACCAGAGGCGCCAGCATGAAGGTGGTGCGGTTGGCCGCGGCGGGGACGATGGTCTCCTTGCCGCAGAGCTTGAAGAAATCGTAGAAGGGCTGCAGAATGGGAGGTCCCACGCGCTTCTGCATGCGGGCCACCGCCTTGCGGTCGATGCCGCAGAGCAGCAGGCCGATCACAAAGCAGAACAGGAAGCCGGGGAAGATGAGGATATAGCCCAGATACAGCAGGGCCGTCTGAAGAAAAGCAAGACTGAACATACTTCCCACCTCCTTAAAGAACGATCTGCAGGAACGCGATGGCCAGCGCCAAGGCTACCACCGCCCACAGGGCATAGTCGTTGACGACGCCGCTGTGGAGATCATGCATAAAGCTGAAATAATGACGCCAGTTGTGCTTGAAGCCCCAGAAGAGGTCTCCGCCGCCGACCTGGGAGTAGACGCTCTTTTCACCGCTGAAGAAGAGGTCGTACTTGGCGGGCAGCTTCTCGCCGGAGGCGTTCTCGCTGACCTGATCGTACTTGCCGAGCAGGGCGACGAGCGTGATCGCGAAGAGCGCAATACCCAGCAGGAGCAGCCAGTTGATCGGGCTCCAGGCGCCGGCAGCCTGCGGCAGCGCGGCGTTTTCGACGGGCATCTCGATGCCGCGGGCGGCAGCGATGTAGCGGATCGGGTTGAGAACCGCCTGCGCCGCGGGGCCGCTCAGCAGCTTCGTGACGAGATCGGGCAGCAGACCGGTCAGCACGCAGAGGATCGCAAAGAGGCTCATGGCAAAGCGCATGCCGAAGGGCACTTCCTTGACGTCCTTGAACTCCTCGGGCAGACGGCCGAAGAACACGGACTGGCTGACCTTGACGAAGGAGGCCAGAGTCAGGGTGCTGGTGACGAGCGCGATGATCGTGACGAGCAGGTAGCCGATGTTGCCGGTTTCGACGGCGCGCAGATAGGCGGCCTGATAGATCAGCCACTTGCTGGCAAAGCCGTTGAAGGGCGGGATGCCGCTGATGGAGGCAGCGCCGATCAAAAACAGCACCGTCGTATGCGGCATGCGCTTCGACAGGCCGCCCAGGCGGTCGAGATCGGTAGTGCCGGTCTCGTGCAGCACGGCGCCGGCGGCCAGGAACAGCAGGCCCTTGAAGATGGTGTGGTTCATGGCGTGGTAGAGGCCGGCGGAGATGCCCAGCGCGGTGGACAGGCCGACCGCCGTGAGCACGTAGCCGATCTGGGAAATGCTGTGGAAGGCCAGCAGACGCTTGAAGTCATGCTGCGCCAGCGCCATCGTGACGCAGACGAACATGCTCACGCTGCCGACGAAGACCAGCATGAACTGGATCGGGCGCAGGCCCATGCTCTGGAACAGGAAGTAGACCAGACGGATGATGCCGTAGATACCGGACTTGGTCAGGACGCCGGAAATCAGCACCGAGATGGAGGCGGGAGCCGCGCCGTGCGCGTCCGCCGCCAGCGGGTGGAAGGGCACCAGGAAGGCCTTGGTGCTGAAGCCCACGAACAGCAGCGCGAAGGCCACGCGGGTCGAGCCGTTGAGGTGGCCGGGGATCAGCGCGCTCAGCTGCGCGAAGTTCAGCGTATGCACCTGGGCATAGAGCATGATCGTGCCGGCCAGGATGCAGGTCGAGCCGATGGAGCCGACCACGAGGTACTTGAAGGCCGCCTCCAGCGCACCGCGGGCGGTGTTGCGGAAGGCCGTCAGAGCCACCGCGGCAAAGGTGAGGATCTCCACCATGATGAACATGTTGAAGAGGTCGCCCGAGAGCACCAGGCCCAGCACGCCGCCGGCGAGCATCAGGAACAGGGTGTAATACTGGGGGATGTTGTCGTCATGCTCCATATAGCGGATGGAGTAGACGCAGGAGACGAAGACCGCCACCGCGATCAGCAGCGCGAAGAAGAGGCTCAGCGCGTCGACCTCCAGCGCGATGCCGATGGCATAGCCGCCGGCGTAGGCGCGGTTGCCCATCCAGTAGGTGATGATCTCGCCGTTCAGCATCACGCGGGGCACGAGGGAGACGAGCAGCGCCAGCGAGCCCGTCACGCTCAGCAGCGCCAGGCAGCTGCGCGCGATCTTGTTCTTTCCGAACAGGACGATCAGGAAGGCGCCGAGGAACAGCACCATGATCGCATAGATCGGGAAATGCTGATAAGAAAGCACGTTCATCATCCTCTCAGCCTCCTTACCTCACGGGTGTCCATCGTCCCGTACTGCTCATAGATCTTCATCACGAGCGCCAGGGACATGGCGGTCACGCAGGCGCCGATGACGATGCTCGTCAGCGTGAGCGCCTGGGGAATGGGATCGACAAAGAAGCTCGAAGGATTGAGCTCCGAGAAGGTGAAGATCGGCGCGGTGCCGCCGGGGTTGAAGCCGATCGTGACGATCAGGAGGTTCACGCCGTAGTCCATAATGCTCAGGCCGATGACCGTTTTGACCAGGTTATACTTGGTCACGATCGTGTACAGGCCGAGAACGATGAGGAAGAAGGCGGCTATGTAGTTCATCAGAATCATATCAGGCCCTCCCTTTCTCTTCGATGTCCCGCAGCACGCCGAGCATCAGCAGGCACACCGAGCTGATGCCGGTGAAGACCTTGACGCCGACGGTCACGTTCATCCAGAAGATCGTGCCGGAGCTGTAGAGGTCGCCGATGGCGCCGTGGGTGTAGAGGATGTTCTGGCAGAACTGTGCGCCGACGGCCGCGCCCATAAAGGCCAGCGCAACATAGCACACGGAGGCCAGACCCTCGCCGTGGTGCACGAGGCCGAAGCTGATCGTGCTCTGCGCGGCTTCATAGCCGTAGGCCAGCGCCAGCAGCGCAATCACCGCAGCGACCAGAACGCCGCCCTGGAAGCCGCCGCCGGGAGACAGGTGCCCGTGGAGAATGATGTAGCAGATATACACCATGGCCAGGGGCAGGATCGTGTCCACGCCGCAGGGCTGGATCACGTTTTTCACGGTAATGCCGTTTTTCATGCCTGCTCATCCTCCTTCTTTTCTTCTTTCTTGTTGAAGAGGATGACCATCGTGCCGGCCACGGCGGTGATCAGGATGAAGGCCTCGCCCATGGTATCATAGCCACGGAAGTCGAAGACGATCGCGGTCACGTCGTTGACGGCGCGGGCATTTTTCAGGTTCTGGTTCACGATGGCGCCGGCAGCACCGTCAACCAACGCGTTTTCATCGGCGCTCTCGGGATCCTGCATCAGCTCGTAGACAGAGGTCGGAGCCTTCTGCCCGTCATAGGTGCGGGGCATGTCGTTGAGCCGGAAGCTGGCGAAGACGCCGGCGAAGAGGATGATGCCGAGGCAGACCCAGGTCAGAAACTTTTTCACTTGTCGCCGCCCCCTTTCAGTTTTCTCAGGGTGACGATGAAGATCATCGGAGCGAGCGCGGCGCCGACGGCAGCCTCAGAGATCGCAACGTCGGGCGCGTGCAGCAGCAGAAATTCTGCCGCGGCAAAGATGCCGGTCACGCTCAGCGCGATCACGGACGACAGCAGCTTTTCCGATACGGCGGCCAGGATCGCGGACACGACGAGGCCGATCAGAATCAGCGCGTTGAGAACGACTATCCAGGTGCTCATTCGCTGTCCCTCCCCAGATCATCTGTTTCCATGGGCGTTTCGGGGCGGATGCCCGCCTTGTAGGCGCCCTTGGCAATGGCGTGCGAGCCGACGGGGTTCGTGACCAGGATCAGCAGGCAGATCACCGCGATTTTCACGGCGGCGGAGGCGCTGCCCATGACGAAGATCGCGTGGATCAGGCCGCCGAGAGCGACACCGATCACGCCGAGGGTCGCCACGCAGGTGCTCGCCTGCATGCGGCAGAAGGCGTCGGGCATGCGCAGGATGCCGATCACGCCGACCAGAGCGAAGAAAGCGCCGCAGGCGATCAGAACGTCACTGAGTATCTTCAGCCACATCAGCATGCTTCTCCCTCCTTCCCTTCTCCAGAAAACGGCCGACCAGCATGGTATCCACGATACCGAGCATGGCGCCGATGATGGCAATGTCCAGATAAATGCCTCTTCCGCTGTAGAGTGCGAAGAGGATCATCGCGCAGCAGATCAGCGTATCCGCCGCGTCAGCCGCGACCATGCGGTCGGCGGCGGTGGGGCCCTTGAGCAGACGGATGAGGGCCACAACTGCCAGTGCTCCGAAGAGCACGGCAAAGATGATCAGATCAGTATTCATTTCTCCCAGAACCTCCTGATCCATGTTTCCATCTTGCCCTTGATGGCCTCGCCGGCCTCTTCGCCGTCAGACTCGGCCTCGATCCAGTGGACGTAGTACCAGGGCTGGCCCTCTTCCTCGGTGATCTCCATGGTGATGGTGCCGGGGGTCAGGGTGATGGAGTTTGCCAGAGCGGCGCGGCCGTAGTCGCTCTGCAGCTTCGACGGGATCTTGACGATGCCGGGCTTGAGGTTTTTGCAGCCGCCCAGCACGAGCTTGGCCATGTGCAGGTTTGCCTTGATCAGCTCGCCCGGGAACACGAAGACCCAGTAGAAGAGGCCCGTGAACAGCTTGGCGGGATTGGCAAACCAGAAGGCTTTTTCATGGATGAAGAAGCGCGCGGAGAACAGGGCCGCCGCCAGACTCACGACAGCGCCCGCGATCAGCTCCTGGACGCTGACCGACCAGGTCAGCAGCAGCCAGAAGGCGAAGCAGACGACAAACGTGGCGATGACGGCCAAAGCGTTGGTCTTTCGCAAGGGGAACCATCTCCTTTCAAATTCAATTGCGAAAACCTGTTTCGCAATTGAGCACTCGCGTTTATCGCGCAAGACGCGAAGGAAAAGCGTCTTGCTTGGTCGACGCGAGGGCTCGCTCAGCTCGCCTCAAGGAGTTTTTGCCGCGGCAAAGCTGCGTCAAAAACAAATCGATTTTGGGGCAAGAGAGGCAGTCATTTTTCCTTTGACTGATTTATTCGACTTTCAGATCTTCCACATAGAATTCCCGTCCGCGGGTCATCCGCAGGGCGGTGCCCCGGCAGCGGGGGCAGCAGGCATTTTCCCGATCGGCCGGGCCCTCATAGCCGCAGTCGAGGCACAGGAAGGCCGCCGGAACGGTCTCCATGACGAGCGCGGCGCCCTCGGCGGGCGTGCCCTTGGCCGCGATCGGGAAAAACTCGCGCAGGCACTCGGGCACGAGGCCGGAATACTCGCCCATTTTCAGGCGGATCTCCAGCACCCGCTGAAAGCCCTCGTCCCTGGCCGCCCGCTCCACGATCGACAGGATGCTGCGGGCAATGGATAATTCGTGCATTATCGGTCGAGGCAGCTGAAGCAGGGGTCGATGCTGGCGATGATGAGGCCGGCGTCGGCCACGGTGTTGCCCCGCAGCATATGGGGGATCGTGGGGGTGTTTTTATAGGAAGGCACGTGCACGCTGACACGGTGGTTGTTGAAGCCGCCGTCGCCGACGACCATGTGGCTGAGCTGGCCGCGCGGCGCCTCGTGCATCTTCACGGACACGCCTTCCTTGATCTTCACGAGCTTGTTGCCCAGGTTGATGGGGCCTTCCGGCAGATTCTCCAGCGCCTGGCGGATGATCTTGATGCTCTCGTAGCACTCGAGCGCGCGGACGACCACGCGGTCGAACACGTCGCCGTTGGAGCAGACGGGCACGTCAAACTCAAAGTCGCCGTAAGCGGAGTAGGGAGAATCGCGGCGCACGTCGATATCGACGCCGGAGGCTCTCGCGTGCGGGCCGACGGCGCCCATGCGCAGCGCGTCCGCGGTCGTCAGCACGCCGACGCCCTTGGTACGCATGGCGATGGTCCGGTCGTTGAGCACGATGTCCACGATGCGGTCGAGCGGCGCTTTCAGCTTATCCATCGAGGCAAGCAGGTCGCGGCGCAGATCGTCGTCGATGTCGCGGCGGGAGCCGCCGATCGTGATCATCGCATAGTTGACGCGGTTGCCGGTCATGCGCTCAAGCAGATCCATCACGAGCTCGCGCTCGTCCCAGATATGCATGAACATGCTGTCGTGGCCGATGATGTGGCAGGCAATGCCCATCCACAGGAAGTGGGAGTGCAGACGCTCCAGCTCCGCGGTGATGACGCGGATGTAGTCGCCGCGCTTGGGCACCTCGATGCCGTTGATATCCTCCACGCACATGGCGTAGGTGAAGGCGTGGGAGTGCGAGCAGATGCCGCACACGCGCTCCACCAGCACCAGGGTCTGGATGGCGTTGCGCTCGGTGGCCAGCTTTTCGATGCCGCGGTGGTTATAGCCGACAAAGACCTCCGCGTCCTTGATGACCTCGCCCTCGGTGAAGAGCTTGGCGTGGATCGGCTCCTCCAAAGCGGGATGGTAGGGGCCGATAGGAACGATGTAGCTCATCTCATTCCTCCTCCTTGACTTTGTTCATGTTGTCCACCAGTTCGCTCAGCGGGGTGACCATGATCTGTCCCTTGCCCTGCGTCTCCAGCATATCCTCCGGCAGGAAGAGCCGCTTGGACATGTCGAGACCCTCGAACTCGAGGCCGAAGAGCTCGTTGAGCTCGCGCTCGGGCCAGGTGGCGGCCGTGTCGTAGAGCTCGCCGATCGAGGGCAGCTTCGTCTCTCCGACGACCTGATAGCTCTCGATGGCGGGCGGCACGGAGTAATCCCAGCAGACCACCGGCTGTCCCTCCTTGTTGAGGTAGCCGTGGATCATGACGAGATAGCGCCCGGCCTTTTTCATGCGCTCGGCCAGAGGAACGATCTGGTCCTTGGTGATTTGCGTTACCTTGTACTCCTGCATTCCTTTCTCCTCTCTATCCTAAATACGTTTTGCTGTATTTTCAGCGCTCCACGCGGAGCGCGGGGGTACTGATTCAGCAGATTCTCGGCAGCTGCGCGCCGCTGAGCTTCTGCAGGATCCGCCGGCCGCCGAGCGGCGTACGCAGCGTCACCTTGCCGGGGAAGCGATCGGTCACGGTGCCGATCACGGCGGCGTTTTCGCCCTCGGGCGTTCTGCGCATCGCGGCGAGCACGCTCTCCGCGTCCTCCGGCGCGACCACGCACAGGAGCTTGCCCTCGTTGGCGCAGTAGAGCGGGTCGAGGCCCAGCAGCTCGCAGGCGGCCTTCACTTCGCCGCGCACGGGGATCTGCTCCTCCTCCAGCTCAATGCCCAGGGCGCCGCCCTCCACAAACTCGCACAGCGTCGTCGCCACGCCGCCGCGCGTCGGATCGCGCAGCACGCGCACCTTCGCGCCGCTCGAGAGGATCGCCTCCGCGAGACCGTTCAGGGCCGCGCAGTCGGAGCGAAGCTCGCCCTGCATCATGCCGCTGCGCGCGAGCATCACCGCCGTGCCGTGATCGCCGACGGTGCCGGAGACCAGTACCCGGTCGCCGGGGCGGATCGCCGCGGGCTCGAGGCCGGGGTATTTCAGAAAACCGATGCCGGCGGTGTTGATGTAGATTTTATCGCCGCGGCCGCGCTCCACCACCTTGGTGTCGCCGGTCACGACCTGCACACCGGCCTTCTGCGCCGCCTGGCGCATCGAATCCAGCACGCGCTCCAGGTCGCGCATCGGAAAGCCCTCTTCGAGGATCAGCGCGCAGCTGAGATATTTGGGCACGCCGCCGCACATCGCGATATCATTGACCGTGCCGCAGACGGCGAGCTTGCCGATATCACCGCCCGGGAAAAAGACGGGGTCCACCACAAAGCTGTCGGTGGAAAAGACCAGCCGCTCCGCCCCGGGGATCACGGCGCCGTCGTTTAATGCCCGCAGCGCGGGATTGTCCAGCGCGGGCAGGATGCTGTTTTCAATCAGGCGGGCGGTCTTTTTGCCGCCGCTGCCGTAGTCAAGCGTAATGATTTCGTCCATATCACACCGTCTGATATTTGTACGCCGCGGCGCAGGCGCCCTCCGAGGACACCATGCAGGGCCCGACCGGGTCCTCCGGCGTGCAGCGTTTGCCGAAAAGCGGGCAGTTTTCCGGGCGGCAGCGGCCGCAGATCACGTCGCCGCAGCGGCAGCCCGCCGGCCCTTCGGTATGTTCGATCCGAAGGTCAAACTTTTTCTCCGCGTCAAAGGAGGCAAATTCCTCCCGCCAGCCGAGGCCGCTCCCTTCGATCTCCCCGAGGCCGCGCCAGAGGTCGCGCCGGGGCTCGAAGCAGGTCTCCATCACGCGCTGCGCCAGGCGGTTGCCCGCGGCGCTCACCGCGCGCGGATAGGCGTTTTCCAGCCGAGGCTCGCCCTCGGCCAGCTGCCGCAGGAGCAGATAGAGCGCGCGGAGGATCTCCTCCGGCTCAAAGCCGCCCACGACGGCCGGGATGCGGTATTCCTCCGGCAGGAAGCGGAAGGCCTCCGCGCCGATGATCGTGGCCACATGGCCGGGGCAGAGAAAGCCCTGCACCGCGAAGTCCTCCTGCCGCAGCAGCGCCCGCAGCGCGGGCTCCACCGTTTTGAGCATCGACCAGACCGAAAAGTTCCCGATCCCCTGCTCCCGCGCCGTCAGCACGGCGGCAGCGGTGCCGGGAGCGGTGGTCTCAAAGCCGACGCCGAGGAACACGACCTCTTTTTCGGGATTCTGCCGCGCGATTTCCACCGCGTCGACCGGCGAGTAGACCAGCTCCACCCGCGCACCCAGGGCGCGGCGGCGCGCCAGACTGTCGCCCGGGCGGCTGCCCGGCACGCGCAGCATGTCGCCGTAGCTCGCCACGATCACACCGGGCTCGGAGGTGAGCGCGAGCACCGCGTCGATGGCTGCGGCCGGCGTCACACAGACCGGGCAGCCGGGGCCGCTCAGCAGCTCCGTGCCCTCCGGCAGCAGGGATTTGATCCCCGCGCGCGCGATCGACATCGTGTGGGTGCCGCAGACCTCCATCAGCTTTACGCGCTGCCGCGGCAGCGCGCGGATTTTTTTCAGCCAGGCTTCCGCTTCAGAGGGCATCGCGCAGTTCCTCCCAGGCGCCGATATCCTCCAGCGCCTGCTCCTCCGGCAGCCGTTCGATGGCGAAGCCCGCGTGGACAATCACATAGTCGCCGACCTGCGGGTTTTCGATGAAATCCACCCGCACCGAGCGGCGCATGCCCAGGGACTCCCCCACGGCCTCTTTGCCGTTGATTTCAATCAGTTTCAGCGGAACCGCCAAACACATGATCCTTTTCCTCCAAATACGCTTCGGCAATCATCAGCTGACCGAGGGACAGGCCCTCGTCGTTGGCCGAAACTCTCTGATGCCGCCAGACGCGAAAGCCCTCTTTCCCGAGCGCCGCCGGCAGCTTCGTCATCAAACTCATATTCTGGAACGTGCCGCCCGAAAGCGCCACGTCGCCGAGGCCGCTCTTCTCCCGTGCCGCGCAGCAAAGCCGCACGGCCATCGCGATGAGCGTGTTGTGAAAGCGCCCGGCGATCTCCGCCGTCGGCACGCCCGCGTCCCGCTCCGCCGCGATCGCGCGGATCATCGGCCGCCAGTCAAAGCGCAGCGGCTCACCCTCGAGGGTGATCGGGTAGCAGCCCTCCGTCTCCACAGCCGCGGCCTCCAGCAGCACCGCGCCCTGGCCCTCGTAGGAGGCGAGGCGCTTGACGCCGAGGATGGCGGCCACGCCGTCGAAGAGGCGTCCCATACCGGAGCTCTTTGGGCAGTTGAGTCCGCCCGCGAGCATTTTTTCATAGTTTGCCGCGTCCGGGATCGCCCCGGTTTCGCAGCCGGATTCCCGCAGCAGCGCAAAGGCCACGCGATCGAGCTCTTTGGTCGCCCGGTCGCCGCCGATCAGGGGGATCGGCCGGATCGAGCCAAAGCGCTCATAGCCGCTATAGTCCCCGATCAGGCATTCGCCGCCCCAAACCGTACCGTCGTCGCCGTAGCCCGTGCCGTCCCAGACGAGGCCGATCACCGGCTCTGTCAGGCCGTTATCCGCCATGCAGGCGGCCATGTGCGCGTGGTGGTGCTGCACGGGCAGCACCGGCAGGCTCTCGGCTTCACCCCTCTCGACAGCATAGGCCGTGGATAGATAGTCGGGGTGCTTATCGCACACGAGCAGTGCCGGGCGGATGTCGAACAGGCGCTCAAAATGCCGGATCTGAGAGGCGTAGTGCTCGTAGGTCTCGATATTTTTCAGGTCGCCGATGTGCTGCGAGGAAAACACGCAGTCGCCGCGCGAGAGGCTGAAGCTCGCCTTCTGCTCGGCGCCGCAGGCCAGGATCGGCCGCAGCGGCCGTCCCATTTTCAGCGGAAAAGGCACGTAGCCGCGGCTGCGGCGGGCGAAATATTCCTTCCCGTCCAGGACCCAGCACAGCGAATCGTCGCAGCGGGTCTGGATCTCGCGGTCGTGCAGCAGGAAGCCGTCGGCAATGCCGCGCAGCTTTTCGATCGCCTCGTCGTTTTTGAACAGGATCGGCGTGTCGGAGAGGTTGGCGCTCGTCATCACGAGCGCGTCAAAGTCCTCGCCCAGCAGCAGGATGTGCAGCGGCGTATAGGGCAGCATCACACCGAGACAGCCGTTTTCGCTCAGGTGCTCCAGGCCGGGCGCGCGCTTGCGCAGCAGCACGATGGGCTTGTGAAAGCTCTCGAGCACGGCGGCCTCTGCGTCGCTGACGAAGCAGAGCTTTTTTGCCGCCGCCAGATCGCGGCACATGACGGCGAAGGGCTTCTCGTCCCGCTGCTTGCGCCGGCGCAGCGTCCGCGCGATCCCGGGGTCGTCGCAGCGGCAGGCCAGATGCATGCCGCCGAGGCCCTTGACCGCGACGATTTTTCCCTCTCTCAGCGCCGCGCGGGCAAGCTCGATCGCGTCGCCCGGGACTTCCCGGCCGTCGGCGTCCAGATAAAAGACCCGCGGGCCGCAAACCGGGCAGCAGTCCGGCTGCGCGTGATAGCGGCGGTTTTCGATATCGTGATACTCCCGGTCGCAGTCCGGGCACATCGGGAAGCCGCGCATCGAGGTCCGCGCCCGGTCATAGGGCAGGTCGCGGATGATGGTAAAGCGCGGGCCGCAGTTGGTGCAGTTGATGAAGGGGTAGCGGTATCGCCGGTCGCGGGGATCGAGCAGCTCGCGTCGGCAGTCGTCGCAGATGCCGATATCCGGGGAGATAAGAGTATTCCGCAGCTCCTCGGTGCGGCTTTTCAGGATTTCAAAGCCCGAAAAGCCCTTCAGCTCCGGGCTGTATCGCGTCTCAATGCGCTCGATGAGCGCCAGCTTCGGCGCCCGCGAGGGAATATCCGCCACAAAGCGCTCCAGCTCCGGCCGCTCGCCCTCCAGCTCCAGCTCCACGCCGGAGGAGGTGTTCTTGATCGTGCCGCCGAGGCGGTATTCGCGCACCAGCTTGTGGATAAAGGGGCGGAAGCCGACGCCCTGGACGATTCCGTGTACGTTGACTATGGCTCTCTCCAAGCTATCCCGGCTTTCCCTTCGCCCGTATTGTTAATTTTCAAACAGGCCCTTGTTATTGTACTTCATTTGCGGCATTCCTGCAAGCCTATTTCTGTTTTTTGGAAATCTTTTTGTCGCAAACAGGCACCGGTTGCCAGTTTTTTATTATAACGCCGTCTCGGAAAATAAGCAAGAAAGAAAGCGATCTGTTTCAAACATTTGGAAAGCGCGCCGCAGACTGTAGACAAACCCATGCGAAAAGGGAAAAGCCTCGCAAGGGGAGAGCGCAGAGAGGGGATTCATTTAGTTAAGGATACAAATAACCGAAACTCACGCTTACGATACTTCCAAATATGATTTTGGAGGTATAACCCATGAAAACGCAGAAATCCTTTTTTGAGCAGAGCGGCGGCACTTATACTAATGTTGGTGATGTTCTTCTTCCTAACATTGTCATTGGTGAGACGGAGAAGAAACCCGTAGGCAAATATGGCCGGATGCGGAAACGCTATCTGAAAGAGCACCGACCGGTACTGTACTCTAATCTGCTTCTGTCCGGAAAGCTTTTTCAGCACCTGGCCGAGATTGATGAAGCCTGTGAGAAGCAGATGGAGCTTCTGACCCGGCAGATGGCAAAGCGGGAAGGCGTGACCGAGGCGCTCAAGGCAGCCGATCAAATGGAGTGGGTGCGTCGCATGAACAGCATTCGCAACCGGGCGGAAGAGGTCGTGCTGAGCGAACTCGTCTACTGCTGAGGAGGTGCTTTGATGCTGATCTTGGAAGCCCTTTACCTCGGCGATGTGCGTCCCAGCGAGCGCAGCTTCAAGCGCAACAGCCAGTATGCGAAATCTCTGGATGAGCTTGTGAAAGCCGGAGATGCACTGACGGACACACTCACAGAAAAGCAGAAGGAAATGTTCGAGGACTATATGACCGCCCAGCGAGAGGTCAGTGTTCTGACCGATTGTGAGACATATTGTCTTGCATTCAAAACCGGGGCAAAAATCATGCTGGATGTGCTGAGCGACGGGCAGATGAAAGAAATCTGAATTCTACGCACATAGACAGGAGCACTTGACCCGTAGCACTTCTTCTAATGAAAAGGCACCTGGAACACCGCTGATTGCAACGGTTTCCAGGTGCCTATGTTTATAGCTCTACGGCATTGGCAGCTCTTTGAGTTTATAATATACTCCAACGTTAGCCTCGGCGTCGCAGTAGGCGCGATGTGCCTCCGGCTGCTCTACGCCGAAGATCTGGGACAGATACTCCAGTTTCACGTTCTCCCAGCCGTAGCGGTCTTTGAGCGTCTTGGCATAGAGATAGGTGTCGAAAAAGCCGTTGTCCATGGCGACGCCCGCCCGTTTGAGGGCGCGGGTGATGTAGTGCAGATCGGAGCTTTTGATGTTGTGCCCCACCAGAGGCAGATCGCCGACAAAAACCGCAAACTCCCGGATCACTTCCTCCACGCTGGGCGCATCGGCCACCATGTCGTCGGTGATGTGGGTCAGGCGGGCAATACGAGGGACGATCTTCCGTCCAGGATTGCAGAACCAGTCCTTCCACTCCACGATCTTGCCGTCGATCACCTTCGATGCGCCGATCTCGGTAATCTCCGCGGGCTTGTCGCCGCTGGCCGCGCCGAAGGTGCCGCTGGTCTCGATGTCGAAGGCCACAAAGCTGTCAAAGTCGGGCTTCATCAGCTCCCTCATGGGCTGAGGCATGCCGTCCTCCAGCACGTCGCAGTCCATGCCCATTAGCTCCAGCTGCTCCAGAAGCTGTTCCATCTGCCGCTGGGTGCCGGAGACCTTCAGGACTTTGTAGCCGACGGTACGGTCCTCGTCCTCGACTGTTGTTACCTCGGTTTCCGCGACCTCTGCCGTTGCCTCCAGTTCACGCTTGAACGCTGTCGCCGCGGCCAGATCCATACCGTCAAGGTACCTGGTCAGCACGGCAGTGGTGTGCGCCCCGGCGGTGTTTTGAATGGTCTGGATATCCGCAGCGGCCCGGGCGATCTTCTCCCGCACAGCCTGCTGCCATTCGGCGGCCTTGCAGCTCTTGTTGAGCCATTTGGCGTCTACAAAGCCCGGCGCATCGAAGACCTTTTCCCGCAGCTCACCCAGCGGAGCGGCCTCCTTCCGGTACCAGGCCCGGATCAGCTCCCGCTTCTGCCGCTTTTCCTCGGCTTCCATGTCCCTGACGAAACCGTCTATGGCCGCCAGCGGCTCATCGATCATGGCGGTGAGCTCCTTGATCTGCGCTTCGATTCGCAGATAGGGCTCCATGTAGATGGCCTTGATCTCCTTGCGGCGGGTATCCAGCGCCTTTTTCAGCTTGTTGAGCTGCGCCTTGTCCGCCTTGGCGGTCTTCAAGCTGTCCTCGGAATAGACCAGATTGCGGTAGACATCCAGCCGCTGATTCAGATAGGCCTTGATCTCGTCGAAGTTGTCCAGCTCCGCGATCCCCGGCACCTGCCGGGTGAGGATGGTCAGTTCGTCCATCTAATCACTCCGTTTCATTCGCCATTTTCAGAAATTCTTCCTCTGTGATAACCGGCACGCCCAGCTCTTTGGCTTTTTGACTTTTCGTGGAATTGCTGTTCGGATCGTTGCAGATTAGATAATCCGTCTTGGAACTGACCGCGCCGCGATAAAAGCCTCCGCACGCTTCGATAAAGGCTTTCAAGTCGCTCAGATCGAACACTTCCGTGTATTCGTTATACTCGCCGAAGTGCTTCAAGCCGCCGCTCGACACAAAGGCGAGGCCTTTGATGCCCTTTTGCTCCTTGATCTGCTCCTGCCGCGCAGCCAGCTTCTCCCTGCGCTTGAGCTCTTGATCGCTATCGACAAAGGAAAAATCGTCCCTCTGCTTTTTCCCGCCGAGCTTAGTATCCCGATAGGCGAGGATCTCCGCCTTCAGATCCGCCCGTCCCTGTGTTTCCGCAGCCTCCAGCAACATTTTTGCGCCGGAATCCGTGATCAGCGCCTCGTCCAGCATCAGGCGGAGCAGGAACTCATTCTCTAGCGCCTTGCCGATGTAGGTCTTCTGCCCACGCTTGATGTGGTCGAGGTAGCTGCTCCGCCAGGGGCTCAGATCTGCAAGCTTGTGCTGCTCGGCGTACAGGAAACCCTCCACGGCAAATTTTTTGGTCTTGGTCGGCAGATCGTCCAGCAGACCTCCCGTATAGACCATGCGCCGGTTACCCCTGGAATAGGAGTCCATACAGAGATCTTCTGCCAACTCCTTGACCGGAGTCGCGGCGTAGAAGGTTTTCGCGCCGTCCCACTGGCCGTCGTCTCCGTCCCGATCCCGTCCGTCAAAAATATCGGATGGCAGAGCCTTCAGCGAAGCCGGGAGGCTGACGAACAGGGTTTTCCCGCGCTTGACGACGAAAGCGCCGTTACGGATCACCGTCACGCTGTCAGACAGATAGACCGCCTTCAGCTGCGTAAAACAAAACGCCGCCTTTCCGATCTCCTTGGTGCCCTCCGGCACCCGGTAGACCGTACCGTCGATCATTTCCGGGCATTTGAGCAGTTTTTTCCCATCCAGGCTGAAATGAATCCCGTCCCACAGCTCATTGCATGTATTAATCGGCTTTTTCTCCGTTTGTATGCCCCAGGCACTAGCCAACTCTTCTAATAAAGCAATACATTTCGCTGCCTGGCTTTGCCGGGCGAGAAGCAGATACTCCGCCTCGATGTTTTTCTTCGTGATTTTTTTCTCTTTCACAAGTTTTTCAAGAATATCTACCTTGTCAAGCTGAAAAACATCCGGCAATAGTTTTTTTCGTTGGGAAGAAAGATAGGTTATGTATTCTGTATAAACATCTGGATCTGTATAGATTTCTGATCGCTTTACGAAACTTTTGGCTGCAACCATTCCGAGCCCTATGTTTCGCCAATGCGCATGTGGCGTATGAGGCGCATACAATTCCGTCAAATTCTTAAACTCATCATATGTGGTCCATGGGATTTCGCTCAGCTTTCCCAGAACTGTAAAACTTGTCAGATTGCTGCATTCGGAGAATGACCCCTTGCCAATATTTGTTACGCTATCCGAGATTGTCACGCTCGTAAGGTTCGCGCAGCCACAGAACGCAGCTTTGCCGATTTTCGTCACTCCTGCCGGGATCGTCACGCTTTTTAGCCTGCTACAGTTGGAAAACGCTCTATCGCCGATGTACTTTACGCTCTCCGGGATTGTTACACTTGTCAGATTACTACACCAATATAATACGCCGTCACTGACTTCCGTGATACATTCCGGGATGACCACATCCCCGCCAGAACCCTTGTAATCAAACAACCTGTTTTTGACGATTACAAAGCCCTCCGCATCCGCAAGTTTGCTACAGCCATAGAAAGCCCTGGGGCCAATGCTCGTCACGCCGTCCGGCACCGACACACTCTCAAGATTGCAGCAGTCAAAAAACGCATACTCGCTGATATTCGTCACACTCTCGGGAATTACTACGCTCGTCAGATTGCTACACCGATTGAACGCTGAAGACCCAATACTCTTCACGCTATCAGGAATCACAACTTGTGTGAGGCTTGTGTTCCCGTGAAAAGCAATATCCCCGACCTCCGTCACCCCTTCCGGGATGACCACATCGCCGCCTGGGCCGACATACTTTGTCAAAACACCGTTTTCGATGATGAAATCGCCGGGATCGCTCATGCTTATGACCATCCCTTTCCGCTGCGCGGAAGGCACAAAAAGGCATGAAACCAGTACCTCTAACGCAGCTGTCAAAAATCTGTTAGAATAGGCTT
>CADCHN010000025.1 GCA_902801295.1 Oscillospiraceae bacterium | reverse complement strand
GCCTGTGTATCTCTTGTTTGGTATTCCTTTTGGCATAAAACAACACCCCATTCGTTAGTAGTATACCATACTGTCTAACAAATGGGGTGCTGTTCATTCGGCGGGGCTTTTCTTTTTTTCGCGTGGGCGGCGCTTATTTTTCCGTCTCGCTCTTTCCCTGGGCGAGGCCGCGCACGCTCTGGATGAGGCCGCTGATGCGCTCCGTGACGCTCTCGCCGTCCACGGCGGTGCGCACGTCGTCCGGCCCCTCGAAGAACAGCGCCAGCGCGCCCGGGCCGACGTGGCAGCCGGTGACGGGCTCGTAATCCACATTGATGATCTCCTTCGGCGGGCATTTGCGCTTGAGCAGCTCGATGAGGCGCGCGGCATCCTCATGGCAGGCGGCGTTGACCACGCCGATGGTCTGCGTTTCCGGCGCGACGGCCAGCGTTTCGTACTTTTCCGCGAGAGCCTCAATCGAGCGCTTGCGCCCGCGCAGCTTGGCGAAGGCCACGATTTTGCCCTCTTCGTCGCCCTTGAGCAGGGGCTTGATATTCAGCACGGTGCCGACGATGGCGGAGAGGTTGCTCAGCCGCCCCCCGCGGCGCAGGAACATCAGGTCGTCCACGGTAAAGACGTTGCACATGCGCGTGCTGAGACGCTCCATGGCCTCGACGGTCTCAGCAAAGCTCATTCCCCGGTCGCGGCATTCGGCCGCCCGCAGGGCCACCAGGCCCTCGCCCAGCGCGGCGCCGCGGGTGTCGATCGGGCAGACGCGGCGGTCGGGATAGCGCTCGCGCAGCATGTCGGCGGCGATGTTCGCAGAGTTATAGCTGCCGCTGATGCCGGAGGACATGCTGACAAAGATCACGTCCTTCCCTTCGCGCAGATAGGGCTCGAAAAAGTCGGCGTACTGCTGAGGGCTGATCTGGGTGGTGGTGACGATCTGTCCGGCCTTCATATCGCGGTAGAAATCCGCGCCGTTGAAGGCTTCAATATCCAGGCAGACGCGATCCTCTCCGTTGACGGTGTAGGTAAAGGGAATCACGCCGATGTTGTTCTCGTCGGTAAGCCTCTTGGGCAGGTTGCCCGAGGTGTCGGTCAATACGGCAAAAGGCATGGGTTTGTCCTCCTTTGGCTTGTGCTGCGGCCGCCTCCGGCCGCAAAACTATCATAGCCCACCCGGCCCCGAAAGGCAAGCTACTTCCGCTGCCAGGCTCGTAGAAGCCGTGCCGCGGCGCTCTACGCGGCGTAGAATGAGCATGAAAAAGTTCTCTCTTTTGCTGATGTTGAACATGTTTTGGAACAAAAACAGTCCGGACGGTCGGGGACCGTCCGGACTCTAAAAGCTAAGCTCGAGGCATTTTATTTTGCCTTGCGCTCATTCAGCTGGCGGCAGATATCGTCATAGACGTCCTCATCCAGCTTGTAGTACTTGAGATAGAGAAGGTAGGAGGCGAACATCAGCACGCAGGGCAGCACAGTCATCACCAGCATAAGGCCGCTGGTCTGACCCGGCTGCACGCCGCGCAGCAGCGCGTCGATGGCCTCGGCTTTCTGCTCGGAGGAGATGAGACCCTGGTTGGCCAGCTGCTCCTGTTCGGCGATGCCGTTGGTGTACTTGAGCAGACCGAAGACAATATAGGTGCCGCTGGCGATGGCGACGGTCAGCGCGGAGGCGAGCTTGGTGAGGAAGGGGCGCAGGGAGGAGACGATACCCTCGTCGCGGCTGCCGTGCTTGAGCTCGTTATATTCGACGGTGTTCATGATGGAGATCATCATGATGAGGTAGAAGCCGTACTGGCCGAAGTTGGCGAGCATATAACCGAGGGTGACAATGATGAACTTCAGGTCGAAGCCGGCGACGGCGGCCAGACCCTTCGGCATGAACAGGCCGGGCAGCAGCATCAGCGCGTAGCCGACAGCAGAGACGACCATCAGCACATGCATCAGCTTTTTGCGGTGCATATGGCGGGAGATGGCGGGGTAGAAGATCATCAAAAAGCCGGTGACCATCATGCCCAGCATCTGGAACATCGTGAAGAAGCCGCCCTGGTAACCGAAGTCGACGTAGATATAGGTCGAGCCGATGCCGGACAGGACGATGCCGTTGCCGATCTGCTGCAGCAGGAAGATGAGGGCGATCCAGAGCAGCTGGTCGTTGCCGGTGATCGTGGTCCAGATCTTTTTGAAGCTGACGGGAGGCACGGGGTCGTCGTTGTAGTTGCGCTGCTCCTTGACGCCGAAGACCGTGAAGGCCAGGAAGGCCGGGCCGAGGATCGCGATGACGAGGGCGACGATGCCGTAGGCCGTGACGGCGTTGCCGCCGATGGCCTTGTCGCCGGCGGTCAGCATCGGGATGAAGGCTGCGGCCATCATGCCGCCGATACCGGCGAAGAGCGTGGCGCGGGAGGTGAACTGGTTGCGGGTGTTGGCGTCGGAGCTCAGGGCGGGCACCATGCCCCAGTAGGAGATGTCGTGCATGGTGTAGGTGATGGAGTAGAGGAAATAGACCAGCCCGAAGAACCAGACGAAGGGCCAGCCCTGCAGCCGGGTGTTGAAGGCGGCGTAGATGACGAGCGAGGTCGTCAGGATGCCGATGACGAGCCAGGGCTTGAACTTGCCCCACTTGGTGCGGGTGCGCTCGATGATGTTGCCCATGATGGGGTCGTTGAGTGCGTCAAAGACGCGCGCGGCGATCATGATGCCGGCAATGGCGGACAGCTGCGCTGCCGTGAGCTGGCGGGTGAAGAGCACGAAGGTGTAGAGATAGCTGGTCACGAGGTTGTACATCATGTCGCGGCCGACGGTGCCGAGCGGGAACATGATGAGGTTGCGCCGGGTGATGCGTTTGTCTTCCATGGTTCACTCTCTTTTCTGTATAGAATGATATTATTCTATATCAGTCCCGGAAAAAAGGCAATCGTCGAAAAAGAAAAAGACGGCCGAAGCCGTCTTTTTCTTTGGATGAATCATTAAATCTCGTCGGTGCCGCGGAGCTCGCGGATTTTGTCGAGGATCATTTTTTCGTTGTACAGCAGGAACAGCAGCGCGCCGATCAGGCAGGTGACGGTGGCAACGACGGCGGTAGCGCGGTACTGGCCGGGCAGGACGACGCTCTCGCCGTTAACTACCTGAGCAACGGTCATCGAGGTGAACACGACCATCGCAATGGCCTGGCCCATCTTGAAGGCAAAGGTTCGCGCGGCGAAGAACATGCCGCTGCGATCCTCGCCGGTCTCGAGACGGCTGAGTTCGGCCACGTCAGCCACGCAGGCCTGCGGCAGGATACCGAGGATGGCCATCGGCACGGCGGCGCAGACGGCGACGATGAAGCCCCAGTAGAGGCCCTGGCCGCAGATGGAGGTGATCAGGAAGACCAGCGCGTAGGTGAAGAAGCCGGTGACGATCAGCTTTTTCTTGCCGATCTTCGGGGCCAGCTTGTTGACCACCGGGTAGAGCAGCACGCTGATGAAGGTCATCGTGGCGGTCAGCGGGAAGGTCCAGGTGTCCTCGATGCCCATGAGCTTGGTCTCGTAGAAGGCAAGGCCGGTCTGGAACAGAGTCAGCGCGAAGAAGTAGATCACGTCAGAGTACACAAAGCGGCGGAACTGACCGTTCTTGAAGGTCTTCAGCAGGGAGCTGAAGGCCGGGGTCTCGCTGGGCCGGGAGTCGATGTACTCGCGCTCCTTGATGTAGAAGGAGGGAACCAGCATCGCGATGCAGGCGATGGCGCTCATGATGGCGACGCCCAGACGGATGGAATTGGCCTGGCCGACGGCTCCCTCGAGCATGCCGGCGAGGTTCGGCAGCATGAAGGAGATGCTCTGGCCGGCGATGAAGGTGAAAGAGATGTAAGTGGAGACGTTGATGCGGTGCTCCTGCGTGTCGCCCAGCTCCGCGATCAGCGCGTTATAGGGCGTGCAGAAGATGGTCATGAACAGGTAGAAGCACATCAGGATCACGAACAGCAGCACGTCGTTGAGGGCGTTGTTCGCGGTCTGCGGCACGGTAAAGAGCGCGATGGTGATCAGCGCGAAGGGGATGGCGATGGCGCGCATGAAGGGGATGCGGCGGCCGCCCTTGTAGTTGCTGCGGTCGGACCAGCCGGCGATCAGCGGGTCGGTGATCGCGTCGAAGATGCGGCCGACAGCCATCACCAGGCCGAAAAGCGTCAGCTTGAAGAGGATGGGGTTTTGCGTGATTCCGGAGGCGAAGATGCCGGTGTTGGGGTTCTGCGCGTCGGGGGTGCCGGTGTAGTAGTACACCATCCAGTTGGTTACGATGCCGGACAGCAGGCTCCAGCCAAACTGGCCCACGGCAAAGATCCACAGGAGCTTGTTGGTGATCTTTTTCATCCGATTTTCCGATCCTTTCGTATGGTTTCTGTGAAAAAAGCGGTATATTTTCAGTTTACTGAAAGATAAGCCGCTTGTCAAGTGATGCCAGTCAGTTCCGGTCAACATGCAGACGGTAGAGGATGTAGCCGTCATGCCCGTTCTGCTCGACGGGCAGGGCCTCGGCGGTGCCGGAGGCAACGCGGGTGATGCGCCCTGACGCCTCGACGGTCTGCGCCTCGGCGGACGTCATGCGGTAGAACGCGCCGTCGATGCCCTGACGCCAGTATTCGTCCAGATTGACGTCATACACGTCAAAGCTCAGCAGGACGTTTCCGTCCGGCCGACTCTGGCTGGAGGTCACCACGGCAAAGCGGTTGTAGGCCTCGCCGTCGGCGGCGGGAAAATAGAATTTCCCGTTTTCAAAGCGCACGTCCGGCCCCCAGAGCACGGTGGGCAGCACACCCTCGGCGGGGTCAAGCTCCAGACCGAAGAAGCGCCCGCAGAGCTCGTTGACCGTGTCGAGCGTGATTGTCTCGTAGATGATCTCGTCGCTGCCGCTTTCGTAGGTGATCGCGTCCTGGCGGTTGATCTTGCAGAAGCGGTGCGCAAAGCGCGCCAGCTCATAGTCCGAGCCGTTCTCCGCGGGGTATTCGGACATGAACTGCTCGATAAAGTCGCTGACGAAAATATTGGCCCAGTACTGCCGGTCTCCGCTCAGATCCAGAAAGTCGGTCTGAATGGTCGCGGAGAAATCCTTCAGGTCGATGTAATAGGGGACGTCCGGAGTCGGATAGGAGTCCATCCCGCCCGTGTAGGTGATCACCAGCCTGTCCGGCCCGGCCCAGCGCATGTCGGTGGGCCAGTAATAGTCGTTGCTCACGGCGGGGAGGGACGCGAGCGTCTTGCCCTCGCTGTCGCAGGCGAAGAAGTCCGGGCCGTAGTAGCCGCAGAGGTAGACGTTCCCGTTGCGCTCATCGATCAGGCTCGAGATGCTCGCACCGTGGAAGTCCTCGTTGCTCCAGAGCTCGCTGCCGTCAGCGAGCGACAGGCAGACGACGGTGCCGTTGCTGTTGAGGTAATAGCGGTCCCGCCAGGCGCCGATCGGCTGGATCAGCGTCAGCTCGGTGCGGTAGTCGGTGGTGTAGAGCCGCTTCCAGAGCTCCTGCCCTCCGGCTGTTACGCCGGAAAATTCCACATGCTCGATCTCGGTCGTCTCGCCGTAGTGAACCTGCACCTCGACGGCGTCCGGCGCGGGCACGGGCTGCGGCTCTTCGGTGACGGCGGGGCTTTCGGGCGCATTCGTCACGCCGCAGGCGTCGCTCGGGCCGGGCGTTTTTTCGGGCGCGGCGCTCTCCTCCGCCTCCCGGCTGCCGCAGGCCGACAGCAGCATGACGAGGCAGAGCAAAAGCGCGGTCAGACGCAGATGTTTTTTCATCGGGCAGACCTCCTGATAGCTCGTCAATGTAAAATCAACGGTTCATTTGATTGATGCTCACGGCGATGCCGCCGTTATCGAGCACCTCGACCAGCGCCCAGGTGAGGCGGCTGCCGCGGCCTCCGGTGCCGGGGTTTAACAGCAGCACGCCGCCGCACTGCTCCTGCATGGCGCGGTGCGTGTGGCCGAACATCGCGATTTGGCAGCCGCGCTCCTCGGCCGCGTAGGCGAGCCGATCCGGCCCCTCCCAGTCCACGCCGTAGCTGTGGCCGTGGCAGATCAGCGCCTTCACGGGGCCGAGCGGCACGATGTCCGCGATCGGCGCGATCGGCGCGAAGTCGCAGTTGCCGCAGACGCGGAAGAGCGGGATGTCGGGAAACTGCTCCTCCAGGCAGAGCGTGTCGCGGTCGTGGTCGCCCAGGTGGATGATCAGATCGGGGCAGCTTTGGCGCACGGCATCGAGCATGGGCGCGGTGTTGTGGTGGGTATCGGAAAAAACGGCGGCTCTCATCGGGATCCTCCTGTCGAAAAAACTGGTATCATTGCCCGCCCGGGCGAATAGGATAGAACAAAGGGGGCGTGGTCGAAATGCAGAATCTGGAAAAGCTCGGGGAAGAGCTGCAGCGCCGCGGACAGACGGAGCAGCTGAAAACGCTGGCAGCTTCGGCCGACGGGCAGAAGCTCAGCCGGATGGTCGACCGGACGGCGCTGGCCGAGGCGGTTCGGAAAGGGGACGCGGATGCGCTGCGCAGTATCATGGGGCGGCTGCTCTCCACCGCGGAAGGGCAGCGTCTGAACGCCGAGGTGCAGAAAATGCTGCGGGAGAAGGGCCATGGATGATCTGGAGGGTCAGATCCGGCAGGTGCTGGGCGACCCGGCGCAGATGGCGCAGATTATGGGCCTGGCGCAGTCCCTGATGGGCGGGGGCGAAGGCGAAGCGTCAAAGGAACCCTCGCCGCCACCGCCTGCGGACGGCGGGCTGATGGGAAAGCTCGGCGCGCTGATGAAGCCGCAGGGGCGCAAGAGCGATCAGCAGGCGCTGCTGCAGGCCATGCGGCCGTATCTGTCCGAAAAGCGGCAGCGGAAGATCGACCGCGCTCTGCAGATCACGCGCATGGCGCATCTGGCGAAGCTGGCGATGGAGGGACTGGGGGGAGCGGAGCATGCCGAAACGCTATCTGGGCAACAGCGGACGCTTTGACTGGGTGGAGCCGCCGCGCGGGCGCGAGAGCGCGCCGCCTCCGCCGCCTCCGCCGCCGGAACATGCCGCGCCGCCGATCGAGCATCCCGCACCGCCTCCCGTTCACGCGGAGGGCGGGGAGCATGCCGCCTCATCGGGGCCGCTGGGATTGCAGCTGCTGCCGAAGCTGCTGGGCGAACTGGAGACCGAGGACTTCATCCTTCTGCTGCTGTGCTGGCTCCTGTATCGCGAGAGCGGCGACAGCGACTGGCTGATCGTCCTCGGCGCCTTGATTTTGGGATAAAAGCCCGGGAATGCCCGGGCTTTTATCATACCATATTAAAAAAGGAAAATAAAGATTGCATTTGAGCGCCCGTTATCATAAGATAAGCGCGAATACTCTTCGAGGTGTCTTATGAACAGATCTTCCCTCATCGGTGACCGCGCTTTTTACCGCCGCGTGCTGGCGGTGATGACGCCGGTGCTGATCCAGAACGTCATTACGAACTTTGTCTCCCTGCTCGATAACCTCATGGTCGGCCAGGTGGGCACGGAGCAGATGTCTGGCGTTGCCATCGTCAACCAACTGCTTTTTGTCTATAACCTCTGTCTGTTCGGCGGCATGGCCGGACCGGGCATTTTCACCGCCCAGTACTACGGCCGCGGCGACGATGACGGCGTGCGCCACACCTTCCGCGCCAAGCTCTGGGTGGGCATCGGCGCCTGGCTCGCTTTTTCGCTGGTGCTGCTGTTCGATGGGCGCGGACTCATCAGCCTGTTCCTGCATGAAGGCGGCGAGGCGCTGGATCTGGGCAAGACCCTCGACAGCGGCCTCGGCTATCTGCATGTGATGATGCTCCAGATGCTGCCCTTTGCGCTGCAGCAGGTCTACGCCAGCACCCTGCGCGAGACGGGCGAGACCATGCTTCCGATGAAGGCGGGCATCATCGCGGTCTTTGTGAACCTTGTATTCAACTACATCCTTATTTTCGGCAAGCTCGGCGCGCCGGCCCTCGGCGTCACGGGCGCTGCCATCGCCACGCTGATCTCACGTTTCGCGGAGCTCGGCATCATCCTCGTCTGGACGCGGCGCCACCGCGGCCGCTTCCCCTTCCTGGAGGGCGCGCTGCGCTCTCTCCGCGTGCCGGGGCCGCTGCTGCGGCAGATCGCCGTCACCGGCGCGCCGCTGCTGCTCAACGAGCTGCTGTGGTCGGCGGGCATGACCGCCCTTAACCAGAGCTACTCCCTGCGCGGACTTGAGGTGGTCTCCGCGATGAACATCTCCTCCACGGCCTCCAACCTCTTCTTCTGCGCCTTCTTCTCGATGGGCACCACGGTGTCGATCATGATCGGGCAGCTGCTCGGCGCGGGCGAACTGGAGCGCGCCGTGGACGAGGACCGCAAGCTGATCGCCTTTTCGGTGGCGCTGTGCACGCTTGTGGGCGTGCTGATGGTCTTTGTCGCGCCGCTGCTGCCGGAGCTGTATAACACGACGGACGCGGTCAAGGCGCTGGCGGTGCGGCTGCTGTGGGTCAGCGCTGCGATGATGCCGGTCAACGGCTACACCAACGCCTGCTACTTCACGCTGCGATGCGGCGGCAAAACGCTCATCACGTTCCTCTTCGACAGCGCCTTCGTCTGGGCGGT
Source organism: Oscillospiraceae bacterium (assembly GCA_902801295.1). Lineage (GTDB taxonomy): Bacteria > Bacillota > Clostridia > Oscillospirales > Oscillospiraceae > Limivicinus. The sequence continues at coordinate 17,691 of CADCHN010000025.1, read as the reverse complement.
GTGCATGCCGGTGGCCTTGGTGCTCTCGCGCCTGACAAGCATCCCCATCCTGCCGATGGTCATCATCGTCAACGCCCTCGATCTGATCAAATGCACGGTGGGCTTCTTCCTCGTGCGCAGCCGCAAATGGGTCAACAATCTGGTGGCCGACTGAGCAAAAAACTTGCGCAGGAATGGGAACTGTGCTATTCTAAAAATAAGCATGGAAAAAACAATCGCAGCCGACAGACAGAAAGGTGCGTGTGAAGATGAAAATTTGTCCCAACTGCGGAAATCGCTACGGCGACGACCATAAATTCTGCAGCGCCTGCGGCGGCCTTCTGGAACCGCTGACCGAGCAGCCCGCTGCGCTCGAGACGCCGGAGACGCCCGCCACGGCCCCCGAGACGGTACCGGAAGCTCCGGTCGAAGAGAGCGTCAAGGCCGAAACAATCGAAAGCCCGGCCGAGGAAACGCCCGTCGCGCCGAGTGAGCCGGAAGAGAAGAAAAAGCCCCGCGATAAGAAAAAGGTCGGGGCCGGGAGACGGATTCTGGCCGTGCTGCTGAGCATCCTGCTGTTCGTCTTTCTGCTGACGCCGGCGCTGGGTTACGCCGTGCGCCGCGCGACGACGGAGACCGGACTGCAGGCTGTGCTGGAGAATATCAAGCTGTCGGACCTGCGCGTCGATCCTTTCTTTGACGATGTGGACGAGGAACTGACGATGAGCGAGCTGCTGAGCGAGGATCTCGCGGGCACGGGCCTGAAGATCGGCGAGTCCTCGGTCGCCAAAATCCTCAACAGCAGCGCCATGAAGAGCTGGCTGGCCTCCCAGGCCTCCCAGGTGTTCGCCGACGTATACGCCGGGCGCACCCGCTATGAGTTTGACCAGGAGGAGCTTGTGACCGAGCTGCTGGAGGGCAAGACCAGCCGCGTGCTGCAGAAGGAGAAGGTCGAGCTCAGCCGCTCCGAGGCCGAAGGGGTCGCGCAGCTGCTGACGAACTACGGCCTGGGCGACTTCCTCAGCCGCGACTCGATCAAGGACGATATGCCCGCCCTCAACCGCGCGATGAACATCGGCCTGAGCTATGCTGTGATCATCGGCCTGCTGGTGCTGGCGCTGGCGATGATCGTGCTGATCTTCATGGTCAACCGCGGCACCGTGGGTCTGAGCTTCGGCGATATCGGCGGCACGGCGCTCGCCGTCGGCCTGGTGCTGACGCTCGTCTCGCTCTTTGCGAAAGTGTTTTCAAAAGCCTGGACCTCGATCTGCGGCGGCAGCGAGGCGATCGCCGCCGTCAGCGCCGGCGTGCTGTTTTATAACCTCCGCATCAGCCTGATCATGCTGGGCGCGGGCTTGGTTTTCACCATTCTTGGCCGTCTCCTGCGCGGCCGCAAGGCGGACAAACAGGCGGAGACCTGAACGAATGACCAAAAAAACTCCACCGACACAGTCGGTGGAGTTTTTTTCTGTCCGGATTTATTTCTCGTTGTATTTTTTGATCGCGATGGCGAGGATGTCCATCGCCCGCTCAAGCTGCGGTACGTCGAGCACATAGGCCATGCGCACCTCGTTTGCGCCCTTGCCAGGCGTGGCGTAGAAGGGCGCGCCAAAGGCGAACATCAGCGTCTCGCCCTGATCCTCAAACTCAGTCAGCAGCCACTCCTGGAACTTCTCCGCGTCGTCTACCGGCAGCGCTGCCATGACGTAGAAGGCGCCCTTCGGCTCTTCGCAGATGACACCGGGGATCTCGCGCAGCTTGCGGATCATCGTATCGCGCCGCTCACGGTAGAGCTTGCGCATGGCAACGAAATACTCCGAGCCCACCGAGTAGAGCGCGGCGGAGGCCAGCTGATCGGCCATCGTGGAGCTCAGACGGGTCTGGCACCATTTGAGCGCGTGGCCCATCAGCGCGCGGTTGCGGGAGATGAGCATGCCGATGCGCGCGCCGCAGGCGGAAAAGCGCTTGGACACCGAGTCGATGACGACGACGTTGTCCTCATAGCCCGCGTACTGCAGGGCGCTCATCAGCGGCTCGCCGTTATAAGTGAATTCGCGGTACACCTCGTCGCAGATGAGGAAGAGCTTGTGCTTCTTCGCAAGTTCCAGCATCAGCTGCAGCTCCTCGGGCGTCAGCACGGCGCCGGTGGGGTTGCCGGGGTTCGTGATCATGATGGCGCGGGTGTGGCGGTTGATGCAGGCCTCGACGCGCTCGCGCTCGGCGTAGTGGTAGCCCTCCTCGGGCGAAGTCGTCAGCGGATGCACCTTCGCGCCGGTCAGCTTGACCATGGTGGCATAGTTGGGGTAGAAGGGCTCCGGGATCACGATCTCGTCGCCGTTTTCCAGAATGCAGGCCAGCAGCATCTGCAGCGCCTCGCTGCCGCCGTTGGCGACCAGGATGTTGTCCTGTTCCAGCTTGACGCCGAAGCTCGCGTAGTAGTGCTGCACGGCCTCCAGCATCTCCGGCAGGCCGTTGGACGGCGCATAGGAGAGTACGGGACTGGAGAAGTTCTTGAGCGTCTGGTAATAGATCTCCGGCGTGGCGATGTCCGGCTGGCCGATGTTCAGGTGGTAGATATGGACGCCGCGCTTCTCCGCCTCGGTGGCGACGGGCGCGAATTTCCGCATCGGGGACAGACCGCAGCTTTCGATCCTGGAGGAAAACTTCAAGAGAACACATCCTTTCGTCAATATTTTCATCCGATGGCCCTTTGGTGGCCCATATTTAATATATAACACAGGAAAGACCTCGATTCAAGCATAGATTGCAGCCTCCGGGGAATGGTGCTATACTGGGGAAAAACAAGAGGAGGCAGAGTCGTGAAGGAGCAGAGAAGGGCGCCGATCGTATTTCTGGAGGAGACGGATTCGACCAATCTGGCGATCCGCCGTCTGGCGGAGGAGGGCGCCGAGGACGGGAGCGTGATCTGGAGTGCCCGACAGACGGCCGGGCGCGGCCGCCTGGGACGCAGCTTTTCCTCGCCCGAGGGCGGACTGTATTATTCGATGCTGCTGCGGCAGAGCGAGGAGCCGGCGCGAGACCTGCTGCTGACGCCGGCGGCCGCCGTGGCGGCGGCGCGGGTGCTGGAGCGGGAATGCGCCGTTGCCTGCGGCATCAAGTGGCCGAACGACCTCGTCTGCGGCGGCAAAAAGCTCTGCGGCATCCTCTGCGAGAGCTTTGCCGCGCGCGGCGTGCGCTATGTGGTGCTGGGAATCGGGCTGAACGTCAACACCGCGGCCTTTCCCCCGGAGCTGCGGGAGATCGCCGTGTCCGTCCGGCAGCTTACCGGGCGGGAAACGCCGCTGCCCGCGCTGGCCGAAGCGCTGACCGGGGAGCTGGATGAGGCCGTGGCGGCCTCGCGCCGCCGCGATCCGGCGCTGCTGGCGGCCTACCGCGACCGCTGCGTCAGCGTCGGGCGGGAAGTGCTGCTGCTGCGCGGGGATGAGAGCCGCGAGGCGGTTTCCCTCGGCGTAAACGACGACTATTCTCTGCGCGTCCGGCTGCCCGACGGCAAGATCGAGGACATCCGCTTCGGAGAAGTGTCGCTGCGCACGAAAAACTGAAAGCGATAATCCATCGAAAGGGAGGCATTCGCCTCCCTCAGCTTGCCAAAAAAGTCCGTGATGGACTTTTTTGCCTGCGCTTCTGCCGCCGGGCATTTTGCAGCCGCAAAATGCCATTACCCGAAAAGCCTGATAATATCAGGCTTTTCGAACGGCGGAGGATGAAAACGCGAGGCAGGTCTTGCCCCCTCGCGCCCGCGCGGCTCGATAGCGGAGCATGATAGCGGGTTTTTGACAGTCTCAGGGAGGTGAATACCTCCCTTTTGTTATAAATCCAGTGCTTTTGCGACCTCGCGGGCAGAGAGCTCCAGGGAGCGGGCGAATTCCTCGTCCGCTGCGTGCACGGCGATGCGGATGGCCGAGCGGGACGGGGAGGGGTGGATCTGCAGCTCGTAGTTTGGCGCGGAAATGCGGATGCCGTCCGAATAGTCCGCCCCGAGCGGCAAAAACAGCTCCGAGAGCGTGCCCATCAGCAGCGCCCGGTCGCGGCAGGGGCAGTCCAGGCCCTCCGGTTCCTCCTCCGGCGCCGCGTTGGCGGCGCCTGCCGGCGCGAGAAATGCCTCGCCCGGCTCGAGCTGCAGGCGGCCCTCCAGCGCGTCGACGCAGCAGCGGTAGTAAGCCAGCGGGCTGCCGATATCGCACCAGTAGCCGTCCATTGCCACCCCCAGCAGCTTTTCGCCGCGCTGCAGCAGCAGCGGAAAGAGGTCCTTGGCAAAGTCAAAGGCCTGTCCCTCCGGCACGAGCGCCATTGCCCGCGGCGAGAGCACGTAAATGCCGGTGTTGACAAGATCGGTGACGACGCGCGACCAGCCCGGTTTTTCGATAAAGGCGCGCACCTGCCCGTCGCCGTCGGTGACGGTGAGACCGTAGGGCAGCGGCTCGGGGGAGCGGTAGAGCGCGAGCGTCGCCGCCGCTCCGGATTCCAAATGCGTACGGACGAGGGCGGCGAGGTCAAAGTCGCAGGCGGCGTCGCCGCTGATGACGAGAAAGTCCTCATCCCCATAGAAATCCGCGCAGTTTTTCACGCCGCCGGCGGTGCCGAGCGCCTCGCGCTCCACGCGGTAAGTCAGCGAGAGGCCGAGCCCGCTGCCGTCGGCGAAGCGCGCCATGATCTCCTCGGCCCGGTATTTGACCGCGGCGCAGACCTCGGTAAAGCCCTGCTGCGCGAGCAGGCGCAGGATGTGCTCCATCACGGGCCGGCCCAGCAGCGGCGCCAGCGGCTTCGGCGTTTCGCCGGTGACGGGGCGCAGCCGCCGCCCCTCGCCCCCGGCCATAATCACAGCTTTCATGCGTTAGCCCCATTTCTCTTGGATTCTGTTCTTATTATCCGTCTGATCGGACAAATTATCAGTTGTAATGAAAGAATGAATTTGGTATAATATACTATCCATCTTTATGACTTGTTTTTTGAAGCGGGAGGTGGCGCGTCCGTGAATAACAAATTGCAGCGGCTGGCGGAGCCGGGCGGGAGACTGTATCTGCTTTTTCTCGTCGCCTTTGCCGCGGCGTCGCTGTTTTTCAGGCAGTATATTCTGGCGGCGGCTGAGGCGGGACTGATCCTCGGCCTGCTGATCTATTCTCATTTTGCGCGCCGCCGCAGGAAAAAGCAGCTGGCCGCGCTGATCGAAGAGGTCACCTACGACACTGAGAACGCGAAAAACAACACGCTGATGAATTTCCCGCTGCCGATCGCGGTGTTCCGGCTGGACGACAGCCGCATCGTATGGGGCAACGAGATGTTCTTCAGCCTGGCCAAGGACAAGGGCTCGCGCGTGGACGCGCGCATCTCCGACATGGTGCCGGAGTTCAGCGGCAAATGGCTGCTGGAGGGCAAAAACCGCTATCCGAGCCTGATGCAGGTGGAGGGACGGAAATACCAGATCCACGGCAACATCATCCGCTCCGAGCGCGCGGAGGACAACAGCGCCTTCATGGGCATCACCTACTGGGTGGACGTGACGGACTACGACAACATCCGCCTGGAGTATGAGGCCTCGCGCCCCGTGGCGGCGGTGATCGTGATCGACAACCTCGACGAGATGGGCAAAAACCAGACCGAGCGCGTGCGCAACGACATCCGCGACTCGGTGGAGGATCGGCTGAACCAGTGGTGCGACGAGTGCCACGGCATCCTCAAGCGCTTTGACCGCGACCGTTATCTGCTGCTGTTTGAAAAACGCTCGCTGGAGACCATGAAGGCCGATAAATTCCACATTGTGGAGGATATGCACCAGGTGGCTAGCCCCAACGGGGTCAACGCCACGATCAGCATCGGTCTCGGCGTGGACGCCGGATCCCTGAGCGAGGCGCTTCAGTTTGCCAATATGGGCGTGGAGCTGGCGCTTTCGCGCGGCGGCGACCAGACCGTTGTGAAAAACCGCCTGAGCTTCGAGTTCTACGGCGGGCGCGGCTCCGAGGTGGAAAAGCGCACCAAGGTCAAAAGCCGCGTCGTTGCCACGACCCTGGCAGAGCTTGTGCGGGATTCCTCCCGCGTGCTCGTCATGGGCCACCGTTTTGCCGACCTCGACAGCGTGGGCGCCGCCGTCGGCGTGTGCTGTCTGGCGAGAAAGTGCGGCGTGAAGGCCAACATCGTCATCGACCTCGAAAAGAACGCCTCCCACTCGCTGATCGACCGGCTGCAGAAGGAGTCGGAATACCGGGACTGCTTCATCGCCCCGGAGGAGGCCATGCTCCGCTCCGACGGGCACACGCTGCTGGTGGTGGTGGACATCAACCGCCCCGCCCAGGTGGAGGATCCCGACCTGCTCGAAAGCTGCAACCGCGTGGCCGTGATCGACCACCACCGCGTCGGCGCCAACTACATCCAGAACGCCGCGCTGAGCTTCATCGAGCCCTACGCCTCCTCAACCTGCGAGCTGCTGACCGAGATCCTGCAGGAGGTGGCGGAGCCCGCCGATATCCTGCGCTGCGAGGCCGAGGCCGTGCTCTCGGGCATCGTGCTCGATACCAAGAGCTTCACCATCCGCACCGGCGAGCGAACCTTTGACGCGGCGGCCTATCTGCGCCGCTGCGGCGCCGACACAGCCGACGTCAAGCGCCTGCTGCAGCGCGACATGAGTGACGCGGTGGCCAAATACCGCATCATGCAGGGCGCGGAGCTCTACCGCGGCGTGGCGCTGGCCGCGCCCGAGGACGCGCAGAACCGCGTCGTCGTCGCCACGGCGGCCGACGAGCTGCTGAACATCTCCGGGGTGGACGCCTCGGTGGTGGTGGCGCAGGACGAGAGCGGCGCTGTGTTTGCCTCGGCACGCTCGATCGGCGAAATGAACGTGCAGATCCTGATGGAGAAACTGGGCGGCGGCGGCAACCGCAGCGCGGCGGCCGTGCAGTTCGGCGAAATCGGCGTGGCGGAAGCCGCGCAGCGCGTCAGGAGCGCGATCGACGAGTACATTGACAATTAGGAATTCGACATTTGAATTCGGAATTGGAGGAATCAATACAATGAAGGTTATTTTCAACGTGGACGTGCGCGGACAGGCCAAGAAGGGCGAGCTGAAGGAAGTGTCCGACGGCTACGCGCGCAACTATCTGCTGCCGCGCAAGCTTGCCACCGAGGCGACCGCCGATAACATCAATGCGCTCAAGCTGAAGGAAAAAGCCAAGGCCGCCCAGATCGCCAAGGACAAGGCCAAGGCGGAGGAATACGCCAAAAAGCTCGGCGCGGTGCAGGTCGTCGTGCGGGCCAAGGCCGGCGGCGCGGGCAAGCTCTTCGGCGCCGTCACCAGCGAGGCCATCAGCAAGGCGCTCAAAGAGCAGTTTGACATGGACATCGAGAAAAACAAGATCGTCCAGGACACGCCCATCAAGAGCTTCGGCGCCTACACCGTCAAGGCCAAGCTCGGCTATGAGGTCAGCGGCAGCATCAACGTCCTCGTCGTGGAGGGATAAGACAGATTCCAAATTCGGCATGAGGATTCGGAATTTGGGAGCAGAGAGGTGAGATACTATGGATGAGCTGCTTGGCAGGCGAGTGCCGCATTCCGCTCCGGCGGAGCAGGCCGTGATCGGCTCCATGCTCATCGACCCCAGGTGCATTCCCGAGGTGCTCGAGAAGCTCAAGGCGGATGAATTCTATATCAAGCTCAACCGGGATATCTATGAAACGATGTTTGCCATGTTCTCCTACGGCATGACCATCGACCCGGTCACGGTGCTCGACCAGATGAAGGTGCGCGGCGTCTATGACGACAGCTGTGACGCCTATATGGCCGAGCTCATGCGCGTCACGCCCACGGCGGCTAACGTCATGGAGTACGCCGCCATTGTGCGCGACCGCGCACTGCTGCGCCATCTGGGCGAAACGGCCGACGAGATCAACAACATGGTCTACGAGGGCGCGGGCGAGGCCGACAGCATGCTCGAGGCCGCGGAGCGGAAGATCTACGCTCTGCGTCAGGGACGCAACGTGGGCGGACTGATGCCCATTGCCTCCGTGGTGCAGAACGTTTTTGACGAGCTGAACGCGGCGGCGGAGTCCGGCAAGAAGTTTCCCGGCCTCTCCACCGGCTTTGCCGATCTTGACCGCACGATCCTCGGCCTGAACAAGTCCGACCTCGTGCTGGTGGCGGCGCGCCCCGGCATGGGCAAGACAAGTATCGCGCTGAATATGGCGCTGCATGTGGCGCTGAACAATAAAAAGGCCGTCGTCATCTTCTCGTTGGAGATGAGCCGCGAGCAGCTGGTCATGCGCCTGCTGTCGCGCGCGGCGCTCGTGCCGCTGCAAAACCTCCTGACCGGCCAGCTTACCGAGCGGCAATGGGCCAGCATCGCCGAGGCGGCGCAGTCTCTCAGCGCCACCGATATCCGCATCGACGACAACCCGACCCTCACCGTATCGGATATGAACGCGCAGTGCCGCCGCGTGCCGGAGCTCGGCCTCGTGGTGGTGGACTATCTGCAGCTGCTGCAGTCTTCCGGCAGCGGCTACGGCTATTCGGGCGAAAGCCGCACCCAGGCCGTCAGCGACATCAGCCGCATGATGAAGATCATGGCCAAGGAGCTCAACGTCCCCGTCGTCACGGCCTCGCAGCTCTCGCGTGCCAACGAGGGCCGGCAGGACAAGCGCCCGATGCTCTCGGACCTGCGCGAGTCCGGCGCCATCGAGCAGGACGCGGACGTGGTCATCGGCCTCTACCGCGACGGCTATTACAATAAAGAATGCGAAAACCCCACGCTGGCCGAGGCCATCGTGCTGAAAAACCGCAAAGGCTCCACTGGCACGGTGGAGCTGACCTGGCTGCCGGAATACACCTCCTTCGGCTCCGTGGAAAAACGGCGGGACGATGAATTCTGAGCTTTGGGAGCGCTGGGAGATGCTGCCCCGTGGGGCGCGCGTGCTGTGCGCCGTGTCCGGCGGGGCCGACTCCATGTGCCTGCTGCACCTGCTGAAAAGCCTGGAGCTGGCGCGGGGCATCCGCGTGTTCGCCGCCCATTTTGAGCACGGCCTGCGCGGAGAGGAATCCCTGCGGGACATGGCCTTTGTTGAAGACTGGTGCCGGGAGCAGGATATCCCCTGCCTCGCCGAGCGCGGCGACACCCGCGCCCTGGCCGCAGCGGAGCACCTGGGTCTCGAGGAGGCGGCGCGCCGGCTGCGCTATGCCTTTCTGGAGCGGGCGGCGGAGCACTTCGGCTGCGACCGCATCGCGACGGCACACACCGCCGACGACAACGCCGAGACCGTGCTGTTCAACCTCATCCGCGGCAGCGGAAGCCGCGGCCTGTCCGGGATTCCGCCGCGCCGGGGAACCATCGTCCGACCGCTGCTGGGGACGAGCCGGGCACAGATCGAGGCTTACCTTGAAGAACACGGCGTGCCTCATGTGGAGGACAGCAGCAACGAGAGTCTTGACTTCAGCCGCAACCGCCTGCGGCGGCAGGTCCTGCCGCTGCTGCGGGAGATGAATCCCGGGCTGAACGATACGCTCGGCCGCACGGCGGCACTGCTGCGGCAGGACGAGGATTTTCTTTGCGGCCTGGCGGCCGAGTGGGTGAAAACGAATTTTGACGGCGAGAGCCTACCGCTGCCCGCGCTGCGGGCGCTGCCTCCGGCCGTCGCCTCGCGCGCCGTGCGCCTGCTCTGCCCACATGGCCTGAGCGCCGCGCAGACGGAGGACGTACTGCACTTTGCCGAGGGCACGGAATTGGGATATCTCGACCTGCCCGGGCTGCGGCTGCGCCGCGAGCAGGGGAGACTGTATTTCGGAGGTGAGGAGCCGCCGGAGATCATTCCCCGGCGCATTATTCCCGGCGAAACGACCGAATTCCCGGAGCTTGGCCTCCGGGTGCGGGCGAACAAAGTTTCCGCCGCGGACGCAGAAATTAACAGTCCGTTCAACTCTTTTTGCCTCGGTTATGAGAAAATCATGGGCGATATCATCTGCACAGGCCGACAGCCGGGGGATCGGATGCATCCGCTGGGCCGCGGCGTCGGCAAGAGCCTGAAAGCCCTCTTTCTCGAGACCGGCATGACCAGGGCCGAGCGCAGCCGCGCTCTGGTCTTTCGCGACGACGGGGGCATCCTCGCCGTCTACCCTCTGGCGCTCGATGAGCGCGCGGTCCCCGCGCCCGGCGAGGAGACGCTCCTCCTCACCGTGGAACAGATTGAATAAAACAGGAGAAAAACAGGCATGAGAGAGGATATCGAGAGAGTTTTGATTACCGAAGAGGAGCTTCGGGAGAAGGTTTCCGCCATGGGAGCGCAGATCTCCCGGGATTTTGAGGGCAAGGATCCGCTGTTTGTCGGCGTGCTGAAGGGCTGCTTTATTTTTATGGCCGATCTGCTGCGCTGCGTGGACATTCACTGCTCCATGGACTTCATGGCCGTCTCGTCCTACAGCGGCGTCAAGTCCACAGGCACGGTGCGCATCAACAAGGACCTGAGCGAGGACATCGCCGGGCGCCACATCATCATCGTGGAGGACATCCTCGACTCCGGCGTGACCCTCAACTACCTCAAGCAGTTTCTGATGCAGCGCAATCCCGCTTCGATCCACATCGCCACGCTGATGGACAAGCCCTCCCGCAGAAAGGCCCCGGTCTACGCGGACTATTTCTGCTTTGAGATCCCCGACGCCTTTGTGGTGGGCTACGGCCTCGACTACAACGAGCGCTATCGCAACCTGCCCTATATCGGGGTCCTGAAACCTGCCATTTACGAATAAGCAAGTGACTATTAAGGAAGTGACCGTCGTTTGAAACCCAACCGCAACCGTTCCCGGGACATCGGCTTTTATGTTCTGCTGCTGGTGATCCTGGCCTCCACGCTCTTTCTGCTGCTGCGCTCTCCGGCGCAGGATCCGATGGTGTATTCCGACCTCGTGGATCTGTTCCAGCAGGAGAAGGTGCAGTCTTTCGTCACCGAAGGCAATGACATTGTCCTCAAGCTTCACACCGGCGAGACCGATCCCGTCACCGGGGAGGAAAAGCTTGAGACGAAGGAATACAGCCTCATCAGCTTCTCCGTCTTTTACGAGGACTTTCACGAGCTGATCGCCCAGCAGCGCGACAGCGGCATCATCGAAGAATATGACTACAAGCAGGGCTTCACCGCCCCCTGGTGGCTGGGGATCATTCCCTATCTGCTGCTCTTCGGCGTGATGATCTGGCTGTGGTACGCGATGATGAATCAGCAGGGCGGCGCCGGGGGCGTGGCCCGCTTCAGCAAGGCGCGCACCCGCCTCGGCAGCGAGGAGAAGAACAAAAAGACCTTTGCCGACGTGGCCGGCTGCGACGAGGAAAAGGAAGAGCTGGCCGAGATCGTTGACTTCCTGAAGGATCCGAAGGCCTACACCGCCATGGGCGCACGCATCCCCAAGGGCGTGCTGCTGGTCGGCCCTCCGGGCACCGGCAAAACGCTGCTGGCCAAGGCCGTGGCCGGCGAGGCCAACGTCCAGTTCCTGTCGATCTCCGGTTCGGACTTCGTCGAGCTCTACGTCGGCGTCGGCGCCGGGCGTGTGCGCGACCTGTTTGAGCAGGCCAAGAAGCTCGCCCCCGCCATCGTCTTCATCGACGAGATCGACGCGGTCGGCCGCCAGAGAGGCAGCGGCCTCGGCGGCGGACACGACGAGCGCGAGCAGACGCTCAACCAGCTGCTGGTGGAGATGGACGGCTTCGGCAGCAATGAGGGCGTCATCGTCATGGCGGCCACGAACCGCGCCGACATCCTGGATAACGCGCTGCTGCGTCCCGGCCGCTTTGACCGCCAGGTCTACGTCGGCCTGCCCGATATCAAGGGCCGCGAGGCGATTTTGAAGATCCACTCCCGCGACAAGCAGCTGGCCGACGACGTCAACCTCAACTCCATCGCCCGCGGCACCCCGGGCTTCTCGGGCGCGGATCTGGAGAACCTGATGAACGAGGCCGCGCTCCTGGCCGTGCGCCGCAAGCACCGCTTCGTCACGATGGAGGACGTCGAGGAGGCTATTTTGAAGGTCGAGATGGGTCCGGAAAAGAAGAGCCGCAAGGTCAGCGACAAGGCGCGCCGCCTCACGGCCTATCACGAATCCGGCCACGCCGTGGCCGCGAAGTTCCTCCAGCACGTCGATCCCGTGCACTATATCACCATCATCCCGCGCGGGCAGGCCGGCGGCTTTACGCTGATGCGCCCGAACGAGGATGTGGAGAACTTCACCTCGCGCAGCGAGATGTTCGAGACCATCGTCATGAGCCTTGGCGGACGCATGGCGGAAAAGCTCTTTCTGGACGACATTTCCACCGGCGCCTCCGGCGATATCCAGCAGGCCACGAACCTGGCCCGCAGCATGGTCACCCGCTACGGCATGAGCGACCGCCTCGGCCCCATCCTCTATGACAGCTCCGACCATTCCATCTTCATCGGCCGCGACTTCGGCACCACCAAGAGCTATTCCGAGGAGACCGCCGCCGCGATCGACGAGGAAGTGAAGAAGATCTTCGACAAGGCCGCCGCCGAGTGCGAGCGCATCCTTACCGAACATCGCGAACAGCTGATTGCCATCGCCGAATACCTCCTGGCACACGAGACGATGGAGGGCGAGGAATTCGACTACTTCTTCGAGCACGGCGAGTTCATGCCGGAGTCCGAAAAGGATGCGAAGAAGGCCCGCAGCGACTCGACCATCGAGCGCCCGGCTCGCAAGATCGCCCGCTTTGACGACGAGGCCGATCAGACGGAGCTCCCCGCAGGCGAGACGAATCCGCCCGCAGACGGCGAGGAGCCGGAGAAAAAAGAATAAAAACGCCAAAAACGCAGGGAAAAACCCTGCGTTTTTTGGTTGAATCGGGTCAAAATAAATGTTGACAGGGGTAGGGAATCTTGTTAGAATAAATTGTCTCAATTGGATACAACACAGAGTTTCCAAAGCAAGATAGCGACCGCCGCAGCAATGCGGCCAAGGCCAGACGGACAGCCGGGTCGAATGCCGATGATCCGCGGAACGCGGTGGCAACTTCTGTTGCCTTATTGATTAAGCTTAGCGGACACGAGCGCCGTCCGGTTTTCACGGGCTGCGTTCCGCTGATACCGCGTCAAACGCCTTGAAAATACGAGAGTATTCCCTGCGGCGTTTTCCTTGTCTCAACGAAACGCAGCTCCATGAAAACTGCTTCGCACCTGACAGCGAGCAATTTTCGAGTGATTTTTGCTGCGGACGACGAAGATGGGCTGACGCCCATCGAGGAGGACAAGGGAAAAAGCGCCGAAAAGGGCCGCTGTCAGGCGGTCGGGGTTCGTGTCTGCTAAGCTTGAGTTAAAAGCTCAGTTTCTACAAAGTTGGTTCCTTTATAACCGATGTCGAAAGACAGTCAACCTTGGGAAATGGTCAATAAGAGTAAGAGTAGGTAAAGTTCTTTGCTGTATAGACTCTACACTCCACATTGAGACGGCGCCGCCTTGGGCGGGGCTGCTCCATCGTTTTATCCGGGTGATGTGTGCTTTCGGCATGCGTCGCCTTTATTTTTTCGCGTGGGAGGACGGGATATGAAAAAGATCGTCGAGCTGAAAAACATCACCAAATCCTTTGACGGGGAGATGGTGCTCGATCATATCAATCTGGACATCTACGACAACGAGTTTCTGACGCTGCTCGGCCCCTCCGGCTGCGGCAAGACCACGACGCTGCGCATCATCGGCGGCTTTGAGAGCGCCGACGAGGGCGATGTGATCTTCATGGACGAGCGTATCAACGACGTCCCGCCGCACAAGCGCAACGTCAACACCGTCTTTCAGCGCTACGCCCTCTTCCCGCACCTGAACGTGTATGAAAACGTAGCTTTTTCCCTGCGGGAGAAGAAGGTGCCGAAGGACGAGATCCATGAGCGCGTGACTGAGATGCTCAAACTCGTCGCGCTCACCGGCTTTGAAAAGCGCAGCGTGACCAGCCTCTCCGGCGGCCAGCAGCAGCGCGTGGCCATCGCCCGCGCCCTGGTCAACCGGCCGAAGGTGCTGCTGCTCGACGAGCCGCTCGCCGCGCTCGACCTGAAGCTGCGCAAGGACATGCAGCAGGAGCTCAAAAACATCCAGAAGGCCACCGGCATCACCTTCATCTTCGTCACTCACGACCAGGAGGAAGCCCTGAGCATGTCCGACACCGTTGTCGTCATGTCCAACGGCCGCATCCAGCAGATCGGCACTCCGATCGACATCTATAACGAACCGGTCAACGCCTTCGTTGCGGACTTTATCGGCGAGAGCAACATCGTCGACGGCATTATGCTGCGCGACCGCAAGGTCAGCTTCTCCGGCCATGTGTTCGACTGCGTGGACAGCGGCTTCGAGCCGAAGGAACCGGTGGACGTGGTCGTCCGTCCCGAGGACGTGGACATCGTGCCCGAGGACAAGGGCATGCTGAAGGGCGTCGTCACCTCCGTCACCTTCCTCGGCGTACACTACGAAATCATCGTGGACATCAACGGCTTCAAGTGGATGATCCAGACGACAGACTTTGTGGACGTGGACGAGCACATCGGCCTGTATATTGAGCCCGAAGCGATCCATATTATGAAAAAGAGCGAGTATTCCGGCATGTTCGGCGACTATTCCTCCTTCTCCATGGAGTTGGACGAGATCGGCGAACTGGAGCAGATCGAGGAGCTGGCCGAGGAGGCCGCGGCGGAAAGCGAGCCGGAGGCATGAAAAACAACAATCAGCTCCGGGCGCAGCGGGGTCTGATCCAGCGCCTGGCCCTGGCGCCCTACTCGGTCTGGGCCGTGCTGTTCATCGTCGTGCCGCTGATCTTCGTGGCCTACTACGCCTTTACCGACAACAACTATCAGTTCACCACCGACAACCTCACCCGCTTTTTCACCGCCACCTCCCAGGTCAGCGACGGGGAAGCGGTCAAAGAGGTGCACACCTATCTGCTGATCTTCGTGCGTTCGCTGAAGCTGGCCGTGATTTCCACGCTGATCTGCCTGCTGATGGGCTATCCCTTCGCGCTGCTCATCTCCCGCGCCGGCGCGAAGACCCAGGGTATCCTGATCACGCTCATCATGATCCCGATGTGGATGAACTTCCTGATCCGCACCTACGCCTGGATGACCATTCTGCAGGACACCGGCATCCTCAACGGGCTGCTCGGCGCTCTGCACCTCGGGCGGGTGCACATCATCGGCACCGAGGGCGCGGTCGTCATCGGCATGGTCTACGATTACTTTCCCTATATGATCCTGCCGATCTACTCCGTGATGGCCAAGATGGACGTCAAGCTCATCGAGGCCGCGCGCGACCTCGGCTGCAGCGGCGCGGGCGTGCTGCGCCGCGTGATCTGGCCGCTGAGCCTGCCGGGCGTGATCTCCGGCGTGGAGATGGTGCTGATCCCCTCGATCTCCACCTTCTATATCTCCCAGAAGCTCGGCAACGGCAAGTTCTACCTGATCGGCGACGCGATCGAGAGCCAGTACGTCGCCAACAACCTGCATTTTGCCGCCGCCATCGCCTTCATCCTGATGCTGGTGCTGCTCATCGGCATGGCGCTTTTGCAGCGCGCGGCCAACAAGCGCGCCATGGCCTGAGAGGAGGGGAGAGATATGAAACCGATCGCCAAAGTCTACACCGGGCTCGTCATGCTCTTCCTCTTCGCGCCGATCGCGATCTTGCTGGTCTTCTCCTTCAACGAGGCCAAGAGCCTGTCGGTCTTTTCCGGCTTCTCCCTGCACTGGTATTCCGAGCTCTTCCGCGACTCCGAGACCCTCGGCGCCGTGAAAAACACGCTGATCCTCGCCGTGAGCGCCGCGCTCATCTCCACCGTCATGGGCACGGCCGCCGCCGTCGGCATCCACCGCCTGCGCAACCGCTATCTGCGCCTGGCCCTGGACACCGCGACCAACATCCCGATGATCAACCCCGACATCATCACCGGTATTTCCCTGATGCTGATGTTCGTCTTTGTCGGCCGCCTTTTCGGCGCCGCGACGAGTCTGAACTTCGCCACCATGCTGATCGCGCACATCACCTTCTGCCTGCCCTACGTCATTCTGCAGGTGCTGCCGAAGCTGCAGCAGATGGACCAGGCGCTGCCGGAGGCCGCGATGGACCTCGGCTGCACGCCGCTGCGTGCCTTTTTGAAGGTCGAGATTCCGGAGATCTTCCCCGGCGTCGTCACCGGCCTCATCATGGCCTTCACCCTCTCGCTCGACGACTTCGTCATCAGCTATTTCACCTCCGGCAACGGCTTCCAGACCCTGCCGATCCGCATCTACAACATGACGAAGAAAACCGTCACCCCGAAGATGTACGCCCTTGCGACGATCATCTTCTTCGTGATCCTGGCGCTGCTCCTGCTGTCAAATCTCCTCGACGCCAACACGGCCCAGACCGTGAAAGAGGCCAGGGAGAAGAAAAAAGCGAAGAAATAATTTCATCATCGTTTGTTCAGTGCATAGTTTTTAGCTATTAGGAGGATTTTCGCATGAAAAAAGTTCTTTCTGTACTTCTGGCCTGCGCGATGCTGCTCGCGCTGCTGGCCCTGGCCGGCTGCGGCTCCAGGGACACCCTCACCCTGAACGTCTATAACTGGGGCGAGTATATCTCCGACGGCTCTGAGGGCTCGCTCGACACGATCAAGGCCTTTGAGAAGTGGTACGAGGCCGAGTACGGCCAGAAGGTCAAGGTCAACTACACCACCTACGCCAGCAACGAGGACATGTACGCCAAGCTCTCCAGCGGCGCTGTAAGCTACGACGTCATCATCCCCTCGGACTATATGATCGCCCGTATGGCGGCCGAAGATATGCTCCTGCCGCTGAACTTCGACAACATCCCCAACTATCAGTATATCGATGAGAGCTTCCGCGGCCTGTATTATGACCCGCAGAACACCTACTCCGTGCCTTACACCTACGGTGTGGTCGGCGTGATCTACAACGCCGCCGTCGTGGATGAGGCCGACGCCGGCGACTGGGATCTGATGTGGAACGAGAAGTACGCTGGCCAGATCCTGCAGTTCAACAACTCCCGCGACGCCTTCGCCACCGCGCAGTACAAGCTGGGCCTGGATGTCAACAGCACCGACCACGCGGTCTGGGATCAGGCGCTGGCCGAGCTGAAAGCCCAGTCTCCGCTCGTCAAGAGCTACGTGATGGACGAAATCTACAACATGATGGAGTCCGGCGAGGCCGCCATCGGCGCCTACTACGCCGGCGACTACTTTACGATGCTCGACGCCGAGGCCGAGGGCGTGGACCTGCAGTTCTATTACCCCGAGCGCACCAACTTCTTCGTCGACGCCATGTGCATCCCGAATTGCTGCCGCAACCAGGAGCTGGCCGAGATCTTCATCAACTATATGCTCTCCGAGGAACCGGCCATCGCTAACGCCGAGTATATCTACTACGCCTCTCCGAACTCCCTGGTCTACAACAACGAGGAGTATCTGGAGGAGCTGGGCGAGGACACCGTGGACGTGCTCTACCGCTTCACCGACAACTTCAACGAGTACCTCAACCAGTACGCCTACTACAACCTCGACGCCGACACGCTGGGCTACATCACCACCCTCTGGGAGACCCTGAAAATCGGCTGAGATTCTGCTGTTAAGAAAGCCCCGCTGCATCCTTGAAGTGAACCCCAAAAGTTAGACAAAAGAATTAATTAAGCGACCTGAAGGGTCTGGTATCTGTGTTGAGCAGGTGTCAGGCCCTTTAGTTTTAGCTT
>CADCHN010000024.1 GCA_902801295.1 Oscillospiraceae bacterium | reverse complement strand
ACTGACACCGCTGGAGTTGCGGTGCCAGTTCGTTGCTTGAATTGTACAAGCCTACATCAGGGGCCTTTTTGTGCTGTCCGCACAATCTGGGGCTGTTCAAAAAGGCGAAGGGCTTTTTTCTGTCCGCTTATCCGTTTTTCCGCCAGGTGGACGGCAAAAACAGGATCAAAATCGCGTAGATCTCCAGGCGGCCGCAGAGCATCGTGAGGCTCATGACGATCTTGGAGAAGTCGGAGAAGATCCCAAAGCTGCCCGCCGGGCCGATCAGCGACAGACCGGGGCCGATGTTCGACATGCAGGAGAGCGCCGCCGTGAAGTTGGTGGCGAAATCGTAGCCGTCGAAGGAGATCAGGAAAGCGCAGCCGAGCAGCAGCAGCATGTAGAGCGCAAAGTAGGTATACACGGCGCTGGTGGTCTCGCGGCTGACGCGCTGCCCGTCCATCGACACGCGGCTGACGCTGCGGGGACGCACCATTTTCCGCACGTCCGCCGCCGCGGTCTTCACCAGCAGCAGCACGCGCGAGAGCTTCAGGCCGCCGCCGGTGCTGCCGGCGCAGCCGCCGATGAACATCAGCACAACGAGCAGCGTCTGCACATAGCCCGGCCAGCGGGTGAAGTCCTCGGTGCCGAAGCCCGCGGTGCTGATGATGGAGCTCACGTTAAAGAAGGCATGGCGGAAGGCGGTGCCGACGCCGCCGTAGAGCGGACGGATGCCGAGGGTGATCGCCGCCATGCTGACAGCGAGGATGCCCCAGTACCAGTGCAGCTCCTCGCTTTTGAGCGCGTCCTTCGCCCGGCCGATCAGCACGAGGTAATAGAGGTTGAAGTTCGTGCCGAAGAGCAGCAGAAACACGCCGATCACGCCCTCGATATAGGCGCTGTCGAAGGCGCCGATGCTGGCGGCCCGGGTCGAGAAGCCGCCGGTGCCGGCCGAGGCGAAGGCGTGCAGCAGCGCCTCATAGAAGTTCATGCCGCCGATGAGCAGCAGCACCGTCTCCGCAGCTGTCAGGCCGAGGTAGATGAGGTAGAGGATCATCGCGGTTTTTTTCGCGCGCGGCACCAGCTTGCCGACCGTCGGCCCGGGCACCTCGGCGCGCATAATGTGCATCGAGCGGTCGCCGCCGAGCGGCATGACCGCCATCACGAACACCAGCACGCCCATGCCGCCCAGCCAATGGGTGAAAATGCGCCAGAACTGGCCGGAGCGCGAAAGCGCCTCCACGTCGGGCAGCACCGAGGCGCCCGTCGTCGTAAAGCCGGAGGAGACCTCGAACACCGCGTCGATGTAGCTCGGGATGTCGCCGCTGAGTACCAGCGGCAGCGCGCCGACCAGGCTCAGCACGATCCACACGAGACCGACCGCCGCATAGCCCTCGCGGGCGTAGATGGCGGTGTTTTTCGGCTTCAGGCAGAGCAGCAGCCCGAGTCCCAGCACAGCCGACAGGGCGATCGTCAGCGCGAAGCCGCGCACCGACTCCCCGTAAATCAGCCCCACGATCAGCGGCAGCAGCAGGAAAGCCGCCAGGAGCAGCAGCACCGTGCCGAGGATCCTTGCGATCATGCGGCCGTTCATTTCTCGCCCTCCAGAACCTGGTCGAGCCCGGTCAGCCGCCCGGCCGCCGTGACGATCACGGCGTGATCGCCCGGCTGCAGCACGGTCAGGCCGTTGGGGATGATGCTCTTGCCGCCGCGGATCACGGCGCCGATCAGCACGTTTTTCTTCAGCTTCAGATCCTTGAGCGCCGTGCCGGCGAGCTTGGAATCCTCGCTCACCCGGAATTCCAGCGCCTCGGCCTTGCCGTCTGCCAGGCGGTGCAGCGTCTCCATGCCGCCGCCGCGGCTGTTGTCCAGCGCGCGGACGTAGCGCGTCAGCTGCTGGGCCACGAGCTCCTTCGGCGTCACGACGCTGTCAAGGCCGGTGCTCTCCAGGATGTCTGCATAGTGCTCGCGGTTGACCTTGGTGACGATCTTGGGCACCTGGCAGCGCCGGGCGTACATGGAGGTGATGATGTTGTCGCCGTCGTCGCCGGTCAGCGCGGCAAAGGCGTCGGCACGGGCGATGCCCTCCTCGGCCAGTACGTCGCTGCTGGTGCCGTCACCGCAGACGATGGAGGCGTGCGGGATCAGGTCGCAGAGCCTCTCACAGCGCTCCTCATCCCGCTCGACCAGGGTGACAGCAATGCCGCTTTCGTGCATCATGCGCGTGAGATAGACGGCGATGCGTCCGCCGCCCATGATCATCAGATTCTTCACCGGCCGGCGGTACTGGCCGATGGCCTCGAAGAATCTGCGCAGCTCATGGCTGGCGCCGCTGAGCGAGAGCACGTCTCCGCTCTGCAGCGTAAAGTCGCCGTTCGGGATCAGCGCCTCGCCGCCGCGCTCGACCACGACCACAAGTACTCGGGCGCCGAAGGCGCGCGGCAGCTCGCGCAGGGTCATGCCGTGCAGGCGGCCGCCTTCCGGCACACGGTATTCGACGATTTCCACGCTGCCCTTGGAAAAGGTGTCCACCCGGGAGGCGCTGGGGAAGCGCAGGATGCGCGAGATCTCCCGCGCGCACTCGTACTCGGGGTTGACGATCAGCGACAGGCCCAGCGCCTCCTGCAAAAAGGCCGTCTGGTGCAGATATTCCGGGTCGCGGACGCGCGCCGCCACATGGCGGGTGCCGAGCTTTCGGGCGGTGATGCCGCAGACCATGTTCACCTCGTCCTGCTCGGTCGCAGCGAGCAGCAGATCGGCCTGCGCCGCGCCCGCCTCGCGCAGCGTCTCGTGGTTGGTGGCGGTGCCCAGCACGCAGATCACGTCCAGAGAGTTGGAAACGTGGTCGATGACCTCCGGATCCCGGTCGATCACGGTGATATCGTGTCCCTCGGCGGAGAGCGTCTCCGCCACGGAGCTGCCCACCTTGCCTCCGCCGGCGATGATGATTTTCATTTGCCGCACCCCTTTCGGGTTTAGAATGCTTGAATAATTGATTATATCATAGGAGCGGTATTTTGTATAGAACAGGGATGGGAAAAACGTGCTTTCCCATCCCTGTTTTCATTCTTTCGTTATTCCAGCGCGTCGATCAGCGCCTGCAGCCGTTCGCCGAAGCGGCCGATATGCAGCCCGTCGATGAAGCGGTGGTTGACCTCGACCGAGTAGCCGAGTTCGCGCCGGCCGTCGCGCAGGACGTATTTGCCCCAGGCCAGGCGCGGGATCGCGTCGTCCGGGTCGAAATTGCGCTCGTTCGTCAGCGCGGTGATGTCCAGCCAGGGCAGGCAGGAGAGGAAGATCAGGTCGTCGCCCTCCTGGCTCATGTCGATGAACGCTGTCTGCGCCGCGCTTTTTTCTCTGGCGGCACGGCAGAAGTCCTCCATCGTCCCATCCGCGGACATTGTGACGATGTGAAAGCGCTCCGCGCCCTTTTTGAGGTCGGTGAAGCTGGGCCGCCGTTTCTCGAGGCGCACGAGTTCATCGCCGCGCAGGGCGTAGGAAAAAGCGGGCGTGTCGTTGATCGCCTTCGCGGAGAGCCAGACGAGCGCGTAATAAAACGGCAGGCCGCGCGCCTTGCACAGCTCGTACAGCCGCGTCACGTCCAGCCGGAACGTGACGCTGTAGAAGGGATCGGACACGCCGGAAAAGAAGTCGAAGAGCTCCTTCCTCTCCCAGCGCTCGTAGACGTCGCCCTTCATCCCTGCTGCTCCCTGATCTTCTTTTTCCAGCACCTGTGGCACATGGCGACATAGCTGTCGTTGCCGCCGAGCATGACCTGCGCGCCCTCGGTGACGACACGGCCATTGCCGTCGATGCGGGCGTTGACCGTAGCCTTGCGGCCGCAGGCGCAGACGGTTTTGATCTCGGTGAGGGAGTCCGCCAGCTCCATCAGGCGCCGTGCGCCGGGGAAAAAGTGGGTCAGAAAGTCGGTACGCAGTCCGAAGCACAGCACCGGCAGGTCCTCGTCGTCCACAAGCTCGCGCAGCTGGTCGATCTGCTCCGGCGAGAAAAACTGCGCCTCGTCGGCGATGATGACGTCGTGCCTGCCGGCGGCATGATAGGCCTCGATGATGTTCTGCTCCGGCGTGATGACCTGGGCATGGCGCTCCAGGCCGATGCGGCTGCGGATGATGTCGGCGCCGTCGCGGGTGTCGGTGCTGGGCTTGATGAGCCAGACCGACATGCCGAGCTCCTCGTAGTTGAACTGCGTGATCAGCGCCTGGGCGGACTTGGACGAGCCCATCGCGCCGTATTTGAAGTATAGCTTAGCCATGGTTCAGCTCCTTTGCGTTGTTCAGGTGTGCTCTCACGCGCTCCATCACCATCTCGAGCGCCACGCGGTTGTGGCCGCCCTCGGGGATGATGATGTCGGCCCGGCGCTTGCTGGGCTCGACGAACTGCTCGTGCATGGGCTTGACCGTGTTCAGGTACTGGTTGATGACGCTTTCCAGACTGCGGCCGCGGTCGCGCACGTCGCGCACGATGCGGCGCAGGATGCGCACGTCCGCGTCGGTGTCCACGTAGAGCTTGATGTCCATCTGATCGCAGAGCTCGCGATTTTCATAGATCAGGATGCCCTCGACCACAATGACCCGCGTGGGTTTGATGGTGAGGGTTTTGTCCGTGCGGTCGTGGATGGCGTAGTCATAGACCGGGCAGGTGACGGTTTTGCCCTGCTTGAGATCCTTGAGCGCCTGCACCAGCAGATCAGTGTCAAAGGCGTCGGGGTGGTCGTAGTTGAGCTTGGCCCGCTCCTCATAGGGCATGTTGTGGTGCGCCTTGTAGTAGTTGTCGTGGTGGATGACGGATACCTCGCCGCCGAAGTTCTGGATCAGGCGCCGGGTGATGGTGGTTTTGCCGCTGCCGGTGCCGCCGGCGATGCCGATAATCATGATATCGCTGTCGCTCATGTCTCTGTCTCCTCCGTCTTTTGTTTTTTTCGCGTTTATTCTACCACAGTTGCCGCCCCGTTTCAATTTGACTTTTGCATTTATCGAATATATAATGAATTTTAATCAACCGAAGCCAAGTCAAACCCGAAGTAAAAACATTTCAAAGGAGGAATCCTCATGCCGACTCCCCACAACGCCGCCAAAGTCGAAGATATCGCAAAAACCGTCCTGATGCCCGGTGATCCGCTGCGCGCGAAGTTCATCGCCGAAACCTTTCTGACCGAGCCGCGCCTCGTCAACAACGTGCGCGGCGTACAGGGCTACACCGGCACCTGGAAGGGTGTCCCCGTGACCGTGATGGCCTCCGGCATGGGCATCCCCTCCATCGGCATCTACAGCTGGGAGCTCTTCAACTTCTACAACGTGGAAAACATCATCCGTATCGGTTCCGCCGGCGCGCTGCAGGACGACCTGAAGCTGCGCGATCTTGTGGCCGGACAGGCTGCCTGCACCAACTCCAACTATGTGAAGAACTTTGGTCTGGGCGAGGCCGCAACCTTTGCCCCGATCGCGGACTTCACCCTGCTGTCCAAGGCCGTCGAGGCCGCCCGGGAGCACGGCGTGGAGCTGCATGTGGGCAACCTTCTCGCCTCCGATACCTTCTACGCCCCCGAGGGCTGCTCAAAGAATGATGAGTGGAAACGCATGGGCGTGCTGGCCGTGGAGATGGAGTCCGTCGCGCTTTACACGAACGCCGCCTACGCCGGCAAGCGCGCGCTCTGCCTCTGCACCATTTCCGACCACATCTACCGCCCCGAGGACAACCTCTCCGCCGAGGACCGTCAGACCTCCTTCACCCACATGATGGAAATTGCGCTGGATACGGCAGTGAAAATGGCAGAACTTTGAGGGCCCCCGGCTGTTCAATCTGCCGAAAAAACAGGGCGCTCCTTCTTGCACTTTTTGCAAGATTATCCTTGATTTGCACACAACTTGCATGCTATAATGACATGTAGCGTGTAAAAACGCCTATGAAAAAATTTTATGGAGGAAAAAACATGAAAAAGATTCTCGCACTCATTCTGGCTCTGTGCATGGTCTTTGCTCTGGCCGCCTGCGGTCAGGCCGCTGAGAAGCCCGCTGAGCAGCCCGCCGAGAACAACGAGCAGCCCGCCGAGAACAACGAGCAGCCCGCCGAGAACAACGAGCAGCCCGCCGAGCAGGTCGCTGAAGTGAAGGTCGCCATGATCACCGACTACGGCGATATCACCGACCAGTCCTTCAACCAGACCACCTACGAGGCCTGCAAGGAGTACGCCGAGGCCAACGGCCTGGAGTTCAAGTACTACAAGCCCGGTTCTGACTCCGATGACGACCGCGTCACCATGATTGAGAACGCCATCGAAGAAGGCTACAATGTCATCGTGATGCCCGGCTACGCTTTCGCTCCCGCGATTGCCGCCACTGCTCCCGAGTATCCCGAGGTCACCTTCATCGCTCTGGACGTTTCCGAGTATGACCTGACCTCCGCCGGTCTCGAGACCCTCCCCGCCAACCTCTACTCCGCTGTTTACCAGGAAGAGCTCTGCGGCTACATGGCCGGTTACGCTGCTGTGAAGCTTGGCTACAAGAGCCTGGGCTTCCTGGGCGGCATGGCTGTTCCCGCTGTCATCCGTTACGGCTACGGCTTCGTGCAGGGCGCTGACGCTGCCGCTGCCGAGCTCGGCCTGACCGACGTGACCATCAACTACGCTTACGGCAACCAGTTCTACGGCGACGCTGACATCACCGCCGCGATGGACACCTGGTATGCCAACGGCACTGAGATCGTCTTTGCCTGCGGCGGCGGTATCTTCACCTCTGCCGGCGAGGCTGCTGCCAAGGTCGGCGGCAAGGTCATCGGTGTTGACACCGACCAGGCGCCCGTGATCGACGGCCTGTACGGCGAAGGCATGACCGTCACCTCCGCGATGAAGGGTCTTGCTCCCACCGTGAAGACCATGCTCGACGTTGTCTGCTCCGGCAAGTTCGCCGACTTCGGCGGCACCGTCGGCAACCTGGGCCTCGTCTCCGCCAACCCGGAGGAGAACTACGTTCAGATCCCCGCTTCCACTCAGTTCGACGACAACTTCACCGCTGAAGACTACGCCGCTCTGGTCGCTTCCATGTTCGCCGGCGAGATCACCGTCTCCAACGACATCACCAAGACCGCCGCTGAGATGGCCACTGTCGTCACCGTGAACGACCTCGGCAACCTGAAGTAATTTCAGAACCGAAACCTATTACCTGCAAAAAGGACAGGCTGTACAGCCTGTCCTTTTTTGTTTCCCGGTTCCGTTCGACCCAAATATTGTTCCTTCCTTGATCCGACTTTTTCTTCATTTTTTATTTACAAATCGCCGCCGGATAGTGTATGATAAATAAGTAAACTTATAACCGAGGAGGTTGGTACGGTTGGAGAGTCCATACGCAATCGAGATGTTACACATCACGAAAAGATTCCCCGGGATTGTCGCCAACGATGATATCACCCTGCAGCTAAAAAGAGGCGAAATTCACGCCCTGCTGGGTGAAAACGGCGCCGGAAAATCTACCTTGATGAGCGTCCTGTTCGGCCTGTATCAGGCGGAGGAAGGCGTCATCAAAAAAGACGGTAAAGAAGTCCAGATCAAAGACCCGAACGATGCCAATGACCTCGGCATCGGTATGGTGCATCAGCACTTCAAGCTGGTCGAATGTTTCTCCGTTCTCGACAACATCATTCTCGGCGTCGAGCCTACCAAGCACGGATTCCTGCAGAAAAAGGAAGCGCGCGAGAAGGTCATGGCTCTGTCTGAAAAGTACGGCCTGGCCGTCGATCCGGACGCGCTGATCGAGGATATTACCGTCGGCATGCAGCAGCGCACCGAGATCCTGAAGATGCTCTACCGCGACAATGAGATCCTGATCTTCGACGAACCCACCGCCGTGCTGACCCCGCAGGAGATTGACGAGCTGATGCAGATCATGAAAAATCTCGCCGCCGAGGGCAAGAGCATCCTCTTCATCTCCCACAAACTGGCTGAGATCATGGCCGTGGCCGACCGCTGCACCGTCCTGCGCAAGGGCAAGTACATCGGAACGGTAGAGACAAAGGACACCACGGTGGAGCAGCTGTCCGCCATGATGGTCGGCCGCAACGTCAACTTCCACGTGGACAAGAAGCCCAGCACACCGGGCGAGGTGATCCTCAGCGTGGAGAACATGAGCGTCGCCTCGAAGCTGCACAAGAAAGACGCCGTCAAGAACGTCAGCTTCAAGGTCCACGCAGGCGAGATCGTCTGCATCGCCGGCATCGACGGCAACGGCCAGACCGAGCTGGTCTACGGCCTGTCCGGACTGGAACCGCTCAAGTCCGGCAAACTCCTGTTCAAGGGCGAAGACATCACGAACGCTTCGATCCGCAAGCGCTCCACCTCCGGCATGAGCCACATCCCCGAAGACCGTCACAAGCACGGCCTCGTGCTGGATTACTCGCTGGAGTACAACATGATCCTGCAGCTGTACTTCGAGGAACAGTTCACCAACAAGGCCGGTTTCCTCAAGCGCAGCGCCATCCGCAACTACGCCAACAGACTGATCGAGGAGTACGACGTCCGCTCCGGCCAGGGCGCGATCACCCCCGCGCGCGCCATGTCCGGCGGCAACCAGCAGAAGGCCATCATCGCCCGTGAGATTGACAAGGCCCCTGACCTGCTGATCGCCGTGCAGCCCACCCGTGGCCTGGACGTCGGCGCCATTGAATTCATCCACAAACAGCTGGTTGCCCAGCGCGACGCCGGAAAAGCCGTGCTGCTGGTGTCCCTGGAGCTGGATGAGGTCATGGACGTGCCCGATCGCATCCTCGTGATGTACGAGGGCGAGATCGTCGGCGAACTCGATCCGAAGACCACCACGCAGGAGGAGCTGGGCCTGTACATGGCCGGCGCCAAGAGAGACGAGGTGAAGGCATGAAGAAATTTCTGAGAAACAGTGCCGTCCAGTCCCTGATCGCATCCCTGCTGTGCATCCTCATGGGCCTGCTGATCGGCTATATCGTGCTGCTGTTCATCAATCCGGCCGGCGCCTGGGACGCCATTCTCGACGTTCTGAAAAACTTTCTGAAGACCGCGATGGCCGCCCGCCGCCTGAAACTGCTGGGCGCAACACTTGTCCGCACCGCTCCGCTGCTGATGTGCGGCCTGTCCGTTCTGTTCGCCTACAAGGTCGGCCTGTTCAACATCGGCGCTGCCGGCCAGTATGTCGCCGGCGTCTGCGCCAGCCTCTACGCCGCCCTGGCCTGGGGTTGGGGATGGCTGCCGTGCGTCCTTTTTGCCATTGTCGCCGGCGCCCTGCTCGGCATGATCGTCGGTTTCCTTAAGTCCTACTGCAACGTCAACGAAGTCATTTCCGGTATCATGCTCAACTGGATCGCCCTGTACTCCTCCAACATGATCCTGATGACGCAGAAGCAGGAGGCCAGCCACTATACGCTGAAGCTGAAAGAATTTGCTCCTCAGGCCATCCTCCCCTCCGCCGGTCTGGACAAGCTCTTCGGCTATGACAAGGTGTCCATCGCGATCCCTCTTGCGATTGTCCTGGCGATCATTGTCCACGTTGTGCTCAACAGCACCCGCTTCGGCTATGAGCTGCGTGCCACCGGCAACAACAGGAACGCTGCCAAATACGCCGGCATGGCGGAGAAGCGCAACATCATCCTGACCCTGATCATCTCGGGCGGTCTGGCCGGCATCGGCGGCGCCATGCTGTATCTGACCGACATTGAGCAGTGGTCCGTCACCGCGACCTCCGTGCCCGGCATGGGCTTCAACGGCATCGCCGCCACCTTCCTCGGCGGTCTGAACCCGATCGGCACGATCTTCTCCTCCTTCTTTATCCAGCACATCACCGACGGCGGCCCGAACGTGGACACCAACCTCTACTGTGCGCAGATCTCTGATCTGATCACGTCCATCATCATCTACCTCTGCGGTTTCGTGCTCTTCCTGAAGACCGCCATGAACCGTGGGCTTGACAAGAGCGAAGAGAAGAAGGTTCAAAAGGCGAAAGCCCTTGCTGCTGAGAAAGGAGGCGAGAAGTAATGCTGCTGCTGCTTCAATACACCCTGATCTTTGCGTCCATCCTTCTCCTGGTCGCGCTGGGCGGCTGCTTCTCCGAACACTCCGGCGTCATCAACCTCGGCCTGGAAGGCATCATGGTCATCGGCGCGCTGGGCGGCGCTCTGATGATGCGCAATATGCCCGCCGGCGCCTCCGCCTTTGTCATTGTCCTGCTGACGCTGCTGGCGGCCATTGTCTTCGGCATGGCCTACTCGGCGCTGCTGGCTGTGGCCTGCATCAACTTCAAAGCCGACCAGACCATCGTCGGCACCGCGCTGAACATGCTCGGCACCGCTGCCGCAACGGTTCTTGTCAAGGCGATCAACACCGCCGCCGACCCCAACAACCACTCCGCCACCATCGAATACGTCGAGCAGAAGAAGGCGTTCATCCACTACTTCGGCTCCTTCGAGTTCAACTGGTTCATGGTCATCGCGGTTGTGATCCTCGTTCTCGCCTATCTGACGCTGTACAAGACTAAATTCGGTCTGCGCCTGATGGCCTGCGGCGAACATCCCCAGGCGGCGAGCTCCGTCGGTATCAGCGTATACAAAATGCGCTGGTCCGGCGTGCTGATCTCCGGTCTGCTGGGCGGTCTGGGCGGCATCTGCTACATTCTCGCAGGCGTGTCCCAGTGGCAGTTCGAATACGGCGTCGCCGGCTTCGGCTTCCTGGCCCTGGCTGTCATGATCTTCGGTCAGTGGAAGCCCACCCGTATCGCGCTCGCCGCGCTGCTGTTCGGCCTCTTCCGTGCGCTGTCCAATGTCTACTTCGGCATCAGTTTCCTGAGCGCGCTGAACATCCCCGGTACCGTCTATAACATGATGCCCTACATCGTGTCTTTGATCGTTCTGGCGCTTACCTCCAAGAAGTCCCGCGCGCCGAAGGCAGAGGGCATCCCCTACGACAAGGGCATGCGCTGAGCCATTCCTTAATCTTTCTGAAAATGCCGCCGAATCGGCGGCATTTTCTTTTGAAATGTGGTATAAAGAGAGTACTTGAAATTCCTTCCTCTTCGGAGGCATCCATGAAACGAATCTGTCTGTTGCTGACCCTTCTTTTCTGCATGCTGCTGATCGGCTCCTGTGTGCAGCGCCCCATCCCCGCGGCGGAGCCCGACGCCGTGCCTCAGCCGCCGGAACCGACGCCCGAGCCCAGCAAAGCGCCGAGCCCCACGCCGGAGCCGGAGATCGACCCCGCTGTGCGGCGGCTCGCGTCCATGACGACCGAGGAAAAGGTCTGCCAGATCCTGATGCTCTGCAGCTCGGACGAGGACGAGGTCGCAGAGGCTGCCGCGCGCGGCACGGGCGGCCTTTGTCTCTACGCCTCATCCTTTGCCGACAAGGACAGGGACGCGGTCCTCGCCATGACGGCGGCCCTGCAGGAATCTTCGCCCATCCCGCTGCTGCTGGCCGTGGACGAAGAGGGCGGCACCGTCTGCCGCGTCAGCTCCAATCCCCGGCTGCGCGCCGTGCCCTTCGCCGCGCCGCGGGCGCTGTATGAGCAAGGCGGCTGGGCGCTCGTTGAGAGCGACACCGCGGAGAAAGCGCAGCTGCTGCTCTCGCTCGGCCTGAACGTCAATCTCGCGCCGGTGGCCGACGTGCCGCTCAACCGGGCAAACTACATCTCTGCCCGCAGCTTCGGCACCGATTCCGCCGAGACCGCCGAATACGTCCGCCGCGTGGTGACGGTCATGAAGCGCGAGGGCCTCGGCAGCACGCTCAAGCACTTCCCCGGCTACGGCGGCAGCGCCGACACGCACACCGGCCAGGCCTATGACAGGCGGACGATGGACGCCTTCACGGGCGGCGATTTTCTGCCCTTTCTCGCGGGCATCGAGGCCGGGGCGGACGCCGTGCTTGTCAGCCACAACATTGTGCAGTGCATGGACGCGGATCACCCCGCCTCCCTCTCCCCGGAGGTGCACCGCATCCTGCGCGAGGAGCTGGGCTTTTCCGGGGTCATTATGTGCGATGACCTGAGCATGCAGGCGATCGGCCAGTTCACAGGCGGCGAGGATGCCGCCGTGGCGGCCGCACTCGCGGGCAACGACCTGCTCTGCTGCGGTGACTTTGAGGCTGCCGCGCAGGCGCTGCTGGCCGCCGTGGAGGACGGCCGGCTGCCGGAAGCACAGCTTGATGCGTCGGTGCTGCGCATCCTGCGCTGGAAGCAGAACCTCGGACTTGACCTGTAAACAAAAGAAGCCGTGTCGCTTGACACGGCTTCTTTTTTGTTTTTCTTGAATCATTAACCCCAAAGGGCGGTCAGCATCGGGATAACCTGTTTTTTGCGGCTCATCACATGCGGAAGGAACACGCGGTTGTCCTTCGGCTGCACGGCGAAGGCCTGCTGAATGATCTCGTCGCTGCCGACGTAGAGCAGGTGAGAGCCCTCCATCAGCACGTCGGTAATCATCAGCAGCACCATGTCAAAGGAATATTTCTTCTGCAGCTTGCGCATGACCTCGAGGAACTCCTCCGCGCGCGTCAGAATGCGGGCGGAATCGTCGCAGGTGATCTGGCTGACGGCGATGTTCTGGCCGGAGATGTGGAACTCCTTGTAGTCCACGCGCAGCAGCTCCTCGGCGCTCTTGTCCCAGCCGCCGAAGGAGAAGAGCGAGTGCCCGAGCTCCTCGAGATTGATGCCGGCCATGCGGGCCAGACGCTCGGCCATCGTAACGTCGCGCTTGGTACAGGTGGGCGATTTGAAGAGCACCGTGTCCGAGAGGATCGCGCCGGCCATCAGCCCGGCCATCCGCGGTGAGGGCACCACACCGTTTTCCTGGTACATGGCGGTGATGATGGTGTTGGTGCTGCCCACCGGCTCGTTGCGGACGCGGATGGGCTGGCGGGTCTGGATGTCGGCCAGGCGGTGATGGTCGATGATCTCCAGAATGTCCGCTTGCTCCAGTCCGGGCACCGACTGCGCCAGCTCGTTGTGGTCCACAAGCACCAGCTGCTTGCGCCGCGGATTGAGCAGGTGAAAGCGCGAGAGCGTGCCGACCACGCGGTCCTGCTCGTCCAGGATCGGATAGCAGCGGTAACGGCTCTTGGCCATAATCTCGCGCACGTCGTCGAGATAGTCGTTCAGGTGGAAGGACACGATGTCTTTCTGCTCGCAGACGCGCTCCACCGGGAGAGCCTGGTAGATCACGCGGCTGACGCGCCGGGCGGTCAGCGGCGTGGAGATAATGATGCTGCCGTTTTCGCAGCTCATCCACTCCGGCCGAATGTCCGAGCGGCAGATAATCAGGCAGCCGACGCCGGCCGCGATGGCCCGGTCGATCAGCTCCGGCTGATTGCCGCAGATGAGGATGCTGCCGGGATTGGTCAGCGCAGGATCGTCGAAATTCTGGGGCAGCGCGATGAAAATCTCGCCATTGATGCTGCCGGCGGGCGCCCCGAACTCGTTGACCAGGCTGCCCTCCAGCACGCTCAGCAGATTGAAGAGCGGCACGTCCTCGACGCGGTTGAAGCTGATGGTCTGCATGTCGTAGTTGGCGATATCGCCGGCGGAGAGCATGCCGAAGAGCGTGCCGTCGTCCCGGGTGATGGGCACCGCGGTCAGGTGATTGTCGCGCAGGGTGCGCCAGGCCAGATCCATCGTCACGGAGCGGTTGAGAGCAGGCGGCCGGTCGAACTCCAGGTCACGCACCTGCGTGCGCATGGTTTTCACCAGCACCGGCGGCTCAAAGCCGAAGCGATCCAGCAGCTTCTGCGTCTCATCGTTGATCGCGCCGATGCGCGCGGCCTTGTATTCGCGGTCGCCCATCGAATTGCGCAGATTGGCATAGGCAATGGCCGCCACGATGGAATCGGTATCCGGGTTGCGATGACCGGTCACATAGATATCACTCATCTGATCCGCTCCTTTTCCGGGGAGCCGCGCTCCCTGTTTCCTATCGGTATTATAGGGGAAAGTTCCCATGAATTCAAGAGAGTTTCTTCTTTTCCTTTTCTTCGCTTTGTGATAGACTAAGACATACCGTATCAAGAAATTGGGAGAAGATATGATGAAAAAACGCTTGACCTGTTTGCTTGCGCTGGCGCTGTGCGCATTGCTTCTGTGCGGCTGCGTCAGAGGCGGGGCTCTGCCCGCCGATGCGGAGGCGAAGCCCGTTCTTTCGTCGGCCGACTCTGCGCCAGATCCCGCGGACGATCCCTTTGGCCGCGAGGGCGAGTCGGAAATGCGCATCGAAGCGCTGGAGCGCCAGGACGAGATCCCGCGCTTCAGCGAAATGAGCTACGAGCGGCCTGATCTGGCGGAGCTGGACGCGATGATTGCCGAGGCCGAGGAAGCCATGAACGGCGGAGCGGACTATGCGTCCGTCGAGCCGCTGCTGGATGACTGCTTCCTCTTCTACTACCACTACGACACTATGTGCACGCTTGCGGATATCCGAAGCTGCCTGGATCTGAGCGATGAGTACTACGCCGAAGAGTATCTCTGGTGCATGGAAAACTACGCCCTGATCGACCAGGCGATGGACGGGCTGTACTACGCCTGCGCCGCCTCGCCGCTGGCCGCCGAGCTGGAGGAAAACTACTTCTGGGAGGGCTTTTGCGAACAGTACAGCGACGAGAGCCAGTCGATGTATACCGACGAGACCGTGGCGCTGATGCAGGAGGAGAGCAATCTCATCTCCGAATACCGCGCGCTGTCGGCAGAACCCGTCGTCGAGTTTCGCGGCAGCGAGGAAGCGCTCGACGAGCTGCTGGATCGGCTGACCGGCTCGGCCTACAATGAGGCCGTGACCGCCTACTACACGCAGTACAACGAGCGCTACGCCGACGTGTTCATCCGCCTGGTTTCCGTGCGCGAGCAGCTGGCCGCCGCCCTGGGCTATGACAGCTATGAGCAGATGCAGTATCTTTACGGCTATGGGCGCGACTACACGCCCGAGCAGGCCGAAGGCTATCTGCAGGACATTAAAACCTATATGGTGCCGCTGTATCAGCGTCTCGCTGACAGCACCATCCCCTATCAGGTCTGGTACAGCGAGCTGGACGAGGCCACGCTGCGGGATATTCTGCGCCAGGCCGTTTCGGACTTCGGCGGGAGCGTAGCCGAGGCCTATGATTTCATGCTGCGGTATGAGCTCTGCGATCTCACCTCCAGCAGCCGCAAGGTCAATATGTCCTTCGAGACCTACCTGAGCGACTATGAAGCGCCCTTCCTCTTTGTCAACGCCGACGGCACGAACGAGGATATTCTCACCTTTGCTCACGAATTCGGCCATTACAGCGACGCCTATGTGAACCTGAATGCCTACGAGACCGTCGATCTGGCAGAGGTTTACTCGCAGGCGATGGAATACCTGGTGCTCTCGCGCCTGGACGAACAGCTGGACGAGGACGAGGTGGACAATCTCGCCAAGATCAAGATGATCGACACGGTGGAAATGTACATCTCCCAGGCCTCCTATGCCGAGTTTGAGCATCAGGTCTACGCCCTCGGCGCGGACAATCTGAGCGCGGAGGTGCTGAACGACATATCCCGCCAGGTCGCCAAGGACTACGGCTACTACAACCGCTATTACGACGAGTTCTACTCGCTGAGCTGGGTGGATATCCCGCACTACTTCGAGCAGGCCTTCTACATCGTCAGCTATCCCATCTCCAACGACCTCGCCATGCAGATCTTCGCGCTTGAGCGCGAAGATCCCGGCGCCGGGATGCAGCGCTATCTGGACAACCTCGAGCGCGACTTTTCCGGCATGATGGGTCTCGTGGACGCGGGCGGCTTTGACAGCCCCTTCGCTCCGGGCCGTGTGGAGGCCATCGCTGCCACCGCCCGCGAGATTCTCGGGCTGTAAACAGGGAAAAATCCCCGGGGGAGTCCCCCGGGGATTGCTTTATCTGCGCGGGCAATAGCGCTGGGCGCAGCATCGGCGGTTTTTCTTTGGCATCAGCCCCTCCGGCCGCGGCGGCGGCCCCATCGGGGGCGGCGGAGGCGGAGGCGGGGGCGGCCACATCGGCGGCGGGCCGGGGCGGCTGTCGGTCACGCGCTGCCAGACCCGGTCAAAATGCCGCAGCTCCCGCTGAAAATCTCGTTTCATCGGCATCGCTCCTTGCAAAGGGTTTTTCCCCGGCACATCCTATGCCGGGGCTTGCAAAGCGGTGCGAGATATGAGATAATAAATAAACCTGTACAAATACTCGCTGGAGGGGATTGTATGCCCAGATTTTTCATTGCCGGCACTAACCTGGCCGGTGGCATGGCCATTCTGCGCGGACGGGACGCCGAACACGTGCGCGTGCTGCGCCTGCGCCCGGGCGAGGAGCTGACGATCTGCGACGGAGAGGGCACGGACTACAAGTGCCGCCTGGTCTCCTCCGACAAAGAGCAGGCGGAGGCCGAGGTTCTGGAGGTCCGGCGCTGCCCGGCCGAGCCGAGCGTGGCCGTCACCGTGCTCTGCGGCCTGCCCAAGGGCGACAAGACCGACTATATCATCCAAAAATGCGTCGAGGCCGGCGCCTCGGAAATCGGCTTTTTCCTCTCCGGCCGCTGTGTGGCACGCCCGGAGAACCCGGAGAAGAAGATCGAGCGCTGGCAGCGCATCGCCGAGGAGGCTGCCAAGCAGTCCGGCCGCGGCATCATCCCGCAGGTGAAGTGGGCGGGCGACTTTGCCGGCGCGCTGGACGTGGCAGTGAAAAAGGATCTGGCGCTGTTCCTCTACGAGACCGGCGAGCGCGAGGCGCTCGACCAGGTTCTCGAGGCCAACAAGGAGATCAAGACCGCCGCGCTTGTGACCGGGCCGGAGGGCGGCTTTGCGGACTTTGAGGCAAAGCTCGCGAAAATCGCGGGGCTGCACGTCTGCTCGATGGGCGAGCGCATCCTCCGCTGCGAGACGGCGCCGGTCGTCGCCGTCACCGCGCTGATGTACGCCACCGGGAATCTGTCCTGACAAACCAAAACAGGCGCGCTGCGAAGCTTCGCGGCGCGCCTGTTCATTATAATCTGTCTTCCCGCTCGAGGATGGTTTCGATGACCTCGACCGTCTCACCGTTTCGCTCGATCACATGCGTAAAAATCGGGCGGAAACCGAGGCTCCGGTGCAGCGCCTCTGAGGCGGCATTGAAGGAAAAATAGCCGCTGTTGACAAAATCGGCCCCGCCGGAGCGAAAGAGTTCGTCCAGCAGCGCCTCCAGCGCCTCGCGCATCAGTCCCTGCCGCCGCCAGTCGCGGTGCAGCGAAAACGACAGCGACACGCCCTGTTTCCCCCGCAGTTCCTCCCGCTCGAGCAGCGGCGGGTAGAGCGCGCCGGCGCAGATATGGCCGACGACATGCCCCGTCTCCTTCAGCACCAGCGCCGTTACACCCGGATTTTCCAGCCGCCACCCAAAATCGCCGCGGAAATCCTCCTCGCGCACGAAGGGCCGGTAGCCCAGCATGCGCCACATCTCCGGGTCGCTGAAATAGTCCAGATAATCCGCCCAGTCGTCCGCCTCATAGGGGCGCAGCAGCAGGCGCTTTGTTTCCAATTTCATGTTGTTCTCCCAGTAAGCCGAAACCGCGAAGCAAAACTGCCTCGCGGTTTCGACGTTCCGTCTATCTATTACTTGATGCCGTACTTCTTGTTGAACTTGTCCACGCGGCCGCTGGTGTCGACCAGCTTCTGCTTGCCGGTGTAGAAGGGGTGGCACTTGGAGCAGATTTCAACGGTGATGTTCTGCTTGGTGGAGCCGGTCTCGATCACGGCGCCGCAGGCGCAGCGGATGGTGGTCGGCTTGTAGTTGGGATGAATTCCTGCCTTCATTGATACAAACTCCTCATCTAAGGCTGCCTTGATTGTGCCCGGAGGGCATAGTTACAAGGCGCAGAGAGAATCATAACACAGGAGGCGCGTTCTGGCAAGTCTTTTTTTGAAAAAGTGTCTCCTTTTTTCCGTAAAACGGCCTCCGCCTGCAGGCGGAGGTCGTTTTATGCTTTCGGATCAGCCTTCGGTCTTCGCGGGCTCTTCGGTCGTCTCGGCCGCCTCGGGGACGGCGGTGGGGATGGGCGCGGTGACGGGGTCAACCAGCACTTCCTCGGCGCCGGGCACCGCGGTGATGTCAGAGCCGGTCAG
The DNA here is from genome assembly GCA_902801295.1 of Oscillospiraceae bacterium. Classification (GTDB taxonomy): domain Bacteria; phylum Bacillota; class Clostridia; order Oscillospirales; family Oscillospiraceae; genus Limivicinus. Next base: position 32,680 of record CADCHN010000024.1, on the reverse strand, counting down.
CCAATCGTTGATGGCATTCTGGGTCAGGGAGTTTTCCGCGAGCAGCTTGCTGTAGATCTCGCCCTCGCCCACGTAGTACATCACGTGATAGCCGGCGTACTGGCCGTTCGTGCCGTAAACAATAGCGGTGTCGCCGCTCTTGCGGCCTTCGGCAAAGCAGAAGTCGTTGAAATCAGCGACCATCTGGCCCTTGGCCACGTTTTCATACAGGCCGCCGTTTGCCTTGGAGCCCTGATCCTCAGAGTACTGCTCAGCCAGCGCGGCAAAGCTCTCCTCGGTCTTGTCTCCGGCCTCGTACTCGGCCAGGATCCGTTCGGCCTCGGCCTTCGCATCGGCCAGCGCCTTCTCGCTCCAGGTTCCGTCCTCGTCGGCCTTGGCCTGAATCAGAATGTGGCGCACGTTGACCGTGGGATAAGAAGCGTCCTCATGGCCCAGGAAGAGCACCGCATAGAAGTTGTTGCCGTCGGCGACCTTGGTGATGTCGCCGGGCTGGCGGGCGCTGTCCTTCAGCCAGTCGCCGTACACGCTGCTGACGGAGGCGCCGGTCAGGTTATCGTTGCGCGTGGCGCTGTCACCGAGCTCGGACTCAATATAGCCGTTGAAGCGATCATACAGGTCCTCCACATCGTCGCCGTCCTGATAGGAGGCGATGATGGCGTCAGCCTCGGCCTCGGCTTCGGCAATCGCCAGATCGGTGGGCTCCTCGCCCTCGGCCGCCTGGGCCGCTACGCGATAGAAGGCATAGCTGTAGGTGTCGTAGCTGCCGTTAAAGGAGGCGTACTCCTCAGCCAGCTGCTCGTCGGTGAAGCTCAGGCTCTCCTCATAGGCGGTGTAGGCCTTGCTGGCCAGCGCGGATTCCTCCTCCAGGCCGCGGATCATGTCCAGCGTCACGCCTTTGCCGATATTCAGCGACAGGAACTGGTCGACATTGGGGTAATTGTACATGGTCGCATAGGTCTTGTAGGTGGCAAGGTTCTGCTCGATCTGCGCCTTGTCCTCGTCCGAGAGGGTGATGTTGTTCTCGCGGGCATAGCGCAGCAGGGTCTGGATCTGGCTCAGCTGGTTATACACGGCGTTCAGGAAATAATCTCGCCAGCTGTTGATGGTCTTGCCCTCCAGCGCGGGGCCGGTATAGGCGACGGAGCCGAGGCCTTTGGCGCCCTGGCTGGCGTCAAGTCCGTAGATGGCCCCGTAATAGTTGCTGGTAAAGTTCTGGAACTGATTGGTGTAGAGATAGCCGATCTCCGCGGGGCTGTAGCTTCTCTCGCCGACCGTGACGGCGGTGCCTTCGGTGTAGCGGCGCAGCTCCTGCTTGTTCCGGATCGCGGGGATCAGGTTCAGCAGAATGGCGGCCAGAACGATCACGACCACAAACGTGACGCAGATCGCGATGGTGCGCTTCTCCTTGGCCTTTTTCTCGTCCCGCTCCCTCTGGGTGGCCTGCTTTTTGTAAGTGCCGGCCTCAATTTCGGCCTGGCGGTTTTTTCTCTTCGTCGATGCGCTCATTGCTTTCATCCTTTTTCCTTGTGTACTCTGTGCCTTCCGCCGCATGGCGACAGAATGACTGATATATTATAGCGCAAAGGGTGCGGCGATTCAAGATGTGCCGTCACAAAAGATTCCCGTTTTTTCGACGCGGCGGCCGTGCTATGCTGGGGCACAGCAGGCAGAAAAGGAGGAATGCGCCATGAAAAAGCCGGGACGGGCCCTGCGGCGGGCTCTGCTGCTGATGCTGACGGCCGCGGCGCTGACCGCCGACAGCCGCTGGCATCTGCAGCTGACAGAGGTCGAGCTGAGCTTTGCCTCTCTGCCTCCGGCGCTCGACGGCTACCGGATCGTGCTGCTCAGCGATCTGCACGGGGCGTCCTTTGGCCCTGACAACCGGCGTCTCTCCCGGGCTGTGCTGGCGCAGCAGCCGGATCTGATCGCCCTGGCCGGGGACTTCGCGGACAATCACACGCAGCTGCCGGCGACAGCCGCCTTATTGCGGCAGCTGCAGGGCTCGGCGCCCATCGCCTGGGTCAGCGGCAACCACGACTGGGCCGGCGGCGCGCTGCCCGCCCTGAGGCGGCTGCTGGATCAGTACGGCGTGCTGCGCATGGAAAACCGCTATCTGCCTCTGCCCTGGAACGGCGCAAGGCTGATTCTCGCCGGCGTGGAGGATCCCAACGGCCCGGCGGACATGATCCGCCCCGCGGCGCTGGCGGAAAAGCTGCGGACCGAGTACCCGGACGATTTCGTGCTGTGGCTCGCGCACCGCAACGACTGGCTGCTCCGGGAACCCTCGCTGCCGGTCGATCTGATCCTCTGCGGTCACGCCCACGGCGGCGTGATCCGGCTGCCCTTCATCGGCGGTCTGATCGGCACCGGGCATCGGCTCGGCGCAGACTACGAGAGCGGCGTTTACCGCGGCGAGCGCTATGCGATGCTCGTCTCCCGCGGGCTCGGCAGCTCTTCCCCGATTCCGCGCCTGTTCAATCGGCCGGAAATTGTCGTCATCACGCTGCATAGCGGCACTTGACGGCGCATAGAATGAGTATATGTGTTGATGGAGGGATAAAGATGGAGAAAGACGTCGATGATCTGATCTTCGGGGACGCCGACCCCGGCCCCAGCAGCAGATAACATGAGCTCCCCGGCTTCCGCCGGGGAGCTCAAATCTGTCGTAAAAATAATCTTACTGTACGCTCGCCTGATACTCGTGAATGGCCTCCAGGACGGCGTCGGCGTCCAGGCCGTGGACGGCGCAGGCCTCCTCCAGAGACTCGCCGATCGAGGAGGGGCAGCCCACGCAGTGCATGCCGCACTGCATCAGCACATAGGCGATGCCCATATCGCTCTGCAGCATTTCGCCGATCAGGGTTTCCTTTGTGATCTCCATGGTTTCTCCTTTCCGCTCTCCGGGAGCTTATCTATTCCCCAGTATTATAGCAGGAATAAGCGAAAATACAAGCGGTCACAACAAAAACATTTTATCAGCGGCTTTTCATCTTGAAAAATCCAGCGCTGCGTGGTAGAGTGAGACTGTTGGAAACCCTTTACGCATTCACTAAGATAAAAACAGGAGGAAACAGACATGTTTGAAAACCTGATCGAGGTTCTGAAGGCAAATCCCCGCAAGATCGTCTACACCGAGGGCCATGACGCCCGTATTCTGGAGTCCGCGGCCCGTCTGAAAAAGGACGGCTTCCTGACGCCCGTGCTCGTCGGCAACGTCGATGAGGTCAAGGCCGCTGCCGCCAAGGGCGGCTTCGACATCGAGGGTCTGGAGATCCTGGATCCCGCGACCTACGACAAGATGGACGAGATGGTCGAGACCATGGTCGCCCTGCGCAAGGGCAAGATGACCGCCGAGGAATGCCGCGCTGCTCTTTCCAAGGGCAACTACTTCGGCACGATGCTCGTGAAGATGGGCGTGGCCGATGCGCTGCTGGGCGGCGCGACCTACTCCACCGCCGACACCGTTCGTCCCGCGCTGCAGCTGGTGAAGACCCGCAAGGGCGCCAACCTTGTCTCCTCCTGCTTCATTTTGGTCCGCGGCGACGAGATGATCTGCATGGGCGACTGCGCCATCAACATCGCCTATGAGGACCGCAAGGACAAGGAAGGCAACGTCGTTCTCTCCGCCGCGCAGCAGCTGGCCGAGGTCGCCGTCGCCACCGCCGGCACCGCCAAGGTCTTCGGCATGGATCCGAAAGTCGCCATGCTGAGCTACTCCACCAAGGGCAGCGGCAAGGGCGTCAACGTCGATCTCGTCCGCAACGCCACCGCCATTGCCAAGGAGATGGCTCCCGAGCTCGCCATCGACGGTGAGATGCAGTTTGATGCGGCCGTCTCCCCCGTCGTCGGCCAGCTCAAGTTCCCCGGCAGTCCGGTCGCCGGCTATGCCAACACCTTCATCTTCCCGGAGATCCAGTCCGGCAACATCGGCTATAAGATCGCCCAGCGTCTGGGCGGCTTCGCGGCCTACGGCCCCATTCTGCAGGGCCTGAACGCCCCGATCAACGATCTGAGCCGCGGCTGCGACGCCGAGGAAGTCTATCAGATGTCCATCATCACCGCCGCCCTCGCCTGAGCGCGGCACAACGACCAGGGGCTGTAAAGTTCTTTACAGCCCCCGTTTTATTACTATGCGACGATTATTTCTGATTATACTGCTGCTCCTCCTGCTCACCGGCTGCGCGGCCAACGTGCCGGAGGCAACGCCCGCGACGACCGATGCGGCAGCGCCGGAAGTCTCCGCAGCCGTGTCTGTGCTGGTGCCGCAGGGCTATTCCGACGCCGACACGGCGGCCATGAGCTCGTTTATGAGTGCCAACCGCTGGCTGATCGCCGGCGACCGGCTCTACGGCCTTGACTATGACGAGGCGCTGCGTCCCGTACTGACCTCCTGCCGCCTGCGCGGCGGGAAGCCGACGGCCTTTCAGATTCTCTGCGCCGACTGCGTACCGGAGTATCTCGCCCTGGCGGACGGCTATCTGTACTTTCTCAACGGCGGCTCCCTGCAGCGCCTTGCGCTGAAAGGCCATGCGCCTGAAACCCTGCTGGATGGGCCGATCCGGAGCCTGCAGCTCTTTGACGGCGCGCTGTACTACACCGACGGCGAGGGGCGCTATTGCCGCGCCGCGCTGGACGGGACGGGCGCAGAAACGCTGATCGAGGGACCCTGCGACTACGCCTGGGCGATGCCTGAGGGCGTCCTCTACCAGAGCGAGGGTGAGGGCGCCTGCCTGCGCATGCGGCTCTGGGACGGCGCCGACCGGCGGCTGACCGCCGCGGCCTCCTACGCGCCGGTGCGCATCGGCAACACCGTCTGGTACTCCCAGCGGGACAGCGAGGGCAGCGTCCTTGGCTCCATCGACCTCACGGACGGCACCGTCACACGCTGGGAAACGGCGGATCTGCGCGGCAGCGCCGAGCTGATCTCGGCAGGGGACGAATGGCTGCTGCGCGTGTTTCTCGATACGGACGGATGGAAACAGCAGCTCCTGCGCCCGGGTGAAACAGAGGGCGAAGCCTGCGCCTACAGCGGCTACCGTCTCTGTGATTTTGTCGCTGAAAGCCGCCGCGTCGACGCAGCCTATGACCCCGACGGGCGGCTGCGCTGCTTTGTGCTGGTCGACAAAAACGGCGGGGAAACGCGCTGGTTTGGCGGCAAGGTTCTGGACTGAGGAAAAAGCCCATGGAACACGAACAATACATGAACGAGGCCCTGGCGCTGGCCCGGGAGGCCGCGGCCGTCGGCGAGGTGCCGGTGGGCTGCGTGATCGTCGGGCCGGACGGAACGGTCCTTGGCCGCGGGCGCAACCGGCGCGCAGAGGAGAGTGACGCCACCGCCCACGCCGAGATCGAGGCCATCCGTGAGGCATGCCGTGCCCTGGGCGACTGGCGGCTCGAGGGCTGCCGCCTCTATGTGACGCTGGAGCCCTGCCCCATGTGCGCCGGGGCGATCATCAACGCCCGCGTGCCCGCGATCTACTACGGCGCGCGCGAGGCGCAGAGCGGCGCCTGCGGCAGCGTGATCGACCTCTTTTTCGAGCGCTTCGGCCACCAGCCGACGGTCTCGGCCGGGCTCTGCGGCGAGGACTGCGCCGCGCTGCTGAAGGACTTTTTCCGCGATAAACGCTAAAAAATCCCTGCAAAACTTCGGTTTTGCAGGGATTTTTGCGTCTGTCAGACTTCGTCGAAGCGCAATATCACCTTGAACAGGTCGCCGTCCACCGAGAGATCGAGGTCGATGCCCTGAAGCTTGGCGAGGCTCGCCGCGATGGCAAGGCCGAGGCCGCTGCCCTCGGTGCTGCGGGCGCTGTCGCCGCGCACGAAGCGCTCGGTCAGCTCCTCCGGCCGGACGTTCAGCGGCTGGGCGGAGATGTTGCGGAAGCTCAGCGCCGCCCTGCGCCCCTCCCGCTCGAGATTGAGATAGACGCGTGTGCCCGGCTGGGCGTACTTGAGAATATTGCTCATCAGGTTGTCGAGGATGCGCCAGAGGTGGCGCGGATCGGCCTGCACATAGACGGGCTCCTCCGGCTTCGCCACGCGCAGATCGAGGTTTTTCGACGTGAGGCGCTCGCCGTATTCCCCGGCGGTCTGATCCAGCAGCACGCCGAGCTCCAGCTTTTCCGCATTCACCGGAAGATTGCCGGTCGAAGCCTTGGAGGCCTCCACCAGATCGTCCGTCAGCTTTTTCAGCCGCGCCGACTGGCGCTGCAGCACCTCGACGTACTCCTTTGTTTTCTCGTTCTCCGGCTCCTCGCGGGCGAGCAGATCGACGTAGTTGATGATGGAGGTCAGCGGGGTCTTGATATCGTGGGAGACGTTCGTAATGAGCTCGGTGCGCAGACGCTCGGACTTCATGCGCTCGTCCACCGCGCGGCTGAGGCCGTCGCGGATGTGGTTTAAGTCCTCCGCATGATCCTTGAGGTCGCCGACCAGGTATTTCTCGTCGACGACGACCTGCTCCTCACCCTGCGCGATGGCCTTCGCGCCCTTGCGCAGACGCTGGAAAGCAAGCGCCAGATAGAGGATCGCGGCACCCAGCAGCGCCCACTGCATCAGCTTGATGAAGGCCAGCACATCTCCATCCCTGCGGTAATTAAATGTCAGCAGGAAGTCCACGATCATCAGAACCAGAAAGACCGGGATCCACTTCCAAACCAGCGGCAGTCCGCGCAGCAGCTTTCCAACGGCGCGGACGGCGGCCTTGAGCCACTTCCAGCACCAGCGCAGGACGCGCCAGACGAGGCAGCCGTCGAGGAAGATGCCCAGCTTGAGGCGCACGGCCGTGCTCATCAGGCACAGCAGCGCCAGCAGGCCCGCGCCGAGCAGGCACAGGGCGATGATCACGAGACTCGAGACCAGATAATTGCCGCCGAAAAAGTTTCCGATCACGACGGCAAGCAAACAGACTCCGCCGAAGCCGATCAGCCACAGCAGGTCGGCCGGGATCTTCTCCACGAAGCCCGCCTTGACCTCGCCGCTTGCGTCGTGGTGCCCGGCGGCCGCCATCAGGAACACGAACAGCAGCACCGCCAGCAGGAAGGCCCCGACGGCCGCGCCGATCAGCTCATAGCGCCAGGGATAGAGCTGCTCCAGCGCATGCAGCTCCGTGCCCCAGGCGCGCTGCTCGCAGCGATCCGTCCAGCACAGGCGGATGAAGTACACCTGCGTGCCCTCGGGAATCTTCCGCTCGCCACTGGTCTGCGGCTTCGGCGTGGGCAGCGGGCTCGGCTCTTCCGCGCTTTCGTCGAACGCATCCACCGCCGAATCTGTGGAAAACGCCTCGTTCGTCCGGTTCAGGGATTCGACGGTCACAAGCGGCTCGTACTCGCTCTGAAAATACATCCCACGGTAAAAGCCGCTGACCGGGTAGCTCATCTCGCGCAGGATCTCTTCGTCTTCCGCGAGATTGCTGGCCAGCACCTGGCATTTCTCGTCCAGCAGTTCAAAACGGACGTCTGAATGTGTGTAAACGCTGTTGACCGGCAAAGCCCGCAAATCGTTCGTCAGCGGATACAGCCGGTTTTCCAGGCTGTTGTCCAACAGGGTCTCGCGGACCTCGTCCTTGCTGCCGCGGTAAGCGCCCATGTCGTCCAGCCAGCTGATGCCGACGATCGCGCCGCAGAGGACGAGGCAGCTCGCCGCCAGCAGGATGATCGCGATGATTTTCGCCGCGAGACTTCCCTTCAGTTTGTTCATGTTCATCCCTCGATTCTTGGAATAAAAAACTAATTCTCCATTTTATATCCCTGGCCCCAGACGGCCTTGATATAGCGCGGCTGGGCTGGCGTGATCTCGAGCTTTTCGCGCAGGTGCCGGATATGCACGGCCACGGTGCTCTCCGCGCCGTAGGGCTCCTCGTTCCAGACGCGGCGGTAGAGCTCACTGGGAGAAAAGACCTCGCCCGGGTGCTGCATCAGAAATTTCAGGATGTCGTACTCCCTGGGCGTGAGACTGACGGGCTCGCCGTCGCGCGTGACGGTCTTTTTCTTGTCGTCAATCTCGATACCGCCGAGCTTCATCGTGTCTCCCTGCGCCGCGCCGCCGCCGAGCTGCAGATAGCGCCGCAGCTGCGAGCGCACACGGGCGATCAGCTCCACGGGGTTGAAGGGCTTGGTGACGTAGTCGTCCGCGCCGACGTTCAGCCCCAGCACCTTGTCGGTGTCCTCGCTTTTGGCCGTCAGCAATATCACCGGGACGTTGCTCTCCTGCCGGATCTTCGAGAGCGCCGAGATGCCGTCCATCTCGGGCATCATCACGTCCAGCAGCACCAGCTGCACCTCCTGCTCGCGCAGGATCCGCAGCGCCTCCCGGCCGTTATAGGCGGGCACGGTGCCGTAGCCCTCGGCCTGCAGATAGATCGTCAGCGCCGAGACAATATCCTTTTCGTCGTCGCAGATGAGAATCCTTGCCATCTCTCTTCACCTCGTTCGTATTGTAGCCGATAATTGTTTAAGTTCCAAGCCCCGAAGCGTTTAAAAATTGATTAAGAAAAAACCGTGTGCTGAAGCTTCAGCACACGGTTTTTATCGTTGCGAAATGATTACGCGTTCTTCGCCAGCTCGCAGAGAGCGGTGAAAGCGGCAGGGTCGTGGATGGCGGTCTCGGACAGCATCTTGCGGTTCATGTCGACGCCGGCCAGCTTCAGACCGTGCATGAAGGTGGAGTAGTTCATGCCGTTGGCCTTGCAGCCCGCGCTGATGCGGGTGATCCAGAGCTGACGGAAGTCTCTCTTCTTCTGCTTGCGGCCGACGTAAGCATATAGTGACGGGACTTGTTGCCCCAGTAACCCTTCGCCAGACCAAGCACCTTATTTCTGTGCTTGCGGGTCATCATTGCGCCTTTAACTCTAGCCATTTATTTCATCCTCCTATACTCAGCTCAGCCCTTATTTGTAAGGGATCATTTTCTTGATCGCAGCCACGTTGGTCTTGTCGGCGTAGGTCTCGGAACGCAGACGACGGCAGCGCTTGGTGTCCTTCTTGGTGAGGATATGGCTCTTGAACGCGTGGGCGCGTTTTACCTTACCGGTCTTGGTGAGATTGAATCTCTTCTTTGCACCGCTGTGGGTTTTCAGTTTGGGCATGATGTTTTCTCCTTCCGTACTGTCACAGGAAACGTCCTGTCATTTACTTCGTTTGGGACAGCGCCGGTTTATTCGGCGCTCTCCTTGGTTTCCTCAGCCTGGGCGGGCTTCGGCGCTTTGGGCTTGGCCGGCTTTTTCGGCGGGGTGACGGGCTTCGGCGAGAGGAAAATGGACATATTGCGTCCCTCCAGCTTCGGCGCCTTGTCGAGATTGGCGATCTCGGCGCACTTGTCCGCAAAATCGCGCAGCAACACTTCGCCGATGTCGGTGTGAGCCATCTCTCTGCCGCGGAACCGCACAGACACCTTCACACGGTCGCCGTCGGACAGGAACTTCTGTGCGTTCTTCAGCTTCGTGTTAAAGTCGTTCGTGTCGATGCCGGGAGACATGCGGATCTCCTTGACCTCGATGATGCGCTGGTTTTTCTTGGCTTCTTTTTCCTTTTTGGTCTGCTCGAAGCGGTACTTGCCATAGTCCATCACGCGGCAGACAGGCGGATTGGAGCCCGGCGCGATCTTGACCAGGTCGAGGTCGTGCTCGATGGCGATTTTGAGCGCTTCGTCAGCGGACATGATGCCCAGCTGTTCGCCCTCGCTGCCGATCAGGCGCACTTCCTTGTCGGTGATCTCTTCGTTGATCTGATGAGCCAAGTTTGCGATTGTCAAACACCTCCGTGAATAAAAAGCGCGGATGCACAGCATCCGCGCGTAAAAACACCGTTAATCCCACCGAAGTGGGCAATGCTTTTATTGACCGCAGCTGGCCTGATGCCGCCGGGTGAGGACGGGGATGCCGTACCTTCTTTGTTTTAAGCCTTGTTAATATAACAGACCGTTCCCCCGTTGTCAAGTCCTTTTTCAGCTTATGCGGGGGATTTTTCCGCTATGCTCAGGTTTTTTCCTGCGGGGCGCCTTCGGCCTTTTCCAGCTCCATGGCGAGCTTGACGATACGGCTGGTGCCGAGACGGTCGGCGCCGAGGGCAATGAAGTCCTCCGCGTCCTGCAGAGAGGAGATGCCGCCGGCGGCCTTGACCTTCACCTCGGGCGCGACGTTGGCGCGCAGCAGGGCCACATCCTCGCGGGTGGCGCCGCCCTTGGAAAAGCCCGTGGAGGTCTTGATGTACTCGCAGCCGCAATCGGACACGATGTGGCAGAGACGGATCTTCTCTTCCTCGGTCAGCAGGCAGCACTCGATGATGACCTTGAGCAGCGTGCCGCGCGTGGCCTCGCGCACGGCGCGGATGTCTTTTTCCACATCGGCCCAGCAGCCGTCCTTGACCATGGAGAGGTTGATGACCATATCCACCTCGTCCGCGCCGTTAGCGACGGCGTCGGCGGCCTCAAAAGCCTTGGCGGCGGAGGTCATATAGCCGTTGGGGAAGCCGATGACCGTGCAGATCTTCAGCCGGTCGCCGACATAGCGCTTCGCGCCGGCCACGTGGCAGGGCGGGATGCAGACGCTGGCGCAGTGATATTTGATGCCCTGGTCGCAGAGGCGGCGAATCTCTTCGCTCGTGCAGTCCACGCGCAACAGGGTGTGATCGCATTTTTCAAGAATTTCTCTGATTTCCATGAAATTGGCTCCTTTCGCAAGTTGACTGTATTATACCTGTTTTGCCCGGCATATTCAAGAGTCCGCCGCTAATATGATGAAGCATCTATCTTTGTTGCGAGGTGCGAAAGCTATGGAACTGATCCCGGAGAACAATATCGTGCGTCTGGTGGGAACGGCGGCGGGGCGGCCGACGCTGTCCCATGAGAGCCGCGGCGAGGCTTTTTACCGGCTGCCGCTGACGGTGCAGCGGCTCTCGGGCGCGGAGGACGAGATCCCTCTCCTGCTGCGCCGCGGGCAGCTGGAGGCGCTGGAGCTGCAGGAGGCGGACAAGCTGCGCGTGAGCGGCGAGCTGCGCAGCTTCAACAACCGCAGCGGCGAGGGAGCCAGGCTCGTCATCACGGTGTTTGCCCGCACGCTGGCGTTTTGCGGGGAGCCGGACGAGAACTTCACGCAGCTGCGCGGCGCGCTCTGCAAGCCGCCAAAGCTGCGCCGCACACCGATGGGGCGGGATATCTGCGACCTGATGCTGGCCGTCAACCGCCCCTATGGGCGCTCGGACTATCTGCCCTGCATCTGCTGGGGGCCGATGGCGCGGGAGGCGGCCGCCTGGGAGGTCGGCGCCCGGGTGCAGCTGGCCGGGCGCGTTCAGAGCCGACCGTATATCAAAATGACCGAGGACGGGCCGCTGGAAAAGGTCGCCTACGAGGTCTCCGCCGCCGAAATCGAACGGCTGGAGCCCTAACCCAGCAGCTTCAGCCCAGCGATCCCGCCACAGATCATCAGCACGCAGAGAATCTGCGCGGCGTTCAGCGTCTCTTGAAACAGCAGCACGCCCAGCACCGAGGTGCCGACAATGCCGAAGCCCGTCCACATGGCGTAAGCTGTGCCGAGGGGCAGCTTTTTCAGCGCCAGAGACAAGAACAGCGCGCTGGCCAGATAGCCGACTGCGGTAATCAGGCTCGGCAGCAGCCGGGAAAAACCCTCCGAGTACTTCATCGCGATTGCCCAGCTCACCTCAAAAACCGCGGCCAGCAGAAGATACAGCCATTCCATTGGTTCGTCCTCCCACAGCAGAAATATAAAAACGCCGGATCTCATGTCTTCAAAGGCCTAACGACATGAGTTCTGGCGTTTTGGCTGCCCGGCGGCAGCGGAGTGATTATAACAGGCTCTGTGTCCTCTGTCAAGAACGGACGTTCTCCGGCATCTCCAGTCCGGTGAGCCAGCGGCGCATCATATCAAAGAGGTGGTTGCCGGCCATGCGGCGGATGAAGCTGCGGGTTCGGAAGGTGCCGAGATGCAGCTGACGCACCCAGGTCTTTCCCTCGACTGCCATCGACACGAAAACCGTGCCGACCTCGTGCACGCCGTCGCCGTCCGGCCCGGCAAGGCCCGTCACGCCGAGGCCGATGTCCGCGCCGGTGAGTCCGCGCACGCGCTCGGCCATCTCTTTGGCGACCTCAAAGCTCACCGCGCCCTTTTCTTCAATGAGCGCCGGGTCGATGCCCAGCACCCCGGCCTTGACGCCGTTGGTGTAGCTCACGACGCCGCCGAGGAAGAAGGCGCTCGCGCCGGGCAGCTCGGTAAAGCGCCGGGCGACATCGCCGCCGGTGCAGCTCTCCGCCGCGGCGAAGGTCGCGGGACGCTCCTTGAGGATCTGCAGCACGGCCTCCTCCAGCGTCTCCACATCCTCGCCGTAGACCACGTCGCCCAGGCGGCGGCGCGCCCGCTCCATCACGGGGCGGATCATCGCCTCGGCCTCCTGCTCGCTGCGCGCCTTGGCGGTGATCTGCAGCAGGCAGTCGCATTCCTTGGCGTAGGGCGCCATGCTGGGGTTCGACATCGCGTTCATGTCGTCGCGGAAGATCTGATCCACCGTACTCTCGCCCATGCCGAAGATGCGCAGCGAATGGCTGACGATCAGCTCGTCCGAGAGCTTTTGCAGATATGGGATCGCATACGTCCTGAACATCGGCACGCACTCATTGGGCGGGCCGGGCATCATGACGACGATTTTCCCCTCCGCCTCAAAGGCGCAGCCCGGCGCGGTACCCCAGTCGTTGTGGAACACGGTGCAGCCCTCCGGCAGATCGGCCTGCGCGAAGTTGTTGGGTGTGAACTCCCGGTCGGGGCGGATATAGTCGTAGAGCCCTTCATACTCCGCCTCGTTTCGCACAAGCGGCAGGCCGAAGGCCTCGGCCAGCACCTTTTTCGTCAGGTCGTCGCAGGTGGGGCCAAGTCCGCCGGTGGTGATGATGACGTCCGCACGGCTCTTTGCGATCTCCACGCACTCGCGCAGGCGGCCGGGGTTGTCGCCCACCACGGTGTGCCAGCGCACGTTGACGCCGATCCGGCTTAAGAGCTCGGAGATATCCCGCGCGTCCGTGTTGGTGACGTGGCCGAGCAGCAGCTCCGTGCCGACGGACAAAATCTCGGTGTTACAGCTCTTCATGGTCCAGCCTGATCCTTTCGATGCCTGCAAGGGCCTCCTCCACGAGCGCCTGCACGTCCAGTGCGGCCTCCACGGCCTCCACCTCGCTGATCTTCGGGCGGGTGCGGGGATGGCGCGGCGTGAACACCGTGCAGCAGTCCTCGTAGGGCAGGATGGAGGTGTCGAAGGTGCCGATTTTACGCGCCATCTGCACGATTTCCTCCTTGTCCATGCCCACCAGCGGCTGCAGGGTCGGCAGATGGGTCACAGCCTGGGTGGAGGCCATGGCCTCCATGGTCTGGCTCGCCACCTGGCCGAGGTTTTCGCCGGTGACGATGGCTCTGGCGCCGTTCGCTTCCGCGATGCGCTCGGCAATGCGCATCATGAAGCGGCGCATGATGAGCGTGAAGTACTCCTCCGGGCACTTGTCGCGGATCTCCTCCTGGATGTGCGTGAAGGGCACGATCTCCAGCGTCATGCGGCCGGTGTACTCAGTCAGCAGGCGGGCAAGCTCAATGACCTTTTCCTTGGCAGCCTGGGAGGTATAGGGGAAGGAGAAATAATGGATCGGAATGAGGCGCACGCCCCTTTTGGCGATCATGTAGGTGGACACGGGGCTGTCGATGCCGCCGGACAGCAGCGTCACCGCCGTGCCGTTGGAGCCGACGGGCATGCCGCCAGCGCCTGGCACCGCCGCCGCGTGCACATAGGCCGCGAGATCGCGGATCTCGATATACACGGTCAGCTCGGGCTCGTGCACGTCCACGACCGTGTCGGGATAGGCCTCGGCCAGCTCTCCCCCCACATATTGGCTGAGTTGGATAGAGGTCATCGGAAAGCTCTTGTCGCTGCGCTTGGATTCGACCTTGAAGCTCTTTGCCCCGAGCATGTCGTCGCGCGGATACTCGATCGCGCGGCGCGCGATGGCCGCGGGGTCCTTCTCGCAGGCCGCGGCGCGGCTGAGCTTGATGATGCCGAAGACCTTTTTCAGCGCCTCAAAGGCGGCGTCAACGTCGGCGTTCTCGTCCTCCGCCTCCACGTAGACCGTGGACTGCAGGCAGTAGACGCGAAACTTGCCGAGCGGCGCGAGCCGGCGGCGGATATTGCCCATGAGCTTGAGCTCAAAGCTCTTGCGGTTGAGTCCCTTGAGCACAATTTCGCCCAGTTTGCAAAGAATGATATCGGTCATATTGACCTCCCTGTCTGTTATTGTTCTCTGAAATCGTAGGTCCGGTACTGGATCGCCTCGGCGACATGTTCGGGCTCGATGGTTTCGCTGCCCGCGAGGTCGGCGATCGTGCGCGCCACGCGCAGGATCCGGTCGTAGCTGCGGGCCGAGAGGCCCATCGCGTCGAAGGCCTGGTGCATCAGCTCCTCGCCCTCGGCAGAGAGCGCGCAGAACTGCCGCAGCTCTTTGGTGCCGATGTGCGCGTTGCACATCGTGCCGTCGCCGCCGAAGCGGCGGCGCTGGATCTGCCGGGCAGCATTCACCCGCGCCTTGATGGCCGCCGAGGACTCGGACGGCGAGCGGCGGCGCAGCTCCTCGTACTCGAGCGCCGGCACCTCGACGATGAGGTCGATGCGGTCGAGCAGCGGGCCGGAGATGCGGCTGTGATAGCGCCGAACGTCACTCTCCGTGCAGCGGCAGCGGCCGGAGGGATGCCCGTACCAGCCGCACTTGCAGGGGTTCATGGCGCACACCAGCATGAAGCGGCTGGGGAAGGTCACCGTGCCCGCGACGCGCGAGACGGTCACCTCGCCGTCCTCGAGCGGCTGGCGCAGCACCTCCAGCGCCGCGGGATTGTACTCCGGCAGCTCGTCGAGAAACAGCACGCCGTTGTGCGCCAGGCTGATCTCCCCGGGGCGCGGTGTGGACCCGCCGCCGGCAAGGGCTGTAGCCGAAACAGTGTGGTGCGGGGCGCGGAAGGGCCGCGCGGCCACCACCGGGTGCTTCCGGTCGGTGAGCCCGGCGACGGAGTAGATCTCCGTGCAGGCGATCATCTCCTCCCGGCTCATATCCGGGAGGATGCCGGGCAGGCGCTTGGCCATCATGCTCTTGCCCGCGCCCGGCGGGCCGACGATGAGGATGTTGTGCCCGCCCGCGGCCGCGATTTCCAGCGCGCGGCGGACGTTTTCCTGACCCTTGACGTCGGAGAAGTCCGGCAGCCCGGTCAGCTCCGGCGTCAGCGCCGGGGCGGCGGCCGCCTCGATGCGCTTCTCACCGCGCAGGTGGCGGATGAGCTGCGCCGCGTTTTCCACCGGGTAGACGGTCACGCCCTCGGCAAAGGCGGCCTCGGCGGCGTTTTCCGCCGGGACGAAAAGCTGCTTGACGCCCGCCCGCTCCGCGGCAATCGCCATCGGCAGCGCGCCGGTGATCGGGCGCAGCTCGCCGGTCAGCGACAGCTCGCCCAGAAAGGCGCAGTCGTCCTTCGGCGCCGCGATCTCGCCGCAGGCGGCGAGGATGCCGATCAGCATCGGTAGGTCATAGAGCGTGCCCGCCTTTTTGCGGTCGGCCGGCGCGAGATTGACGGTGATGCGGCTGACGGGGAACTTATAGCCGTTATTCTTGACGGCGGCGCGCACGCGCTCGCGCGATTCCTTCACGGCAGCGTCCGGCAATCCGACGATGTCAAAGGCCGGCAGGCCGTTGGTGATATAGACCTCCAGCTCCACCGGGTAACCGCCGACGCCGCTGACGCCGAAGCTGCGGACTTTGGAAAACATGGCATGTCCTCCCTGGCAAAACAGGGGCGCTCTCCGGGAGCGCCCCTGCGCATATCGTGTTTATTCTTCTTCCTTCGCCGTGATCGCGATGTGCAGCTCGTCGAGCTGCTTCTGCGTGACGACGGACGGCGCGTCCATCATCACGTCCTGGGCGTTCTTGTTCATCGGGAAGGGAATGACCTCGCGGATCGACTCCTCGCCGGAGAGCAGCATGACCATGCGGTCCACGCCCGGGGCGATGCCGGCGTGCGGGGGCGCGCCGTAGCAGAAGGCGTTGTACATGGCGGGGAATTTCTTTTTGACGTCCTCTTCGCCGAGGCGCACCATCTCGAAGGCCTTGATCATGATCTCGGGATCGTGGTTGCGCACCGCGCCGGAGGACAGCTCCACGCCGTTGCAGACGAGGTCGTACTGGTCGGCGGTGATGCTGAGGGGGTCGATCTCCCCGCGCTCGGCCTTGAGCAGCGTCTCCAGGCCGCCGGCGGGCATCGAGAAGGGATTGTGGCAGAATTCCAGCTCGCCGCTCTCCTCGCCGATTTCGTACATCGGGAAGTCCACGATCCAGCAGAACTCATAGCGCTCCCTGTCCATGTGACCGGGCACCGCCGCGCCGAGCATCTTGCGCATCACGCCGGCGGTCTTGAGCGCCGCGTCCCGCTTGCCGGCGGCGACGCCGACGAGGGTGTTGGGCTGCAGCCCCAGAGCCTCAACGAGGCTCTCCTTGCGGTCGGCCAGGAACTTCGACACGCCGCCCACCAGCTCGCCGTTTTCATCCAGACGGAACCAGTAGGGCTTGCTGCCGGACTGCACCTCCACATCGGCGCAGAGCTTGTCGATCTGCTTGCGGGTGAGCACGCAGCCGGACACGGCAACGGCCTTGACGGTGTTGCCCGGAGCGAAGGGCGCAAACTCGGTGCCCTGCACCAGGGCGGTGATGTCCTGCAGCTTCAGGTCGATGCGCAGATCGGGCTTGTCGGAGCCATAGGTCTCCATGGCCTCGAGATAGGGGATGCGCCGGAAGGGCGCGGAGGAAGCGACGTTATAGGTGCCGTATTTGGCAAAGATCGGGGGCAGCACATCCTCCAGCACGGCGAACACGTCGTCCTGGCTGGCGAAGGCCATCTCCATATCGAGCTGATAGAACTCGCCGGGGCTGCGGTCGCCGCGGGCGTCCTCGTCGCGGAAGCAGGGGGCGATCTGGAAATAGCGGTCAAAGCCGGCGGTCATCAGCAGCTGTTTGAACTGCTGCGGCGCCTGCGGCAGCGCGTAGAACTTGCCGGGGTGCTTGCGCGCCGGCACCAGATAGTCGCGCGCGCCCTCGGGCGAGGAGGCGGTGAGGATCGGGGTGGTGATCTCCAAAAAGCCGTGCTCGGTCATGGCCTGGCGCAGCGCGGCGACCACCTGGCAGCGCAGGATGATGTTCTTCTTCACGGCGGGATTGCGCAGGTCAAGATAGCGGTACTTGAGGCGCTGCGCCTCGTCGGCCTCGCGGCTGCGGTTGATCTCAAAGGGCAGCTCGTTATAGCGGCAGCGGCCGAGCACCTCGACCTTATCCGGTACGACCTCGATGTCGCCGGTGGGGAGCTTGGGGTTCTTGCTGGCGCGCTCGCGCACGGTGCCCTCGACGGAGATCGTGGACTCCTTGTTGATGGCCTTGAAGGCGCGCATCATCTCCTCGGTCTCCACGACGACCTGGGTGGTGCCGTAGAAATCGCGCACGACGGCAAAGCCGAAGTTGCTGCCGACCTCGCGGAGATTCTCCATCCAACCGACGATTTTTACCTGCTGGCCCGCGTTTTCAAGCCGCAGCTCGCCGCAGGTATGGGTTCTGGACTGAAACATATCTATATCATCCTTTCCTTATCTGTCTTTGATGACGGGCTTTTTGCCGCGCTCGTCCACGACCTCGCGGATGAGCCTGGCGGCCTCCGCGGCAGATACCTTCTGCTGCTCGCCGCTCGTCATATCCTTGAGCGACACCAGCCCCTCGGCGATCTCATCCTCACCGAGCAGGAGCACGAAGGGCGCGCCGATCTTGTCGGCATAGCTCATTTTGGCCTTGAATTTCTTTTTCTCGCCGTAGATCTGCGTGCGCACGCCGGCGTTCCGGAGCACGGTGGCTGCGGAAACGGCCGCTCCGAGGTCCTCAGTCATCGGCAGCACCAGCGCGTCGCAGGGTGCGGTGACGATATCGTCGGACAGCAGTCCCTGCTCGCTGAGCACGTAGAACAGGCGCGTCAGGCCGATGGAGATGCCGACGCCGGGCAGCTGCCGGTCGGTGTAGTACTCGGCCAGGTTGTCGTAGCGCCCGCCGGAGCAGACGGAGCCGATCTCCGGGTGCTCGGTCATCACGGTCTCATAAACGGTGCCGGTGTAGTAGTCGAGGCCGCGGGCGATGGTGAGATCGATGGCGAAGTTCTCCTCCGGTACGCCGAAGGCGGCGAGGTATTTCGTCACTTCGATCAGCTCGTCCAGGCCCTGGTTGAAGGTCGGCTCGTTCATCTGGCGGTACTCCTCCAGGCGGGAGAGCACATAGTCATTCGAGCCCTGGATGGCCATGAAGTCCAGCACGTTCTCGCTCTTGTCGGGCAGCATCTTCACCTCGTCGATCAGCAGCTGCTTGACCTTCTGCGGGCCGATCTTGTCAAGCTTGTCCACCGTACGCATGATCTCGCCGGCCTTTTCGCTCATGCCGTTCATCGCGTAGAAGCCGTTGAGGAGCTTGCGGTTGTTGACGCGGATTTTAAATTTGCTCAGGCCAAGGCGCGAGAAGGTGTGATAAATGATGGCAGGGATCTCCGCCTCGTTGCTGATGTCCAGCTTCCCGTCGCCGATCACGTCGATGTCGGCCTGGTAAAATTCGCGGAAGCGGCCGCGCTGGGCGCGCTCGCCGCGGTAGACCTTGCCGATCTGATAGCGGCGGAAGGGGAAGGAGAGGTTCGCGTAGTTGGCGGCCACATATTTGGCCAGCGGTACGGTCAGGTCAAAGCGCAGCGCGAGGTCGCTGTCGCCCTTCTGAAAGCGGTAGATCTGCTTTTCGGTCTCGCCGCCGCCCTTGGCCAGCAGCACCTCCGCCGACTCAATGACGGGCGTGTCCAGCGGCGTAAAGCCGTAGACCGCGTAGCTCTCGCGCAGGATCTGCATCATGCGCTCCATCTTCATCTGGTCGGCCGGCAGCAGCTCCATGAACCCCGACAGCGTGCGGGGAGTGACTTTTGCCATAGCAACAATTCCTTTCTGTCAAAGAAACACGGCGCGGCCTTGCCGCGCCGTGGACGTTTTCCGGTATTTGGCTCAGCGCTTGTTCTTGGGATTGACGATGTTGCGCCAGTCCAGATCGCCGCGGCGCAGGCCCTGCACCAGCACCTCCGCCGTGGCGGCGTTGGTGGCGAAGGGGATCTGATACTGGTCGCACAGGCGCTCGACCTTGTTGATATCGTCAAAACCGCGGGGATTGGCCGGGTCGCAGAAGAACAGCACCAGGTCGATTTCGTTGAAGGAGATGCGCGAGCCGATCTGCTGGGTGCCGCCCTGCTCCGCGTGCAGGTACAGGGTGACCGGCAGGCCGGTCGCCTCCGTCACCAGCTTGCCGGTGACGTGGGTCGCGCAGAGGGAATGTTCTGCCAGAATCCCGCAGTAAGCGATGCAGAACTGAACCATCAGTTCCTTTTTCCTGTCATGAGCCATGAGGGCAATATTCATCCGTTTCTCCTTTTCTTCTCGTTCCGTTACAAACCGTCGACCTGTCGTTCAAAATCCCATACACACTGCGGAAGCGGATAAATAATTATATACAGCCGCTGACAATTATGCAACGATTTTTTGTAAAAAATGGCTGCTGTTATTTGAGCAGGGCCATCTCCGGCTCGGAGGTGTCGGTATAACTTTTGATGTTGAAATAAGCGTCCAGGATCTGGCGCGCCATGAAAGCGCAGTTGGCGCCGGCCTTGCCGCGCTCGACCACGATAGCGAGGGCCACCTCGGGGTCGTCATAGGGCGCATAGCAGATGAAGATGGCGTCGTTGACGATGTTTTCGCCCTTCTGGGCGGTACCGGTCTTGGCCGCAGCGCGCCGGGAGTTGGGCAGATCGACAAAGTGCTTGGACACGTTGTCGTTAAGCGGGGAGTTTGCCACCAGGCGCATGCCCTCATGCACCACATACCAGTTGTAGTCCGGGGAATCGACGGTGCTGAGCTCCTGCGCCTCGCGGGTGTAGAGGCTTTCGGAGTAGTCGAAGCTGCGCACCTCGCCCAGGATGGAAGCCGAATGCCGGTGACCGGAGTTGGCCACCGCGGCGCAGTACTCCGCCAGCTGCAGCGGGGTGAAAATGCTGTCGGACTGGCCGATGGCCGCCTGCAGCGTGTCGCCCTGTCGCCACTCGGTGCCGGTGTAGTCGGCGTGGTTGCGCTGGTTGGACATGTTGCCGCGGGCCTCCGTCAGCTCAATGCCGGTGTATTCGCCCAGGCCGAACTTGCGCGCGTACTGCTCCAGCGCGTCGATGCCCAGCTTGTCGCCGACCGTGTAGAAGAAGTAGTTGCAGGAGTGCAGCAGCGCCTCGGTGATGTTCAGTTCGCCGTGGGTCAGGTGCTCGTTGGGGTTGGAGCTGGCGCGCCAGATCCAGCATTCCGGCGCGTAGCCGTCGGCCGCGTACTTGGCGAAGATACCGTCGCACTTGACGCGGAATTCCGAGTTAATCAATCCTGTGGACAGCGCAGCCATGGCCGTGCAGGGCTTGAACGACGAGCCGGGGGCGTAGGCGCCCATCAGCGCGCGGTTAAAGAGCGGGGCGTTCGGCATTTCAAGGAGCTCGGCGTATTTTTCAATGACATTGGTGCCGTCGTAGGTCGGCCAGCTGGCGATGGCCAGCGGGGCGCCGGTTTTCACGTCGACCACGCAGGCGGCAGCGCCGCTGATCTCCCAGTAACCGTCCTTGAAGTTCCAGTTGCCCTCGGCCTCCTCGGAGGCTTTTTCCAGCCGGCGCTCGCGCATCAGGATCTCGATGCCGTTATCCAGAATGCGTTCCACCTGCTCCTGCAGCGTGATGTCCAGGGTCAGGTAGATGTTGTTGCCCGGCTCCGGCTCCTCGAGATAGACGGTGCCGAGGATCGTGCCGGAGGCATTGCGGTATTCGCGCATCTTGCCGTCCTTGCCGTGGAGGTAGTTTTCAAAGGCGTATTCCACGCCGTCCTTGCCGACCACAGCGTTGACCGCATAGTTATAGAGCGAATACTTCTCGTATTCCTCCTGGGTCATCAATCCGACGTAGCCCAGCAGGTGCGCGGCATACTCGGTGCCGTAATCGCGCACATAGGAGCGGGAGACCTGAATGCCGGCCAGCTTCTGCTCCATGATCGAGGTCGTCAGCTTCATGCTGGCGTCCTGAACGAAGACGTAGTCGGCGGTGGGGATGGCGTAGCGCACGTTGATGGAATAGCGAAGGCCGGCGATCGTGCGCATATCCTCAGCCGAATAGCTGTTGTCGATCTCATAGCGGCTGCGCATGTAGCTCAGAAGCTCGACCGCACTGGGCGAATCGGAGGGCAATCCGTCGCGGTGGCGCTCGAAGTAGGCCTCGAGCATCGTGCGCTGGATGGCGGTCATGTTCGGGTCGTACTCAAAGGGCGGCTCGCGGGTGATGGGCAGGTCGTCGGTGTAGGTGTCGCCGTACTGCTCGACCAGCTCGACCAGCTGCAGCAGCGTCCCGTTGGGGTCGTCGCTGGCAAAGAGCTTGTCCGTGTCGATGGAGAGGTTGTAGCACTCCTTGTTGCTCACCAGCACACGGCCGTAGCGGTCCAGGATCGCGCCGCGCGCCGCCGTCACGGCGACGTCTTTTTCGGTGATCTCCTCGGCCGCGTGGGCATACTCCTCGCCTTTGATGATCTGCAGGTCATAGAGATTATAGAGGTAGATTGCCAGCAGCAGCACCAGGATGGCGCCCATGGCCAGCACTCTGCCCTTGGAAACGGATCGGTTCATAATGGTATTCCTTTCGGATCAGTCAATCCAGCGGGCGGGCGGAAAATACAGCAGCGCCGCCAGCGGCAGCGACCACAGCGTCTGCAGCAGCGCGGTGGAGAGCATGGTGACCGACCAGCTGTCGGACACCAGCACCCACAGCATCTGCATCAGGCTTGTGATCAGCAGCGCCGCAGCCGCAACGACGATGTAGCCCAGAAAGCGGCGGTTGATGAAAAACTGCGCCACAAAGCCGGCGCCGAAGGCCAGCGCCGGAAACAGCAGCGCGAAGCCGACCGTCGTGTCCACAAAGGCCATGTCGGCGTAAATGCCCATCACCAGCCCGAACACCGCGCCCCAGGCCGAGCCCTCGAACATGCCCACCGCCACCGCGGCGGCCGGCAGGATGAAGGGGCAGACGCCCAGCGGACGGATATGGGTGAGCACCATGTTCTGCAGCACCATCGTCAGAAACAGGAACAGCGCATACAGCAGCACACGGCGCAGATTGATCTTTTTGAAATTGATCCTCCCGAGAAGATCCTTCACTTGTTTCAGCATCACTCTACCACACTATAGTCCTTGATGATGAAGACCTGTACCAGGGTGTCGAAGGAGCACTCCGGCTCCACGATGCCGTACATGATCTGGCCGCCGGCCTCGGTCTGCACGGCGCTGATGTGGCCGATGACGAGGCCCGCCGGGAAGGCGCCGCCCGCGCCGGAGGTCAGCACCTCGTCGCCGACGTAAATCTGTGCGCCGTCCACCATGTAGGTGAGCTTGGCCTGGCGGTTTTTCATCAGCGCGTATTCGCCCAGCACGACGCCGGAGGTGCCGGTCTCGCCGACGAAGGCGCCCATGCTCATGTCGACGTCGATGACGGTGCTCACCGTGGCCCAGGTCTCGCCGATCTCGGTGATCTGCCCGACGACGACGTTATACTCGGTCACGACCGGGTCGCCCAGCTCGATGCCGGAGCTTTTGCCCTTGCTGATCGTGAAGGAATGCGACCAGTTGGAGGAGGACCAGAGCACCACCTTGGCCGATTCGAACACGTAATCGGTGTGCTTGGCGCGCAGCTCGAGCAGCTGGCGCAGGCGCTCGTTTTCCTCTGAGGCCTCCACGCCCTCGCGCGCGGACTGCTGGGCGTCTGCCAGCTGCGCGCGCAGCGACTCGTTCTCAGCGACCAGGGAGTCATATTCGTAGAGATGGCCGTAGATGCTGTCGAAGAGGTTGACCGCGGAGCTGACCACCTTCTGCACCGGCGCGAGCAGCACGCCCGTGGCATTCTGCAGCAGCCCGACGTTGCCGCCCCGGGCGGCGGCGCCGAGGCCGATCAGCAGCACGACGGCCGCTACCAGCACGGCGACGCGGATTCCGTTTGTCTTCAGATAGTTTTTCAAAGCAGTTCCACTCCCTGCATCTTCAGCATTTGGCCGAGCCGGCACAGCGGCAGCCCCATGACATTAAAGAAATCTCCGTCGATCCCGCGCACGAACAGCGCGGCCTTGCCCTGCGCCCCGTAGGCGCCGGCCTTGTCCATCGGCTCGCCGGTGGCGACGTAGGCGGCGATCTCCGGCTCGCTCAGGCGGCGAAAATGCACGTAGCTCATCTCCGCCTCGCTGCATTCGCTCCCGCCGCGCCTCACTGTCACGCCGGTGAAGACCTGGTGCGTCTCGCCCGAGAGCTCGCGCAGCATGGCTGCCGCCTCCTCAGGGCTGTGGGGCTTGCCGTAGACCCGGTTCTGAAACCAGACGATCGTGTCGGCTCCGATGATGATATCCTCTTCGCCGCAGAACGCGGCCACCTCGCGGGCCTTTGCGGCGGACAGCGCCTTGACCAGATCCTCCGGTCCCGCGCCCGCCGGCGCGATCTCCTCCCCCTTCGCGGGGATGATCTTCAGATCGCGGACACCCAGCATTTCCATCAGCTCCCGCCGTCTGGGCGACGCGGAAGCCAGAACAATAGACAATCGAATAACCTTCTTTTTACAAACTAATATCAGTCCACGCCGCGGTAATAGAGGCCGCGGGTGAGCACATTGGGCTTATAGGTGGACTGGCCCATATAGCCCTTGGCCACCTCGACGCACTCGCGCGGGGTCTCGGTGGTGAACATCAGCCGCGCGCCCCAGAGGCCGGCGGCAAAAACGTCCTCCTGCTTGTCGGCCAGATACAGCTTATGCGCGTTGTAAATGACGTTGCGGCAGCCGAAATCCTGCACCACCGGGAACACCGAGCCCATGCGGTCGGACATCTGGGCCGGATTCTGGCAGCTGCAGCGGCCGGCGCTGTTTTTGATGACGCACTGGTCGGAGATCATCAGCGGCAGGCGGCCGTAGACGATCGCCTCCACCGGCAGGGGCTTGCGGAGGTCGCGGATCTGCGACAGGCGCAGCTCAAAGGAGGCCGTCGCGGACAGGAAGCCCGCCTCGCGCAGCACCTCCAGGCTGTAGGAATTGAACATATTGAGCCCGAAGTCGCCGCGGACCTTCATCCCGGCCTTGCGGGCCATGACGATCTGGCCGAGGTTGCCGATCAGGGCCTCGTTCACGCCGAAGCCGAAAAGCTTTTCCAGCGCCCGGAAGACGATGGGCAGCTGATCGTCGGTGATAATGCGGGGCAGCACCGCCACCGGCACGGTTCCGCGCTCGACGAAGGGGCGGATGCGCTCATAGTCGTCCGCCATAACCAGGGCGGGGACGTAGAGGTAGTCGGGCTTGAGCTCGGCGAGCTCCTCGCTGAGCTGGTCGGCCGTGCGCACCTGGTAGATGCGCAGGGGGTCGGCGATGCTCTGCATGCCGCGCGGCGGGGGCGGCAGCGCGAGACTGCGGCGATGCGGCGCCTCCGCGCGCGCCTCGCTCAGCTGCGAAATCAGCTTCCGGCGCAGCTCGTTGATCGCCGCGGCGGGCAGGAAGAGCCCCTTGTCCACCTTGGCGCGGTTTTCCACGACCTGATAGGGCGTGCCGCCGGTCTTGATCATCTGGTCGGTGAGATAGGTCTCGGTCAGGCCCTGGCGCTTGGCCTCCTCGGGCACCGGGCCCTCGGCGACGGCGCGGTGGCCCTCGTCGTCAAAGGCGATGGCCTGCACCGGCTCGTCCTGCTTGCACACGGTGTAAAAATGCACCGGCACGCGGCGTGCCTCGCCCTCGGCGTAGCTGCGGCGGGCGGCGGTAAAGAGCTTTTCCGTCTCACGCTCCGGCTCGCCCCGGACGCCGAACATGTCCTGCTTGTCGCCGTTGAAATAGCCCTGGGTAAAGCCGCTGCGGGAGAAGACCTGCTCAAGCGTGTTCATCTCCTCGCGGGTGGGCTTGCGGTGCTCCTTGAGCGCCTTGGCATAGATTTCCGTCACGATGGCGGTATATTCCGGGCGCTTCATGCGGCCCTCGATCTTCAGGCAGGCAACGCCCGCGTCCTCCAGCTCCTGCAGCCGGTCGACCAGGCAGTTATCCTTGAGGGAGAGCGGATAGTCGTCCATGCGCCCGCCGAGGGAATACTGCATGCGGCAGGGCTGGGCGCAGGCGCCGCGGTTGCCGCTGCGGCGTCCGATCAGCGCGGACATGTAGCACTGGCCGGAGTGGCAGAAGCAGAGCGCGCCGTGGACGAAAACCTCCGTCTCGATGGAGGCGTGCTTGGTGATGAATTTAATCTGCTCGAGGCTGAGCTCACGGGCCAGCACCGCGCGGGTCATGCCCATCTCGGCGGCGGCCTCCACGCCGGCGAGGTTGTGGATGCTCATCTGGGTGCTCGCGTGCAGCGGAATATCCGGCAGGGCGCGGCGGATGGCCGCGGACATGCCGAGATCCTGTACGATGAGCCCGTCCGCGCCCTCGTCCGAGGCGAGGCGCGCCGCGTCCACCGCGGCCTCCATCTCCCGGTCGCCCACCAGGGTGTTGAGCGTCACATAGACCTTGCAGCCGCGCACGCGGCAGTAGCGCATGGCCTTGCGAAACTCCTCGTCGGTGAAATTTTTGGCTCCGCGGCGGGCGTTGAAGTCGCCCAGGCCGAGATAGACCGCGTCCGCGCCGTTCTGGACGGCGGCGATCACGGATTCCGGCGAGCCGGCGGGAGAGAGAAGCTCGATCATAGTGCGGGTCTCCTTCAAGCGGCAATAATTACCGCATATTATTCATGGTATTATAACACGCTTTGTCCTATTGCGACAAGATAATTTTAATGATATAATACTTCCAACACCGAAAAAATAAGAACCCTAAGAAAGAATCGAAAGATGACGGGCGACTCATGACGGAACAAGCATCGAATCTGCCGCTGCCGATCGGGGCGGCGGACCGGCTCATCGCCGCGCACGACGGCGATGTGGCCCTTCTGTATCTGTATATTCTCCGCTCCGGCGGGCTGGACGCGGAACGCGCGGCCGGCGCGCTCTGCCGCACCGCGCGCGAAATCGACTCCGCCGCCGAGAAGCTGCGCCGTATGGGGCTGCTGGACAGCCTGCCCGCGCCCGATCCCGAGCGGCTGCTGCCGCCGGAGGACGCGCTGCCGGAGTATACGGCCGGGGATCTGCTGCGCTTTGCCGCGGAGGATCCGCAGCTGGAGGCCATTTACGGCGAGGCCTCCCAGGTTTTCGGACGCAAGCTCTCCCCCTCCGACATGAAAATGCTGGCCGGCATTTATAAGCATCTCGGCCTGCCGGCCGAGGTCGTGCTGCTGCTGCTGCACGACTGCGCCGAACGCGCCGAAGCCAGGAAGCCCGGCTCCGTCCCCTCACCCCACAGCGTGGAAAAGGAGGCCTACGACTGGGCCAACCGCGAAATCCTGACGCTCGAGCAGGCTGAGGACTACCTCCGCTTCCGCCGCGAGCAGCGGGAGCAGACGGCGCAGGTCAGGGACGTGCTGAACATCCGCGGGCGGGAGCTGAGCAAAAGTGAGCGCGAATATGTGGAGCGCTGGCTGAGCCTCGGCTTCTCCCCGGAGGCCGTCGCCATCGCCTACGACCGCACGCTGCTGAAGCTCGGCAAGCTCCACTGGGCCTATATGGACAAAATTTTTCAGTCCTGGCACGCCAAAAAGCTGCACACGCCGGCGGAGATCGAAGCCGGCGACGGACGACGGCGCAGCACGGCGCCGGGCGGCACGCCAAGCAGCGGCCGCGTCGATCTGCGCGAGCTGGACGAGATCTTTGACAAAATTTGAGAGGAGGGCGCTTTGCCATGCCATACGACGGAAAACTGCTGGCCCAGGCCCGCGCGGAGCTGGAGCGTCAGCGCGCCGAAAACCGCGCCGAGCAGCAGCGCCGGCTGAGCCTTGTCTACGCCCGCGCGCCGGAGGTCGAGCAGATCGATGCCCGCCTGCGCCGGCAGATGACGGAGCTGGTGCGGCTGACCGTGTCGCGCGCGCCGGATCTGGCCGAGCGCCTGGACGCGCTCAAGCACGATAACCTGGAGCTGCAGGCCGAGCGGGCCGAGCGCCTGACGGCGCTGGGTTTGCCGATCGACTATCTGGATGAGATCGTCTCCTGTCCGATCTGCAGGGACAGCGGGATGGACGGCGGTCAGCCCTGCCGCTGCCTGAAAAAGCTCTACAACCGGGAGCTGACGAAGGAACTGAGCAGTCTGCTGCGCCACGGCGACGAGAGCTTTGAGCGCTTTGACCTGAGCCTGTACGACGATCAGCCGCGCGAGGGCGGCTCGCCGCGCGACGCCATGAGCCGCATCTATAAAAGCTGCCGCAAATTTGCCGACAGCTTCCCCGACGTCAGCGCAAACCTGCTCTTCCAGGGCGGCACGGGACTCGGCAAAACCTATCTGTCCGCCTGCATCGCCCGCGTGGTGGCCGACAAGGGCTACTCCGTCTGCTACGACTCCGCCGCCGCTGCGCTGGAGGCCTTCGAGGCTCAGAAATTCGCCCGCGACCCGGAGGCGGCCGAGGCTGCTGCGGCCCGCGTGCGCCGGATGCTCGACTGCGACCTGATGATTCTGGACGACCTGGGCACGGAGATGATCACCTCCGTCACCGTCAGCGCCCTCTACACGCTCATCAACAGCCGCCTCAACGCCGGGAAAAAGACGATCATCAGCACCAACTGCTCCGACGAGGAGCTGCAGCGGAAGTACACGCCGCAGATCTGCTCCCGCATCAAGGGCGAGTTCCTGCGTCTTCCCTTCGTTGGCCGGGATATCCGCCTGCTGAAAAAATAACCGAAAGGAGTCTTCGCCATGCAGCACGAAATCACCAGAGCCATGCCTCTGCTGGATAAGCAGGGCAATCTGACCGAGCCGGGCTACGCCAAAAAGCTGCTGCCTGTCTACCGCCGTTCGGACATTCGCGCCGGAAAAAGCCGCATCAAGGAGTGGGACTACTATCTCATCAACAACGGCCGCTTCGCGCTCGCGCTCACCATCGCCGACAACAGCTACATGGGCATGGATTCTATTTCCCTGCTGGATTTCGACGAGAATTGGGAGATCACCAAAAGCCCGATGAGTGTTTTTCCCTTCGGCAAGGTGCATCTGCCGGAAAGCTCCGCCGTCGGTAGCGTGCGACACGGCGGCAAGGGTCACAGTCTCTCCTTTGAAAACGACGGCCGCGGCCGCCGGGTGCTGACCGCGAGCATGGCGGATTTCGGTCCGAAGGGCGCCCTCTCGGCCGAGATCGAGCTGACGGATGAGCCGGAGGAGAGCATGGTGATCGCCACGCCCTTCGACAAGCCCGGCCACTTCTACTTCAACCAGAAGATCAACTGCCTGCGCGCCTGCGGCCAGGTGCGCTACGGCGATCGCATCTACACCTTTGAGCCCACAGACAGCTTCGCCGTGCTCGACTGGGGCCGCGGGGTCTGGACCTACCACAACACCTGGTACTGGGGCTCCGCCTCCGGGCTGGCGGACGGCGTGCCCTTCGGTTTCAACATCGGCTACGGCTTCGGCAACACCGAGCAGGCCACCGAGAACATGCTGTTCTATAACGGAAAGGCGCACAAGCTCAACCACGTGAGCTTCCACATCCCCGGCGACGAAAAGGACTTCCTCTCCCCCTGGCGCTTCAGCTCGGACAACGGGCGCTTCACGATGGACTTCAAGCCCGTGCTCGACCGCGCCTCCTGCACCGACCTCAAGCTCATCAAATCCGACCAGCACCAGGTTTTCGGCTTCTTCACCGGCACCGCGATCCTGGACGACGGAACGCCGATCGACATCAAAGACTTCCCCGGCTTTGCCGAAAAGGTCGAAAACAAATGGTAAAACAACCGGGCTTCCCTCCTGCGAGGGAAGCCCGGTTTTCATTTTTCGGTGTTTGTTCAGTCCTTCAGTACCCGGCCGAGGATCTCGACGGCCTCGTCGATCAGCGGCTCGGTGAGCGTCGCCATATAGCTCGTGCGCAGCAGGCACTCGGTCGGCGGCGTGGCGGGCGGCAGGACGGGGTTGACGTACACGCCGGCCTCATAGGCCTCCTTGGCTTTGCGCAGCGTGTGCACCGCGTCGTAGGTGTAGATCGGGACGATCGGCGTCTCGGACTCACGCACGTGCAGGCCCGCCGCCTTGAGGCCGCTGCGGGCGTGCGCGGCCAGCGCGCGCAGGTGCACGGGCAGCTCCGGATGCGCCTCCAGATACCGCAGCGCGGCCAGCGCCGTAGCGCAGGCAGAGGGCGGGATAGACGCGGAGAAGATGAAGGGACGGGAGTTGTGGCGCACATAGTCGCAGACCGCCTCCGAGGCCGCCATGTAGCCGCCGAGGCTCGCCAGAGACTTGGAGAAGGTGCCCATGATGATGTCCACCTTGTCCTCCAGGCCGAAGTAGCTGGCCGTGCCGCGGCCGCCCTCGCCGATCACGCCCAGGCCGTGGGCGTCGTCCACCATGACGCGCGCGCCGTACTGCTCCGCCAGACGGCAGATCTCCGGGAGATTGGCAATGTCGCCGCCCATCGAGAACACGCCGTCCGTGACGATGAGGCGTCCCGCGTCCTCGGGGATGCGGCTGAGGATACTCTCGAGCTCGGCCATGTCGTTGTGCTTGTAGCGCATCATCTTGCCGTAGCTGAGCTTGCAGCCGTCATAGATGCTGGCGTGGTTTTCACGGTCGCAGATCACATAGTCCCCGCGGCCGACGATGGCGCTGATGATGCCGAGATTGGACTGAAAGCCGGTAGAGAAGGTCACGGAGCCCTCTTTGTGCACAAAGGCGGCCAGCTCCTGCTCCAGCTCGAGGTGCATCTCCAGCGTGCCGTTGAGGAATCGAGAGCCCGAGCAGCCGGTGCCGAACTTTTCAAAGGCGCGGATGCCGGCCTCGATGACCGAGGGCTCGGTCGTCAGTCCGAGATAGTTGTTGGAGCCGAGCATGATGCGGCGCTTGCCCTCCATGATGACCTCGGTGTCCTGGCGCGATTCCAGCGCGTGGAAGTAGGGGTAAATGCCCATCTCCCGGTATTCGTTGGCCAGCGTGAAGCGTTCTACTTTATTGAAAATGTCCATAACGCACCGCCCTCTCGGTTCCTTTAAATTTTTGAATCATTCGTCCGTATTTTACATGATGCGCCCGCGTCTGTCAATGAAAGATTGCGTAAAAACGAGGCGTCGCTTCGGGCAGAATGACAGAAATCGGCACGCCGAACGGAGCGGAATTCGTTGCAAGCGACGAAGCTGAAAAAAGGCGGAAAAAGGGCTTGCATTTTTGCCCGGAGGCTCGTATAATGCGACACGAGCAGACGAGAGCTGCGCTTTTTTGGGGAAAACAGATTTTTAAGCCTCGGTACAGAGAGACCGGCAAAATCGCTCATATAGATGCGATGCACTTTGTGCATCTAACTTTTGTTGCGTGTCTTGCCGGATTCGGTAAGGCGCTTTTTTGCGCCCTTTGACCGTAGCGAAGGAGATGCGGCATATGCGGCTAAAGGCACAGATCATGGACGAAGCGGCCCTGAGCCGCGCGCTGATGCGCATCTCCCACGAGATCGCCGAAAAGAACAAGGGCGTTGAAAACGTGCAGCTGATCGGCGTGCGCCGCCGCGGCGAGCCGATCGCCCGCCGCATCCGCGACAACATCCGCCAGATCGAGGACGTCGAAGTGCCCTGCGGCAGCGTCGATATCCGCTGGTACCGCGACGATCTGAGCACCCTGACAGATACGCCGGAGCTGCGTCGCATCGAGCTTGGCTTTGACGTGACCGACCGCGACGTGGTTCTGGTGGACGACGTGATCTATACCGGGCGCACCGCCCGCGCGGCCATCGAGGCCGTGTTTTCCTGCGGCCGTCCCCGTTCGATCCAGCTGGCCGTGCTGGTGGATCGCGGTCACCGGGAGCTGCCCATCCGGCCGGACTATGTCGGCAAGAACATCCCCACCTCCCGTTCGGAGCTGGTGGAAGTCCGCCTGCCGGACTTTGACGGCGAAACCGGCGTGTTTCTGATGGACACGGCGGAAGAATGACTCAGTTGGCAATACAAATCATATAAAAGAGAGGTACAAACCATGGGTAAAGAAAAGAAGAACGTCGTCGACGAACCGATTTACGACGCGCGCACACTCGGCACGCCGAAGATGCTGGTCCTCGGCCTGCAGCATCTGTTCGCCATGTTCGGCGCAACAGTGCTCGTCCCCATCCTGACCGGCCTCAGCGTGTCCGCGACACTGCTCTTCGCGGGTCTCGCCACGCTGTTCATGCACTTGGTCACCGGCAGGAAAGTCCCCGTCTTCCTCGGCTCCTCCTTCGCCTTCCTCGGCGGTTACTTCGCGGTCGTCGCCTCCGGCGCCGAGCTCGGCCTCTCCCAGAGCGAGGCTCTGCCCTATGCCTGCGTGGGCGTCGCCTGCTCCGGCCTGCTCTATCTGGTCCTCGCGCTGGTCTGCAAGGCCTTCGGCTCGAAGAACGTCATGCGCTTCTTCCCGCCCGTCGTCACCGGCCCGATCATCATCGCCATCGGCCTGATCCTCGCTCCCTCCGCCATCAACAACTGCTCCTCCAACTGGTGGATCGCCCTGATCGCGATCGTCGTCGTCATCGTCTGCAACATCTGGGGCAAGGGCATGATCAAGATCGTCCCGATCCTGATGGGCGTCCTCGTCTCCTACCTCGTCGCGGCCCTGACCGGCCAGGTCGACTTCAGCGGCGTGAAGGAAGCTGCCTGGATCGGCCTCCCCTTCCAGATGCAGAACACCGTCTTCGGTCTCTTCGGCTCCGGCAATGTCAACACCGGTCTGCTCGTCTCCTCGATCATCATGATCGTCCCGATCGCCTTCGCGACGATGATGGAGCACGTCGGCGACATCTCCGCCATCGGCGGCGCGATCGAAAAGAACCTGATCGAAGATCCCGGCCTGCACCGCACCCTCATCGGCGACGGTATCGGCACCACGATCGCCGCGCTCTTCGGCGCCCCGGCCAACACCACCTACGGTGAGAACACCGGCGTTCTCGTTCTGACCAAGGTCTATGACCCGAAGGTCGTCCGCCTCGCGGCCGTCTACGCGATCGTCCTCGCCTTCTGCCCGAAGTTCGCTGCTCTGATCTCCGCGATGCCCGCGGCCACGATCGGCGGCGTGTCGATCATCCTCTACGGCATGATCTCCGCGGTCGGCGTCCGCAACATGGTCGAGAACCACACCGACTTCCAGAAGTCCAGGAACGTCATCGTCGCTGCCGTCATCCTCGGCCTGGCGCTCGGCGTCAACTTCTCCGACAGCGGCGCCATCTCCTTCGCGATCGGCAACATGAGCATCGCCCTCTCCGGCCTCGCGGTCGCCTCCATCGTCGGCATCATCCTCAACGCCATCCTGCCCGGAAAGCGCGACGAGTACATGCCGAACGAGGCCAACTCCGGCTCTCTCGGCAAGTTCTGATCTTCGCCGCGGACCGCCAAATAAACAACAAAAACCCGCCCGGAATGAACAGCACCCCATTTGTTAGACAGTATGGTATACTACTAACGAATGGGGTGTTGTTTTATGCCAAAAGGAATACCAAACAAGAGATACACAGGC
>CADCHN010000023.1 GCA_902801295.1 Oscillospiraceae bacterium | reverse complement strand
CTATATTCTCGACTCATAAAAAAGTACCTCCTGTGTAGTTTCATTATCCTACACAGGAGGTCTTTTTGTCTATTGTCCGTTTTTACTGGGGCGGTTCACATTCAGCAACAGTCTTTTTTATTCTACTCTTCCTTCGGCGCAAAGCGGCGCTGCTGATCCTCCCGGCGCTGATCCCGCAGCGCCACGTTCAGCGCCGCGCCGCAGAAGATCATCAGGCAGCAGGTGTACAGCCACATCATCAGCAAAATCACCGAGGCCAGCGAGCCGTAGACCAGCGGATAGCGCGCTGAGGCGCCGATGAAGGCTGAGAAGGCCACGCTCACGCCCACCAGCGCCGCCGTCGCCAGCAGCGCGCCGGGCCGGATCGGATAGCGGCTCTTATGCGGCAGCGACACCAGATACAGGCCGCAGAGGATGCCGTATTCGATCGCCGCCATCAGCGGATAGCGTAGCACCTGCCAGGCCGCGGAGATGTCGAAAATCGGGAAAATCCCGTTGAACCAGACCAGAAAATCCCGGCCTGTCAGCATGACGAGGATGGAAAAATACAGCGCCGCGGTAAACAGCAGCGAAAAGATCAGGCTGAACAGAAAGTCCCGCAGCCCGCGGTAGCGCGGCTCGCCCTGCAGCTCGCCGATGGTGGCCTGCAGCGTGCGCACCGCCGCCGAGGCCGAGGTGAGCAGCAGCACCAGCGCCGCCATCATCATCGACTGACTGTTGTTGAGCGCCACGTAGCGCAGAAACTCCGCAATCGTGTCGGCCGTCTCCGCGGCCATCAGACTACGCGCAAAGCCCAGGATACGCTCGATGCGCTCGCTGCTGCTGCCCAGCAGCGTGTAGAGGATGATGAGCAGCGGGAAGAGCGTCGAGGTCAGGAAGAAGGACAGCGCCGCCGACGCCCGCGTCAGGCGTTTTTCGGTGTAGAGCCGCGCAAGGCGCTGCAGCAGCGGCAGAAAACTCTTCAAGTCGTCCGTTCCTCCTTTCAAAAAGTACGCCCACATCAGTAGATGTGGGCGTTTGACTGTTTATGTCTCGTTTCGCGCTTACTTGTGGTTGAAGATGCTGAAGATCTTGTCAAAGGGATCTTCCTCGTCGGAGCCGGCGGCGGGAGCCTCGGTCGCCGCGGGGGCGGTGGGAGCGGCGGGAGCCGCGGCGGCGGCCTTCTCGGCAGCGCCGGTGAACAGACCGGTCGTTCTCTCCGCGGGGGCGACGGGACGCAGGGTCACGCCGGGAGCGGGAGCGGCGACGGCGGGCGCGTTGGCGCTCTCTTCGAAGCCGGTGGCGATGACGGTGACGCGGATCTCATCCTGCAGCGTCTCGTCGAAGGTAGCGCCGAAGATGATGTTGGCGTCGGG
The DNA here is from genome assembly GCA_902801295.1 of Oscillospiraceae bacterium. Lineage (GTDB taxonomy): Bacteria > Bacillota > Clostridia > Oscillospirales > Oscillospiraceae > Limivicinus. Next base: position 25,609 of record CADCHN010000023.1, on the reverse strand, counting down.
ATGCGCGGCCTCCTGGACGAGGTTCGCGGCAGCCTCGACATCCTCCAGGCCCATATCCTCAGAGCCGGTGATGTTGATGAGCACGCCGTGCGCGCCGTTGATGGAGGTCTCCATGAGCGGGCTGGCAACGGCCATGCGGGCGGCGTCCTCCGCCTTGCCCTTGCCGGCGGCATGTCCCACGCCCATGTGGGCAAAGCCGGCGCCCTTCATGATGCACGTTACGTCCGCAAAGTCGAGGTTGATGAAGCCGGTGTTCTTGATGAGGTCGGAGATGCTGGTGACGGCCTGGCGCAACACGTCGTCGGCGATCTCGAAGGCGTTGGCCAGCGTGACCTTCTGGTCGGTGGCGTATTTCAGGCGGTCGTTGGGGATGATGAGCAGGGAGTCGACCTTGCCCAGCAGCTCCTTGATGCCGTCGTTGGCCTGATCCATGCGGCGCTTGCCCTCGAACTTGAAGGGCTTGGTCACCACGCCGACGGTCAGCACACCCGCCTCGCGGGCGATATCGGCGACGGTGGGCGCAGCGCCCGTGCCGGTGCCGCCGCCCATACCGGCGGTGATGAACACCATGTCGGCGTTCTCGATGGCCTTGGCGATGTTGTTGCGGCTCTCCTCGGCGGAGCGCTTGCCGACCTCGGGGTCGGAACCGGCGCCCTGGCCGTGGGTCATCTTCTCACCGATCTGGATCTTCTGATCGGCATTGGAGACGGCCAGCGCCTGCTTATCGGTATTGATCGCGATGAACTCGACACCCTGGGTGCCGGACTTCACCATGCGGTTGACGACATTGTTGCCCGCGCCGCCGACACCGACGACTTTAATCGTTACGACATTATCCGGGCCTGCTTCGGCTTTGAAATCCATGTTTATGCCTCCCTGTTGTATTATCCCCACAATGTATGTGAATACTATTTTTTCAAACGCTACGGATTGACTATAGCATATATTATTACATTTTTCCCCTGCGGTCAATACATATTTTGCGTTTCGCGAAAACTTTTGTCACAATTTTGTAAACTCAGTTGGGGATGAAATGCGCCGTTTCGCCGCGGGAGACATCGATCGTGCCCACGTCGCCCTCCTTGAGCTGGCTGAGCACGCTCATCAGCATGGCAAACTTGTGCTCCACGTTCTCGCCCTTGCCGATGACGACCTGGTATTTGTCGGTGTATTTGAAAAAGACCTTGTTCGTATCGGAAAAGTCGATCCACTCGGTCTCGGAGGCGAGGCCGCGCTCCTCGATCTGGCCGAGCAGCGCCGCGAGATAGTCCACGCGCTCCTCGCTGCCGTCGGCGCGCTGCAGACGCTCGCCGATCATCAGCGTGCCGGGCTGGATGCCGTAGATCGGGATCAGCTCTTCGGCTTCGCCCTCGACGGCCTTGCCGAGGATCTTGCAGCCGCTGTCGATGGTCCATTCCTCGCCGTCGACGAAGAGATAGGCCATGGCCTTGCTCTCCACCACGCGGAGCGTAAGCCGCCCGGGCAGCTGCCGCTCGACGGTGACCTCCTCGAGATAGGGCAGCTTGGTATAGGCCCGGCTGATGGTGGAGAATTTGTCGAAGAAGAAGATATTGTCGCCGGTCTCAAGTCCGGTGGCGTTGATGATTTCCTGGTCAGTGTAGTGGACGTTGCCCTCCACGCGGATATCGCTCACGCGCAGCAGCACGCTCATCAGGAAGATGATGCCGAGCACGACGGCCAGAAAGCTGACGAGCCCTCCGATGCCGCCGCGTCTGCGGGGTTTCATGTATTCGCCGTGCTTGCTCTCGGGCGGCAGGCCCGCGTTGATCGTCGCCATAGCAGTTCTCCTCTTCAGTATTCCCTGTCAATGTCCGCGCCGAGCGCCCGCAGGCGCAGGTCCAGCGCCTCATAGCCGCGCATGATGTGCCCCCGGTCGCGCACAAGGGTCTCCCCCTCCGCCGTGAGACCGGCCACGAGCATCGCCGCGCCGCCGCGCAGATCGCCGGCGGTGAGCGTCGCGCCGCGCAGCCGCCTGACGCCGCGGATCTCGGCCACCCGGCCGCTGACCGTGATATCCGCCCCCAGGCGGCGGAGTTCCGGCACCTGGCGGAAGCGGTTTTCAAAAATCGTCTCGGTGATGCGCGTCTCGCCCCGGGCCTTCAGCAGCGCCGCCATCAGCACGGGCTGCGCGTCGGTCGGAAAGCCTGGGTAGGGCGCGGTGACGATCTCCCCCACGCCCCGCAGAATGCCGGGGGCGATCAGGCGAAGAGACCGCTTTCTGCACATTATATCACAGCCTGCGCGATTTAGGAAGTGGAGAACGGTAGAAAATTGCTGCGCTTCCGCGCCGCGCAGCTCCACGTCGCCGCCCGTGGCGGCCGCCGCGCAGGCGATCGTCGCCGCGACGATGCGGTCCGGCGGGATCCGGGCGCAGGCCCGGCCTGTCGGCTCCATGCCCTCGATCACGATCCGGTCGCTTCCGGCGCCGCGGATGCGCGCCCCCATCGCGCGCAGAAAGTCCTGCAGCGCCACGATCTCCGGCTCGCGCGCCGCGCCGCAGAGCACGGTCTCCCCCTCGGCCGCGCAGGCCGCGAGCATCACGTTCTCCGTCGCGCCGACGCTGGGAAAGGGCAGCGCGATACGCGTGCCGCGCAGCTTGCCGCCGCGGCAGACGATCTCGCCGCCGTCCTCCCCGATCTCCGCGCCGAGCTGCCGCAGAGCCGACAGATGCAGGTCGATGGGCCGCTTGCCGAGCTGGCAGCCGCCCGGCAGGCTCAGCCGCGCCTCGCCGCAGCGGGCGATCAGCGCGCCCATGAAGATCACCGAGGAGCGCATCTCCTCCATCAGCGCGTGCGGGATGTCGCTGCAGGAGCAGGTGCTCGAGTCTATGTAGACCGCATTTCCCTGCTGCTCGGCGCGGCAGCCGAGATGGCGCAGGATGCGCAGCGCGGCGTCCACGTCGCTCAGCCGCGGCACGTTTTCCAGCTCGATCCGCGCCGGGCTGACCACAGAGGCCGCCAGAATCGGCAGCGACGCATTCTTCGAGCCCTGGATCGGACAGACGCCTGTCAGCCGTTTTCCTCCGCGAACATGCCACAAGTCCATAAAAAAACCCCCTGCGCATCGAATTCAGGCCATCCTATGCGCAGAGGGGATTTGATGTGAAGAATGATTCAGACCTGCAGCAGGCTCAGGATCTCGCCGCAGATTTTGTCCGTCGCGCCGGGCACGGCGAGCGAGCGCATCGAGGCGGACATGGAGGCAAGCCGCTCCCGGTCGCCCAGCAGCTCCCGCACCAGCGCGAGCAGGGACGCGGCGTCAAACTCGCCCTCCAGCAGCACCTTCGCGCCGCCGGCGTGCTCGAGCACGCGGGCGTTGCGCTCCTGGTGGTGGTTGGTGACGTTCGGCGAGGGGACGAGGATGGCGGGCTTGCCGGTGTAGCTCAGCTCCGAGAGCGTGGAGGCGCCCGCGCGGCAGAGGATCAGATCAGCCGCCGCCATCACGCGGGGCATGTCGAAGATGTACTCGCGGATATCCACGCCGCAGTCGGCGGGGTCGATCCCGAGCGTGCCGAGCTTTTCTGTGAAGTCGGCGTAGTCGCGGCTGCCGACGGCGTGGACGAGGCGAAAGTCCTTCTGACCGCGCATCAGCGGCAGCAGCTCGAGCAGCTTTTCGTTCATGTGGCCGGAGCCGAGCGAGCCCCAGACCGACACCACCAGCGGCATGCCCTCCGGGATGCCGAGCTGGGCGCGCGCGGCCTCGCGGGTGTACCGGTCGAATTCGCCGCGCACGGGCGTGCCGGTGACGACGACGCGATCGGGATCGCGGTACTGCGCGCGGCTCTCCTCAAAGCCGACCATGATTTTGTCCACCGCACCGGCGAGCATCTTCGTCGTGAGGCCGGGCACGGCGTTGCTCTCGTGCACAGCCGTCGGTATGTGCAGCCTGGCCGCCTCCCGGAGCACCGGGTAGCAGACGTAGCCGCCGGTGCCGATGACGGCGTCCGGCTGAAATTCCTTGAGGATCTGCCGGGTCATGCGCCGGGAACGGCGTACGTTGTGCAGAGTCCTGAGGTTATGCGCGATTGCAGCCGGGCTTTTGCCGCGGCTGATGTTCGTGACGGGCAGGGCGCGGATCTCGTAGCCGGCGCGCGGCACGAGATTCATCTCCATCTTGCCCTCGGCGCCGAGGAACAGGAATTCGCTCTCGGGCAGCAGTTCTTTCAGGCGGCCGGCCACGGCCAGGGCGGGATTGATGTGCCCGGCGGTGCCGCCGCAGGTCAATACAAATTTCATTGGGAAAACCCTTTCTCTATACATTGCCAGACGGAACCCTGTTCCGTTTGGATCGGTGTCAAATCAAAATATCGCGCGAGGCAGAGAGCACGATGCCCATTTCGCCCAGCTGGATCAGCAGCGCCGTGCCTCCGTAGCTGAAGAAGGGCAGGGAGATGCCGGTGCAGGGCAGAAGGTTCGTCACCACCGCCACGTTCAGGAAGGTCTGGATGGCCAGCAGCGTCGTGATGCCCGCGCAGACAAGGCAGCTGAAGCGGTCGCGGCAGTGCAGGGCGATCCAGTAGCCGCGCAGGATCAGCAGCGCGAAGAGCAGCAGAATCAGCGCCGCGCCCAGGAAGCCGAGCTCCTCGCAGACCACGGAGAAGATGAAGTCGTTGTGCTCCTCCGGCAGATACAGGAATTTCTGGCGGCTGCCGCCGAGCCCGAGTCCGCTCAGGCCGCCGGAGCCGATGGTATACAGAGATTGGACGATCTGATAGCCCTCGTCCGAGGCGCTGGAAAAGGGGTCGCGCCAGGTGACGATGCGCGAGGAAGCGTAGGGGAAGAAGGCCAGCAGCACACCGATGCCGGCGCCCGCCGCCGTGAAGGCCGCGATGAACCAGCCGAGACCCAGCCCGCCGAGAAAGAGCATCGCGCCGGCGATGGCGACGAGGATGATCGAGGCGGAAAAATGCGGCTCGAGCACCAGCAGGCCGATCAGCCCCGCGAGGATGCCCGCGAAGGGCAGCACGCCCCAGCGGAAAGTCCTCATCCGCCCGCGAAAGCGGCAGATCAGCACCGCAAAGCTGAGGATCACCGCGAGCTTTGCCAGCTCCGAGGGCTGCAGCGTCAGTCCGCCGACGCCGAGCCAGCGCCTGGCGCCGTTGGCGCGCACGCCGATGAAGGGCACCAGCAGCAGCAAAAACGCCGTCACGCCCAGGAAGGGAAAGGCATAGCGCCGGTAAAAGCCCATCGGGAGCCGGGAGGCCAGCCACAGCGCGCCGAGCCCGAGCGCGGCAAACAGCAGCTGCCGCACGAAGTAATAGGCGGGGCGGCCGCCGGTCACATGCCCGGGATCGTAGTAGGCGCGGGGGTAGCTGGCCGAGAGCACCATCACCACGCCGATACCGAGCAGCAGCAGCACCAGCAGGAAAAAGGGCCAGTCAATGCCCCGGCGGCGCCTGGTTTCGGGCGCCGATGAAAAATCGGCGAGGCGGGCACTGTCGTAACGCAAGCTCCCACCTCCCCGATATCATGCAGCGATCAGAAGCGCCGAAAGACCCAATAAAAGGATATGACCGCGGCAAGCAGAGATATGCCGGTATAGAGGCAGAAAAGTTCTTTTTCTTTCCACTTTTTTCCCGTCCATCCGCCCATTTCGAGGTGGTGGTGGAGCGGCGCCATGCGGAAGATGCGCTTGCCCTGCCCTTTCAGGCGTTTGGTCAGCTTGAAGTAGCCGACCTGGATGATATCGGACAGCGTCTCGATGATGTAGACGATGCCGACGGAGATCAGGATGAGCGGCATGTCATAGGCGAAGGCCAGCGCCGCGATCGCGCCGCCGAGGAAGAGCGAGCCCGTGTCGCCCATGAAGACCTTGGCAGGGTTGAAGTTATACACGAGGAAGCCCAGCAGGCCGCCCAGCAGCGCCGAGGCGAAGATGCCCTGCGGCAGGAAGCGCTCGCCCCAGGCGTAGGTGACGCAGACGAAGAAGAGGCAGACGGGAAGGCTGGTGCCGGTGGCCAGGCCGTCCACACCGTCGGTGATGTTGACGGCGTTGACCGTGCCGACGATGACAAAGGCGGCGAAGATGAAGTACAGCCACTGAGGCATGCGGATAGCGCCGCCGGTAAAGGGCACATAGAGCTCGGTGTTGACGAGGCCGAGGTTTCGCATCAGCACGACGAAGGCCAGCGCCGCCGCCAGCTGCAGCAGGAACTTCATCCGGGCGGAAAGGCCGGTGTTGTGCTTGTTTTTGATCTTCTCCCAGTCGTCGAGCATGCCGATCGCGCCGAAGACCAGCGCGAAGATCAGCACGAAGAGGTGGGCGTAGCTGCCCTCGAGCATGCTGGAAAAGCCGACGGTCAGCACGACGACGATCACGGCGAGAATGAACATCACGCCGCCCATCGTGGGCGTGCCGCTCTTTGCCGCGTGCCAGGTGGGGCCGTTTTCCTTGATGCTCTGGCCGGCCTTCTGCCGGTGCAGCCAGGGGATATAGTATTTGCCGAAGGCGCTCGAAACCAGAAAGGCGATGAGCAGAGACGCGATCAGCTTCATGGTCATAGTCATGCGTGTTTCCTTCTCTCTATGTACTCCGCAACGATTTCTCTCTCGTCCATGTGGTGCTTCTCTTTGCCGATGATCTGATAATCCTCGTGGCCCTTGCCGGCCAGCAAAATCACGTCGCCGCTGCGGGCGTTGTCAATGGCCCAGCGGATGGCCTCGGCGCGGTCACAGATCACCTTGACCGTGCCGCGGCGGGCCTTCATGCCGGTGAGGATCTCGTCGATGATGGCCTGCGGCTCCTCAGTGCGGGGATTGTCGCTGGTGACGATGGTAAGGTCGGCGTTCTGCTCCGCGATGGCGCCCATCAGCGGCCTCTTTTTGCGGTCACGGTCGCCGCCGCAGCCGAAGAGGACCACGAGCCGCCCCTTTGTCACGGGCCGCAGGGTCTTGAGCGCCTTTTCGAGGGCGTCCGGCTTGTGCGAATAGTCGATGATGATGCTGTAATCCCCGTCGGTCGGCACGGGCTCCATGCGGCCCTTGACGCCCTTGGCCGTGGCGAGCGCCGCGGCGCAGTCGGCGAGCGAAATGCCGAGGCTCCGGCCGGCCGCCAGCACGCTCAGCGCGTTATAGACCGAGAACATGCCGGGGATGGCGAGCCGGGTGAGTGCGAGCTCTCCCCCGCCCACCGCCGCAAAGCGCACGCCGGATGCCGTCAGGCGGATGTCCTTGGCGGTGAGGTCTGCGTCGTTGCGCACGGCGGAATAGGTGAACATCGGGCAGGTCGCGCCCTGCATCATGTAGTCCGCGCGCTCGTCGTCGAGATTGACGCAGCCGACGCGGCACTGGGAAAAGATCTTTTTCTTGGCCGCGGCGTACTCCTCCATCGTCCCGTGCAGGTCGAGGTGATCCTGCGAGAGGTTGGTGAAGAGCGCGACGTCAAAGGTGATGCCCGCGACGCGCTCGAGCGCGAGCGAGTGGGAGGACACCTCCATCACGACATGGGTGCAGCCCGCGTCCTTCATGCGGCGGAAGAGCTTGTGCAGCTCATAGCTCTCGGGCGTGGTGTGCTCGGTGTGCAGCAGTTCCTCGCCGATCATGTTGCCGTTGGTGCCGATGAGGCCGACCTTCGCGCCGAGGGTCTCCTCCAGCAGATGCTTGAGGATTGTGGTGGAGCTGGTCTTGCCGCTGGTGCCGGTAAAGCCGATGACGGTCATCTCCGACGCGGGATCGCCGAACCAGGCGCGGCTTGCGAGCGCAAGGCCGAGGCGGCAGTCCTTCACGAGCAGATAGGGCACATCGTCGGCGGGCGCTTCTTCGCACAGGACCGCCGCCGCGCCCCTGGCCATCGCGGCAGGGATATAGCGGTGGCCGTCGGTTTCAAAGCCGCGCACCGCGACAAACAGGTCGCCCGGCTGCGTCTTTCGGGAGTCGTAGCTCACGCCGCCGATCTCGGCGTCGAGATCGGCCGTGCCGCCGAGCAGCTGCAGGTCCTTGACGAGTTCTCTCAGTTTCATCATTTCGTTCCTTGTTCAATACCTTCCCAGCATGCTCTCGTCCGCGCTGACGAGCGCGACCGAGACGATGCTGCCGTGTTCCACCCGCGTACCCGCGGGGATGCTCTGTCCGCCCACCCGCTGCGAGAGCGCGTCGCTGACCGGGCTCCAGCTCTGCAGATACAGGCCGCGCCGGGACAGGACATCCCGCGCCTCGCTGTAGCTCATTCCGGTGAGATCGGGCATTTCCTCGCTCTCCTCGGAGGGAGAGGCGTCGTAATACAAAATAATCTGCGTGCCGGCGGCGATGGTCACGCCGCTGCGCGGCAGCTGCGCCGTCACGCGCTCGCCCTCGCCAATGCGGCGGCTGTCAAGGCCGGCCTTGCGGAGCTCAGCCGCGGCCTCCGCCCCCGTCAGGCCAATGAGATCGGGCACCGCGACGTCCGCCGCCGTCTCCCCGTCCTCAAGCTGCGGCGCCACGCCGAGGTAGGGCAGGATATCCGCCATCATGCGCCCCACCACCGGAGCCGCCATCTGGCCGCCGCTGATGTAGACGCCGGACTCGTTGGACGGGGTGTCCAGAAAGACCAGGATCGCGATCTGCGGCGCGTCCGCCGGGGCGATGCCGATGAAGGAGACGATATACTGCTTCTGTCCGGTCTGGGCCTCAAGACTGACCTTTTCGCTGGTGCCGGTCTTGCCGCCGATGCGGTAGCCCGCGACCGCGGCATTGCGCCCGGTGCCGTCCTTCGGGTCGCCCACCACCTGCTCAAGAATGCCGCGCACCTTCTCCGAGGTCTCCTCGCTGATGACGCGGCGCACGGCGGTCGGCTCGTGCTCAAAACGGACGCTCCCATCCGGAGCGACAATGCGCTGCACGACGTAGGGCTGCATCAGCGTGCCGCCGTTGACGCAGGCGCTGACCGCGGTGACAAGCTGCAGCGGCGTGATCGTAAAGGTCTGGCCGAAGGAGGCGGCCGCCAGCTGCGACAGGTTTTTCTTCGAATAAAAGGTATTCTCGCTCCACCAGATGCTGCCGCTCTCCCCCGCGAGGTCGATGCCGGTCTTGGCCGTCAGGTTCTCGTCCGGGTTGCCGGTCAGCTTCAGAAAGCCGAAAGCGTCGCAGTATTTGTAAAAGGTCTCTGCGCCGACGCGCAGGCCGATGTTGACGAATGCCGCGTTGCAGGAGTGCTGCACCGCCTGGGTCAGGGTCTGGGAGCCGTGGCCCCCGTCCTTCCAGCAGCGGATCGGGCTGGTGCGGCCGGTGACGCTGACGGTGCCGCCGCAGAAGAAGCTGTCGTTCATCGTCACGGCGCCGCTTTCGAGCGCCATCGACAGCGTGATGATCTTGAAGGTGGAGCCGGGCTCGTAGGTGTCGGACAGGGCCTTGTTGCGCCATTGGCGCGCCTGCGCCTGGCGCAGGAGCTCGGCGGCCTCCTCGGGCGTGGCGGCCGCGTCGATCACGGCCTGCGCCTCGGGGCTGACGGCGAGAAAGTTGTTGAGGTCATAGCCGTCGAGCGAGGCCATGGCCAATATCGCGCCGGTATTCACGTCCATGGCGATGGCGCCTGCGCCGTTTTGGATGTCGTAGTCCGCGACGGCCTGTTTGAGGTGCTTTTCCACATAGTACTGGATCGTCGTATCCAGCGTCAGCACCAGATCGCAGCCGTCCTCCCCGGGTTCAAAGTCCTCGTAGCGGTTCAGCAGCAGCTCCGCGCCGTAGGCGTTTGTCAGGCGCAGCGTGCGTCCGCTGGTGCCGGAGAGCGCCTTGTCGTACATGGCCTCGATGCCCTCGAGGCCGGTGTTGTCGGTGCCGACGAAGCCGATCACATGGCAGGCAAGCGACGAATTCGGGTAATAGCGGCGGCTGTCCGGCTCGAGATGCACGCCGTGCAGGCTGTGCTCGAGCTTGAAGGCGCGCACCGCGTCTGCTTCGTCGCGCTCCACGCGCCGCTTGACCGTCACATACCAGGAGCCGGTTTGCTTGCTCTTTTCGAGCACCGTCTGCTCGTCCAGATCCAGAATCTCCGCGAGGCCGCGGGCAATCAGCGCCCGGTCCTCGCCGTTCTGGTCGATCTCCGCCGGGCTGAGGAAGACGTTTTCCACCGAGGCGCTGAGCGCCAGGGGCTCTCCCTTCCGGTCGTAGATGCCGCCGCGCGCGATCACCGTCGGCGCCTCGCGCAGCTGCTGGCCGATCGCCAGCTCCTCGTAATAGTCGTGGTCGGTAATCTGCAGCCGGTAGAGCCGCAGGATCAGCAGCACAAAGGCCGCCACGCCGAACACGGCCATCAGCGCCAGGATGCGGCGCAGCATCCGGCGGTTCGGCCCGCTGTGGGCAGTTGGTTCAGGCATAAACCCCTCCGCAGAATCAGATTTGTTCTATCTATATTCCGCGGCTTATCGGATTAGGCTCTGTTTATCCCTCAATGTCTATGGTGACGATCTGCCCGGGCTCGCAGCGCTGCATGCCCAGCACGCGCACGGCGTAGTCCTCCAGCTCCTCCAGACTCATGGCGCAGGCGGCTTCGGCCCGGAGGCGTTCGTTTTCCTCCTCCAGCGCCGCCAGCTCCTTCCGGCTTTCCGAGATGCGGTCGCTCCCGGCGGTCAGGTCGATGCCGGTCAGCAGCGTCGCCACCGCGAGCACCGCCGAAAACAGCAGGCAGATCATGCGAAACATCAGATTCGCAGTTGTTTTTTTCATGTTCAACCAATCCTTGATAAAAAATATATTGGGGGATTTCGTACAAAATTTGTGTCAGCCGCGGCGGCTTCCGCAGAGCATAATGGGAATATATGGTCAAGGGAGACAACGAAGGATGGCGCAAATTTTGCCGAAATAACCCATATATTGTTGTCAAGGTTTGGTTCTTTAAACCCTTTCGGCCACGCGGAGCTTGGCGCTGCGTGAGCGGGGGTTTGTCTCTATTTCTTCCGCCGTGGGCAGGATGGGCTTGCGCGTGACGCTTCTGAGCGTCTGCACGAAGCCGCAGGTGCAGATCGGCGCCTCGCGCGGGCAGGTGCAGCCGTTTTCCCGCGCGGCGATGCCGTTTTTGACGATGCGGTCCTCCAGGGAGTGGAAGCTGATGACGCAGAGTCTGCCGCCGACATTCAGCCGGTCCGGCGCGGTGGCCATCATCCGCTCCACCTCGCCCAGCTCGTCGTTGACGGCGATGCGGATCGCCTGGAACGTGCGCTTGGCCGGGTGCTGCTTTTCGCGCAGCGCGGCGGCGGGCATGGCGCTTTTGATGAGCTCGACGAGCTCCAGCGTCGTCTCCACGGGCTTTGTCGCCCGGGCATCCAGGATCGCTCGCGTGATGCGGCGGGCGTAGCGCTCCTCGCCGTAGTCCCAGAGAATGCGGTTGAGACGCTCCTCCGGCCAGGTGTTGACGACCTCATAGGCCGTGAGAGAGCTGCCGGCGTCCATACGCATATCCAGCGGCGCGTCCCCCATATAGGAAAAACCCCGCTGCGTCTCATCCAACTGGGGCGACGACACACCGAGGTCAAAGAGCATACCGTCCACGGCCTCGATGCGGAGGTCTGCCAGGATCTCCGCCGCGTCGGAGAAGTTCCCGTGCACCAGGGTCACGGTGTCCCCGAAGCAGGCGAGGCGCCGTCCGGCCCGCTCGATGGCCGTCTCGTCCCGGTCGATGCCGATGAGGCGGCCTGTCGTCAGCAGGGAGGCGATCTCATAGGAGTGGCCGCCCAGGCCGAGCGTGCCGTCCAGGTAAATCCCGTCCGGCCGGATGTTTAAATTGTCGATACATTCGTGCAGCAGCACGGACACATGGCGCGGCTCTGCCATCAGAATTCCAGTTCCTCCATCACGGCGGCGATGTTTTCGGGCTTCGTTTCCTCCGCAAATACGGCGCTCCAGGCCTCGCTGTCCCAGAGCTCGGCGTGGTTGTTGCAGCCGACCACCGTCACATTCTTTTCAAAGCCGGCGAAGTCCCGCAGATTCTGCGGAATCAGCGCGCGGCCCTGGCTGTCCAGCTCGCACTTGGCGGCGTGGGCGAAGAGCGGGCGCATTTTGCGCTGCTTGACATAGGGCATGGCGCTGACCTTGTCGGAAAAGGCCTGCCAGTTCTCCGCGCTGTAGGCGCAGAGACAGCGATCCATGGACAGGGTGAGGTAAAACACGTCGCCCAGCTCTTCCCTGAGCTTGGCGGGGATAAACAGTCTCCCCTTGTTGTCCAGCGAATGCTGGTATTCACCCGTCATGGCCGCCCCTCCGATCGTCACCGCTTTTGCTCCATTTTGCTCCACAATTACCCACTTGTGCTTCAATTATAGGGGTCAGACAGGCAAAAAGCAAGTGAAACTTTTTGTCATTTTTGTGCATCTTTTTCACGCTCTTCGAAGCACAAGATATAGAAAAAGCAGCCCCCGGCAGACACAAGAAACCGGTCTGTCGGGGGCTGCTGCTCAGCGGCGGGGATTATTCTTTTTTGCCGCCGGCCTTGTTGAAGGCGCTGTGTGAGCTGCGGATGGCGCTCAGCGCCGTGGAGATCGTCTGCTCGGCCTCGCCCATCATCTGGTCCACGTAGTCGCTGGCGACGCGGCGCAGCTCCTTGGACTTGGCCTCGGCGGAGGCGATCATCTCCGCGCTCTGGGCGCGGGCGACGCGCACGATTTCCTGCTCCTCCACCATCAGGCGGGCCTTTTCCTCGGCGCTCTTGCGCAGGGCCTCGGCCTCGCGCTTGGCGTTGCCGATGAATTCGTCGCGCGCGGCGACGAGGCGCTTGGCCTCGGCCAGCTCGGTCGGCAGATTGGCCTTGATGTCGTTGATGATCTCGACGGCCTTGTCGCGCTCAATGATACACTTGTCGGCGCCGAGGGGCACGCCCCAGGCCTCGGTGATCATGCCGTAGAGAATGTCCAGCAGTTCAATAATATCATTGTTTTCCATGGTTCTGCCTCCCTTAATGATTCAATTGCGAAACGATGTTTCGCAATTGAGGACTCGCGCTCATCGCACGCGGCTTACGGGGGACAAGCCGCGTTTGGTCGGCACGAGGCCTCGCAATGCTCGGCTTGCGGTATTTTTGAGACGGCAATGCTGCCTCAAAAACGATTGGGATCCCCTTTGTCCAAGTCTTTCTGATTTTTTATTTCAGCCAGGTTTTCGCCTTTGCCTCGATCTCCGCCTTCAGCTCGTCGGGCACCAATCCGGTGAGATCCGCGCCGTAGCGCGCCATTTCACGCACGACCGAGGAGCTGAGGAAGGTGTACTTGCCGCTGGCGGTGAGGAACATGGTCTCAAGCTGGGGATTGATGTTTTTGTTGATGAGATCCATCTGGAACTCATATTCAAAGTCCGAGGCGGCGCGCAGGCCCTTGACGAGCACGGCGCCCTCGTAGCGTCTGGCGTACTCGGCCAGCAGGATGTCCGAGGTGTCCACCGTGACGTTGGGATAGCGGGACACGGCGCGGCGCACCATGTCGGCGCGTTCCTCAATGGTGAACATCGGGCGGGTCTTGCCGGAGTTGACGGTGATGAGCACGACCACGTGGTCAAAGATCTTAGCGGCGCGGCGGATGATATTCAGGTGGCCCAGAGTGATCGGGTCGAAGCTGCCGGGGCAGATGGCGGTACGCATCAAAGCACGGTCTCCTTCGTGTAAACAGCGATTTTGACCTTGCCGTAGCGGTATTCCTTCCGTTTGCCATAGGGCGCGGCGAGATCGGGAAGCGGCTCGGTGCAGCGCGCTTCGCAGATTATTATACCACCATCCGTCAGCTTGTCAACTGATTTGATCGTTTCCAACACGCTTCCGTACAGGCCGGCGTCATAGGGCGGATCGACGAAAATCAGGTCGTATTTCTCGTCGCGGCGCAGGGCGGTGAGCGCGTCCTCCTGCCGCACGACGGCCTGCAGCGCGCAGGCTTTCAGGTTCTCCTTGACGATTTTCACGGCCTCGCGGTCGCGGTCGACGAACACGGCCGCCTCAGCGCCCCGACTGAGCGCCTCGATGCCGAGCTGGCCGGTGCCTGCAAAGAGGTCCAGCACCCGCCGACCCTCCACGTCGAACTGGATGATATTGAACACCGCTTCCTTCACGTTGTCGGTGGTGGGGCGGATATCGTAGGTTTCGGGCGTTTTCAGCTTTCTTCCGCGGGCGCTTCCGGTGATGACTCGCACGGTGCGTCGCCTCCCTCCTGATGGAAATAGTCGTAGATCGCCTGGGCGGTGTTTTTCGGCACCACGAGGCGCAGCTGCTCCACGCTCGCCTCCCGGATCGCCCGCACGGATTTGAAGGCGCGGATCAGCTCGTCGCGGCGTTTGGCGCCGACGCCCGGGATCTTGTCCAGGCTGGAGCCGTAGGCCTCCTGCCGCAGCGAGCGCTGGTATTCGATGGAATAGCGGTGCGTCTCCTCCTGGATGTTGCCGATCAGGGCGAAGACGGCCTGGTTGCCCTGGATGCCGATCTCCCGTCCCTCGGGCGTGATCAGCGCGCGGGTGCGGTGGCGGTCGTCCTTGACCATGCCGAACACCGGCAGGCTCAGCCCCAGGTCGCGCAGCGCCTCCACGGCCTTTTCGGCGTGGCGGTCGCCGCCGTCGATCAGCAGCAGGTCCGGCAGCGGCGCAAACTTTTCGTCGCCGTCCAGATAGTGCCGGAAGCGCCGGGAGACGGCCTGGTACATGCTGGCGTAGTCGTCCTGCTGCTCCAGGTCGCGGATGCGAAAGCGGCGGTAGTCCTTCTTCTTCGGCTTGCCGTCCACGTGCACGGTCATGCCGGCGACGATACCGGTGTCGCCGAGGTTTGAGATGTCGAAGGCCTCGATCCGCTCCGGAAAGCGCTCGAGCTCGAGTGCCTTCTGCAGCCACTCGAGCGTCTTGGAGCGGCGCTGGGCGGCGGTGGTGCGCCGCTGGATCTCCTCGCGGGCGTTGAGCGCCGCGCTCTCGATGAGCCGCAGCCGCTCGCCGCGCTTCGGCGTTTCGATGTAAATGCGCCGCCCGGCCGTCTCGCTCAGCAGCTCCTCGAGATCCTCGCGGTCTTCGATTTCGCAGGGCAGCAGGATCGTTTTCGGCCAGCCGCCGCGGTGCGCGGTGAAGTACTGCCGCACGAGGCCCGACACGGCCTCGCTGTCCTCCTCGAGCGGCTCGTCCATCATCTCGACATCCTTGCCGACGAGGTTGCCGTCGACGAAGTGCAGCACGGTAAAGCAGCTCTTCGCGCCGCGGCAGAAGCCGACGGCGTCGGTATCGGCAAAGGCGGTGGCGATGACGCGCTGGCGGTTTGAGAGGCTCTCGATCGCCCGCAGACGGTCGCGCAGCTCGGCGGCGCGCTCAAAGCGCAGCTCCTCCGCCGCCCGCTCCATCTGCCCCTTCAGATCGGCGATCAGCTCCTCGCTCTTGCCCTCGAGGATCAGCGCCGCCTGGCGGATGCCGCGGCGATAGTCCTCGGCAGAGCTGTCGGCCAGGCACCAGCCGGCGCAGCTGCCCATGTGGTAGTTGAGGCAGGGGCGCTCCTTGCCGATGTCGCGTGGGAACTTGCGGCTGCAGTCGGGCAGCAGCAGCGCCTTGCTGATGGCGGCGATGATGCCGAAGGTCTGGCTGCGGCCGCCGAAGGGCCCGTAATAGCGCGCCCCGTCCTTGCCCGCGCGGCCGACGACGCTCATCGTGGGGTACTCCTCCCGCATGTCCAGCCGGATGAAGGGATAGCCCTTGTCGTCCTTGAGCAGGATGTTATAGTGGGGCTTGTGGCGCTTGATGAGGGAATTTTCCAGCACCAGCGCCTCGAATTCGCTGCCGGCAACGATGACGTTGAAGTCCGCCACCTTCTCCACCATGGCGGCCACCTTGGGCAGATGCTCGCCGTGGAAATAGCTGCTGACGCGGTTTTTCAGTTTTTTTGCCTTGCCGACGTAGATGACCTCGCCGTGCGCGTCGAGCATGATGTACACGCCCGGCAGCAGCGGCAGGCGGTTGGCCTTGTCGCGCAGCGTATCGAGCATACTTGCCTCCTCCCAGCATTGAAAACAGGGGCGTGTATATAGAATACACGCCCCTCATTCGTAACCTATATGGGATTACTCGGAAAAATTGGAATTGATCAGCTCGGTCAGGGTATTGATGGCTTCTTCCTCATCCGCGCCGTCGGCAATGATGGTGACGGCGGTGCCCTTCACGATGCCCAGAGACAGAACGCCCAGCAGGCTCTTGGCATTGACGCGCCGCTCTTCCTTCTCGACCCAGATGCTGCTCTTGAACTCGTTGGCCTTCTGGATGAAGAAGGTCGCGGGTCTGGCGTGAAGACCTACCTGATTGTTGATGACTACCTCTTTGGATATCATGCTCGCCACTCCTCACTTCTATTCAGAGATATACGGTCTTTGCCTATATAATCTATCAAATTTTCAGCCAATCGTCAACTCATTTCGACCGTTTCGTTATTTTTCACAGCATTTGCCAGTTCGCGGCGAATATTTTATTTCAGTTCGACAACGGTCACGCCGGTCTCGCCCTCGCCGTAACGTCCCAGGCGGAAGGATTTGACCGCCTTGTTCCGCCGCAGCATCTGCTGCACGGCGTTTCTCAGCGCGCCGGTGCCCTTGCCGTGGATGATCGTCACCTGGCTGAGCTTGGCCATCACGGCGCTGTCGATGTAGCGCTCAGCGACCAGCAGCGCCTCCGAGACCTCCATGCCGCGCAGATCGACCTGCGGCTCGATGCTCACCATGCGCAGCTGCTGGCTGCTGCGCGTCGAGACGGCCTTTTTGTCCGGCGCCTGCTCGCCCTCGAGCAGCAGCACCTCGTCCTCGCGCGCGGTGACGTTCATGATGCCGGCGCGCAGACTCAGCGTCCGGTCGGCGGAGACGGCCAGGACGTCGGCCTTGACGCCCATGGACTTGATCTCCACCCGGTCGCCGACGCGGATCGGGCGGGCGGATTTCTTCTCCTCCTGGGGCGCGGGCGCGGCGGGACGCAGGCTCTCCTCGGCGAGGTTCAGGCGGCGGCGCAGGGCGCTTCGCGCCTCGTTGATGCGCTGGGCGTCCTCCTCCTCATTGGAGCGGCGGCGCATCTCGTCAAGCTCGGCAAAGGTCTCCTCCGCGGCGGCACGGGCCTCACTGAGCACGCGCTCGGCCTCGCGGCGCGCCTTCTGATCGGCCTTTTCGAGCCGCACCTCCAGCTCGGCGCGCAGGAAGGAGGCCTTTTTGGCGCTCTCCTCCGCCTCGCGCAGCTTTTTGGCCGCCTCGTCGCGGTCCTTTTCCAGCAGCAGGCGCGTCTGCTCCAGCTTCTCGATCGTCGCCTCAAAGCTCGCGCTCTCGGTGTTGACGCGCTTTTTCGCCTCGTCGATGATGTCCTCGCCCAGGCCGAGGCGGCGGGAGATGGCGAAGGCGTTGGACTTGCCGGGGATGCCGACGAGCAGCCGGTAGGTCGGGCGCAGGGTCTCCACGTCGAATTCGCAGGAGGCGTTCTGCACGCCCGGTTCGTTCGTGGCGTAGACCTTCAGCTCGGCGTAATGCGTCGTAGCCGCGATCACGGCGCCCTTCTGCCGCGCGTACTCGATGATCGCAATGGCCAGCGCCGCGCCCTCGGTGGGGTCGGTGCCGGCGCCGAGCTCGTCGAACAGCAGCAGCGAGCGCTCGTCACACTCGGATAATATGTTCACGATGTTGGTCATGTGCGCCGAGAAGGTGGACAGGCTCTGCTCGATGCTCTGCTCGTCGCCGATGTCGGCGAGGATGTGGCTGTAGACCGGCAGAGCGCTGCCGTCGGCGGCCGGGATGTGCAGGCCGCACTGGTTCATCGCAGCCAGCAGACCGATGGTCTTGAGCGAGACGGTCTTGCCGCCGGTATTCGGGCCGGTGATGACCAGCGTGTCGAAGGCACCGCCGAGCTCGAGGTCGATGGGCACGGCCTTGGCCTGGTCGAGCAGCGGATGCCGCGCGCGGCGCAGGACGATGCCCTCGGTGTCAAGGCTCGCCTCGCCGCAGTTGAGCTTATAGGAGAGCTTGGCCTTGGCGAAGATCAGATCGAGCCGCACCAGCACCTCGTAGTCGGAGGTGATATCCACCCGGTGCTCGGCACAGTCGGCCGAGAGCTCGGCGAGGATGCGCTCGATTTCCAGCCGCTCCTTGGCGGCCAGCTCCCGCAGCTCGTTGTTGGCCTTCACGGCCGCCATCGGCTCGATAAAGAGCGTCATGCCGGAGGCGGAGATATCGTGCACAAGCCCCGGCACCGCGCCCTTGTGGTCGGCCTTCACGGGCACGACGAAGCGGTCGGAGCGCATGGTGATGATCGGCTCCTGCAGGGCCTTGGCGTAGGACGGTGAGGAGAGGATCTTCTGCAGCGCGTCGCGCGCCCGCGCGGAGGCCGCGCGCATCTGGCGGCGGATGTTCGCCAGCTCCGGGCTCGCGCCGTCGGCGATCTCGTCGTCGCCGATGATGGAGGTGTTGATCTTCTCCTCCAGGAACTTGTTGGCGTGCAGGGAATAGAACAGATAGTCGATCGGCGTCTTGTCCTCGTGCTTGTCGCCGAGGTAGCCGTTGACCAGCCGCGCCGCCTGCAGCACGCGGGCGATGTCCAGGAGCTCGCGGGTGTTGAGCGCGCCGCCCAGATCCGCGCGCGAGAGCGACGGGCGCACGTCCTTTACGCCCGAGAAGGAGGGACTGCCGCGCACGATCATCATCGTCTTGGCGGCGCCCGTCTCGGCCAGACGGCGGCGCACCTCGGCCTCGTCGCCGGAGGGCGTCAGATTCAGTGCCAGCTCCTTGGCGCTCTCGCTCACCGCCTCGCGCGCCAGCATCTCCAGCACCGCCGGCAGCTCCAGCGTCTGCAATGATTTTTCAAAAAAGCTCATGATATGCAGTCCTTTATTTCATCCGTACTTGCTTGTAATACTCCAAGGTACCGAACCTGCGCTCGGTCTGGCGCAGCAGAAACGCCTCCGCCGCCCAGGAGAGCCTGTCCGCCGCCTCTCCCTCGATCGAGAAGGAAAAAAGCTTCTTGGCCGGGGCGGAGAGGATATAGCGCATCGCCGCGAGAGATGCCGGGCAGAGCGGCAGCGTGTCGCCGCCGTGCGGGCAGGATGAACAGAACAGCCGCCCGTCCTGCAGGCTCAGCAGCGGCCGCTCCGGCTCCTTGCCGCAGTGGGCGCAGGCCGTCAGATCCGGCTCGTAGCCGGACAGACTCATCAGCCGCAGCTCGAAGGCCGCCTTAATGATTTCCGGCGCGCAGAGCCGGTGGCTGAGCGCATAGAGCGAGTTCAGCCCGAGCTGCAGCAGCTCCGCGTCCGGCTGATCCTCAACAGAGAGCGCCTCGAGGCACTCGGCAAAATACGCACCCAGCGCGAAGGCCTCCAGATCCGTGCGCAGGCCGTCGAAGCCCTCGAGGACGCTCGCCTCGTTCACGGTCCATTTGCCGCGATTACCGAAGAGGGTCATTTCCGCCCAGGTCAGCTGCTGGGTCGCCGCGCCCGTGCGGCTCGATTTGCGAAGCGCGCCGCGAGCCTTGGCCGTGATCTTGCCGTCCGTGTCCGTCAGCAGCGTCAGGATCCGGTCGGCCTCCTTGTAGCGCACCTCGCGCAGTACCAGTGCTTTTGTCGATTGAAACATATTATGTAAACTATATTATGTATCTTGTATTATGTTTTCTTCCTTATGTAACCTATCAATCCGAAGGACGGGGGCTCTCCCCCGGCCTCTGTGTATGCGAATCGTCCCGGCGCGGCTGCCGCTCCAGCTTTTTTGCGAGCAGATAACAGACCGGGTCACCGGTCTCCACAAAGCTGCGCCAGATTCCGTCGGCGTTCATAACGATCACCTCTGGGCTTAGTATTTACCGAACCGAGGCGATCTGACTTAGTAAATACAGGAAGCGCAGGCGCTTTATTCCTGTCCTTCGTCCGCGGGGAAGAGCTCCGCCATCAGCTCCTGCGCCTGACTGAGCCTGTCCTCCGGCACATAGATCTGCAGGCGCTCCGGCGTGCCGGTTCGCATGGAAAACGCAGCGCCCAGCACCGGCAGCTGGGCATAGGGGATCTCATGATCCCGCAGCACCTCCAGCAGCATTTCGGCCCACATAGTCTCCTTTTCTGTCAGAACTGCAAATTTTCCGTCCATGTTATACACCTTTTACTCGTTCGTAAAGCCGAAGTTGCGCAGCAGCGTGATCGAGTCGCGCCAGTTTTCCTTGACCTTGACCCAGGTCTGCAGATAGACCTTCGTGCCGAGGAAGGCTTCCATGTCCTGGCGCGCCAGTTCCCCGATCTTTTTCAGCATTGCGCCTTTTTTGCCGATGATGATGCCCTTGTGGCTGTCCTTCTCGCAGTAGATCGTCGCCTCCAGCTCCACGACGCCGTCCTCGCGCTCGGTAAAGCGCGTCAGTTCCACCGCCGTACCGTGCGGGATCTCCTTGTCCAGGCAGGTGAGCAGCTTTTCGCGCAGGAGCTCGGCGCAGATCTGGCGCTCCGGCTGGTCGGTGATCATGTCATCCGGGAAGAAATGCGGCCCCTCGGCGGCAAACTTTTCCATTTCGTCCATCAGCTCTTCCAGCCCCTCGCCGGTCTTGGCGGAGACGGGGATGACGGCCTCGAAGTCATAGAGCGGCGCGTAGGTGGCGATGACCTCCAGGAGACGGCTGCGCTCGACGGTGTCGATCTTGTTGATGACCAGGATGACCGGCGCGCCGCCCTCGCGCAGGCGCTCGAGCAGCGCCTCCTCCTGCGGCCCGACGGCGGCCACCGGCTCGACCAGCAGCAGCACGCCGTCCACGTCGGCCACGCTCTCGCGCACGACGCCCACCATATAGTCGCCCAGCTTCGTGCGCGGCTTGTGGAAGCCCGGCGTGTCCAGCAGCACGAACTGGGTCGTTCCGCGGCTGACGATGCCGGTGATGCGGTTGCGGGTGGTCTGCGGCTTATTGGACACAATGGCGATCTTCTCGCCCACAAGAGCGTTGGTGAGCGTGGATTTGCCCACGTTCGGGCGGCCGCAGATCGTGATCATTGCCGATTTTGTGCTTTCCATATCAGTCTTTATCTCCCATGATTTCTTTTTCTCTGGCGCGCATCTGCTGTTTCATTTTGCCCTCGTCCACGTGGTCGTAGCCCAGCAGATGCAGCACGGAGTGTACAGTCAGATACATGATCTCCCGCTCATAGCCGTGGCCGAAGTCCTCCCCCTGCTCGGCGCAGCGCGGCACCGAGATCATCATGTCGCCCAGCATCACCGCGCCGGTCTCGGGATCCCGCTCGCAGTCGTCGGGGTCGAAGGCGCCCGGCGTCAGCTCATTAAGCGGAAAGCTCAGCACGTCGGTGGCGCGGTCCACGCCGCGAAACTCGCGGTTGACCGTGCGGATGCCCTCATCGTCGGTTAACATAACGCTTATCAAGGCCTTCTCCACGCCCTCGGCGCGCAGGGCCATGGCCGCGGCTTTTTTGATCAGCGCGGCGGAATTGTTGTGCCCGAGATTCCGTTTCTCGCGGCTGACGTAGATCTCATAGTCCATGGCGCTCAACCTCTTTTGTATTTTTTCGGCGGCAGCTTTTTCGGCTGCGGCGCGTCGGAAGCCGGGTGCTTCTTGTCGTAGTCCTCATAGGCCTCGATGATCTTCTGCACGAGGCGGTGGCGCACCACGTCCGCGCCGGTGAGGGTGCAGATCGCAATGTCATCGATGCCCTCGAGCACCCGCATCGCCACTTTCAGGCCGCTGACCTTGTCCTCGGGCAGGTCGATCTGCGTGATGTCGCCGGTGATGACGACCTTGGAGCCGAAGCCGATGCGGGTCAGGAACATCTTCATCTGCTCGCGGGAGGTGTTCTGTGCCTCGTCGAGGATGATGAAGCTGTCGTCGAGCGTGCGCCCGCGCATATAGGCCAGGGGCGCAACCTCAATGTTGCCGCGCTCGAGGTATTTCTGATAGGTGTCGGCGCCGAGCATATCGAACAGCGCGTCGTACAGCGGGCGCAGGTAGGGGTCGACCTTGCTCTGCAGGTCGCCGGGCAGAAAGCCCAGACGCTCGCCGGCCTCCACGGCCGGGCGCGTGAGGATGATGCGGTTGACCTCCTCGGCGCGGAAGGCCGCCACCGCCGCCGCCACGGCCAGATAGGTCTTGCCGGTGCCGGCCGGGCCGATGCCCAGGGTGACGGTGTTTTCGCGGATGGCTTCGCAATAGTCCCGCTGGCCGAGCGTCTTGGGTTTGATGGGCTTGCCCTTGGCCGTGATGCAGATCACGTCCCCCGCCAGCTCCTGGATCTTGCTCTCCTTGCCCTCGCTGACGAGCTTGAGGATGTAGCGCACGTTCTGCGCGTCGATGCCCTCGCCGCGGGCGGCCAGCGTCAACAGACCGTTGATGGCCTTCTCTGCCAGCATCACGTTCTCGGCCTCGCCGCAGATGTGGATCTTGTCGTCCCGGTCGAGCACCTTGACGCTCAGCTCCTGCTCGATGATGCGCAGGTTCTGGTCAAAGGAGCCGAAGACCTGGATCACGTGCTCCATCCGTTCTACTTCAATCGTTTTTTCTATCATGCCGATTCCTCATTCTTTCAATTGCGAAACTCCGTTTCACAATTGAGGACTCGCGCTTATCGCACACGGTCTGTAGGAGACAGGCCGCGTTTGGTCGGCGCGAGGGCTCGCCCAGCTCGCCTCAGGGTGTTTTTGCTGTGGCAAAGCTACTGCAAAAACGATAAAATCCCCTGTGTGGAAGCTGTTTGAGCACCTTCCTCAATGATGCTCGACTTCCGCATTTATTTTTCTATGGTTATGGAATTATGTCAACCGTTTGCGCGATATTCTCGCGGCACTGGGCGCGCAGCGTGACGACGGTCATGCCGTCCACTTCCGCCGCGGAGAGGCCGGAGGAGACGATCTCGCCCTCGATGTGCTCATCGAGCGAGGCGATCAGGCGCTGGCCGAGTTCCTCGCCGGGGTCGCGGCTGATTTCGGACGTCCGATAGGGCCGCAGCTCTTCCCAGACGAAGCCCAGCGGCAGCCGGAAAAGTCCCTCGATCCCCAAGTTATATTCATGCACGATTTTATCACAGCCGTCAATAGTTTTTCCACCGTTTTGATAAAAATTGATTCGTTTTCCGCCGATTTTCAGCGCGAAGCGCCCCCGAAGCCCCGCGCCGGCGCTCTCCTTGCCCTGCGGCGGCGGACAGACGGCCGTCAGCTCATACCAGGTGTCGGCCCAGACCTCGCCCTGCGCGCGCACCTGGCGCGGCGCGGCGGTGATGCTCTCCACGGTGCCGCTGATCAGGACTTCGCCCTCGGTCACGGCCCGGCCGGGCTGCGCCAGCACCTGGCCGCTGCGCGCGGAGATGTGCCGCACGAGGCCCGCGTGGCAGGCGCGCAGATCCGCCGCTCCGCTCTCCTGCAGCAGCTCCGGCTTTTCCGCGCGCGGGAGCAGCCGCACCTCGGCCACCGAGCCGTGGATATTGACCGCGAGCCAGGCCAGGCGCGGCTCGTGCAGCAGCACCCGGTCGCGCAGCACGTCGGCGTCGAGCGTCGGCCAGAAGCAGCCGCAGCGCAGGCCGCTCTCCTCCAGCTTGCGCAGCAGCCGCCCGCGGCTGATGCCATCGGCGCCGACGAGGCGGATCTCCCACACGAAGAGCGAGGAGATAAACAGCAGCGCCAACAGCGTCCCGGCGGCCAGCAGCAGGCCGAGCCTTCTCCGCAGCAGTTTCCCCATGCGGCTGCCGCCGCGCTGAAAGAGGACCCTGAGCTCACAGCCGCAGTTTGCTGCGAGTTCCTCCAGGCGCGGCAGGTCGCCCTCGTATACCCCGAGGCGCAGCGTCCAGCGATCCACGCTCTGCGGCCGGACCAGCGGCAGCTCCTCCAGCAGGCAGGCGTTAAGCAGCGCCTCCGGTTCGGCGCCGCTGATTTCCGCGTGCACCAGCCCGCGGATGTTTTCTTCCACTCTCGCCATGCGCTACTCCCACGCAAGGCTCTGCAGCCGTCCGGTAATCAGCAGCTCGGCGCGGTTCATCGCACGCATACCGAGTTCCGTTCCGCGCAGGACGATCTGTCCGCGCCCGGTGCTGACGCGGATCTCCTCGGTGCCGTAGGCGAGCAGACCGCAGTGGTTTTCGATCAGCAGCCGCTGATCGCCCACCGCCGTCAGCCGCACCGCGCCGCCGATCGCCTCCTGCGGCAGCTCCAGCCGCTCGGCCAGATCCTCGCACAGTCCCTTGATTTTCTTCATAGCTCCGCCCCCTTGCACAGTCTATTTTTATGATCCCGGCCATAACTTGATACCGGGCAAAGGAGGGACGAGCGATGAAAGATAAACTGACCGCCGCGGCGGCGGGCGCCGGGATGCTCGCGCTGTGCTTTTCCAGCGGTGTCGTGATGGACGCGGCCCGCACTGCGCTTGCCGTCTGCGCCGGGACGATCCTGCCCTCGCTCTTTCCTTTTTTCGTCGTCTCGATCCTGCTCAGCCGTCTCGGCGTCCCGCGAAGGCTCGGGCGGCGGCTCGCCCCGCTGGCCGGGCGGCTCTTCGGCGTGTCCGGCGCGGGCCTCACGGCGCTGCCGGTAGGGCTGCTGGGCGGCTATCCGATGGGCGCGGCCTGCGTCTCCGAGCTCCTGGCACAGGGCGAAATCGACCGGGACGAGGCCGAACGGCTGCTGCTTTTTGTCAACAACTCCGGCCCGGCCTTTCTGATCGGCGCGGTGGGCGCGGGCGCCTTCGGCTCGGTGAAAGCCGGCTTTCTGCTTTACGGGGCGCACGCGGCAGCGGCCGTACTGACGGGGCTGCTGTTTCGCATCCCCGGCGGCGATGAGCGGCCCGTCGAGCCAAAGCCGGGCGAAGCCTTCGCCGCAGCCTTTCCCGCGGCGGTGCGGCAGGCGGTCAGCGCGGTGCTGACGGTCTGCGGCTTTGTGGTGTGCTTCTCGGTGCTGCTGGGGCTGCTGGAAAGCTGGGGGCTTTTCTCCCTGCTCGGGATCCATACGCCGGAGCGGCGCGCGCTCGTCAGCGGCTTTTTCGAAATTGGCAGCGCGGTCGGCGCGCTGCGCAGTCTGAGCGCAAGCCCGGCGCATCTGGCTCTCGCCGCCGGAATCCTCGGCTGGGGCGGTCTCTCCGTGCACTGCCAGACGGCGGCGCTGTTTTGCGACAGCGAGCTCTCCCTCCGTCGGCACGCGCTGGGGCGGCTGTGCAGCGCGCTGCTTTCGGCGCTGATCGCCGGCGCGCTTGCCCATTGGCTCTGACTGTGCTATACTGGTGAAAAAGACACGGAGGCAGAGAGAGAATGGACAGTGCATACCGCAAAATCTCGTTCCGCGAGGCGCACGAGCTGCTGGAGCAGGAAACGAACGCCCGCTTTTTCGACGTGCGCGAGGAGGAGGAATACGACGCCGGGCACGCCGCTGGCGCGGAGCTCTTTCCGCTCGGCACGATCGACGCCGAGAGCGCGGCGGAGCGCATCCCGGACTTTGACACGCCGGTGCTGCTCTACTGCCGCAGCGGTGCGCGCAGCTTCCGCGCGGCGCTGACGCTTGTCGAGCTGGGCTACACCCGCGTCTACGACCTCGGCGGCCTCAACGGCTGGCCGTACGGACTGGATTTCGGTCTCTGAACCGCAAAAAGCACCCGGCCGGGAATGTCCCGTGCATCTGGTAAGATGAAAGTAGACACGAAAAAGTGCCTACTTTCATTTTTTATTGTAAGATAAGAGAAAGGAAGGGAGTGAACCAATGGGCAAGAAA
>CADCHN010000022.1 GCA_902801295.1 Oscillospiraceae bacterium | reverse complement strand
TGTAGGCTGGACCGTTCTTCATTTCTCAATCACTCCCCGGTTCTATTCTACTGCTTTCTGTCCTGCCTTTCACTGTCTACTTTTCTGGGAGCTTACCACAACAGAAGATAATCTTTTTCGGGGCGGTTTTTCGGACAGCGGAAAAGATATCATTATGTCAACCGAAAGGGAAACACAGAAAACGGGAGGATCTGAACATGAACGAAAACGAAAGCCGCTGCTCCACCACCGATTCCGTGCAGACGATCACGGAGGCGCTGTACCTGCTGGCCATCGCCGCCGCGATGGTGCTGAGCTTCATCCAAATTTAAGCTTATCCCGGGTCAATTCCCGGGATTTTCCGTTGATTCGGGGCGAAGGCTGGGGTATACTGGAGAAAAAAGCTCCGGAAGGAAGGCGCTGCCGATGAAACACATACGTTCTCTGCTGGCCCTGCTGCTCGGCGCGGCTCTGCTGCTCGGCGCGGCGGGCGCGGCCTATGCCGCGGGGCCGACGCCCTATCTGCTCGACGTGCGCGTCGGGGAGATCACGGTCTCTCTGCGGGCCTACAACGAGTCCTACGAGGGCAATCTCTATCTCTCGCTGACCGACCTGGCGCAGGCGCTGCGGGGAACGGACAGGCAGTTTCGCGTGGAGTACCAGGCCGGCGGCGCCGACGGCGAGCTCTGGAAGCTGACGACCGGGCAGGCGGCTCCCGCCTCGGACGCAAAGAAAAACGCCGCGTCCGCGCCCGGGCAGTCCTATCTGTCGCTCAAGCGCAACCGCCTCTTTGTCGACGGCGGCGAGCGCCGCTACTATACCTACCGCTCGGACGACAAGGATCTCTATCTCTCTCTGGCCGACGTGCAGCTGATGCTGGATCTGACGGCATGGTTTGACAGCGCGGGCGTGCTGCGGCTCGAGCCCGGCCAGCCCTTTGCGCCCGATCCCTTTGAACTCAAGCGCGAGGACTATTTCGGCGCCTTCAACGCGGTGCTGGTGGGCGACGCGGATACGGGCGACATCCTCTTCTCCGTCAACCGCGCCTGGCGCTACCCGATCGCGAGCCTGTCGAAGCTGATGACCTACCTGCTGCTGTCCGAGGCGGTCGAGGCCGGGGAACTCGACTGGGAGGACGCGGTGCCGATCTCGCAGAAGGCGGCGGCTCTCTCCTGGTCGGCCGACGGCATCGTCAGCCTTTCGCCCGGTTCGACGATCCCGATGGAGGAGCTGACGCAGGCGATGATGCTCGCCTCGAGCAATGAGAGCGCGCTGGCGCTGGCGGAGTATGCCGCCGGGACGGAGGCGGACTTCGTGGCGCGGATGAACGAGCGCGCCGACGAGCTCGGCCTGCTTTCGGCCCGCTTCTACACGCCCCACGGTCTGCCGAGCTACAGCGGCGGCAGTCTGCCCGGCAAACGGCAGAACAGCATGAGCGCGACGGATCTCTTCCGCCTGAGCACCTATCTGCTGGAGCATTGCCCGACGCTGACGGACATGACCGGGCAGCAGTTCGTGCGTCTGCCGAAGCTGGGCTTCACCACGGCAAACTCCAACCCGCTGGTGTTCAACATGCCCGGGGTCAACGGCTTGAAGACCGGCTCGACCAACCGCGCGGGCTACTGCCTCGTGGCGACCCTGCCCGTGACGGTCGGCGAGGAGACGCACACGCTGGTCGCGGTCGTCCTCGGCGCGGAGACGGCGGAGCTGCGCGGCCAGGGCGCGGAGATCCTGCTGCGCTGGGCGCGGGACTATGTGACCGAGCACGGCTTTGCCCCGGCGGGCTGATGTTCATTGTTTTAACGAAAACGGCGCGGAAATGTCAAGCTGCCTTGCTTGTATTTCCGCGCCGCTTTGCTATAATCGGGGGTGAAAGGTGGGAAAAGTATGATTGGTGAGAATATTGCGATCCTTCGCAGAAGGGCGGAACTGTCGCAGGAGGCGCTGGCGGAGAAGCTGGACGTGTCGCGCCAGACGCTCGCCAAGTGGGAGACCGGCGAGAGCGTGCCGGATGTGCTGCGCTGCGACAAACTGGCGGAGCTGTTCGACATGACGCTGGACAGTCTGCTGCATGACGACCTCCGCGCGGTGGATAAGGCGCCGAAGGGGAAATATGTGTTCGGCACGGTGACGGTCGGCGACAAGGGACAGATTGTGATTCCGGTCAAGGCGCGGCGCCTGTTTCATATCGAGCCGGGCGACGGACTGATGGTGTTGGGCGATATCAACCAGGGCCTTGCGCTGGTGCGTGCGGACTTTTTCCTGGAAATCGCGGAGCAGATGAGGGGGAAACGCGAATGAACAAAATACTGGAGGTCAGAGACCTCGTAAAAATGTATCCGGGCTTTACGCTCGACCGCGTGAGCTTTGCCCTCGAGGAGGGCAAAATCACCGGCTTCATCGGCCGCAACGGCGCGGGCAAGACGACCACGCTCCACTCGCTGCTGGGCCTGCTTCACCCGGACGGCGGCGAGATCCGCTTCCGGGGCGAGGACTTCGCCGCCTGCGAGCGCGATGCCAGGCAGCGCATCGGCTTCGTCTCGGCGGGCATGGAGTTTTACAGGCGTAAAAAGCTGAAAACGATCACCGCCGTGACCAAAAGCTTTTACGAGCGCTGGGACGAGGATGCCTATCGGCGGCTGCTGGGCAAATTTGCGCTGGATGAGGAGAAAACGCCGGAAAAGCTCTCCAACGGCATGAAGATCAAATATCTGCTCGCGCTGGCGCTCTCGCACGGCGCGGAGCTGCTGATTCTGGACGAGCCGACGAGCGGGCTTGACCCGGTGTCGCGCGAGGAACTGCTGGAAATCTTCCTCGATCTGCGCGACGGAGGGAAAACCATCCTCTTCTCCACGCATATCACCTCGGATCTGGACAAAACCGCGGACAACATCCTTTACATCGCCGACGGCAAGATCCGCGCCGAGGCGACGCTGGAGGACTTCGTCGCCTCCTACCGCCTGGTGGAGTATGCACAGGCTGACCCGGCGCTGGAGGCAAAGCTGATCGGCCCGCGCCGCAGCAAAAACGGAAAAACCGCGCTGATCCGCGCCGCCGACGCGGGGGAAATCCCCGTTACAAGCCGCGCGGTCAATCTGGAGGAAATCATGGTGCATCTGGAAAAGGAGGCGGCGGGGGAATGAGAAAGCTGCTGAAAAAAGAACTGTCGCTCTGCCTGCACCCGGCGGCGGTGCTGATGCTGCCGCTCAGCGCGCTGACCCTGGTGCCGAACTACCCTTACGCTGTGACCTGGTTTTACATGACGCTGGGGATTTTCTTCATCTGCCTCGGCGGGCGCGAAAACCACGATGTGATCTACACGCTGACGCTGCCGGTGGCCAAGCGCGACGCGGTGACGGCGCGCTTTTTGCTGGCGATCCTGCTTGAGCTTGTCCAGATCCTGCTGGCCTATGGCTTTATGCGGCTACACCGGGTGCTGCTGCCCGAGCCGAACGCCGCCGGCATGGACGCCAATCTCGCGCTGATCGGCGAGGGCTTCCTCTTCTTCGGACTCTACCACCTGGTGTTCTTCCCGAGCTACTACCGGGATGTGAACAGGGTCGGTATGAGTTTCGTCAAGGGCGCGGTGTTCGCCGCGCTGTTCGTGATCGCGGACATCGTGTGCTGCTATACGCTGCCGCCCGTCCGGGACGTGCTGGACACGCCCGATCCGCTTCACCTCGGCGCAAAGCTCGCCTTCCTCGCGGTCTCGGTCGCGGTCTACGCCGCCGCGACCCTCCTCGCGCTGCGCATCTCGCAGCGCTGCTTCGAAGCGCAGGATATCCGCTGAAGTGCATATAAAACCAAAAGCCCGGCGCGGGTTTTCCCGCGCCGGGCTTGCATGTTTGGGGAGAGCGTGCTATAATACAAGATATTGTAGATAAGTATGCTTTTCTGACAAAATATGTATTTTTATCAGATAGCCTGCCGCGGAAGAGATAATCTGCCATGAGAGAGAATACGGCCACCGGCAAGCACGCGGCGCCGCCGCTGCCGCCGCCGGAAAAGAAAAAAAGAGAAAAGCCGCCAGTTGACCGCCGGGCTGTCCGCCGGCGGAAATCCGTCATCGGCGGTTTTGCGCTGGTGCTGGTGCTGCTGCTGATTATTGGGCTTGCGCTGCGCGGCGCTGCTGCGGAGCGGCGCTATGAGGAGCATCTGCGCGCCGCGGCTGACAGCTATGCAGCCGGGGACTACGAGAACGCGCTGGGCCACCTGCGCCAGGCGGCCTCCCACGAGGAGACCGACGACATGCGTTTGCGGATGGTGGACTGCTACGAGGCCATGGGCAACTACGACAAGGCGCTCGAGCTGCTGCGCGCCATGAACCTCAACGATGAGCTGATCCGCGCGCGGATCGACGCGCTGGAAAAAGCGAGAGAGCTCGTCCGGCAGGCGGGCAAGATCACGATCGCCGGCATGGAGTTTGACAAGAGCTCGAACTCGCTGATTTTGCGCCGTACGACCCTCGGAGACGAGGATCTGAATCGCATCGCCGAGCTCTATGCCCTCAGCAGTCTCAGCCTGACGGAGGACGGACTGACGGATCTGAGCGCCCTCTCCGGCCTCGGCGGGCTGACGATGCTGGATCTGAGCGGCAACGGGATCGCGGATCTCACCCCGCTCTCTTCGCTCGTGAGCCTGCGGACGCTGTATCTGGACAACAATCCCGTCACCGACTTCAGTCCTCTCTACGGATTAGAAAATCTGAATATGCTCAGCATCCGCGGCATCCAGCTCTCCGCGGCGCAGCTGGCCGAGCTCTCCGAAGCGCTGCCGCAATGCGCCATCCACAGCGAGACCGCCGTGGCCGAGGTGCGGGAGCTGACGCTGGGGGGCGTGACCTTCCGCGAGGACGTGACGGAGCTGGATCTGAGCGACCGAGAATTGAGCGATATCTCTGCGCTCTCTACCTGTCGGCAGCTGAAAACGCTGAATCTGAGCGGCAATGAGATCAGCGAACTCACGCCGCTGATGGATCTGCCTTATCTGGAGCAGCTGAACATTGCGGACAACCGGGTGACGGATCTGCGGCCGCTGATGGCGATGAAGTCGCTGCAGATCGTGGACGCCTCCCGCAACGCGATCGCCTCCACGGCGCCGCTGGCTCCGCTGACCGAGCTGCGCGAGCTGGTTTTGTCGGGCAACGAGCTGTTCGAGCTGGGCGGGCTGAAGACCCTTGCCAAGCTGGAGACCCTGGATCTGGAAAACACCCATCTGCACAACGAGCAGCTTGACTGCCTGAAGGAGCTGGACACGCTGCGCGAGCTGAAGCTCACGGATAACCCGGAACTCACGGGCGAGGCGGTGGACGAGCTCAAGCGCAATCTCCCCGACTGCTATTTTGAAACCTCCCGCCTGGTCTACACGGTGGAGATCCACGGCGAGCGCTACCGCCAGGATCTGACCGTGCTCGATCTCAGCGGTCTCGGGGAGCCTCCGGATCTGTCAGAGATCGGCCTGATCCCGGCACTCGAAAAGCTCAGTCTGCGCGGCGACCAGATGGAATTCATCTACGATCTCCGGGCACTGGAGAATCTGCGGGAGCTGGATCTGTCCGATAACCGCCTCTCCGATCTGACCCCGCTGGCCTATATGGCCAGCCTGGAGAAGCTGAATCTGGCCAACAACCGCGTCACTTCCGTCACGGCGCTGCTGAATCTGGTGCAGCTCAAGGAGCTGGATATCTGCGGCAACGACCTGACGGACGAGCAGATCGAAAAGCTCGAAAAAACACTGGTCGACTGCGATATCCTGCACGACTGAAAACACCCCGTCTGCTAAGCAGACGGGGTCTCTTTTTGCTCCGGGGCGGCGAAATGCTCCGCGCAGATCGCGGCGGCCGTCCCGGACAGCAGCAGGAGAGAGATGAGGTTCGGCAGCGCCATCAGACCGTTGAGCGTGTCGGAAAGCTCCCACATCAGCGTGCCGGAGCCGAGCGCGCCCGCAAGGCACAGCAGCGAGAAGAGCAGCCGGAAGACGACAATCGCCGCGCGGCCGCGGAAGAGATAGCCCCAGCAGACCTCGCCGTAATAGCCCCAGCCGATGATGCTCGACAGGGCGAAAAACAGAAGACACAGGGCGATGATCCTGCCGCTGCCCGGGAGCAGGAGCCGGAAGGCCTCGGAGGCCGCGGCGCCGGGAGAGGGGAGGGCAGCCGCCGCATCGGGCGCGCGCCAGATCCCGGACAGCAGGACGACGAGCGCCGTCAGCGTGCAGACGACAAAGGTGTCGATCAGCACCTCCAAAATGCCCCAGACCGCCTGCCCGCCGGGCGTGCCGGAGGCCGCGGCATGGGCCATCGGCGCCGAGCCGAGTCCGGCCTCGTTGGAAAACACGCCCCGGGCAAAGCCCTGGCGGAGCGCGGCGCGCAGCGTCCAGCCGAAGGCGCCGCCGCCGGCCGCGCGCAGCCCGAAGGCGCTGCGTACGATCAAATGCAGGAGACCGGGCAGCTCGGCGACGTGCAGAATCAGGATCGGCAGCGCGCAGAGCAGATACAGCCCGGTCATCAGCGGCACCAGCAGCGCGGTAACGCGGCCGACGCCGCGCTGACCGCCGAGCAGCACCGCCGCAACGAGTGCGCTCAGCAGCAGTCCCGTGACGGGCGGCGGCGCGCCGAAGAGCGTTTGCGCTGCGGCGGTGATTTCGCTGCTCTGGGCGAGGTTGCCGATCCCGAAGCTCGCAAGTCCCCCCAGAAGCGCAAAGGCGGCGGCGAGCGGGCGGTATTTCGGCCCGAGGCCGCGCTCAATCGTATACATCGGCCCGCCGCGCGGCCTGCCTGCTTCGTCCGTCACGCGAAAGCGCACCGCCAGTGCGATTTCCGCGAACTTGGTGCACATGCCGAAGAAGGCGGCAACCCACATCCAGAACACGGCCCCCGGGCCGCCGAGGAAGATCGCGCCGGTCACGCCGGCGATGTTCCCGGTGCCGACGGTGCCGGCCAGCGCGGTGCTCAGCGCCTGAAACGGGCTGAGCCCCTTGCCCTCGTCGCGAGGACGGCGGCGCAGCAGACTGCCGGCCGTCTCGCGCAGGACGCGCCCGAAGTGCTTGAGCTGCGGAAAGCCGCAGCGGATGGAGAGCCATACGCCCGTCCCCAGGTACAGCAGCAGCATCCCCGGCCCCCAGACCAGGGCGCGCAGGCTGTCGTTGAGCGGACGAATCCAGGCGCCGAGAGCCTCCGTGCGCCGCACCTCCTTTCCAAAATCGGAAAAAATCGGGTAAAAAACATGAAATTTCTTTAAAAATTACGTGGAAGCCTTGCTTTGCGGAAAAAAGCGGATTATACTGTTCAAAGCCTAATTGTAGTATTGAAACGGGAGATACGAAATGCTTGCCTGGCTGACAGAGAGCACGGTCGGCAGACTGCTGCAGACATTTTTCATATCCATGGTGCCGGTGCTGGAACTGCGCGCCGGAATTCCTTACGGGGTGTCGCTGGGACTGGACTACCACGCGGCCGCGGCGGCCGCGATCCTGGGAAATCTCTTCCCGGTGCCGGTCATCATCGTCTACGTCCGCCGGGTCTTCGCCTGGCTGCGGCGCAAGAGCGCGGGACTGGACGCCTGGATCAGCGGCATGGAGAACAAGGCCGAGCACAAGGGCGAAAAGGTGAAAAAATACGGCGCTCTCGGTCTGTGCCTGCTGGTGGCGATCCCGCTGCCGGGCACCGGCGCCTGGACCGGCGCGCTGGTGGCCGCGGTGCTGGGCCTGCGGATGCGCGACGCGCTGCCGGCCATTATCCTCGGCGTGCTGATCGCGGCGGCCATCGTCCTGGGCCTCACCTACGGCGTGAGTTATATCTTTTAATATGAGAAACAGACAATAAAAATGAGCGGGGGAACCGAAACTCGGTTCCCCCGCTCTTGCGTTGTCCCGGATATCAGTCCTCGGGCAGGACCTCCGACCAGTAGTGCTGCCGGTAGATGTCGGTGAAGCGATAGAGGACGCGGACGCTGCCGCCGAGCAGCGTGTCGCTGACGGCCAGCGCGCCGTCAACGATAAGCGGCTCGCCCAGGAAGTAGCTGTCCTGATACACGCCGTCGTAGCTGTAGAAATCGCAGAGGAAGTCCAGGCGGTCGCCGTCCTGCAGCTCGATGAGGCCGCGGGAGACGGTATCGGTCTCCTCCGCGGTATAGGCGGGCTCGGCGCCGGCGACAAAGCCGGTGGGATGCTCGCCGTCAAAGATGACGATCAGGCGCACCCGCTGGTCGTTCAGCAGCGCGGGCACATAGCCCATCATGGCGCTGCCGCCGTCCTCGGTCTCGGCGCTGCCCATATAGTAGTAGGCCACGGGCTGGTTATTCAGCGAGAGCCAGGCGCCGCTGCGGTCGGGCAGGAGGTTGCCGTTGTCGTCAAAGGAGAAAACGTTGTCGAGACCCAGATCCACGTAGCCCTCGCCGTCGTCGTAAAAGAGGTTCAGCGCCACGTCCTGCACGAGGCTCCACTGCGCCTCGTCGATGGAGATCACATAGTTTCCGTCGATGTTGCGCTGCCAGAAAAGCAGGGAGGGATCGAAACGGTTGGCCGCGAGATAGGCGGCCGCGGCCTCGGTGTCGGGCATCGAGCGGCCGGAGAAGAAGTCGGCGCTGCCGAGACCGAGCAGGCTGCTCAGATCCCCGGACATGGCGGCGTTGAGCAGGCTGCTGATGTCGTCCATGCCGGCGCTGCCGGAGGCAGAGCCAACGGAAGCAAAGTCGCCCATCAGAGAGGCATAGGGGTTGTTGGCGTTGCCGCCGGTCGAGACCTGGCCGCCGGCCTCCAGGCTTGCGAAGGCGCGGATGCAGTCGGCGTAGTCCTCGTCCATGCCCATCGCGTTGTAAGCCTTGACGGCCTTGTCTACGGTGGACAGCTTCTTGAGCGGGAAGTAGACCGACAGGCCGTAGGCGTTCGTGACGTTTGAGCCGGTGCGGTTATACTTGATGGCGCCGCGCAGCACCCGGGAGAGCGTTTGAGCCTCGCTGCTGCCGATGCGCTCGGCAAAGTCCACAAAGTCGATCTGGTCGATGCGCGTGGAGCTGGCAAATTCCTTGCTGTTGCCGCGGGCGGTGGACACGCTCTGGTAGTCGCCGCCGGTGATCTTGTCCTTCAGATCGGCGGAAAAGGCCTTCATCTCGGCGGGCAGCGTCTCGCCGAGCTCCGAGAGGTCGACGACGGACAGCGTCGTCGGCTGGCCGGGGCACTTCTGGCTGCAGAAGCTGATGAAATCGTCGACGATCTGCTTGCCGACGTCCAGCGTGGCCATCGAGGGATCGGCGCCGAGGGCCGTCAGCCAGTTGGTGTAATACCAGCCGACGCCGGGCTCGGTCTCCTCGGAGGCGATCAGGTAGTCGGCATAGTCGGAGAGCATGGAGGCGTTCTCCACGGTGGCCATCAGGCAGGCGTCAAAGCCGATGAAGTCATAGCGTACGCCGCCGGCCCGCAGCGCCTGCGCAAGCGACCCGAGAGACATCGAGCCGCTGGCCGGGTTCTTCTCGTCGTAGCCGTAGCCGGAAATGGAGCCGCCGCCGTGATCCCAGAGAATCAGCTCATAGCGGTTGGCAGGGTAGGTATCCGTGCAGTAGCGGATGAAGCTCAAAAGCGTGTTCGGATCGGTCATTGAGCCGCTGCCGGCGGTCCGGCCGGTATCCTTGAGGTAGCCGTCCTTGATCTGGAAGATCTGGTTGACGTCGGTGCGGATGCCGCGGGTCTGCCACTGTTTGCAGCCGCCGGTGCACACCAGCAGGTTCAGATTGTCGCCGAGCGTGGCCTGGCCCATCTCGCCAAGGTCGCGGGAGGCCATCGCGCTGCGCGACTCCAGGTCGGTGCCGCACATATAGACCATCACGGTCACCTTGTCGCTGCCGTCGCCGCGGATCTGCGTGAATTTCTCGCGCGCGTCGGGGGAGACGCTGCGGTCGAGCCTGCCGGTGTTGACGCTGCCGCTCCAGGAGCTGCTGCCGCCGCCGGTCCAGCTGCTGCCGCCGCCCATCAGGAGACTGCCGAGAGAGGGCAGATCCTGGCTCTGCGGGCTTTGCTGGCTCTGCGTGCCGGACTGGCCGCCCGCGCCGGGAAGCAGCGAGTCATAGGCGCTCGTGCCGCTCTGGCTGCCCTGGCCGCTCGGCGCGACGGTCCCGCCGCCGAAAAGACCCAGGAGATTGCCCAGGCCGCTGCCGCCGCCGAAGAGGAGCAGGGCGACAAGGATGAGGATCATCAGCGGGCTTCTGCGCCCGCCGGCGCGGGTCGTGCCGCTGTCGGTATAGCCGCGCTGCGCGCCCGTGTACTGCTGGCCGTTCGGATTGCTGCCGCTGCCGACCGGGCCGGTGCCCAGGCCCTCGCCGCGGCGATGCACGCCGGCCCCCTGGCCGGTGACCCTGCGTTGTCTGCTGTTCGGTCTGTTGTCTGGCATGTTGTTCGCTCCTTACTTCTTCAGATGGAGAAGATGCCGCGGCAGGTGACAGTAGCCTGTCGGGTTCTTGTCCAGGTATTTCTGATGGTATTCCTCGGCGGGGTAGAAGTTCTGCAGCGGCAAAAGCTCCACGGCGAGCTTCTGCCCGCGCTGTTCTTCCTCGCGGCGCATCCGCGCCTCGATCTCCGGCAGCTGGGACGCCTCGGTATAGTAGACGCCGCTGCGGTACTGCACGCCCTCGTCCGGCCCCTGCCGGTTCACCGACAGCGGATCGACGGCGAGGAAAAAGCTGTCGAGCAGCTCCGTCAGGCTGATGCGGTTTTCGTCGTAGACGATGCGCACGGTCTCGGCGTGGCCGCTGTCGGCGCAGACGTCCTGATAGCTGGGATCAGCCGTGGGGCCGTTGGCGTAGCCCACCTCGGTTTCAACAACGCCGTCGAACTGATCGAAGAACTTTTGCGTGCCCCAGAAGCAGCCGCCGGCCAGATAAATCGTTTTCATCAGGATTCCTCCCCGGTTGAATTTACTATCAATATAATCTTCTCCGCGCGCTTTGGCAAGGCTTTGTTGCACGGGGACAAACGGAGCTATCGTCTCAGCTCATAACAGTCGCACAGGTACTCGAAGCCGTCGCGCTCGCGCGTTTCGGGATGGCTGTTCACATAGACAAAGCCGCAGCTTCGGATCGTCGCGGCGGAGGCAATGTTTTCATGGAAGCAGCCGGCATGGAAAACCCGGCCGCCGAGCTCGCGGAAGGCGAGACCGACCAGCGCACGCAGCGTCTCTTTGCCATAGCCGCGGCCCTGCCAGTCCACCGCGATGCAAAGCCCTGTCTCGTCCCACTCGCCCGGCGCGATCTCCCGGCAGCCGCCGAAGCCGATCGGCTCGTCCGTCGTCTTGAGGCAGACGAAGTAGCCGTAGTTGTCGCGCTGATAGGCCATTGTGCGCTGAAGGCGCGCTTGCGCGTCTTCCCGCGTGAGCGTCGGCGTCCAGAGCATCATCGCGGCGAGGCGCTCATCCCGCCAGACCCGGTTCCAGATGAGGTCGAGATCCCTCAGTTCAGCCTTGCGCAGGATCAGGTGTTCGGTTTCGATGCGGTCGATCATGGCTGCACCCTCCTTGAATCGACGATCAGAGGTTCATAGACGCTGCGGTACGTCTCCAATGAGGCCTTTACGTCGATCCAATAGATATTCGACAGCATACCGTCATACGGATCAAGTTCACAGCGCTCCAGCACACCGCCCAGAGCCCGGATGCATTTGTCCGATCCGATGTTTTTGACATCACAGCCCAGCATCACCCGTTCGAGACCGAGCTTTAGCGCCTCTTGAAGACCCATATAGAGAATGAGCCTGGCGCAGCCCTTCCTTCGCTCCGTCGGCCGGATCGCATATCCGATATGCCCGCCGAAGCGAAGCATTGGCTCGTTCAGCTTCCAACGGACGTTGATCGTGCCGATCAGCCTGTCGTCGGAGCGGCGCAGGAGAAGAAAAGTCTTTCCCGGGCAGCGCCCGACGGATGCTGCATATTCCTCGTTTTCCAGCCGGAGGCAGCGTTCAAGCGCCTGCTCAAAGGAGCTGCCTTCCCGTATTTTGTCCAGCGATCCGGAGCCGTTGATCTCCGACTGGTAAGCGGTAAATTCATTGATATAATCGACAATATCATTTTTCCGGCGCATCGAGGGACGCTCAAAATAAAAAGCTTCCATAATCATGCTTCTCCTATTTGAAGGTTCACCACCGTTTCCACATGTGAATCACTGTCCAAACCTTTTCCTATCGGCGTGCTTATATCGCTGTCGATGATCGGCAGGCGGAAGGTGATCGATTTGAGCCACTGTCCGCTGGGCTGCCGCTCTTTGTAAATCTGGATCTCTTCGATGAGGGTCTCCATCAGCTTCCTCTGCTCTTCCTCATTCATCAGCTTATAGAACTTATCGAAATAGATCAGAATCTTGTAGATGTTATCCCCGGTAACCTTTTCGGACTCGATGGACTGCTTCTTCGCCCTTGCCTCTATGAGGCGCTGTTCCTGGTCGTCGATCTTATCATACATCCGGTACAAGCGGTCATCCAGGTCAGCCTTGCGGCGGTTATAATGACGGTCATCCGGATCCAGCTGTTCAATCTCTTCCAGAGTCTTCCGTTTCATGGCGTAGGACTGCTTCAGCTGTTTTTCCAGTGCCTTAATCTCCTGATCGATGGCCGTGGTGTCCACCTTCATATTGATCTTTTCCTGGATGAGCGAGGCAAAGCGCGGAGTCGAGACAAGCTTCGTAATGATCTCGACTACGGATGCATCCAGGACCTCCTCCTGGATCTGTTTCTTATAATCACATTTATGACCGCGCGTCATCGTCCTGTGCTTGCAGCCGTAATAGTAAAAATCCTTATATTTTGACCCGTCCTTCCGATGCTTGATACTTTTATTCCCGTACATGCCAGCGCCGCATACAGGGCATTTTACAAGGCCTGACAGAAGGTGTGTCTTCGTATCCTTCGCCTTGTTCACATGCTCGTATTTCTTTGCCTGGGCGATCATCTTGACCTGAGCCTGATTCCAAAGTTCTTCCGATACGATCCCCTCATGCAGACCATCCACCACCAGATAATCATCCTGCTCAACCAGCCTGTATTCATTGCGGGTTCCATGCACCTTCTCCGTCTTCCGGCGACCGTAGGCAATCTTTCCGCAGTATACCGGGTTCTTGATGATTCGGCGGATTAATGCGGAATCAAACAGCGGATTTTTTCCATTATGACGGGCAATCTTATGGATTCCATGATTTTCAAGATATTTGGCAAGACCATTGGCGCCGATATATGTTTTTCATTCTTGTTTAATCATCTGAAACGCCTTAAATGCCTCGATAATGGCTTCTTCCTTTTCCTTCGGTGTCTCCGGTGACCGGCTTTCATCGCTCTTCGGCAGGTTATAATTCTGCCGCTCTATAATCCCACATTTCCGCTTGGTCTTCGCGATATTCAAATGACTAACATGAAACCCGTACTTCTCCTGTACCCATTCCTGGATTTCCTGATAGGTCGCCTTACTCTCCGCTGCTGTCAAGTCCATCTCATCCATATCGACCTTCACACTGATGTGATTCTTGGCTTCAGAAAGTTTGGACAAAAGGCATACCGTCTCGATATGCTCCGTGAACGGGAACATGTCCACCGGCTGGACGGCCTCGACGCGGTAGCCGCCGCGGGTGAGGATCTCGAGGTCGCGGCGCAGCGTGTCCGGCCCGCAGGAGACGTAGACCACGCGAGGCGGCGCGCAGCGGATGAGCGCGTCGAGGAAGCGCCGGTCGCTGCCTGCGCGCGGCGGGTCCATCAGTACCACGTCCGGCCGCTGCCCGGCGCGCAGCATCCCCTCCATATATTCCCCGGCGTCCCCGGCGGTGAACCAGGCGTTTTTCACGCCGTTGAGCTTCGCGTTGGCAATGGCGTCCCGCACGGCCTCGCGGTTGAGCTCGACGCCGATGACCTGTTTGGCCTGTGCCGCTGCGCAGAGCCCGATCGTGCCGACGCCGCAGTAGGCGTCGAGCACCGTCTCCGCGCCGGTGAGAGCGGCAAATTCGATCACCTTCGCGTAGAGC
Organism: Oscillospiraceae bacterium; assembly: GCA_902801295.1. GTDB lineage: Bacteria > Bacillota > Clostridia > Oscillospirales > Oscillospiraceae > Limivicinus. The sequence continues at coordinate 23,223 of CADCHN010000022.1, read as the reverse complement.
TTTTCGCACTGGGCGCTGTTGATCTGGTAAAAGGCTGTGGGGGAGAGGCGAAAGCGCAGCGAGCAGAGGATATCCTCGATATTCCCGTCGCCGCAGAGCACTTTGCTCTTCGGCCCGAGCACCACGGGGCCGAAGCGGTCGTTTACATTCAGCACCACGGTGCGGATGGCGGGAAAGGCGGCCAGCAGCTCCGCAAGAAAGGCCTTCTGGTTCTTGAAAACCGGCGACACCGCTACCAGTACCACCATCAGCTCTCCCGTGGCGAAGCCGCGCCGCACCAGCACATGCCGCAGCCAGCCGCTGCCGCGGCGCTCGTCATAGACCGGGATCTTCAGCTTCGGCAGCAGCGCGCGGATCGCGGCGATGACGCGGTCGGCGGTCTCGTCCTCGATGAGGCAGTCGCCCACCGGGACGATCACGTGGCTGCCCGGCTGGTAGACGCCGGAGACGACGCGGCGCTGCGGATCGAAGCCGAAGGCGGCGTGCACTTTATTTCTATAATGTAAGGGCTCTTCGGCGCCGAGGATCGGCGCGACGGGCGCGAAGGAGCCGAAGAGAGCCTCCGCCTGCGCCTGCTTTTTCGCAAGCTGTTCGGCGTAGTCGAGCCCCTGATACTGGCAGCCGCCGCAGCGCTTGGCGTGCGGACAGGCCGGAATGTTCTGCATATCCATCACCACCGATAAAGATAACACAAAACGCGGGCCTTGACCACTCTTTTCGCGCGAAAACGCTTGAGCCGGCGCGCCGGACTGTGGTAAGATGGAAGCATCAGAGAAAAAGAGAGGCGTCCCATGGAGATCATTGATCAGGATCGGGAGATCGTCGTCTGCCTCAAACCGGCGGGCGTACTGTCCACGGATGAGCCGGGCGGCGTGCCGGAGCTGCTGAGAGAACAGCTGCAGACCGAGGAGATCCGCACCGTGCACCGGCTCGACCGGGTGGTCGGCGGGCTGATGCTGCTGGCGCGCAGCGCGGAGGCGGCCTCGGAGCTCAGCCGCCAGATCCGGGACGGGGACTTCGACAAGCGCTATCTGGCCGTCGTGCACGGCGAGACGCCGGCCCGGGGCGAGCTGCGCGATCTGCTGCTGCGCGATAAGGCCGAGCGCAAGACCTATGTGGTGACAGCACCGGGCAAGGGCGTGCAGGAGGCCGTGCTGCGCTATGAGACGGCGGGGCGCGCCGAAGGGCTGAGCCTTGTGCGCATCGAGCTTGTCACCGGGCGCACCCACCAGATCCGCTGCCAGTTTTCTTCCCGCGCCTGGCCGCTCGTGGGCGACCGGAAATACAGCCTGCTGGACGACGGCTGCGACATCGCCCTCTGGTCGCATTTTCTGGCCTTCCGGCACCCGGCAAGCGGCGATAAGCTGCGCTTTTCGGCGCCGCCCCCGGCGAAATGGCCCTGGACCGCGTTCCCTGAGTTGTGTAAATAAGTTTTTAACAATCGCCGGATGGCGTTGAAAACGACAATCCGCTCGTGTATAATACGGGCAAAACCATGAGACGCTGTGAGAGGCGAGAGTATGACGGCAATCAAATTCATTCTGGTGGCGCTGGCGGCTTATCTGCTCGGCTCCATCAATTTTTCCATTTGGCTTTCCCGGATGCTCGGCAAGGACATCCGCCGCTCCGGCAGCGGCAACGCCGGCGCGACCAACATGGCGCGCACCTTCGGCTGGGGACCCGGCGTGCTGACGCTGGCGGGCGATATGGTCAAGGCGGCGCTGGCGATGTTGATCGGCTACTGCATGCTGGGCGGCGGCTTTCACGATCCGGGCGCACTCGGCGACTGGGGCTTGATGACCGGCGGCATGGCCGTGATGCTGGGCCACTGCTTTCCCTTCATGCACGAATTTCGCGGCGGCAAGGGCGTGGCGGTCGGCGGCATCACTTCGCTGCTGGTGGACTGGCGCGTCGGCTGCGCGGTGTTCGGCTCCTTCATCGTTTTCGCTCTGCTGAGCAAGAAGGTCTCGCTCGGCTCGATCTGCGGCGCGCTCGCCATCACCGTGGCTGCGCTGCTGGTGCACGTGAGCACCCCGCGGCTGCTGCTGTCGATCTTCGCGATGTGCCTCGTGATCTATCGGCACCGTGAAAACATCAAGCGCCTCCTCAACGGCACGGAGCCGGACTTCCGGGCCAAGGCTGGCAAATAATTTCATCATCACACAGCCGGGGCTGCGGACGCATGGGTTCGCAGCCCCGGTTTTTTTCGTTTGCCTTGACCCGCCGCCGGCCTTGGGTGTATAGCCCCAGGGGTGCGACTTACGTCGCAGGGGCTACCCTTAACGCAGGTAAAACGGCATTGTTTGCGGCGCTGAACGCAGGTATTATGACCGTAGGAGGTGACCGCTGTGGGGAGATATCCCGCGACTATGCATTGCCAGGAATGCCCGTTCCATGCCTACTATGCCTTTGACGGCGGCAAGCATTTCTGCCTGGACACGCCCATCCGATATGACGATACGCGCACGTCGCCGCCCTGGTGTCCGCGCGGCCACGTGATACCCGGCATACCCTACCCGACGTTCACGCCGGGCAAAGAGCGGGCTTGATCCAGGCGATCCGTCACGATGCGTGGCGACGTCGAGCGGGCAATATCGCGGCTGTTACCGCCGTTCCAAGGATCAACGACCGTAACACGACGGGCAAGGGCAAGACATGCGCGGCCCCTGGCCCGCTCGCGCGTGCCTCGGCGTGGGTGTCCCCGGCGTGCGCTGGCCTCGCGGGGGTGGGGCCGCGCCCGTCGTGGCCTCCCGCGCCGCCCCTGGCGGGGGTGGGGCCGCGCCCTTGCCTCGCCGTGTTTTGATGGTCGTACCTTGGAAAGGAGGTACCAACCATGATATCAGCCCGCATCGACAATCGCACACGCAAAGCCGTCTACGCCCGGGATCATTACCGCTGTGCACTCTGTGACAGTCCCAGGTATATCCAGGTACACCACGTGATACCGCGCGGACAAGGCGGCTCCGTCACGTCCATGCACAATCTCATTACGCTCTGCCAGCATTGCCACGCCGGCGTTCACGGCGTCGAGGCGCACTACTGGACACCTGCAGATATTGCCCAGGCATGCGTCGAGTATGTCGCTGATTACTACGCGCCGGATTGGTGGCCGTACCGTGAGGACAGGGGATGATACCCCTGTCCTCGTCGTATTCTCTCGCTGTGGACAAAAAAAGGTTGCGCGGCGCGCCTCCCCCTTCGGCTCGCCTGGCGGTGGTCGTGGCTGGTCGGTGGTCGGTCGCCTCGGCTTCGCGCCCCCCTCGCCGCGCGTCCGCTCCGGGGCGCCCGGGCTTGTGCAAAACCTGTGGGTTTCTTGGCGCCCCTTCGCTCGATCCGGTCGCCTGGCGGCGCCCGGTGGCTCGGCCCCCGGCGCTTGTTGTGTTGGGGGGTTGGTTGCGCCGGGGGCCTCGTGCCGCTCGGCTGGCGCCTCGCGGCGCATCAAGAACTTTCAGCCCCGGTTTTTTTCGTTTGCCTTGACCCGCCGCCGGCCTTGGGTGTATAGTAAAGCTAACAACCGGAAAGGAGCGGAAGCATGGACATTCAGCTCAGACAGGATATTGACCGCTTTGTGGCAGAACACGAGGCGGCTTTTTTCTCGGACATCGCCCGCCTGGTGGCGATCAACAGCGTGGAGAGCGAGCCGCTGCCCGGCAAGCCCTTCGGCGAGGGCCCGGCCCGGGCGCTCGAGGAGGGGCTGACCATCGCCCGCGAGCTCGGCCTCGACGCGGTCAACTGCGAAAACTACATCGGCTACGCCCAGATCGGAGAAGGGGAGGACTACCTCGCCACGATCACCCACCTCGATGTCGTCCCCGTCGGCGAGGGCTGGAAGGAGGACCCTTTCACGATGCGCGAGCGCGAGGGCTACATCATCGGCCGCGGCGTCATGGACGACAAGGGCCCGAGCGTCCTCTGTCTGTATGCGCTCAAGTACCTCAGGGACCGTCAGATCCCGCTGCGCTATCCCGTGCGCGCGCTGCTCGGCGCCAACGAGGAGACCGGCATGGGCGACGTGGAATACTATCTGGCCAACTACAAGGCTCCGCTCTTCTGCTTCAGCCCTGACGCGAACTTCCCGCTCTGCAACGGCGAGAAGGGCATCACCCGCGGCCGCATGATCGCCAAGGTGCCGATGGAAAACATCGTCGACATCAAGGGCGGTTTCGTCTCCAACGCCATCCCCGACAAAGCGGAGGCCTGGATCCGCGCGGAGAAGGTCGAGCCGGCGCCCGGCGTCGCGGTCGAACGGCAGGCCGACGGCCTCTGGCACCTGACGGCGGCCGGCATCGGCGGCCACGCCTCCCTGCCGGAGGGCACGGTCAACGCCATCGGCGTGCTGGTGGGCGCGATCCTCGGCCAGAAGCTCGCGGGCGAGCAGGAGGCGAAATACCTGCGCGCTGTGTCCCTGCTCTGCGAGCATCCCGACGGCAGCGGCCTCGGCGTGCAGGCGGACGACGGCCTGTTCAAGCCGCTGACGATCGTCGGCAGCATGATCGGCGTGGAAGACGGCCGTATGGTGCAGACCTACGACAGCCGCTATCCCACCAACACCAGCGGCGAGAAGATCGCCGCCGTCATCCGGGAGAAATACGGCGAGGTGCTTGACTGCACCTGCGACCGCGAAGCGCCGCCCTTCTACATGAGTCTCGACAAGCCCGAGGTGCAGGTCTGCATCCGCGCCTATAATGAGATCACCGGCGAGCACGCCGAGCCCTACACCATCGGCGGCGGCACCTACGCGCGCGATTTCTCGAACGCGGTGTCCTTCGGCCCCGAGCACCCCGAACGCCCGACGCCCGCCTTCGCCGGCCCGATCCACGGCGTGGACGAGGCCGCCTGCAAGGACTGGCTCCTTGAGGCGCTGAAGGTCTATATCCTCGCACTGATTAACCTGCAGCAGGTCGATTTCTGAATCCTCTCCAAACCCGGGCATGGCCAATGCGGCCCTGCCCGGGTTTTAGCATTTCTGGCAAAAAGAATCATCCATTGAATTTAAGTTTTTCTTGCAAGATGAGCGGCTTAATTGTATAATACAATTTAAAGAGTGAATTCGTTAAACTGCGGGAGTGCCGCGCCGGCCTCTCGGCGTCCGATGGGCAGCACACCGGTATATAATGTGGCAACACTTTATATAGTATTTTTCTTTCAAGGAGGAAAAAGTATGAGTAGGACCACCAAGCGCTTCCTGTCTATCCTGCTCGCAGCGGCCATGATCCTTTCCCTGGGGATCACCGGCTGGGCCATTGACGACGAGATCACCATCGTCGACCCGACGGCCAAACCTGCGGTCGAGACAGACAAGCACGTGACCGACGCGTTTGACGGCGGCACGGATCTCGAATTGGAAGAGATCGACCCGAACACTCTGGGCGTTCCCAGACTCGGCGAGATCGAGGAAGAGGACAACGTCCTGACGTCGGAGGATCTGCCGTTCGGCCTGAACGACATCGTCCGTGTCTCGATCGTCCTGGACAGACCCTCAACAATGGATCTGGGTTACTCCACGCAGAACATCGTTGAGAACAACAGCGCCATGGCCTACCGCCATACCCTGAAACAGCAGCAGGCCAATATTGAATCGGCCATCGCCAATGCGGGCGTTTCGATGAACGTCAAGTGGAACCTGACGCTGGCGGTCAACATCATTTCCGCCGAGGTCCGCTACGGCGATATCGAGACCATTGAGGCCGTCCCCGGCGTCAAGGAAGTCTGGCTTGAGACCAGATATGAGCCTCAGGTCGACGGCATCAACACCGCCATCACCACCGAGAACATGGTCGGCGCGGCTACGCTGTGGTCCGAGGGCTATACCGGCGCCGGCACCCGCGTGGCGATCATCGATACCGGTACCGACTACAAGCACCAGTCCTTCGATCCGGAAGCCTTCATGTATGCGCTTTCTCTGGATGAGGGCGACTTCGAGCTGCTGGACGTCAACGAGGTCAAGTCTGTGCTGCCCGAGCTGAACGCGAACAACACCGCGGACAAGCACAACATCGACAGCGCCTACTACGTCTATAAAAACGCGAAGATCCCCTTCGCCTACAACTACATCGACGGCAACAACACCACCGACCACCTGAGCGACACCAAGGAAGAGCACGGCTCTCACGTGTCCGGTATTGCGGCCGCCAACCGCTTCATCAAGAAGGACGGCAAGTTCGTCGAAGCGGCGACCGAAGTGTTCGCCGTCGGCGTTGCGCCTGACGCCCAGATCCTCACCATGAAGGTCTTCGGCGCGGGCGGCGGTGCTTACGACTCCGACTACATGGCCGCCATCGAGGACGCCATCATCCTGAAGGCAGATTCCATCAACCTGTCCCTGGGCTCCGGCGCTCCCGGCTACACCTTCTCCAACGGCTATCAGGAGGTCATGGACAGCCTCATTAACTGCGGCTCCGTGGTGGCGATCTCCGCGGGCAACGCCTACGACTGGGCGTACTTCCTGCCCTCCGGTGTTCCTTACCTCTACCTGGATGACGTGAGCCTGCACACCGGCGGCTCTCCCGGTACCTTTGTCAACAGCCTCTGCGTGGCGGCGGCTCAGAACATAGGCACCGTTGGCACCCCGCTGAAGTTCAGCGGCTATGACTCCTCCGTCTTCTACACCGAGACCGAGGGCTACGGCAATGCGAACATGTCCTCGATCCCCGGTACCTACGATTTTGTCCTGGTTGACGGCCCCGGCGTGGATGACAACAACCATGTCGGCCAGGAAGGCGATGCGTTCCTCGCACTCGGCTCCGAGGTCCTGACGGGCAAAATCGCCATGTGCTACCGCGGCACCTCCTCCTTCTTTGCGAAGGCCAATGCCGCGGCCGCGCAGGGTGCTGCCGCTGTCATCATCATCAACAATCAGCCCGGCAGCATTAACATGAACCTGACCGGTTATGAGTACACCGTCCCCGCTGTTTCCATCCTCCAGGCCGAAGGCGAGGCCATCAAGGCTGCAGCCGAGCCCGTCACCGACGAGGACGGCAACGTGCTCTACTACAAGGGCACCGTGACCGTGGCCAACAAGATGGAAACCACCCTGAACGCGGACCGTTCCGAGGCTACGATCACCGACTTCAGCTCCTGGGGCGTTCCCGGCTCCCTGATCATGAAGCCTGAAATCACGGCGCCCGGCGGCAACATCTACTCCGTGTTCGGCAGCAACAAGCACGCGGACGGTTCCATCGCCGGCGGCTCCGATCAGTACGAGTTCATGAGCGGCACCTCTATGGCCGCCCCGCACGTCACCGGCATGGCGGCCCTGCTCAGCGAGTACATCCGTGACAACAATCTCGAGGAAGTCACCGGCCTGAACCGCCGCACCCTGATCAACTCCCTCCTGATGAGCACCGCTACCCCGATGATGGTGGACGGCGCTTACCTCCCCGTTCTGCAGCAGGGCGCCGGCCTGGGCGACACCTATGCCGCCACGCAGGCTCTGTCCTACATCATGATGGGCGAGGATGCCACCGCCTCCGCAGCGGACGGCAAGGTCAAGGTTGAGCTTGGCCAGGACGCTGCCCGCAGCGGCGAATACAGCTTCAGCTTCAACGTGAACAACTTCAGCGACACGGACCTGGTCTACGAACTGCGCACCGATATGTTCACCCAGGCTCCCACGGTCAGCGACGGCAACTTCTACATGCTGAAGGCTACCATGGACCTGGCCGAGGGTGAGGACTTCACCGTCAGCTATGCCTATCCGCAGGTCGTGCTCAGCGGCCACGACGTCAACAAGGACGGCGCGACCAACGCGGCCGACGCGCAGGCCATTCTGGACTACCTGACCGGCAAGGTCGACGGCGAGACCCTGGATCTCGAGGCCGCCGAAATGGACGAGGTCGACGGCATCAGCTCCTATGACGCGCAGCTGCTGCTCAAGTGGGAGGAGCAGAGCGGTCTGGACAATCTGCTGGTTCCCGCCGGCGAGAGCGTGTCCGTCACCGTCACCATCACCTACGCCGATGAACTCAAGGAGTTCCTTGACGCCTACTACGTTGGCGGCGCCTACGTGGAAGGCTACACCTACGTGCTGCCCGTCAGCGAGACCGAGGACGGCGCGCTGCTCGACGTGGCGCACTCCATCCCCATCCTGGGCTTCTACGGCAGCTGGACCGACGCCTCCATGTTTGACTGCGTGGATCCGATCTCCACGGCCTACGGCAGCACCAAGGAGAGCTACACCGGCAATCCCAACACCAACTACCTGACCCTCAACTACGGCAAGGGCAACACTGTCTTCATGGGCAACCCCTACGTCGTTGAGAAGGAGTACCATCCCGAGCGCGCGGCTGTCAGCAGCGGCACCAAGCTGATCAACTTTAAATACAACATGATCCGCAACGCTGCCACCTCCGGCTGGATGGCATTCAACTGGAACACGCTGGATATCCTTAAGAGCAACATCGGCGGCGCGGCCTCCGGCGCCTGGTACTACGTCAATGGCCAGGCCTGGCAGGACACCGCGACCCAGACAGCCGCCATCAATACCACCCCGGCAAAGCTCGGTCTGAACGAAGACGATATGTTCATGATCAGCTACTTCGCCATCCCCGAGTACTACGGCATGATGCTCCACCCCGGTGAGAACGTCAACACCGTCACCGACAAGGAAATCCTCAACCTGCTCGCCACCGGCGAACTTGGCTGGGGCTCTGCACTCGGCTATGTCTTCACCGTGGATAACACCGCACCTGAAGCCACGGCCAAGATGAGCGAAGACGGCACCAAGATCACCGTCACCGCGAAGGACAACAACTACATCGCCTATGTCGCCATCATGGACGTCAGCGGCAATGTGGCTTTCGCCCAGGCTGTCCCCGAGCAGACCAAACCGGGTGAGGAGGTCGAGGTCACCTTCGACATCTCCGAGCTGGATCTGCCCAACGGCATTGCCATCTTCGTCGGCGACTATGCCGCCAACGAGAAGGCCTACCTGGTCGTCTTTGATCCCGACAAGCCTGTCACCGGCTCCAAGACGGTCTACGTCCTGACCGACACCCTCGAGGAAGGCAAGGACTACATCATTGCCAACGTCAACACCGGCGCCGGCTATGCGCTGGGCAGCCAGGGCACGCAGGCCTACGTCGCGCCTGTCGGCATCAACATTGTGACCGACGAATTGGGCACCTACATCCCGCTGGAAGACGTGGACGGCAGCTTCCTCTGGACGTCTCAGGCGGTTGACGGCGAAGGCATCGGCTTCGTCAACTCCAATGACGGCGGCGGCCTGTCCTACAACCAGATCAACGGCCCCTATGTCAACTGGGCTGGCGCCCGTTATGTCGACGGCTTCGTCTATCAGAACAATACCCTGCTTTACGGTCCCTATGCATCTTACGGCTATGGCATGAAGTTTGCCAACAGCAACTTCTGCTTCGGCCCCGGCGTTACTCCGATCTACCTGTTCACCAAGGGCAGCCTCGAGTACGAGATGGATCCGAACAACGCCTCTTCCGTCACTGTGGCGCCCGAGGCCGCGACCCTGATCCTCGATGTGCTTCCGACCATCGAGCTGACGGCCAACGTCGAGCCGATCGTCCTGCCTGACCGCACGGTTACCTGGACCTCCTCCAACGAGGAAGTTGCCACCGTCAACGCGGATGGCCTGGTCACCGCTGTTGCGCCCGGCACCGCGGTCATCACCGCTACCTCCAACCAGACGCCCGATATGAGCGCCAGCGCGACCATCAATGTCACGGCCGGTGAGCCGATGAATGCCACGGTCTACGGCCAGGTTGCCTTTGGCAGAGAAGACATTGAGTACGCGGAGATCGACCTGAGCAACATGGGTCTGACGAACCTGTCCGGCGACGCCATGTTCAGCGCCTTCACCGGCGGCGGCCGCTCCGGCGACTTCATCTACGGCAACGATGTCGACAACGACATGCACCGCTACAACGCGGAAGACAACTTCGCCTACGACAGCGATTATCACTTCGTGATCTCCGCGCAGTGGGCGCTGTGGGATGCCGCCAACTTCCCCGCTTTCACGATGGCGGACTATGCCAACGTCAACACGACCGATGAGAGCACGGACAACGACGAACCGGCTCTGACCGATTACCCCTACATCCTGACCGGCTTCAACAGCAGCAGCAAGCTGATGTACTTCAAGGAAGACGGCAACCTGACCTACTTCGATCTGAGCGGCATCGGCGGCTTTATCGCTGCGACCTTTGTCGGTGCACAGCTTGACGAGGAGACCGGTCTGCCCAACCTCTACTACGTCCTGCTGGGCGACGACGGCACGCTCTACAACTGGATTGTCTATCCGAACCTGTCTAACGGCGGTATGAGCGCGCAGTACGGCGAGATCGGCCATGTTACCGTTCTCACCATCGGCGAGGACAAGTCGGCTTACTCCATGTCTTACTATGAGTCCGAGGACACCTACGGCGTGTTCATCGCGGACGGCAGCATCGGCGGCATCTACTACGTGGACTTCACCGAGATCCCGGCTCCTGCGGATGAAAACGACGACACCGTCTACGACGTCGCCGCCCACTTCGTCGGCCGGATCAACGGCGCGACCGGCCTCGCCGCCCTGTCCGACTTTGATGCGGATGCAATCGGCGCCCTCGGCACCATCGATGTCAACAAACCCGCTGAGGAAGGCGGCGAGGAAGGCAACAGCCTGCGCGGCGCCTCCGTCCCGGCGATCTTCAGCAGCGTGCCCATGTCCCTCGAGACCCTGCAGTCTCATGATGTGGTCCTGTTCGAGAAGGAGAGCTTTGACGACGTCGACATCGACCTTGAGCCTGTCGAGGACGATGAGATCGTCATCGTCGGCGGCCTGAACGCGGCCCGCCCGCAGACCGGCCGTACGCCCGTCGTGCTGGATTCCGCGATCCTGAAGAACACCGATTTCTGGGGCGACGCCTACGTTGCAATCGACGTGACTACCCCGAACTTCGATCCCGAGGCCGAGCCCGCCGAAGAGCCCGTGCTCTTCTACAATGGCCTGGCCACCCTGAAATACGATCCCGAGTACCTGATCTTCAAGGACTGCAAGATTGATCCGACGCTTGAGCTCACATCCGTCAACGTGGATGAGACCGCCGGCCTGATCACGATTGCTTATGCAAGCACCGAAGCGGTCGAGGAAGGCGCGATTGCCGTTGTCAGATTTGATTTCAACATTGAGATTGAAACCGAAGTCACCGCGACCACGCTGGAGGCCAATGACAACTTGGCTGTCAACGAGGAGACCGTGATCCCCGTCGTGATCGGTCACAATTGGGACGAGCCCACCTACGAGTGGACCGAGACCGAGACCGGCTACTCCGTGAAGGCGACCGTCGTCTGCAAGAACGATTCGACCCACGTGGAGACCGAGACTGTGGACGCCGTCGCTGAGGTCACCAAGCCCGCGACCTGCGAGGCCAAGGGCGAGACGACCTACACCGCGACCTTTGAGAACGAACTCTTCGAAGTCCAGACCAAGACCGTCGACAACATCGATGCTCTGGGCCATGACTACGGCGAAGCCGTTTACGAGTGGGCCGAGGACAACAGCAAGGTGACCGCGACCGCCGTGTGCAAGAACGACGAGACCCACGTGGAGACCGAGACGGTTGACACCACTTACGAAGTGGTCACCGAGCCGACGACCGAGGCCGAAGGCCTTGGCCGCTACACCGCGACCTTCGAAAACGAGCTCTTTGAGACGCAGACCAAGGAGGTTTCCATCGAGAAGCTGGCTGGCTTCAAGGTCATCGTTGAAGACAAGACAAATGGCAAGGCGACCACCGACCTCGTTGCGGAACAGCTCTACTCCGGCGAAAAGACCTTTACCGTCAAGACCGACGACGATCAGGCGGTCCTGGTTGCTGTCAAGACAACCGACGAGGAAGGCAATGTCACTTACACCCGCGAGCCCTGCACCACCGACGAGGAAGGTGTGCACAGCTTCACCATCACCGTGAATGCGGAGACCACCATCGTGCTTGCCATGATCGGCGACGTGAACCTGGACGGCGAAGTCAAGCTGAAGGACAGCCTGATGATCAAGAAGCACATCGCCGGCACTGAAGAGATCACCGATCCTCTCGCGTTTCTGGTTGGCGACGTCAATGGCGACGGTGCAATCAAGCTGAAGGACAACCTCAGCGTCAAGAAGGCTATCGCAGGAACAGATGCTCTCGCCTGGTAAAAACCTATTGACAAATGAATTAACTCATGTTATTCTCGGTAAAGATGGTGCTCTATCTTTACCGAGAGCATGAGCATTAAACCAAAGCTTTGAGGATATTTAAAAAGGAGAGAACAAGCTCATGAAAAAGATCTTTGCAATCGTTCTTTGCTTGGCAATAGGCTTTACGTTCTTTGGCGCTGCGGCTTTTGCTGTCGACCAGACGAGCGGTCTGGCTGCCAATGTTACCATTAGCGGAGATACTGTTACGCTCACGATTTCCGTTACTGATGCGATCGAGGACATCTATGCAATGGAAATCGGCCTGAACTACGACACCGCTGCGTTCGAAAGAACTGGTTTTAATTGCCCTGTTGACAACCGCGCTGAGTTCGGTAAATCTATGGTTATGGAAGTTACCGCCGGTTCTCTGGATGCGGGTCAGGTCATTGCAACTGTCACTTTTAAGACAACCGAAAACTTTGACAAGACCAATGATTATGATTTTGTACTGACCGTTGAAGATGTTGAAGCTTTTGAAGACGAAAACACTCTTACCATGTCCGGCACGACCGCTACCCTGAAGGGCGAAACCGAGCCCGAGAAGCCCGCAACTCCGACCGTGACGCCGGAAGCCGGCGAGGTTGAGAAGGGTACGGAAGTGACCTTCAGCAGCGAGACTGAGGGCGCCGAGATTGAATACAGCACCGACGGCGGCAAGACCTGGACCAAGGGCGACAAGTTCACCGTCAACGAGGACGTGACCATTCAGGCCAAGGCTGTGAAGGACGGCGTTGAGAGCGATATCGCCACCTTTGCGTTCACCGTAAAGGCAGAGGAGCCTGTCGAGTCTGAGCCTGTCGAGTCCGAGAAGCCCGCTGAGTCCGAGAAGCCCGCTGAGTCCGAGAAGCCCGCTGAGTCCCCGCTGAGTCCGAGAAGCCCGCTGAGTCCGAGAAGCCCGCTGAGTCCGAGAAGCCCGCTGAGTCCGAGAAGCCCGCTGAGTCCGAGAAGCCCGCTGAGACCACCAAACCCACCGAGGCTCCGAAGCCCACTCAGAAGCCGACCGATCCCAAGAATCCTGCGACCGGCGACGAGAGCAACCTCGTTCTCTACGTTGCGATCATGATCGCTACCCTGGCGCTCGGCGCTGTGACCTTCGTTGTGATCCGCAAGGGCAACAAGGCCTGATCCAATCCATAAGCAACAATAAAAAGATCCACCCTCTCGGGTGGATCTTTTTCTGCTTGACATATACCCCCTGGGGGTATATGATGAGGGCGAAAAGGGGATGATCGTATGGCCGATTGCTGCGGCGCACGCATCAAAAAACGCAGCGAGGAAGAGTATCGCTCGCTGACCAACCGCCTTAACCGCATCGAGGGGCAGATCCGCGGCATCCGCGGGATGCTGGAGCGCGACGCCTACTGTCCGGAGATCCTGGCGCAGGCGGCCGCGGCCAACGCGGCACTCAGCGCGTTCAGCCGGGAGTTGCTGTCGAGCCACATCCGCAGCTGCGTCGTGGAGGACATCCGCGCGGAGAAAGACGGCGCGGTGGACGAGCTGGTCGAGATCTTGCAGAAGCTGATGCGGTAACGGAAACGGAGACAGAACCTATGAAACAATATGATGTGACAGGGATGAGCTGCGCGGCCTGCTCGGCCCGGGTGGAAAAGGCGGTCAGCGCCGTGCCCGGCGTGAGCAGCTGCGCGGTCAGCCTGCTGACGAATTCCATGGGCGTCGAAGGCACGGCCGAACCGTCCGCGATTATCGCAGCGGTCGAGGCCGCAGGCTACGGCGCTGCCGAAAAGGGTGCGGAGCGGAGGAGCGATCCGCGCGCGCAGGAGGAAGCGCTGGCCGATCACGAGACACCGCGGCTGAAGCGGCGGCTGTTTGCCTCGATCGGCTTTTTACTGCTGCTGATGTACGTGTCGATGGGCCACCACATGTGGGGTTGGCCGCTGCCGGGCTTTCTCGCGAACAATCATGTGGCGATGGGCCTGACGCAGCTGCTGCTGGCGGCGATCGTGATGGTCATCAACCAAAAGTTCTTCATTAGCGGCTTTCGCGGTCTGCTGCACCGCGCGCCCAATATGGATACGCTGGTGGCCATGGGTTCCGCGGCGGCCTTCGTCTACAGCGTGTACGCGCTCTTTGCGATGAGCGGCGCGCAGCTGACAGGCGGAAGCGAGGCGGCTGCTCCCTGGATGAACGAGTTTTACTTTGAGTCTGCGGCGATGATCCTGACGCTCATCACCGTCGGCAAGATGCTGGAGGCATGCGCCAAGGGCAAGACGACCGACGCGCTCAAGGGGCTGATGAACCTCGCGCCGGAGACGGCCACGGTCGTGCGCGGCGGCGAGGAGATCATTGTGCCGGTCGCGGAAATCGGCCGCGGCGAGATCTTCCTCGTGCATCCGGGCGAGCATATTCCGGTGGACGGAACCATCCTCGAGGGCAGCAGCGCGGTGGATGAATCCGCGCTGACCGGCGAGAGCATCCCGGTGGACAAAACGGTCGGGGACACGGTGTCCGCCGCAACGGTCAACCAGCAGGGCTTTCTGCGCTGCGAGGCCACGCGCGTCGGCGAGGATACGACGCTCAGCCAGATCATCCGCATGGTCAGCGACGCGGCGGCGACCAAAGCACCGATTGCGAAGGTCGCAGATAAGGTGTCGGGCGTGTTTGTGCCGGTCGTGATCGGTATCGCGCTGATGACGACGATGGTCTGGCTGCTGCTGGGCCGCGAGCTCGGCTTTGCGCTGGCACGCGGCATCTCCGTGCTGGTCATCAGCTGCCCCTGCGCACTGGGACTCGCCACGCCCGTGGCCATCATGGTCGGCAGCGGCGTCGGCGCCAAACAGGGCGTGCTGTTCAAAACTGCTGCCTCGCTGGAATCCGCCGGGCGCATCGAGATCGTCGCGCTGGACAAAACCGGCACGATCACCGCGGGCAAGCCCCGGGTGACGGATCTGCTGCCCGCCGCGGGCGAGAGCGAGGAGAGCTTTCTGCGTCTGGCCGCGGCGCTCGAAAGCAAGAGCGAGCATCCGCTGGCGCGCGCCGTGCTGGAGCTGGCGGCCGAGCGCCGGATCGAGGCGCCGGTGGCGCAGGACTTTCGCGCCCTGCCCGGCAGCGGACTCAGCGCCGTGCTGGGCGGCCGGCAGGTGATCGGCGGGAGCCTGCATTACATCAGCGGCCTCGTGTCCGTGCCGCCCGAGGCGGTGCAGGCGGCCGAGGCGCTGGCCGCCGAGGGCAAAACGCCGCTCTGCTTTGCCGAGGACGGGGTCTACCGCGGCTGCATCGCCGTGGCGGACACCATCAAGCCGGAGAGCCCGGAGGCCGTGCGGCAGTTGAAAAACATGGGCATCAAAGTTGTTATGTTAACCGGCGACAACGAGCGCACGGCGCGCGCCATCGGCGCGCAGGCCGGTGTAGACGAGGTGATCGCGGGCGTGCTGCCTGACGGAAAGGAGAGCGTGATCCGCCGCCTGGCGGCAGAGGGCAAGGTTGCCATGGTGGGCGACGGCATCAACGACGCACCGGCGCTGACGCGGGCCGATCTCGGCGTCGCTATCGGTGCGGGCACGGACGTGGCGCTGGACGCGGCGGACGTGGTGCTGGTCAACAGCCGCCTCAGCGACGTGCCGGCTGCCATCCGCCTGGGCCGCGCGGTGCTGCGGAACATCCACGAAAACCTGTTCTGGGCCTTCTTTTACAACAGCATCGGCATCCCCATCGCGGCGGGCGTGTTCAGCGGTCTGGGTCTGACGCTCAGCCCGATGCTCGGTGCGGCGGCGATGAGCCTGTCGAGCTTTTGCGTGGTGTCAAACGCGCTGCGCCTGAATCTGCTGAATATCCACGATCCGCGCAGGGATCGGATGAAAATGAAAAAAGAGAATCACAATACACACAAGGAGGAAAAACCGATGACAAAAACCATGAAGATCGAGGGCATGATGTGCAAGCACTGCGAGGCCCGCGTCAAAAAGGCGCTCGAGGCTGTCGAAGGTGTGGAGCTGGCCGAGGTCAGCCACGAGGCCGGCACCGCAGTCGTCACGCTGAAGGCTCCGGTTGAGGACGGCGTGCTGAAGGCCGCTGTCGAGGCGCAGGATTACCCGGTGCTCGGCATCGAGTGATCGCGCCGGGACAACGAAATGAAAAGCGGGAGGGGACAGCCCTCCCGCTTTTCGCATTGTTCACAAAAAGGTCTTGAAGCGAAAAGTCTGCCTATGATACAATCATAGGCAACGAAAAGAGGTTGTGAAGTCGCGTATGAAAAGCATCTATCTTCGCAATTTTTTGGCGACAGCGATTCTGGTTACCGTCTGTTTTCTGGTCATCAGCCTCGCCTTTGTCGGCATCGGGCGGCAGTACCTGATCAGCGAGTATCAGGAGAAAATGGACACCTGCGCCACCGAGGTCTCTCGGATCGCGGCGGCAGTGTCCCGCAGCGAAAAGCTGTCGAGCTGGACGCTGAGCATGAACCTGAGCGCCCTGTCCAACAGCACCGGCAACCATATCTTCATCACCGACAGCGAGGGACTGATCGTCTCCTGCTCCGACCGTTCGATGCGCTGCGACCATCTGGGCAAGCACGTGAGCGGAGACTTTTTTGATAAGCTCTCGCAGGATGGACAGAATAAAAAGATCAGCAGCCTCGGCGGCATTTACAGCAAGGGCCGCTACGTGGCCGCGCGGGACATTCGCGGGCAGGACAAGAGCCTGCTGGGCTACGTCTTTGTCAGCTGCGCCGTGGACAATATGCTGGGCGCCTGGCGCACCTTTCTCGGCATCTCGGCGGCGGTTGGACTGGGCGTGTTCGCGCTTGCGCTGCTGATGAGCCTGGTGTTTTCCAAACGCATGGCGCGGCCGCTGGACGACATGGCTGAGGCCTCGCGGAAGTTTGCGCGCGGCGATTTCTCCGTGCGCGTCCGACAGGAGGACGACCCGACCGACGAGATGGGCGCGCTGATCGAGTCCTTCAACAAGATGGCCGATTCGCTCGAGAGCGCCGAGGCCCGGCGCAGCGAATTTATCGCCAATATCTCCCACGAGCTGCGCACCCCGATGACCACCATCGCCGGCTTTGCCGACGGCATCCTCGACGGCACCATCCCGCGCGAGGAGGAGGACAAATACCTCCGCTCGATCCGCGACGAGACGCGCCGTCTGAGCCGCCTCGTGCGGGAGATGCTGGACCTGTCGCAGATGCGCAGCCGGGCTTCCGACCCCGCGCGGCGCCAGGTTTTTGACCTGACGGAGCTCATCTGCCAGACGATGCTGTCCTTTGAGGACCGCGCCTCCAAAAAGAAGCTGGACGTGGATCCGCAGCTGCCGGACGACCCGATCATGGTCACGGCGGACAAGGACGCGATCACCCAGGTCATCTACAACCTGATCGACAACGCCGTGAAGTTTGCCCGGGAGGGCAGCTGCATCGTCATCAAGCTCTACAAGGAAAACGGCAAGGCCTACGTCTCGGTCAAGGACGAGGGCGAGACGATCCCGCCGGAGGATCTGCCCTTCATCTTCGACCGCTTCCACAAGTCCGACCGCTCGCGCAGCCTGGATAAGGACGGCGTCGGCTTAGGGCTTTATCTGGTCAAATCCATCATCAACAGCCATGACGAAGATATCGCGGTCAAAAGCGAAAGCGGCGTGACGGAGTTCGTGTTCACGCTGAGTCTGGCGCAGTAAACAGAATTGAGGGAAGCTATGAGCAACGAAAGCTGGTATCAGAACGAAGGCTGGTATGAGCCGCTGCGGCGGCCTGAGCCGGCCAAACCCGCGCCGCAGGAGAAGAAAAAGAAGAAAACCTGGCCCTGGGTGCTGGGCATCATGCTGCTGTCGCTCGCGATCGTCATCGGACTGTCGCTGGCTCTGCGCGAGGACGCGCCCGAGGAGCTGTTCCTGCCCGAACTCCAACGTCCGCACAGCGCCGAGCGCGGCGACGCGGAGGACAGGAGCGACAAGTCCGGGAGCAAAAAGAGCGACAAGCCGAGCTACCGGGAGTTTTTCGACGCGCTTTATCCCGCCGACAGCACCGAGACCGTCACGGTGAAGATCCCGCGCGGCACAGCGGAAGGCAACTTCCGGCTGGAGCTGCAGAGCGCAGAGGGCGGGGAGATGAGCCTGCAGCAGCTCTATGAGCGCTGCGCGCCCTCCGTGGTCGGCATTTCCGGCTATGTGCAGGGCAAGATCGGCTACAGCTGGGGCAGCGGCGTGATCCTGAGCGCCGACGGCCTCATCATCACCAATACCCACGTCATCGAGGGCTGCGACCGCGCCACGGTGAAGCTCTACGACGACACGGAGTACGAGGCCGTGCTCATCGGCGCCGACAGCATCAGCGACATCGCGGTGCTGAAGATCGAGGCCTCCGGCCTGCCCGCCGCCGCATTCGGCGACAGCACCAACCTGACGGTCGGCCAGCCGGTGGCCGCCATCGGCAACCCCCTGGGCGAGGAATTCCGCATGACGCTCACCGACGGCATCATCTCTGCCATCTCGCGCGACATCAACTACAAGGGCCGCACCATGACCCTGATGCAGACCAACGCCGCGCTCAACGAGGGAAACTCCGGCGGCCCGCTCTTTAACCGCCACGGCCAGGTGATCGGCATTACGAAT
The DNA here is from genome assembly GCA_902801295.1 of Oscillospiraceae bacterium. Lineage (GTDB taxonomy): Bacteria > Bacillota > Clostridia > Oscillospirales > Oscillospiraceae > Limivicinus. Next base: position 4,469 of record CADCHN010000022.1, on the reverse strand, counting down.
ATGAAGATGATGTCCGCCGAGTCGAGCATCGAGGGCATCGGCTTTGCGATCCCCACGAGCACGGTGCTCACGGTGGTCAACGGCATCCTGCGGGACGGCAAGGTGATGGGCCGCGTGTCCATCGGCATCACGATTGGGCCGATCCCCGACAGCGCAATCGCGGACTACGATCTGCCGCAGGGACTGTATATCGCGTCGGTCAGCGCCGGCTCCGACGCCGCGGCCAAGGGCCTGCAGATCGGCGATATCCTGACGGCCGTCAACGGCCAGGCGGTCACCACGACCAAAGAGGTGGCCGACATCAAGGATCAGTTCGGCGTCGGCGACGAGCTGCTGTTTACGATCTGGCGCGAGGGCGAGACCTTCGAGGTGTCGGTCGCCCTGGTCGACACCAATGACGTCTACGGCTGAGAAAATAAGCATGAAAAAGTCCTCCGGGTGAAACCCCGGAGGACTTTTTAGATGGTTTGGGTTTATCGACAGAGGAAGCAGTGCCATTCCTCTTCGCAGAAATGCTCTTCGACGGTGAAGCCGTTGCGCTCAAGCGCGGCGCGCACTTCGTCCTGCCGGCCTTCGATGATGCCGGAGCAGATGAAATGGCCGCCCTCGGCCAGAAACTCGCGCACGAAGGCCGAGAGGGGAATGATGACGTCGGAGACAATGTTGGCCAGCACCAGGCCGTAGCCGCTGCCGAGCTCACGGCGCAATCCGCGGTCGGAGAGGATATCCCCGGCGTAGACCGTGAAGCGCTCCGGCCCGATGGCGTTTAGCGCGGCGTTGGCCATCGCCACGTCCGGCGCCTTGGGGTCAATATCGCAGCCGACGCAGCGCGCGGCGCCCAGCACCAGCGCGCCGATGCCGAGGATGCCGCTGCCGCAGCCGAGATCCAGCACCTGCAGCTCGGGGGCGGCAAAGCGCTCGAGAGCGGCCAGACACATGCGCGTGGTGGCGTGGCTGCCGGTACCGAAGATGAGGCCAGGGTCGAGGCGCAGCGGCACGCGTCCGTCGGCGGGCACCGCCTCCCACTCCGGCACGACCACGAGCTTTTCGCCCACTTCGATGGGCTTGTAGTACTCGCGCCAGTTGTTTTCCCAGTCGCTGTCGGCAACGTAGGAGACCTGAATCGCGGGGTAGCTTTCGCGCATCGCCTTCAGAATGCCGCGGCCGCCCTCGTCGTCGGCCAGGTAACACTTGATGCGGCTGACGCCAGCGAATTTTTCCTCCAGCTCCTTGTCCACATAGTCCCAATATTGGTGGTTGTTCTCTAAAAACTCCTGAAAATCGGCCTCATTTTCGATTACGAAGCCCTCCGCGCCCAGGGCGGCGAGCGCCTCGCAGCGCGCGTCGATCTCCTCGGCCGGGGTGTCCAGGCATACTTCAATCCAGCGCATGACAAGCTCCTCCTGTGTTGATGGCGCTATTGTACCGCATCCGGCGCCTGCTGTCAAAAAGAAAAGGCCCGTCAATCAGACGGGCCTGCGTGATGTCGTCGTTCACTTGGCCGTGCCTTCCAGCCAGGCGGAGACCTTTTCGTCTTTCAGGCCGAGCCCCTTGCTCAGAAACGTGACGGCTTCGTTAAAATTCATGGCGCGCAGACGCTCAAAGTTTGTGATTTTGCGCTCCTGAATGTTCTCGCCGAGATTACGGCCTTCCATATAGCCGCACTCGTAGCACATCATGACTTCATACTTCCGGTGGTTGTCGAGATGCATCTCTGCGCCGCAGCGGGGACATTTCATAATCGGATTCCTCCCTGAAGCCGCTTCCAGGCGGCGGATATTTGGACTGATATCACTATAGCATTTCGTTAAATTATTTACAAGCCCTTTTCGACTTTTTCTTGACATTCGGGAAATAGAGACTTGCGGAAGACCGCAAGTTAGGATATAGTATAGCATGAGGTGGTATACGGTGCAGGTTCCTGTTTTGCACATGGATGAGAGACTCATCGTCTGCGTCAAGCCCGCGGGGCTCCTTTCGGAGCGCGGCGGCCTGCCCGAGCTGCTGGAGCAGCAATGCGGGGGACAGGTCTATCCCGTTCATCGCCTCGACCGGGACGTCGGCGGCGTGATGGTCTACGCCCGCGACCGCGAAACGGCGGCCGCGCTCTCGGCGCTGATCGCCGCGCAGCGCATGGAAAAGGAATACCTTGCCGTCGTCGAGGGCATGCCCGAGGCACAGAGCGGCGAGCTGCACGACCTGCTGTACCACGACGCGGCCAGAAACAAGAGCTACGTCGTGCAGCGCGAACGCAGGGGCGTCAAACGGGCCGCGCTGAGCTACCGGGCGCTGCAGACCGCGGAGACCGAACAGGGGACGCTGAGCCTCCTGCGCATCCGCCTCCACACCGGGCGCAGCCACCAGATCCGCGTGCAGTTTGCCTCGCGGAAGCTGCCGCTGGTCGGCGACGCGCGATACGGCAGCCGCCTGCGCGGCGGAATCGCCCTCTGGTCGGCGTCTCTGCGCTTCCCCGATCCGATCGGCGGAGAGGAGCGGACATTTTCCGCGCCGCCTCCCGCAATCTGGCCCTGGGAATTGTTCGGTTTACATAATCAATAAACCTGGAGGAAACAAGCCTTGGATATTGGAGATATTATCTCGCTGCTGGGCGGCGTTGCGCTGTTTTTGTTCGGCATGTCGCTGATGGGCGACGGGTTGAAGAAGGTGGCGGGCAACCGCATGGAGCTGGTATTGTATCGCCTGTCCAGCACCCCGGTGCGCGGCGTGCTGCTGGGGACGGGCGTCACGGCCATCATTCAGTCGTCCTCGGCCACCTCGGCCATGGTGGTCGGCTTTGTGAACTCCGGCATGATGAAGCTGCCGCAGGCCATTTCGGTGATCGAGGGCGCGCTGATCGGCACCAGCGTCACCGGCTGGATTCTGTGCCTGTCCATGCTGCAGGGGGCTGGCTGGGTTTCGCTGCTCTCCGCCTCCACGCTGGCGGCCCTGGTGGCGGTGGCGGGCGTCGTGCTGCGGATGTTCTCCAAGAAGCAGGTGCGCCGCCACGTGGGCGATATCATGCTGGGCTTTGCGGTGCTGATGTTCGGTATGCAGACCATGAGCGGCTCGGTGGAGCCGCTGAAGGAGAGCCCTGCTTTCATCGAGATCATGACGAGCTTTTCCCACCCGCTGATCGGCATTCTGGTCGGCGCGGTGTTTACGGCGATTTTGCAGAGCGCGTCGGCCGCGGTCGGTATCCTGCAGGCTCTGAGCATGACCGGCGCGATTAGCTTCGCGGTGGCCTGGCCGATGATCCTCGGCATCGGCGTCGGCTCGGCCGCGCCCGTGCTGCTCTCGGCCATCGGCGCCAAGTCCGACGGCCGCCGCGCGGCGCTGCTGTATCTGATCATCGAGCTGATCGCGGCCACGGTCTTTGCGGCGATCTACTACGGCGCAGACGCGCTGTTTTCGCTTGGCATCGGCGGCCTCGTGATGACTCCGGTGAGCATCGCGGCTGCCAACACGGGCTTCCGCGTGCTGAGCATTGCGATGCTGCTGCCCTTCAACCGGGCAATGATCGGCCTGTCCGGGCGCTTTGCCCGCCCCAGCGAGGCCGAGACGCTGGCCAACGCCTCCCTCGACCGGCTGGACGAGCGTTTCCTCGCACATCCGCCGCTCGCGGTGGAGCAGAGCCGCCTGACGACGAACGACATGCTCGAAACCGTGCGTCAGAACCTGATGGAGTCGCTCTCGCTGCTGGGTAATTTCAGCGAGGACGCCTTTTCCGAGGTGGAGGCGCGCGAGGACCGCGTTGACCAGTATGAGGACAAGATCGGCGCCTATCTGGTGCGCCTCAACGCCCACGAGCTCAACCGCGCCCAGAACGCCGAATCGTCGAAGATCCTGCACACGCTCAGTGATTTTGAGCGCATCGGCGACCACGCGATGAATCTGGCGGAAACCGCCCGCGAGATCGCCGAGAAGAAGATCCGCTTCTCCGACGAGGGCCAGCAGGAGCTGAACGTGCTGCTGCAGGCAATCTACGAGATCCTGCGCCTGTCCTTCAACGCCTTCTCCGCCAACGATACGAGCCTGGCCTACCGCGTCGAGCCGCTCGAGGAGCACATCGACGAGCTTTGCGACGAGATGAAGCTGCACCATGTCGAGCGCCTGCAGACCGGCGAATGCTCCATCAGCCTCGGCTTTGTCTACAACGACCTGCTGACGAACCTCGAGCGCGTGGCCGACCATTGCTCCAACGTGGCCATCGCCGTCATCGAGATGGAGGAGAACGCCTACGACGCGCACGACTATGTGATCCGTCTGCGCGAGCAGCGCGCCCACCATTTTGACGTCTATTACAACGAATACTGCGCGAAATATCAGCTGTGAGAGCAGCATCAAAAAGCACCCGGCCGGGACATTCCCGGCTGCATGTGTCAAGGAAAAGTAGACAGGGAAAAAGAATAGTTAAGGGAAGCCCAGTTCGGTCTTGTACTGAACTGGGCTTTTGTAGCCCAAAGCGGCGT
>CADCHN010000021.1 GCA_902801295.1 Oscillospiraceae bacterium | reverse complement strand
ATACTTTCTTGCCATAATGATACCCCCTGATGTAGTACTTTCATTTTCCTACATCAGGGGGCTTTTGTCTATTGTCCGTTTTTACTGGTTCGGTTCACTCTCGACTTGGGGCTTTCTATCATCTGTTATGCTATTTTGCAGCCTTTAGACTTTTACGAATTTCGCTGTTGAACTCTTTAAACACGCCCTTGGGGCTCATTTCATCCAACAGTTCTGTAATAATCAAAACATGAACGTCCGTCAATTCCGGGTCACCCGTGATGTTTCGGAATTTGGTTCCGGTTATATACAGGCGAATGGCTTCCACACGCTCGCCGTCGATTAGCATTTTTCGTACTTTGCTGCTCCTGTGAGCAAACTGAATCAGGTCCTTGTTCAGCAACGGATAGGATATTACAGTGGATTCCGTGTTTGTTTTATGGTATTCTGAATTGAAAAACTTTGGCAGGTGAAAAGCAAGGAGTCTGCAGAAAACATGATTCGATTCAGAAAGCATGAAAAAATATACAGCGGGATCGACCAGATCCCAAGGAAAACAGCCGATAACACACTGACGCCGGGCTGCCTTGTGCTGGAAGGCGGCGGATGGAAAGGCCTGTATACTTTAGGAGTCCTCGATGCCCTGATGGAATACGGCCTCAACTTTTCCAGTGTTGCAGGCGTCTCGGCCGGGGCTCTGTCTGGGTTGGGATATGTTGCAGGAGAAATCGGTTGGGGAGCCCGAATTGATCTAACTTACCGCCATGACAGAAATTACTGTGGGATCGGCGCTTTCCGCAGAGACCACGGCATTACCGGATTCTCATATCTGTTTGATGACCTTTTTAAGGTCATGCCCTTTGATGAAGGCCGATTGATGGATCCGTCCAGACGGCTTGCGGTAAGCGCAACAAATCTTCTCACCGGGCAGGCTGAATACTTTGAAAAAGGGAACTGTGACCTCTATCGTGCCATTCAGGCCTCTGCAAGCGTCCCGTATGTCACCCAGCCGGTGATGATAAACGGGATCCCGTATCTGGATGGCGGCTGTGCAGAAAAGATACCCATATCATGGGCAAAGTGCAGCGGCGAAGAAAAACTTGTTGTCGTACGGACGCGTGAGTTGAGTTTCCGAAGAAAACCCGGCGCTCCCAGAATAGCGGAAAGAATGTACCGCAGGTACCCGGCTTTTGTCCGAAGTCTGCAAAACGCCAATGAAGAATTTAACCGAACGGTCGATGCTTTGGAACAGGACGCCGCGGCAGGAAAAATCTTTCTGATCGCCCCATCAGAACCTGGGCTGGGTTACAGAGACATGAGCAGGCAGATAGAGGATCTTATCGCTTATTTGCAGGCGTAAATCTGGAGAACGAAATGCATGCAAGATCAAGCGATTAAACAAAGCCCAGCAGATTGAATAAAGTAATAATAAAACGCACAAAAAGCACACGGCTTGAGGAGATGATGGATAGTGAGCCGTCCTCCCACCCGTGAATGTGGAAGCAAAGGGCAAGTTTTGAATGCTCATGCCGGAAAAGATTTGCACGCGGAGTATCTAAAGCTGCCGAAGAAAAAGCAGGAAAAGTTTTACGAAGAAAATCGCCCGGCGCTTATGCTCTATGATGCGGCCATACGTTATTTCAAAGAAAACGGAGTCAAAACGATTCCTACCGTCAAGCGAATCCAGGACGAGATCGAAGATCTGACTTCGCAGAAAAATGACGCCTACACGGATTACCGCGAGAGCCAGAAACGCGAAAAAGAGCTGCAGACCGTCAAGGCCAACATTGAAACAATACTCCGACAGCAGGAGCCGGAGATCGGACAGGAACGCAAAACACACGAGCAGGAACTATACACCGGAGTCACGCTTTAAGCATGAAGAAACACGCAATTACGCGGCCTTGAGAACGCGATTCTGACAGGGGAATGCGATTTGACCTGCACCCCGGTTTTGAAGGTTATAGAGCGTGACAGAATCCAATGGCCGAAGCGTTAGAGTGGAAAAATAGAGCTTCGAAAAGCCAGCGATCATGCGGGTTCGTGATGTGCATTTTTGATGGGACAATACGATTTCACGTTCCCCCTCGTTTTCGGCTTTCTGTAGTTCCACTTTTTTAGCCTGGGCAATTTTCATTACAAAAGATAGGATACCAGCCGAAAGGTGAAAGCCGCGCTGAAAGCAAAGTTTCTTGCCGGAGAGAATGTCTTCGCTCATGCCCCGCTCGGTTACAAGCGCGATCCGGATAACCGCAACGGGATCGTGATCGACGAGGAAACCCGCTGGATCGTGGAAAAGATCTTTGATCTCGCCGCACATGGAGCCGGGGCCGCCCGCATCGTTCGCATCCTCATGTCCGAAGGAATCCCCACGCCAGGTTATATCAACTACATGCGCTACGGAACCTTCTCGCATATCTATGAAGGACATGAGGAAAAAGCCGGTGTTTGGACCGAAAAACAGGTCAAGAAGATCCTTACCAACGAGGTCTACATCGGCAACAGTATCCACTATCGGCAGGTGGGCATTTCCTATAAGAACAAAAAGCGGGTGCGCCAGCCGCCGGAAGAATGGATGCGGGTCGAGAACACGCATGAACCCATTATCAGCAAGGACGTGTTTGATCAGGTTCAGAAGCAGATCGCCAGCCGACGCAGGATGCAGCGGGATAAGACGACGCAGATCTTCGCAGGCCTTCTCAAATGCGCGGACTGCGGGCGGTCGATGAGTTTTGCAACGAACCGCTACCAGGGCCGCGAATACAAGTATTACAACTGCGGCTCCTACAAGGAATATGGCAAGCACGGGAGCTGTACCTCACACTACATCCGTTACAAATATCTTTACAGCTATGTCCTCGCCCGGATCCAGCATTGGTGCCGGCAGGTGCAGCAGAATGAAGAGCAGACGCTGGAACACCTGCTGAAAGCCGGAGACAAGGAGCGCGCAGCCACTGCGAAAAAACAGACCTCTGATCTCAAGAAAGCCGAGAAGCGGAGAGCGGAAGTTGACCGCGCTTTTGTCAAGCTGTATGAGGATTGGGCTGCGGAGCGCATCACGGAATACAATTTCAATATGCTCTCTCAGAAGTATCAGACAGAGCAGGAAGAGCTTGAAGAGAAGATCCACACCTTGAAAACGGATATGAATACCGTCAAGGAAACCGCTGAGAATGCGGAGAAGTGGATCGAGCTGATCAAAAAGGTCGGGTATCCCAAAGAACTGAATGCTGAGCTGCTGAACACGCTGATAGAGAAAATCCTGATCCACGAGGCGGCCAAGGATGAGTTTGGCACCCGGAATCAGGATATTGAGATCATTTATCGCTTTGTAGGTAAAATCGATTGATTTGTGTCTTTAACTGCGTGAAACCGGGGGCAAGACCCGCCTCGCGTTTCAATCACCCGCCGTCTGAAACAGCCTGATCATATCAGGCTTTTCGGGTAATGGCATTTTGCGGCTGCAAAATGCCCGGCGGCAGAAGCGCAGTCAAAAAAGTCAAAAACGGGCTTTTTTGACAAGCTGTAAAAATCCCTGTCCCGAAGGACAGGGATTTTTCATGTTCGGTTTGGATCAGAACAGGCCGGCAAACCACGCGGGGAAAGCCGCGATGAGCTGCTGGGCATAGGCATAGCCCTGTTCCCAGTAGGACATCAGCCGCAGGATAAAGGTGGCCACGGGGCTCTGCTCCAGCGTCAGATAGACCTGCTCGAGGTCGGCGCCGGTGAGATAGCCCACGCCGATGGCCGTAGCACCGAGCAAAATGGCGACAAAAACGATAATCAGAACAACGCTCCAGGCTTTTTTCATGCCGCAGGCACCTCCTTATAGCACCACTTGCCGCCCAGACTGATGATGCCGTTGATCATGCCGCCGATCGCGCCGCCGAGGAACCAGACGAACAGCATCAGGAACACCAGGCCGACAGCCAGCAGAATCAGCGCGGCACCGAGCGCTACCAGGAGATTGGCGATCTTCGGGAAAGAGCCGATGGCAGAAGTGATGGCGAGCACTGCAACGACAATGCAGGCTATGGCGGCCGCCAGGCTGGCCAGGGCCGGGATCAGCAGTACAACAAAGCCGATCAGAGCCAGGGGAACGGCGATTAGAATGTACAGGATCAGGAGCAGAATCCGGGGCTTGCGCACCGTTTTCTGCACGGGGAGACGGGACGGCTCGGCGCTCTGCGGCGCGGGCACGGTCTTGCGCTCCGCTGCGGCCGGCGCATCCGTCTCTTCCTCTTCCTCATCATCCTCCTCGTCCGCCTCTTCGACAGCCTCGGGCTCGGCAGACTCCGATTCTTCAGCATCTTCGGGAACGGGTTCTTCCGCTTCGTCTTCCGCCTCCGCGGGCACGGACGCCTCTTCAGCCTCCGGCTCCTCCGGTGCGTCGAACAGGGAAATCTGATCCTCGCTGACCACTTGCTTGACCGGCTGCGTGCTCAGCGCTTCGGCGCGAATGCGGTGGATCGTGTCCAGAAAAGCGTCATTTGCGGGCTCGCCCTCTCTGGGCTTGGCCTCGGCGGAGAGACTCTGTTTGCCGGAGTTGTAGGCGCGTGCGACCTCCACGGCCTGGCGCAGCGGAGAGACCAGCGCCTGCAGCAGCATCTGCTCGTCCTCGGCCTCGTCGAACATCTCATTATAGGCTCCGAGGGCCTTCTGCCGGTCTTCCTCATACATGAAGGTCAGCAGCTTCGCCAGCTCGGCCAAAAATTTCTGTTTGTTGATTGTCAGCACCTCCCACACAGAACAGCCGCCGTTTCCCGAAAGAAACGCACGGCCGAAACCGTGATTGAGTTCATCATATGCGCTGCTCTCGGAAATGTCAAGGGGAAAAATGTAATTTTGTGAAAAAAGTGGTGACAAATAGTTACAAACGACAAGCATTGACAAATGTCTCCAAAAAATTTATTATGTATAATTAAAGAAGTATGCCACATACCGATAGTATAAAAGCGGAGGGTGATTTCATGAACACTGCTTCCAGAATTCTTGCTGTTGTTCTTGCTTTCCTTGTGATCGCGGGCGGCTATTATCTCTCTTCCTTCAGCAGCCCGTACGAGCTGCCCGAGGACGAGCCCGTGCCTACGCCGGCACCGATTGTTACGCCGGATCCTGCGGCTTCTCCGGAGCCCACGCCCGAGGCCACGCCCGAGCCGACCCCCGAACCCACGCCCGAACCGACCCCGGAACCGACGCCCGAGCCCACCCCGGAGCCGACCCCGGAACCCACGCCCGAACCGCTGCTGGAGTCGGACTACTTTGACGACGCCGCCTTCCTGGGCGACTCGATCTCCGGTGTGTTGGAGTTTTATGGCCTGAACAACGACGGTCTCGGCAAGGCGACCTTCCTCGTCACGATCGACTACTCGGTGCAGGCCGCGGTGGACAACTCCATGCTTGTCCGCTACCATGGCCGTGACTATGCGCCGCAGGACGCGCTGGCGGCCGCCGGCGTGAACAAGGTCTATATCATGCTGGGCGCCATGGGCGATATCGGCAACTTCGGCATTGACAAGACCATGGAAAACTGGGCGACGATGATCGCCAACATCCGGGAGAAGAATCCCGAAATCCGGATCTTCATCCAGTCCTGCACGCCGCTGACCGGTGACGCCCCGAAGCTCACCAACCAGATGATCGACGAGTATAACGCACGGCTGAAGGACTTTGCCGCCGAAAACGACTGCACCTATGTGGAAATCGGCGAACACTTCAAGAACGATAAGGGCCAGCTGCCCTATGAACACTGCCGCGACGGCTTTGCGCATCTGCGCATCGACGACGCGATCACCTGGGTGGAGCTGCTGAAGGATCCGGCCAACTACTCGGTTTCGCCCTGGGAGGCTTGACAAGCACGCAGCGCGGGCATACAATACCGCAATGAATACCCGACGGGGGAAGGCCCCTGGCGGAAATAAAGGAGTACATGCGCACGATGGCAAAAGATAAGAAAGTGGAACAGATCACCGATATGGAGGTCGATTTCGCCCAGTGGTACACCGATATCTGCCGCAAGGCGGAGCTGGTGGAATACGCCTCGGTCAAGGGCTTTACGATCCTGCGCCCTTACGGCTACGCGATCTGGGAGAACATGCAGCGGATCATGGATGCCGAGTTCAAAAAGACCGGCCACGAGAACGTGGCGATGCCGGTGCTGATCCCGGAAAGCCTGTTGAAAAAAGAGGGCGAGCTCGTCAACGGCTTTGCGCCCGAGGTGGCCTGGGTCACGATGGGCGGCAGCGAGGAGCTCGAGGAGCGCTTGGCCTTCCGTCCGACCTCTGAGACGATGTTCTGCGACCACTGGTCCCGCGTGCTGCACTCCTACCGCGAGCTGCCCATGCTCTACAACCAGTGGTGCTCCGTCATCCGCTGGGAAAAGACCACCCGCCCCTTCCTGCGCTCCCGCGAGTTCTGGTGGCAGGAGGGCCACACCCTGCACGAGACCGCCGAGGAGGCCATGGCCGAGACCGAGCAGCAGCTCAACTGCTATGCCGACTTCTATGAAAAGGTGCTGGCCATCCCCGTGGTGCGCGGCCGAAAGACCGACAAGGAGAAATTCGCCGGCGCCGAGGCCACCTACACCGTCGAGTGCATGATGAAGGACCACAAGGCCCTGCAGGGCGGCACCTCGCATTACTTCGGGGACAAGTTCTCCCGCGCCTACGACGTGACCTTTACCGGCCGCGACAACAAGCTGCAGTACCCCTTCCAGACCTCCTGGGGTTCGACGACCCGCATGATCGGCGCGGTCATCATGGCCCACGGTGACAACAACGGTCTGGTCCTGCCCCCGCAGATCGCTCCCATCCAGGTCATTGTTCTGCCCGTCGCCCAGCATAAGCCGGGCGTGCTGGAGGCCGCTGCCGCGCTGCGCGACCGGCTGCGCGCCGCGGGTCTGCGCGTGAAGATGGACGACAGCGACAACTCCATGGGCTGGAAGTGCGCCCAGTATGAGATGAAGGGCGTGCCGCTGCGCGTTGAGCTCGGACCCCGGGACATCGAGAACGGCCAGTGCGTCATGGTCCGCCGCGATAACGGCGAGAAGACGCCCGTCTCGCTCGACGAGCTGGAGACCAAGGCCAAGGAACTGCTCGACGCCGTGCACGACGGGCTGTTCGAGAAGGCGAGAATCAACATGGAGGAGCATACTTACGCTGCCTACTCCATCGAGGAGGCCAAGCAGCTCCAGACCGAAAAGGGCGGCTTCATCAAGACCATGTGGTGCGGCGACGTCGCCTGCGAGCAGGCGATGAAGGAGCAGGCCGGCATGTCCTCCCGCTGTATCCCCTTCAAGCAGGAGCATCTGGCCGACACCTGCGCCTGCTGCGGCAAGAGCGCGAAGACGATGATCTACTGGGGCGTCGCGTACTGAGCTCCTGAAAATACAAAAAGTGGAAATGCTTAGCGCATTTCCACTTTTTTCATAAATGATTCACAGTCTGTTGAAATATTCTCTCAAAAATGTGGTATCTTAACATCACACAACAAAAACAAAGGAGGAGTACAACATGGAAATCACTCTGGAAATGATCGACGCCGTCCGTGAGCGCACCGGCGCCAGCTACAGCGAGGCGAAGGAAGCGCTGGAAAAGAGCGAGGGCAGCGTGGTAGACGCCATCGTCCTCCTCGAAAAGAAATCCGGCGTCAAGACGGACGAGATCCTGAACAAGATCAAGGCTCTGGTCAAGGAGGGCAATGTCAACAAGATCCGCGTCAAGCGCGGCGATCAGGTGCTGCTGACCGTGCCGGTCAACCTCGGCATCGTCGGCGGGCTGGTGGGCCTTGCCGCGGCGCCCTGGTGGGGCGTTCTGGCGGCGGCCGCCGCGGCCTACGGCTTCGACTGCAAGTTCGAGATCGTCAAGGACGACGGCAGCTCTACGGACGTGATGTAATAACGCAAAAGCGGGAAGAGACGGGCTCTCTTCCCGCGTTTCTTTTGGGTTTTCCGCCAATTCCGAATTGACTTTGCCGCCTGTTTGTTATATGCTGAATAGTACGTGAAACAGAAAAAAGGAAAGGGAAAACCGTTTGATGAAAACTGAAATCTTTACTCCCGGCCGCACCGAGCTGGCCGGCAACCATACCGATCATCAGCATGGCCGCATCCTGGCCTCCGGCGTCGATCTCGGCCTCTACGCCCGCTGCGAGGCCAACGACAGCCGCATGATCCGCATCCATTCCGAGGGCTTCGAGCCCTTTGAGGTCAATCTCAGCCAGATGGAGGTCCGCCCGGTCGAGTTCGGCTCCTCCAAATCGCTGGTGCGCGGCGTGGCCGCCGCCTTTGTCGACCTGGGACTGGAGGTCGGCGGTTTTGACGCAGAGCTGCGCAGCACCCTGCCCGCCGGCTCCGGCCTCAGCTCCTCTGCGGCCTTTTCCGTCATGATCGGCCGCATCCTCAACCAGCTCTACAACCACAACGAGGTCGACCCCGTGGTCATCGCCCGGGTCGCGCAGAGCGCCGAGAACAAGTACTTCGGCAAGCCCTGCGGACTGATGGATCAGCTGGCCTGCTCCCTGGGGCACACGGTGTACGTTGATTTCAAAACCAACGAGATCGAGCCGATCGTGGCCGATTTCGGCAGCATGGGCCTGCGCCTCTGCCTGACCGACACCGGCGGCAGCCACGCGGGACTGGACACCTCCTACGCCCGCATCCCGGCCGACATGGTCTATGTCGCCAACCTCTTTGACAAGGGCGTGCTCGGCGATGTCGATCCCGAGGAATTCAAGGCCCGCGGCTATTCCGCTTCCGACCGGCCCATTCGCCGCGCCATGCACTTCTTCGGCGAGAACGAGCGCGTGCCCAGGATGCGCGACGCCCTCAAGCGGGGCGATGGCGAGACCTATATGCGCCTGATGAACGAATCCGGCCGCTCCTCGGAGGAACTGCTGAACAACATCGTCACCAGCGCCACCGGCGACACCAAGCTGCAGCAGGGGCTGGAGCTGAGCGCCAAGCTCCTCGAGGGCAAGGGCGCGTGGCGCGTCCACGGCGGCGGCTTTGCCGGCTGTGTACAGGCGCTGATGCCCGCCGACTACTTCGAGACCTACAAGGCCGGCATGGAGGCCGTCTTCGGCGAGGGCACCTGCCGCGAGCTGCGTCTGGCGTGATTTCATGACAACAAAAAACCGGAAGGGCTGCTGCCCTTCCGGTTTTTTGCTATCTGGTGTGATTCAGGACTCGGGGGCGGGATTTTCCGCCGAGTAGATATCGCGGTAGAGGCTGACAAACTCCTCCAGGCAGATGCCGTTTTCCATGATGTAGGTCGCGGCCTCCACGCCGACGTAGCGGAAGTGCCAGGGCTCATACATCACGCCGGTCACGTCCTCCTTGTCCGCCGGGTAGCGGACGATGAAGCCGAATTCCTGGCAGTGCTTGCTCATGTACTGGTACATGGCGGTGTCCTCCAGGCTGCGGTCCTTAAACTCATGGTAGACGTCCGTGATATCGCAGGCCAGACCCGTCTGATGCTCGCTCGTGCCGGGAGGCAGAACGATCCAGCGGCCGTTGGAATCCTTGCCGTCGGGCGGATACTGCGCCACCTTGCGGTTGTAGAGGTAGCGCTGGTCGGAGTAGCTGCGATAGCCGGAGGAAAGGTATACGCTCAAGCCCTGGTCGCGGGTATCGGCCACCATGGCCTTCATCGGCTCGATGATGCGCTCGTCGAGCGGCTGGCCCTCCAGCATCTCGGGACCCTGGGGCGCATATTCGCCGATGGAGTTGTAGTCGTTGGCGAGGATGAACTCCCAGCTGTCGATGTCGATCTCCGGCGGCGCGGGCAGACCGAGCGCGGCGGCGCGGCCCTCAGGGCTGTCGGAATCGACGGCGGGCTCCGGCGTTGTCTCCGGCGTCGGCGCAGCGGTCGGCTGCGGCTCGTCAGTCTCGGTCTCCACGGGCGTAAACTCCGGGAGCAGAGGCTCCGGGCTTTCTTCGACCGGCGCGGCGGTCTCCGCCCTGGGCATCCAGGTCTCCGGCTCAAGGAGCTTCGGGGCGACCTGATAGTTGCAGTAAAGACAGTACACAAAAACGGCCAGCAGCGCCAGGCCGAACAGTACCCGGAAAAAGCGTTTTACACTCATGGAGTGCCTCCTGCTGTTATTTCTCTCCGTTTACTATACCATCCGAAAAATCCCAGGTCAACTGAAATTTCTTGCAGGAGCCGGGATGCTTTGCTATACTGAGAAAAAAGGAGGCGATCCAATGAAACTGACCTGGTACGGACATTCCTGTTTTCTGCTGGAGACGGCGGAGGGCTCCGTCGTTTTTGATCCCTATGCGCCGGGCTCTGTGCCCGGGCTGAAGCTGCCGCCGCTGCGGGCGGACGCGGTGCTGTGCAGCCACGGCCACCGCGACCACGGCTTTGCCGGGGCGGTAAGGCTGAGCGGAAAGGAGCCGGCGTTTCGCGTGACAAAGATCGACTGCTGCCACGACGAAAAGCGCGGCGCGCTGCGCGGCGTGAACACGATTCATATCGTCGAGGCCGAGGGCAGGCGCATCGCGCATCTGGGCGACCTGGGGCACGAGCTCAGCGCAGAGCAGCTCGCGGCGCTCGGGCGGGTCGACGTGCTGCTGATTCCCGTGGGCGGCTATTATACGATCGACGCGAAAACAGCCTGCCGCGTGGCGGAGGCCGTCGGCGCACGGCTGACGGTGCCGATGCACTACCGCGGCACGGGCTTCGGATATGAAGTGATCGGCCCGGTGGAGGACTTCCTCAGGCTGCGCGAGTCGGTGGTGCGGCTCGACACCAACGCCTTTGATCCGGCGAAAATCGAGGGCACGGCCACGCTTGTGCTCAAATGTCCCTGTCAATGACAAACACGGCGTCTCCGCATGCGGAGACGCCGTGTTGCTTGTAAAGCTCAGAATTTGCCGCTGCGGCCGGAGAAGCCGCCGCCGGAGTGGAAGCTGCTGCCGCCGCCTCCGCCGCCGCTGCGGTGGCCGGAGTCCGTCTCGATCAGGGTGCGGCTCTCGGTGCGGTGGGTGAAGCGGTCTTCTTTTATGCGCAGATTGATGCTGTGCGGCACCAGGTACTCGTCGGCGCGGGTGGCCTCCTTCGCGGTTTTCATCTGTCCCTTGAACACGGAACAGACAATCAGCGCTACGGCCAGAGGAATCAGGATCACGGCCAGCAGGCGCGGAAGAATGCTGCGCTGACGGGTCTCGTAGGGATTGTTGTAGCTGTGGTAGTCCAGGCCGTCGGGACCGGTGATGATGTCGGCGCCATCGGCGATGTCCTCGCCGTTTTCGAGCTTGGTCAGCTGCGCACCGCAGGCGTCAAGAAAGTCCTCAAAACCGCCGTACCAGTCGTTGTTCCGAAAATTATCCAGAAACTCGTCCTCAATCAGCCAGCTGCTCTCATTCCCGCAGATCGTCTCGCCGCGGCCGCCGTGGCCGGCAAAGGCGTAGTCGCGCTCGTTCATGCTCAGCAGCAGAATCACGCCGTCGCGGTCTTCGCCGCAGCCGAGGTCATAGTACTGGAAAATGCCCTTGGCAGCCTCGTAGACGTCGTAGTTATAGTTCGTGTGATCCTGCACGGTGACAATATAGAGGCTGCAGTCATGCTGCTCGCTGAGCGCGGCGGCCTTTTCCTCCAGCGCTTCGCGCTGGCCGTCGCTCAGCAGCCCGGCCTGGTCCAGCACATAGGGAAAGACCGGCGCGGCGCTTTCCTCGACCGGCGCAGTCTCCTCAACCGATGCGGTCTCCTCCGCGGGCGCGGCGTCCTCGGCGAAGGCCGCGGGCAGGCAGAGCGTCAGCAGCAGGAGGGCAAGCAGCAGGGAAAACAGTCGTTTTTTCATGGCCATCTCCCTCCTCACATCAGAAACAGGATCGCGGCCAGCACGGCGGCCAGCGGTCCGGCGATACCGAAGAACCAGGCCCACCAGCGCCCCATCGACACGGGCAGGTCGCCGATGAGCTTGCCGGTCTGGCCGTTCATGGCGAAGAGATAGCTGTTGCCGTTCCAGCGCGTGGCGAGCATCCACACCGGCAGCAGGGCGTATTTTGCCTTGATGCGCGGCATTTCCACCGTCTGGCTGACCGGCGTGCAGCTGGCATAGCCGGCGGCGGTGGCGTTCATCTCGGCAACGGAGGTGTTGCAGGCCCGGCGTTCCGCACGCTCGGAGGCGTCTTTGGCGGACACGTCGTAGATGTCTGCAAGAAAGCCCGGCAGATAGGCCGTGGAAAAGGGCTTGAGATCGCTGTAGTCAAAGGGCTCGATGGAGTCCATCATCGCATCGGGCATCTTGGTGGAGCCGTCGGCCGGGATGCGCCGGAAGTCCAGCGTGCCGGCGCGGCGGACGTCATAGTGGTCGGTCTCGGTGATGCGGTATTTGCCGCTGGTGAAGCTGCGCACCCGGGTCGCGGCGTAGCGGATATCCGCCGACACGCGCCCGTCGAAGAGCCAGAAGGGGACGTAAACGCCACGGATCTCCTCGATGTGGTTCTGGTCGGTGAAAGCGCGGGGCAGCAGCTTTTTGCCTTTGTAATAGTTCTTCAGTGCGGCGACGGCCGCGGCTTTGTCCAGCTTGAAGGGGAGGACGTAGTCCGGCTTCCGCTGGCCGTGGAATTGGCCGGGCACAACGGTCGGGTTGCCGCAGTAGGGGCAGCTGGTGGCGGCGGTCGTCTCATCGCAGAAGAGCTCCGCGCCGCAGCTCGGACAGCTGTAGACCTTCAGGCCCTCCGCACCCTGCTGAAAGCTGTATTCCTCGGCCGCCTGCGCCGCCTCGGCGGACTGCGCCTGCACGCCGGCCGCTTCGGCGGCGTCGACCTTGTCGGCGTAGAGCGCCTCGATCTCCTGCACGGAAAATTTGCTGCCGCAGTATTCGCACTCCAGCTTGCCGGAGGCGCCGACAAAATGCAGCGGGCCGGTACAGGCCGGGCACTGGTAGTTGGTGATTTGGCTTGCCATGAGCCAGCCTCCTTACTGAAAGGTACAGGGCGGCGTGCGCCGCCCTGTGAAAAGCATGGAAATCAGACGATATCGCCGTCGTCAAAGGGGTCGCCGCACTCGGGGCAGAACTTGGGCGGCTTGGTGGGATCGGCAGGCTGCCAGCCGCACTTGTCGCAGCGGTACTGGGGCACGCCGGCGGGCTTTTTCGCGCCGCACTCGGAGCAGAATTTGCCCTGATTCTTCGCGCCGCAGGTCGGGCAGGTCCAGAAATCGACGGCAGCGGGCTCGGGCTTCTTCGTGCCGCACTCCGGGCAGAACTTGCCGGTGGCGGGCTTGCCGCAGCTCGGGCAGGTCCAGGCGTCGGCGGCCGGGGCGGCGGGAGCCGCGGGCTGCTGCTGACCCATCTGGTACAGGCTTTGGGCGTTGAAGCCGCCGGCCTGGCCGGCCATGTTCATGCCCATGAAGGCCATCGGGGCGCCGGCGCCTTCGTTGGAGGCCGCCGCCTGCATGGCTGCCGCCTGCGCGCCGACCAGGTGCGCCGCGGCCATGTTGGGATTGCGGAAGGTGGCGTTGCGCTGCAGCTCCTTGATCATGGCCTCGTCTTCCTCGCTGGCCTTGACGGAGGACACGCCGAAGGAGACGATCTCAATGCCGCGCAGATCGCGCCACTTGGCGGAGAGGACGTCGTTGAGCGCGTCAGCCAGCTCCTGGGTGTGGCCGGGCAGGGCGCTGTAGCGGATGCCCATCTCGGAAATGCGGGCGAAGGCGGGCTGCAGGGCGGTCAGCAGCTCGGTTTTGAGCTGGCCGTCGATCTGGCCGCGGGTGTAGGCGGAGCTGACATTGCCGCAGATGTTGGTGTAGAAGAGGATCGGGTTGGAGACGCGGTAGCTGTATTCACCGAAGCAGCGGATCGAAATATCGACGTCCAGGCCGATGTTGTTGTCTACCACGCGGAAGGGCACCGGGGAGGGCGTGCCGTACTTGTTGCCGACCAGCTCCTTGGTGTTGAAGTAGTACACGCGCTGATCCATCGGGGCCTCGCCGCCGAAGGTAAAGCGCTTGCCGATGTTTTTGAACACTTCCTTGATGCTCTGACCCAGACTGCCGCAGAAGAGGGAGGGCTCGCTGGAGCTGTCGTAAGTGTATTCGCCCGGCTCGGCGCAGAGATCGACCACCTTGCCCTGCTCCACGATGATCATGCACTGGCCGTCGGCCACGGCGATGACGGAGCCGTTGGAGATGATGTTGTCGCTGCCTCTGGTATTGGAGGAACGGCCGCCCGTGCGCTTGACGCCCTTGGTGACCAGCACGTCGGCGGGGATGGCTTCACAATAAAAATACTCTTTCCACTGGTCGGCCAGAACGCCGCCTGCCGCACCCAGCGCTGCTTTGATAAGACCCATGGTATGATCTCCTTTCCGAATTTCCTGTATGGTTGGAATGGACTATGCTATTTAACCACGATAATTATATCAAATCCGGGAAACCTTGTAAACAACTATTTAAATAAAGAAAGCCCGCCTTGCTTTCCGCGCGCTGCTGTGGTAAAGTGGGGAAAAACAAAAAACGGCCCGCGGGCCGGAGGAGGAATCATCATGGCTGAACAGCTGCTTGGCCGCCCGGTGGCGGACGCGATCAAGGAAGATCTGGCGCGGCGCGTCGCGGCGCTGGCGGAACAGGGCGTGACGCCGCGTCTGGCGGTGATCCGTCTGGGCGAGGACCCGGGCGACATGACCTATGAGCGCAGCATCCTGCGCAACTGTGAAAAGCTCGGCTGCGCGGCGGAGAGCATCGCGCTGCCCGCGGACTGCACGCAGGAGGCGCTGATCGCCAAAATCGAAGAAGTGAACGCCGATCCTCTGATCCACGGCTGCCTGCTGCTGCGGCCGCTGCCGAAGCACATGGACAGCGTCAAGGTCTGCGACGCGCTCGTGCCGGAAAAAGATCTGGACGGCATGGGCTGCCGCGCGCTCGGCGCGCTCTTTGCCGGGCGGAAGGACGCCTTCGCCCCATGCACGGCCCAGGCCTGCCTGGAGATGCTGAAATTCTACGGGATCGACCCGGCGGGCAAGCGCGCCGCCGTCGTCGGGCGCAGCCTCGTCATCGGCCGCCCGGTGGGACAGCTGCTGCTGCAGCGGGACGCCACCGTCACCCTCTGCCACAGCCGTACGCCGGAGCTGCCCGCCGTCTGCCGCGAGGCGGACATCCTGGTCGTCGCCGCGGGCCGCGCGGGACTGATCGGCAGTGAACACACGCGCCCCGGCCAGGTGATCCTGGACGTCGGCGTCAACAGCGTGGACGGTAAGCTCTGCGGCGACGTGCGTACCGAGGAGGCCGGCCAGATCGCTGCGGCGGTGAGCCCGGTGCCCGGCGGCGTCGGCGCGGTCACCCCGTCGGTGCTGATGGCGCACCTGGTCGAGGCCGCGGAACGCAGCCTGTCATAGTTTGACAATAGAAAGCATCCGGGAGGCAACGCCTCCCGGATGCTTTTTTAATGACTGAAAACAACCTCAGTGTCGTCGATGATCGGGTCACCCCATTCCCCGGGGTCAGCCAGCGCAAGACGCAGCTCGATGGACTGGGGACGGGCGTCCCCCGGCCAGTCCGCCGCCGGGATGTAGCCCATCAGCGTGGCATAGGCGCCGAAGCCGTCCTTCAGCGTGGCGCTGTGCGCCCGGCCGTCCAGCAAAACCTCCCCGTCCGGCAGCACCAGCAGCAGCGGCTTGTCACAGCGGCTCACAGCCACGTACTCGATGCTCAAGCCCCCGTCCTCCGGCTCCCAGCCGGTGATATAGACCGTGGCATAGTCGTTGTCCATCGCAACGAAGTCCATCGGGCCGGGGAGATATTCATAGCGTACGGCGTTTTTCTCGCCGAAGGGAGAGGCCGACAGCTCCTCAAAGAAGCAGGGCTCGCGGTTGGCCTCGGCGGAAGTGACCTTCAGCGTAAAGCTCCACTGCACCGGCTCATCGAAGCCCCACGCGGCCATCTCCTCCCGCAGGATGCGAAAGCTCGGCTCCAGCACGCCGCCGACGGCGACGCGGTAGGTCAGCGTGTCCTCGATCGCAAGCCCGTTGATGCTCTGGTAGAGGAAGCGGAAGCTCATGATTTCATGGGAGCGGTTCTCCAGGCGCAGATGGACGACCCAGTTGTCCTCGCGGTCCACGCCGAGCGCCGTCACGGCGAGGGAAAAATCCTCCGTGTCGGCGAGCAGTTCCTCGTAGTCATAGGGGAATTGTTCGGCCGGAGGCTCCGGTTCCGGCGTGGGGGTCGGCGCCGGCGTCGGTTTGGGCGTGGACGCCGGCGTCGCTGCCGCAGATGTTTCGGCGGGCGGCGGAGCTTCGCCGCCGCAGCCGCTCAGCAGCAGCGCGAGAAGAAGCGCCGCTGCAAGAATCCTTCGTTTCATATTGGCTCCTGTCAGATTTCGGTGGGTTATTTTCTTCAGAATAGCACAATCTGCGCCGCTTGGCAAATTCTGCGGCGTTTTTTAAGATTCATTCCAGAAACAGGCGATGGCAGAGCCGCATGCCCTCTTCGAGGCGCTCCGGCGGCAGCTGTACGCGCAGATAGCCCTCGCCCAGAGCGCCGCCGAGCACCGGCAGGCCCTCCTCGGCCAGCGCCAGCACCAGACGGGAGAGCCCCTCGGCACCTGCGTCGCGCCCGACCAGCGTCAGCGTGCCCGCCTCCGCGTTCCGCGTCAGACCCGCGTAGGGCGGACGCTCGGATTCATCCAGCCGGCGCACGACGGAGCCGCCCTCCCCGGTGAAGGAGGAGCGCAGCGTGATCGTCACGTTCTGCTCCATCGCCAGGCGAACCGAGCGGTCGTGCAGCACCTGGGAGCCGGCCTCTGCCAGACGCAGCATATCCTCGTAGTCGACGGCGGTCAAATACCGCGCCTCCGGCAGCAGGCGGGGATCGGCGGTGTAGATGCCGTCCACGTCGGTGTAGATCTCACAGCGGTCGGCGCGCAGCGCAGCAGCGATCGCCACGGCGCTGGTGTCCGAACCGCCGCGGCCGAGCGTGATCAGGTCGCCCTCGGCGTCAAGACCCTGAAAGCCGCAGACCACGGCCACGCGCTCCTCGTCCAGCGTTTCCAGCAGGCGGCGGGGGAACATCAGCGCAATGCGCCCGTCCCCGTGCGCGCCGGCGGCGAAGATGCCGGCCTGGGCACCGGAGAGGGAACGGGCGGCCTCGCCGATGCTGTCGAGCGTGATGGCCAGCAGCGCCGCGGACTGCTGCTCGCCGGTGCCGAGCAGCGCGTCCAGCTCACGGGGCGGGGGAGAGGGCGTCAGCTCGTGGGCAAGCGTCAGCAGGTCGTCGGTCGTGTCTCCCATGGCGGACACGACGGCGATCACCGCGTGCCCCTGACGGCGGGTTTTGGATATGATCGCGGCGGCGCGGCGCAGGCGCTCCGGCCCTGCCAGCGAGCTGCCGCCGAATTTCTGAACAATCAGCATCAGACATCCTCCTCGGATCGAAAACTTGCTCCATCCTATGAAAAGCCCTGCCGCGGCGTGCTTTTCGCCTTGACTTTTACACGGTAAAACGATATAGTTATTTTGGAAGCTTGTACGTCATTCAAACGGGACCGACGAGAGTCGGACGGGTGTAAAGATAAAGGAGGAAAAACCATGAGCAAGCGTTTTTTTGCCCTGCTGCTTTGCCTCTGCCTCTGCCTGTCGCTGCTGCCCGCGGCGAGTGCCGAGGACATCGTGATCGTGGACGAACCGGAGGACGAAGTCCTTTCCGTCATTGATGAGCCGGATGCCACTGCGCCCGGGCCGGATGCGGAGCGCCAGGCCTCCGTGATCGCCAGCGGGAAATGCGGCGACAGTCTGAACTGGATGCTCTTCGACGACATGCTGCTTCAGATCAGCGGCAGCGGCGATATGTACGACTATTCGGTAAGCAGCCCGTCCCCCTGGTTCAACACGTACAGCGGCCGGATCACCAGGCTGACCATCGGCAACGGCGTCACCCATATCGGCGCCTACGCCTTTGCCGGCTGCTCCAGCATGGCCTGGTCCGAAGAGCAGGGCCACTCGCTGCCGTACACGCTGAAAAGCATCGGCGAAGCAGCTTTTATCTACTGCAGAGCGCTTGACTATGTGGACCTCGGACGCTCCATCACTTCGATCGGCCTGAAAGCTTTCTCCGACTGCAGCGGTCTTAGGCGCGTGACCCTCCGGGGCGGGCCGAATCTGGGAGGCTTTGCCTTCAGCAACTGCAGCTCTCTGGAGGAGATCAGCTTCCTGGGGGATGCGCCGGTTTTTCCCACCCTGACCTTTCAAGGCACCGCCGCCACGGCCTGGTATCCGCCGGACAACAGCAGCTGGACCGCGTCCGTGCGGCAGAATTACGGCGGCAGCCTCACCTGGACGGCGGGCTATCACGGCTGGTGCGGCGATGATGTCGCCTGGGACTTCGACCCGGCTTCCGGCGCGCTGAGCCTCAGCGGCAGCGGCAAGACCTGGAGCTATGAGAACACCACATATTCTGCCAGCGGGTCTTCGGGAAATACGTACATGGACCCAAGCTTTTTCAGTATCAGCGGGATCCTCTCCGTCACGGTGGGCTCCGGCATTACGAGCTTGGGACTGGGTCTTTTCACCAGTCAGCGCAAGATGGAGAGCATTTCCCTTCCCGATACGCTGGAATCTATCGAGCGGGCGGCGTTCTCCGATTGCATAGGGCTCAAAAGGCTCGACCTTCCGGCCTCCGTGAAGGACATCAGCAGCGACGCTTTCTATGGCTGCTCCGCCATCACAGAGATCCATTTCCTGGGGCACCCGCCGACGAATATCGGCAAAAATGCCTTTAGCGGCCTCACCGCGACGGCGTACTATCCCCCGGTGTGGGACTGGACCTCGGATGTGCGCCAGAACTACGGCGGTACGCTGAGCTGGGTCTGTGACGACAAGATCGGCGACAATGTGACCTGGAATCTATACAGCAACGGCGCGCTGTTTTTCAGCGGCAGCGGCGCGACCTGGGGCTTCAGCACCAAGTGGCCCGCATTTTATGCCTTCCGTTCCGAGTGCATCTCCGCTGTGTTCGGCAGCGGCGTCACCGGCGTGGGCGCCTATCTGCTCTACGGCATGGATCGGATCACGACCGTCGATCTCTCCGCCAGTCTGACTTCGATCTCCGCGTATGCGTTCAGCCGGATGACGGCGCTCCGGACGATCACCTTCAAGGGCAGCGCCCCGACCTTCGCCTCCAACTGCTTTTCCGGCGTCACGGCGACGGCCTGGTATCCGGCGGGCGACTCGTCCTGGACCTCCTCGGTGATGCAGGATTACGGCGGCACGATCACCTGGATGTGCAAAGGCCAGGTTGGCGACGATGTGACCTGGACCTTGAGCGGGGACGGCACGCTGACGCTCTCCGGCACGGGTCCGACCTGGGATTTTGTCACCGGATATCCCTCTTTTTACGGCAATAAGAGTGAAATCAAAAGCCTTGTCGTGGAGGATGGCGTCACCGCCCTGGGGAAATACCTGTTCGACTACCTGGCCGCCCTGGAGACGGCAGACCTGGGGAAGGACGTGGAGCTGGTCGACAGATACTGCTTCCGCAGCTGCTCCTCGCTGTACCGGATCCGCTTCCGCGGCCACGCGCCGACGATCGGCAGCAGCGCCTTCCAGGGCGTTGACGCCGTGGCGCTCTACTACCCGGTGTATTCCTGGACCTCGGATGTGATGCAGGACTACGACGGCACGATCACCTGGGCTTGCGACAACAAGATCGGCGACAACGTGACCTGGTATCTGAGCTCCTATGGCTCGCTGGACATTTCCGGAAGCGGCTCAACCTGGGACTATCCCAGACAATTCCCGGGCTTTTATAACTTCCGGGAGGAGTGCAAGTCCCTCTTTTCCTATAACGGCGTCACCAGGCTGGGCGATTACCTCTTCTACGGCATGGTCATGCTCAATAAGGTCTATCTGCCCGACAGCCTGACTGCGATCGGCAACTACGCTTTTGCCAGTTGCAGCGTGATATGCGTGGACTTCCACGGCGACGCACCGAGCTTCGGCACCAATGTTTTCAGAGCGACCGACGTCGTCCTGGCCTCGTATCCGGCGAACGGCACGGGCTGGAGTTCGCTCATTGACGGCACACAGGGCGCGTCGGATGTGGTCTGGGCCGCGAACTATGCCGGCAGCAAGGTGTGGACCTACCTCGACTATGTTGACCTCAATGGCGACAGTATCGGCTTTACGGTCGAAAACGACGACGGGAACAAGGCACTGCTGGTCGCGGCGCGGCTCGGCGACGAGTACATGGTGCGCGAATGCACGATGGACGGGAGCTATCACACCTTCACGCTAGCGCTGAGAGGAGGCGTCAACCATCTCGCCATCGCGCTCAAGGGCGACGTTGACCTGAACGGCAAGGTGGCGCTGAAGGATAACCTGATGCTGAAAAAGCACATTGCCGGCACGGCGACCCTCAGCGGCCTGCCCTTCCTCGTCGGAGACGTGGATGGCAGCGGCACGATCAAACTGAAGGATACGCTAACCGTCAAAAAGGTCATCGCCGGCACCGACAGCTTCGACTGGTAGAAAAGAATCATTCAAAGGCAAAAACTCCGCCGGAACGCCGGCGGAGTTTTTATATTCAGGGCTTGCAAAACAGCGGCGAGAGGGCTATAATGGCGCGGCTTGAAAGAAGGTTGAATCATGTTAGAATTACTGTCTTTATCCGTCGCCATGTTCGCGGGATTGATGATGACCCGTGTGCTCGGCAAGTTCAAGCTGCCTGACGTGACGGCGTATCTGATCGCGGGCGTGTTGATCGGGCCCTGCTGCATCGGCGCACTGCATATCCCGGGACTCGGCTTCGGCAGCGCCGAAGAGCTCGAGAGCCTGGGCCTCATTTCCCAGGTCGCGCTTGGCTTTATCGCCTTTTCGATCGGCAATGAGTTTCGCCTCTCGCAGCTGCGCGAGACCGGCAAACAGGCACTGGTGATCGGCGTGCTGCAGGCCGTGGCCGCGACGCTGCTGGTGGACGCGGCGCTGCTGCTCGTGTGTCTCATCGCGCCGCACGCGCTCTCCGTTCCCGCGGCCATCACCCTCGGCGCCATCGCCGCCGCCACGGCGCCGGCCGCGACATTGATGGTCGTGCGCCAGTACAAGGCCAAGGGCCCGCTGACCGATCTGCTGCTGCCGATTGTCGCGCTGGACGACGCGGTGGGCCTCGTGCTTTTCGCCGTGTCCTTCGGTATTGCCAAGGCCCTGAGCGCAGGTTCGGTGGACCTGATCTCCATCGTCGTCGACCCGCTGATCGAGATCGTCGGCTCGCTGGTGCTCGGCACGCTCGCCGGCATCGCGCTGACGGAACTCGAAAAGCTGTTCCACTCCAACACCAACCGCCTGGCCATGACCATCGGCTTCGTGTTCGTCACGGTGGCTCTCGCCATGTTGCGCATCCCCGCCGGACCGGTGAAGATCAGTTTCTCGTCGCTGCTGGTGTGCATGATGATGGGCAGCGTCTTCTGCAATCTCTGCCCGCTGTCGGAGGAGATCATGGGGCGCGCGGACAAGTGGTCGGCGCCGCTGATGGTGCTGTTTTTCGTGATCTCCGGCGCGGAGCTGGAGCTCGGCGTGTTTGCCAGGGGCAGCGCGGTGCTGATCGGCGTGATCTATATCCTCACCCGCTCGGCCGGCAAATATTTCGGCGCGCGCGAGTCGGCGCGGCTGGTGCGCTGCAGCGGCAACGTCATCAAATATCTGGGCATCACGCTGCTGCCGCAGGCGGGCGTTGCCCTGGGCATGTGCGTCACGGCCGCCAAGCTCCCCGGGGACGGGCCGATGATCCGCAACATTGTGCTCTTTGCCGTGCTGATCTACGAGCTGGTCGGCCCGCTGATGACCAAGTGGGCGCTGACAAAGGCCGGAGACATCCAGCCGCGCAGCCAGGAGGTTCTCACCCGCCGTGAGCGCAAGCTGGCCGAGGCCGCTGCGAAAAAGCGCTGAAGCGATCGGAACAAGTTTTGGTTGACAGATTGACATTTTTTATTTATAATAGCCACCCGGCGGTATCTGCCGCCGGGTGATTTTTTGTCAACTACTTCGGAGGACCCTTCCTTCGATGTTGAGTATTACGCCTGAAAGGAGTGCAGTGAACAATGCTTCGTACCTACCAGCCCAAGAAGCTCCAGCGCAAGAAAGAGCACGGCTTCCGCAAGAGAATGAAGACTGCGAACGGCCGCAAGGTCCTTGCCCGCCGCAGAGCAAAAGGCAGAGCCAAGCTCAGCTACTGATCCCACTCATGAGCAGGTCAAACACACAGTGATTTTCAGGGCGGAGAGATCCGCCCTATCGGTGTTTGTGCAGCAAAATCGACAGCAAAGCCGCTTTTCGCTTCAGCAAAACGAGGTGCTATTCCTTTGAACGTCCGGCGCACATTGAAAAAGAACAGTGATTTCCGGCGCCTGTACGCCAGGGGAAAGAGCGCGGCCACGCCCTATCTGGTGCTCTACTGCCGCCCGAACCGGCGCGGAGAGAACCGCCTGGGCTACACCGTGTCCGTCAAACTCGGCCACGCCGTGGTGCGCAACCGCGTCCGCCGTCGTCTGCGGGAGATCGTCCGACTCAGCGAGCCCGTCCTCAAGCAGGGCTGGGACATCGTGGTCGTGGCCCGCGGGCGCAGCGTCAACGCGCCCTACCGCAGACTGGAGGCGTCGTTTCTGGAGGCCTGCGGCAAGCTTGGACTGATCCGGGAGGAAGACGCATGAAACAGGTGCTGATCTGGCTGATCCGCTTCTATCAGCGCTTTCTGTCCCCGGCGCGCCCGCCCTGCTGCCGTTTTATGCCCACCTGCTCGGCCTATGCACTGACCGCCATCGAACGTTACGGCGCCCTCCGGGGCGGCTGGATGGCGACCAAACGCATCTGCTGCTGCCATCCCTTTTATCACGGGAAGCGCGGCATTTACGACCCTGTCCCCGAACTTAACAGCGAAAACAGACCCCGGTAAGAACACAGAAAGACTCCCTCTGACCGCTCCAAAACAGGTTTCATCGTTTTTGGCAGGGCTTTGCCCCGGCAAAAACACCCTGAGGCGAGCTGAGCGAGCCCTCGTATGACCGCTCCAAAACAGGTTTCATCGTTTTTGGCAGGGCTTTGCCCTGGCAAAAACACCCTGAGGCGAGCTGAGCGAGCCCTCGTATCGATCAAGCGAGGCTTGCTCCCGTATGCCGAGCGCGATATATGCGAGTCTCTCCGTTGTGAAGCGAAGTTTCGCAGCGGAAATAATCAATTAGGAGCAAGCTATGACATTCTGGGAATATCTGTCCTGGCCGTTTGCCAAGCTGATGGTCTGGTTTTACAACCTGACCGGCAACTACGGCCTGGCACTGGTTCTCTTCTCCCTGGCGATCAACCTGGTTCTCGCTCCGTTTATGGCCAAGAGCAAGAAGAGCACCATGCGCACCACCCGTCTGCAGCCCCGCATCCAGGAGCTGCAGAAGCGCCACGCCGGCAACCAGCAGCAGCTCAACGCGGAGATGCAGAAGCTCTATCAGGAAGAGGGCATCAATCCGCTGTCCGGCTGCCTCTGGTCGCTGCTGCCGATGTTCCTGATCATCCCGATCTACCGCATTGTCATCCTGCCGATCACCCGCATGATGTACGCGGGCGCACCCGCCGGCGACACCGTGGTGGCCGCGCTGAAGACTTACTTCGAGAACGCGGGCATTGAGCTGGCGACCTCCGGCCGTGCCTCGTATTACGCGGAAATCGAGTTGACGAACCTCGTTCACCAGAACTGGGACGCCGTGCAGACGGCGCTCAAGGGCCAGGTGGACGGCCTGATGAACATCGACCTGAGCTTCCTCGGCGTGAACCTGGGCGAGACGCCCGCGATCAGCACCCTCTGGGCCGGCCCCTACACCTGGGCCGCCATCGGACTGTTCCTGATCCCGCCGATCTCCGCCCTCATGAGCTGGCTGAGCATGAAGCTCTCCACCGCCATGAACCCCCAGCCCGCCGGCAACGAGCAGTCGCAGGGCATGATGAAGGGCATGAACCTGATGATGCCGCTGATGAGCATCTGGTTCTGCTTCTCGATGCCCGCCGCCATGGGCATTTACTGGATCGCCAACAGTGTTTTCGGCATGATCCGCGAAGTGATCCTCACCGGCATCCTCAAAAAGAAGATGGACGAGGAGGACGCCGTCCGCGAGGCCAACCGCAGCGATCGGGAACGTGAACTCGAGGCCAAGCGCCTGGAGACCGAGCGCCTGCGCGCCGAGGGAAAAACCGAGCAGAACGTCAACACCAGCAAGAAGAAGATCCAGGCCAGCGAAAAGCAGAAGAGCGACGAGCGCAAGGCCGCCCTTGACCGCGCCGACCGCGCCGCTCGCCGTGAGCGCCTCGGCATCCAGGAGACGGAAAAGCCCGCTTCCCAGGTCGGCAACCGTCGCTATGCCCGCGGCCGCGCCTATGTGGAAGACCGCTACACCAACCCCGAGATGGCCGAGGAGGCCACCGCCCAGGCCGCCCTGGCGTCTGAGGACGCTCCCGCCATCGACGAGAGCGTAGAGGCCGCGGCCGAAGAATGAGCAAACACAGGAGTGTAAGGATACTATGACAAAAACTTTGGAAAAGCGCGCCAAGACTGTGGACGAGGCTCTCGCTGCGGCCCTGGCTGAGCTTGGACTCGACCGGGACTCCATGGCCTACGAGTATGAGATCCTGGAGCTGCCCAAGTCCGGCTTCCTGGGCATCGGCGCGTCCCCCGCGGTGATCCGCGTGAGCTACGAGGTGCCCGATCCGGAGCCCGCCGCTCCCGCCCCGACGCCCGCGCCGGAAAAGACCACCCGCCCTGCGAAGGAGCCGAAGGCCGAGGAGCCTGCGCCTGCCGCGAAGGTCGAAGTCAGCGCTCCGACCGTCGAAGAGCCGAAGGCCGAAGAGGCAGCGCCGGCGGATGAAAACCCCGAATACGCCGCGATCCGCAGCTTTCTGAGCGGCCTGCTCGAGCGCATGAACGTCAAGGCCGGCATTGAGATCAGCCCCCGCGACAACGGCGGCGTGAACGTCAATCTCACCGGCGGCGGCATGGGCGCCATCATTGGCCGCCGGGGCGAGACCCTCGACGCCATCCAGCACCTGACCAACTACGTGGTCAACCGCGGCAGCGATAAGCACATGCACATCAGCGTGGATGCCGAGAGCTACCGCAGCAAGCGCGAGGAGAGCCTGACGAAGCTGGCCGAGAAGATGGCGGAAAAGGCCATCAAGTACAAGCGCAGCATGGCTCTCGAGCCGATGAATTCCTATGAGCGCCACGTGATCCACACCGCGCTGCAGAACTACGAGGGTGTGACCACCTCCTCCACCGGCGTCGAGCCCAACCGCCGCGTCGTGGTGAGCTACGTCAAGCCCGAGCAGCCCAGCAACAAGCCCCAGAGCCGCGAGTGGGCCTGACCCGCTTGAGAATTATCAAAACTTTATGCGCCGCACAGGCACATCGGAGGTATGATTATGTATTTTGAAAAAGTGAGAGACGCGCTGGCCGCGCAGTTCGAGATCGATCCCGAGAAGATCACGATGGAGACCAACCTCATCGACGATCTAGGCGCGGACTCTCTGGACGTGGTGGAGCTGATCATGAACATCGAGGACGAGTTCGGCATCAGCATCTCCGACGAGGAGGCCGCCAACCTGTTTACCGTGCAGAGAATTGTGGAATTCCTGGAAAAGCTGCAGTAAGCGCGCAAAAAAATCGGCGTATCCCAACCCGGGATACGCCGATTTTTTATCCTTTTGTATTGTACCGTGAAAAAAACTGTGATATGATGAATTTATATTAAAAAAACTGGAGGGTTCTCTATGGTTTCCGATAAAAAGATTTGGCTTGCACAGTCTGACAAGAACCTGTACCTGCTGCCGCAGATGGCCAACCGCCACGGCCTGATCGCGGGCGCTACCGGCACCGGCAAGACCATCACCATGAAGGTGATGGCAGAGTCCTTCTCCGACATGGGCGTGCCCGTGTTTCTGGCTGATATCAAGGGCGACCTGTCCGGCATGTGCCGTCCTGGCCGCGACACCGAGGATATGCAGCGCCGCATCGAGCGCTTCGGCCTGGAGGGCTTCCAGTACAAGGGCTATCCCACCCGTTTCTGGGATATCTTCGGCGAAACCGGCCATCCCGTGCGCGTGACCATTTCCGACATGGGCCCGACCCTGCTGGGCCGTCTGCTGAACCTCACCGAGATCCAGACCGGCGTGCTGAACATCGTCTTTAAAGTGGCCGATGAGCACGGTCTGCTGCTGCTGGATCTGAAGGATCTGCGCGCCATGCTGCAGTTCGTGGGCGATAACCGCGCGGAGTTTACCACGATGTACGGCAACGTCTCCGCCGCCAGCGTCGGCGCCATCCAGCGCGCGCTGCTGGCCTTCGAGGCCGAGGGCGGCGAGCAGTTCTTCGGCGAGCCCGATCTCGACATCCGCGACTGGATGCGCACCGATTTCGACGGCCGCGGCTTCATCAACGTCCTCACCAGCACCCGTCTGATCCAGAGCCCCACGGTGTACTCCACCTTCCTGCTGTGGATGCTGACGGAGCTGTACGAAAAACTGCCCGAGGTGGGCGATCTCGAAAAGCCCCGCATGATCTTCTTCTTCGACGAGGCGCACCTGCTCTTCAACGGCGCCCCCAAGGCCCTCGTGCAGAAGATCGTCCAGATTGTCAAGCTCATCCGCTCCAAGGGCGTGGGCGTCTACTTCATCAGCCAGAGCCCCAGCGATATCCCCAACGATGTGCTGGCGCAGCTGTCCAACCGTGTGCAGCACGCGCTGCGCGCCTACACGCCGGCCGAGCAGAAGGCCGTGCGCGCCGCCGCTGCCGCCTTCCGCGTCAATCCCAACTTCGACAGCGAGACCGTGCTGATGGAGCTCGGTGTCGGCGAGGCGCTGGTCAGCTTCCTGGATGAAAAGGGCATCCCCACGATGGTCGAGCGCGCCAGGATCCTGCCGCCGCAGAGCCTGATGGGCGCGGCCGACGCGGGCGACGTGCAGCGCCTGATCGCCGCGGACGAGTTCGACATCAAGTACCGCCAGCAGGTGGACCGCGAGTCTGCCTATGAGATCCTGATCCGCGCCAACGAGGAGCTGGAGGCCCGCCGTCAGGAGGAGGCCGAGGCTGCTGCCGCGGAGAAGCAGCGCCAGAAGGAGGAGGCCGAGGCCGAGCGCCAGCGTCTGCGCGAGGAGGCCGCCGCCGAGAAGCAGCGCCAGAAGGAAGAAGCCGCCGCCGCAAAGGCCGCCGAGCGCGAAGCCGCCGCTGCCGCCAAGGCGGAGGAAAAGGCCGCCGCTGCCGCCGCCAAGGAGGCCGAGAAGAAGAAAAAGGCCGTCACGAGCACCTTTGAGCGCGCAGCGTCCAACGCCGCGTCCTCCATGGCCAGCTCCATGACCACCAATATCGTCAACACCATCACCGGCGGCAAGACTGTCTCCGCCGGCACCATGGCCAAGCGTGCCGCCTCCAATGCGCTCAGCTCCGTCATGCGCTCGGGCGCCAAGAGCATCATCCGCGGCCTGTTCGGCAACAAAAAGTAAGATTTCATTAACGACAACGGGGGCGCTCCGGCGCCCCCGCTTTTCTTCAGGAGGAAAACAATGCTCAAACCCAAACACCTCTCACGCGGGGACAAGGTCGCCGTGGTGTCACTCTCGAGCGGCATTCTGGGCGAACCGCAGCTGATCCACAAATACCGCATCGCCAAAGAGCGGCTCGAGCGCGACTACGGCCTGCGCGTGTGTGCGATGCCGAACGCGCTGCGCGGCACGGATTACCTCTACCGCCATCCCGAGGCCCGCGCACAGGACCTGATGGACGCCTTCCGCGACCCGGAGATCCGGGCGGTGATCTGTGCCATCGGCGGGGACGATACGATCCGTCTGCTGCCGTACATCGACTTTGACGTCCTGCGTACAAACCCCAAAATCTTTACCGGCTTTTCCGACACGACGACCAACCACTTCATGATGCGCAAGGCGGGACTTGTGTCCTACTATGGCCTGTCGCTGATGTGCGACGTGGCGGAGTATGTGTCGATCAACGAGTACACGCGCGACATGATGGAGCGCACGCTCTTTTCACCCCAGCCAACGCTGGATATCCCCTGCAGCGGCTTCTGCGCCTTCGAAAAGGAAAAGGTACCCTGGGCGGAGGAAAATCAGACCATTCCCCGGCCGCGCCGGAAAAACACCGGCTATCAAGTCCTGCAGGGCAGCGGGAAGGTCGAGGGCGAGCTGCTCGGCGGCTGCGTGGACGTGTTTGTCGAACTGATGGGAACTGCGCTCTGGCCCGCGCCGCAGGAATGGGAAGGGAAGCTCCTGCTGCTGGAAACCAGCGAGGAGGATATGCCGGACGACCTGCTGCGCTGGTATCTGCGCGGGCTGCAGGCGCAGGGGATCCTTTCGCGCGTCAGCGGCATCGTATTCGGCAAGCCCGCCGCGGAGGACAAATTTGACAGTTACCAGGAGGTGCTGCGGCAGGTGGTCGGCTTTGAGGCCGGGCGGCCGGAGCTGCCGATTCTGTACAACGTCAACGTCGGCCACAGCTACCCGATCGGGGTGTTCCCGCTCGGACTGCGCTATGAGCTCGACTGCGAACGAAAACGCCTGACGCTGCTGGAACCGGCGACACGTTGACAGACAGGCAAAAACTCCCGGGAGGAGAAATCCTCCCGGGAGTTTTGAGCACGCATCAACGGAGCCCCGCTTCGCTGGGCTCTCCGTTGAGGGGGTTCGCCCTGCTGCGCACACTTGCAGGGCGCAAGGTGTGTTTTCCGAGGTACACGCCCCCGGAAAACACGATCCGATTTCTTTTTTCGCAGCGGCGAAAAAACTCTGCGAGGCTTTTTTGACAAGCTGAAAACTCCCGGGAGGAGAAATCCTCCCGGGAGTTTTCTTCATCAGATTCTATCTTTTGCCCAGCGCCGCCGCGCTGATGAGCGCCGTCAGCGGGATGGCGAGGATCATGCCGACGCTGCTTGACAGGCCGCTGATGAGCTCGATGGCCATGTAGGCCGAGGGCAGCAGCTGATAGCGGGCAAGGCCCAGCGAATACAAGTAAATAATCATCGTAAAGCCGCTGCCGAGGAAGGCGAGGATCAGGGTATTGGTCATCGTGCCGACCATGTCGCGGCCGATGTTCATACCGGAACGGAAGAGCTCCCTCGCGCCGTAGTCGGGATTGGCGGCATGGACCTCCTCCAGCGCGGAGGAGATGCTCATCGCCACGTCCATCACCGCACCGAGCGCGCTGATGATGACGCCTCCCACGAGCAGATACCGCAGCCCGATCGGCACGCCGGTCTGGCGCAGCTGCAGCAGCGGCTCCACGTCGCTCATGCGCAGCCCGTCGATGCGCGCCAGCGCCTGGGCCGCGAGACCGAAGAGCATCGCCAGCGCCACGCCCGCCACCGTACCGAGCATCGCGCAGACGGTTTTGCGGTGCAATCCGCCGAGGATCGTAAAGGCAACGGCCGAAATGAATACGCAGCAGAGAAACACCGTCGGCAGCGTCGGCGCGCCGCGCAGCAGCAGCGGGATCAGCACCCAGAACAGGCAAACGACCGTGACGGCAAGCCCGATCAGGGACTTCAGGCCGGTTTTGCCGCCGACCAGCACCGTCGCCAGCACAAAGAGCAGCACCACGCCGATCAGCGCGGGGATGCGGTTGTATTCATAGACCGTCGCGCGGATCTCGCCGCTTGCATAGGTGTTTACGATCAGCGCGGCGCTGTCGCCAGCGCGCAGCGGCACGCCGAACAGCGGGCCGATATAGTTGCTGACCAGCAGCGTTTTGCCCGCGTACTGCCCGGTCTGCAGCTCGACGGTCATCAGCTGCTCGCCGCGCCAGCCGCCGTCCGAGGCCTCGTCCGGCGCACTGCTGTCGCTGAGAATGTCCACGACGACGCCCTTTTCGTATTCGGCATAATCCCCGCTGGGCGCCGTCTTGGTTTCGTCCGCGCCAAGCCAGAGCCTCGCGCCGAGAAAGACGAGCGCTGCCGCCAGCAGCAGCAAAAGACCCCATTTTTCCGCGGCGAGCCAGGCCCACAGACGGTATTTTTTTGCGTTTTTCATGCTGTCCGATCTCCGTTTTGATGCGATGAAACCAGCATATCAAGTTCCCGTTTTTCTGTCAAGAGAGAGGCCGCGTTTTGCCCTGAAAAGTTACAAAAAAGAAACGCAATAATGACAATAAAAAGTCTGGAAAACCCGCTTAAAATCTTAATTTTTCGGGATTTTCCATTTTTGGCGCTTTTCATAAAAACAGCCCAAAAAATTCTATGATCTTTCACGATTTTTTTGCTGAATACCGCTGGCAAATCAGAAAATTTCTGATATAATATCATGCGTATACTTATGTAAACGGGTTGACATAAACCTTGCGAGCCCGCTTCAAGGAGGTACCCCATGAAGAAGAGAATGAGTAAGATCCTGTCGATGGTGCTGCTGCTTGGCATGCTGCTTTCGCTGCTGCCGGCGGCTGCCTTTGCGGCGGATGACGGTGCGACCTGGCAGAAGGTCGAGCTGGCGGACATCTCCGCCGACGACACCGTGGCCATTACGATGACCAAGGGCGACGCGACCTGGGTGCTGCCGACCACCGGCA
The DNA here is from genome assembly GCA_902801295.1 of Oscillospiraceae bacterium. Classification (GTDB taxonomy): domain Bacteria; phylum Bacillota; class Clostridia; order Oscillospirales; family Oscillospiraceae; genus Limivicinus. The sequence goes on along the minus strand of CADCHN010000021.1, from coordinate 45,157 downwards.
GCGGCAGCCAGGGGCAGCCGCTGGTCTTGACCGGAACTGTATCCGGCGATACGCTGACGGTTGACAGCACGGAGGACTTCTCCTGGACGCTGACCCAGACGGACGCCGGTTATACGATCAAAAGCGCGAATGGCGCATCCCTTTATCTGACTGCGGCCAATAACGGCGTTCGCATCGGAGACACGGAAGCAGTCTGGTCTGTAACGGACGGCTATCTGACCGCGGCGGATCCGAACGGTGATACGCGCTACCTCGGCGTCTACAACGGACAGGATTGGAGATGCTATACCAGCATCAACAACAATATCAAGGATCAGACGCTCGCGTTCTGGAAGCTGAGAACCGATGATATTGTGGTCGTGGACCCGGATCCGTCTGAGGAGCCCGACCCAACCGATACGCCGGAGCCGACCACTGCGCCCGCTGCCGTTACGGCGACGCTGAAGAGCAGCCCTGCCGACGGTGATAAGGTCGTGATCTACTATCCGGCGGACAGCAAGGCTGTCACGGCCGAGGAATATACATATTCCGGCAAAACCACGAAAATTGAGCTGACCGCTGCGGACGCGACGCTTACCGAGGACGGCAGGCTGAACGTTCCCGAGGGCGCGGCGATTCTGACCGTGTCCGTCAACGGGGACGGCAAGTTCAGCTTCGTCAACGAGGACGGCAAGTATCTCTACATGGATACCACCGACCTGAAGTTCGTTGAAGAGCTTGGCGATTATACGCTCTTTGAGCTGGAGGATGCGGCCAACGGCCACTTCATCAAGAGCGTGAACGCGCAATACAGCGGCAAGCCGCAGTATATCGAATACTACAGCGGCTACTTCACGGTCTATGGGATGAACGCCAGCAAGGCGGAGATCTACACCTTCCAGTTCTTCGCGCTGGACGAGACCCCCGAGCCGACTCCCGAAATCAACACGATCGCCGAGGCACTGGCCGGCGAGACCGGCGCAGAGTTTACGGTCAAGGGCGTCGTGACAATGATCGAGACAAAGAACGTCTTTGTGCAGGACGCGACCGGCGGCATCTGCCTCTACTTTGACACCGCGCCGACCGATCTCGCCCTGGGCGATACGGTGATCTTTACCGGCGCCCGCGCGACCTACCGCGGCCTGCCGGAGCTGACCGGCCAGACCTACGAGAAGTCCGAGGGCCTGACGCTGACTGCGAAGGAGACGACGATCGGCGCGCTGACGACGGCGGACGTCTGCACCTACGTGAAGCTGACCGGCCTCGAAGTAACTGAGGTCTACGACAAGAACGGGCAATTTTCCAATCCGAATATTACGTTTACGGACGCCGAGGGCAAGACCATCCAGCTCTATAAGGCTGCGATCGAAAAGAACGAAGGCGTCTGGCGTGTCAAGGTCGGTGACAAAGTTGACGTGACGCTGGCTGTCGGCATCAACAACTCCATGCTGCAGCTGCGCAACACCCTCGACAGCGAGATCACGGTCAAGGGCGAGGAGCCGATCACGGTAGCGACTCCGACGGCGGACGTGGCCGCGGGCGAAGTGGAAAAGGGCACCGTGGTGACCTTCAGCTGTGAGACCGAGGGCGCGGTGATTTCCTACAGCACCGACGGCGAGACCTGGACCGAGGGCGAGACCTACACGGTCAATGAGGACGTGACGCTTCAGGTCAAGGCCGTGCTGGACGGCGTGGAGAGCGCGATCGCGAGCTTCGCCTACACCGTCAAGGCGGAGGAGCCCGCGGAGACCGAGGGCCTGGTCACCGACCTGGCTCAGCTGACCGACGGCGCGAAGATCGTGATTTACAATCCGAACAGCGCCAAGGCCATGAGCTCCGATGTGGTGGGAAGCGACTGGTATCTGGCCCCCGCCGATGTGACGATTGAGGGCGATAAAGCGGTCAATCCCGCGGCAAACCTGGTTTGGACGGTGCGCGTCAACGAGGACGGCAGCTATTGCTTTGAGCAGGGCGATAAAGCCGTGACCGGCTGGCTGAGCGGAAACTATGTCGAGCTGACCTCCAACAAGAGCGTGGACGGCGGCGACTCCAACTGGAGCATCGATCCCTGCAACGCCGAGACCAATACCTATTATATCAAGAGCAGCACGCTGGCCAATAATTATGGCAGCGCCTACATTGAAATCTTCAACAAAAAGGTCAGCGGCGATACGCAGCTGGTATTCTGCGGCTATACCACCTCCGAAGAGAAGCTGACCGAGGCTGCCTACGGCATGCAGTTCTATCTGGTCAAGACCGAGGATGTGCCGCCCGAACCCGTCGAGGGCGATCTGATCACGAGTCTGGATCAGCTGACCGACGGCGCGACCGTCGCCATCTACAGCCCCAGCCACATGACCGCCATCAGCTCCAAGCCCAACGGCGACTGGTATCTGAAGGCCAACAGCGCCACGCTGGAAAACGGCAAGGTCGTCAACTTCACCAGCGACTTCGTGTGGAAGGTGAAAGTCAACGCTGACGGCACTTACAGCTTCTATTCCAACGACGACGAGACCCAGTGCATCTCCGTGTGGCCCAGCGGCACGTATGCGGAGCTGACCGTCAATCCGAATTACAACGGCGACACGGTGCACGACTGGAACCTGCTGCCCTTCAGCGCAGCAGACCATACCTGGTACATCAAGAGCAGCACCCTGACTCTCACCAAGGACAGCACCGAGCTCCCGGTTTATATCGAGGCTTTCCTGCGCAACGGCACGGAGGTCTTTTCCGGCTTTGCTCCCTATACGAGCCAGCTCAAGAACACCGATTATGCCCTCCAGTTCTATCTGGTCAATCCCGAGGACGCGGTCGCGGCCTATGACGACGGCGAATGGGACGGCGTGCTGGAGAAGGGCAAGCAGTATGTGGCCTACAGCCCCAACGCTCAGGCCTCTCTGGGTCTGGCCAAGGAGGCTACCTACTCCCTGACCGCGGTTCCGACCACGATCGAGGGCGACAAGGCTAAGGCCGGCAACGGCGCCTATGTCTTCAAGATCGACACGATGGGCCGCTACTACAGCTTTGAGATCAACGGCAAGTACCTGGCCTCGAACAATGCGGAGGAACTCTTCTTCGTCGAGAAGGGCGAGGACGGCAAGCTGCCCGATACCGCCAAGTGGTTCCTGACCAAGAACGGCGACAGCTACATTATTTATAACAGGGAAGCCAATTACAACGGCACGCCTGTCTGCATCGAGTATTACTCGAGCGTCTTCTCCGGCTGGACCTTCAAGCCGAAAGAGCCGGACATCTTCCTCTTCAACTTCTATGAAGTGGTCGACGGCACCGAAATCCGTGAGGACGTCGTGCAGGATCCCAACGTCATCTTCGACTGCGAGGATTCCCGCTTCGTCGAGCAGGATTACCTCTGCTCCTTCACGCTGGATGATCTGGCCGAGACGATCGAGACCCTCACCGTCACCTACACCGCCGGCGACAAGACCGGCACCGTGACGGGCCTTGAGCCGTCCAAGGCTGTCAGCTTCACCATTCCCGCCGCCGAAATCGACGGGGAGAACGCCCCCGAGAGCTTCACCATCAAGGTTGAGGTGAAGAACAGCTACGGCATTGTCTACAGCGGCGAGAAGACCGTCGCCATCGTTGACGAACCCTTCTTCGAGGAACTGACCCCGGCGCCCAACGCCCAGACCCGCGACGAGAAGAAGCCCACCATCTCCGCGAAGATCGGCAACGCGGGCGAGAATCCCGAATTCACAATGACCGTCAACGGCGAGACCGTTGAGGCCAAGTTCGAAAACGGCGTGCTGAGCTACACGCCAGCCGAGGAGCTGAAGGACGGCCGCACAACCGTAACTATTACGGTCAAGCGCTCCGACGGCGTCGAAGTCGAAAAGACCTGGAGCTTCACCGTCGGCATTGCGGACTACCAGCTCTACTTCGGCCAGCTGCACTCCCACACCACCTATTCCGACGGCTCCGGCTCGCTGGAGACCGCGCTGGAGTACATTGCCTCCCTGCCGAAGAGCGCGAACGTGCAGTTTGTGGCTTTCACCGACCACTCCAACTACTTTGATACCACCTCTGCCGCCAACCCCGCCGACGCTCTCAACGACAAGAGTCTGATGACCGAGTCCAGCGCCGCGCTGTGGGCCGAGTACAAGGATGCGGTCGAGAAATTCAACAAGAGCCAGAGCGACATCGTCGCCCTCGCTGGCTTTGAGATGACCTGGTCCGGCGGCCCCGGCCACATCAACACCTTTGACAGCGACGGCCTGGTGTCCCGAAACAACGCCGAGCTGAACAACAAGAGCGGCGACGCCGGCATGAAGCTCTACTACCAGACCATCAACAAGGGCAACAGCCTGAACCAGTTTAACCACCCGGGCACCACCTTCGGCAACTTCACCGACTTCAGCTACTGGGACGAGGCGACGGACGCGCATATGTTCCTGGTCGAGGTCGGCAACGGCGAGGGCCAGATCGGCCAGGGCGGCTATTACCCCAGCTACGAGCAGTACATCATCGCGCTGGACAAGGGCTGGCACGTGGCGCCCACCAACAACCAGGATAACCACAAGGGACGCTGGGGCAACGCCAACGACGCCCGCGACGTTATCCTGACCAACGACTTCACCGAGCAGGGCATCTACGACGCGATCCGCGCGCTGCGCGTGTACGCCACCGAGGACAAGAACCTCCAGATCTACTACACGCTCAACAACATGCCGATGGGCACCATCTTCAGCGAGGAAGAGACGCCCGAGAAGCTGAACATCAATGTCACTCTCTACGATCCCGACTCGAGCGACGCCGTCAGCAAGGTGGAAGTCGTCGTTGACGGCGGCAAGACCGCCTATACCTGGGACAAGGCGGAAGAGCTCAGCTCCGGCCAGCTCAATGCGGAGCTTGAGCCCGAGTACAGCTACTACTTCATCCGCGTGACCCAGAAGGACGGCGACCTGGCCGTGACCGCGCCGATCTGGGTCGGCAAGCCCATCAAGCTCGGCATCACCGACATCAAGGCCGAGACCGATCCCGTCTACAAGGGCGAGGAAGCCACGCTGGTCACCACCCTCTACAATAACGAGGAAGCGGCGGCCACCGTCAAGTCTCTGGTCTACACCGTCAACGGCGGCGAAGTGATCGGCACCGACACCACCGGCTACAGCATCCCTGCCGGCGGCACGCTGCCTGTGAACTTCAAGCATACCATTGACACCGCCAAGCTCACCACCGTCACCGTGACGGCGATCGTCGAGCTGGACGGCAAAGAATACACCTACACCGCGAACGTCGAGCTCGACGTGCTCGACAAGGAGACCGAAGGCAAGGTCACTCCGATTGCCGATGTGCGCGCCGCCTCCAAGCCGGACGACACCGGCTACCGCTTCACGATCGAGGGCGTCGTGACCTCCAACGCCTCCGGCTATGACAAGGATACCGCCTTCTTCGACTGCATCTATGTGCAGGACGACACGGCCGGCATCTGCTGCTTCCCGGTCTCCGGCGAGTATAAGATCGGCGACAAGGTCCGCATCGTCGGGCACACCGACTTCTACCAGGGCGAGCCCGAGCTGCAGGTGCAGACCATCGAGGTGATCGGCGAAGGCTCCGTGGAACCCACCGAGATCAAGGCCTCCGAGCTCAACGACCGCTCCGCGGAAGGCAAGCTCGTCACCGTCAAGGGCACGGTCGAGAGCGTGGAGGTTGAAAACGGCCTGATCCAGACCATCATGGTCAAGGACGCCGAGGGCAATCTGGCCCGTGTGTTCATCGACGGTTACATCACCACCGGCAAGGAAGTGGAAAACTGCGAAGTCGGCGCGGAGATCAAGGCCACCGGCCTTGCTTCCTACGACGACACCTTCAATGCTCCCGAGGGACCCTTCCCGCGCATCCGTATCCGCGACCGCGCGGACGTTGTCTGCACGCTGCCCGCAACCGATCAGCCCGCCGCTCCGACCGTGACGCCGGAAGCCGGCGAGGTCGAAAAGGGCACCCAGCTCACGTTCAGCAGCGAGACCGAGGGCGCTGAGATTGAGTACAGCACCGACGGCGGCAAGACCTGGACCAAGGGCGACAAGTTCACCGTCAACGAGGACGTGACCATTCAGGTCAAGGCCGTGAAGGACGGCGTGGAAAGCGAGATCGCCACCTTCAAGTTCACCGTGAAGGAAGAGGAGCCTAAGCCGACCGAATCTCCCGAACCCACCGAATCTCCCGCACCGATTGAAGAGCCGCTGCACATTGTTCTGGACGCCAACGGCGGCAAGGTCTCCGTCACCCGTCTGCGCCTCGGCGTAGACGGCACCGTGCCCGCGCTGCCCACGCCTCAGGAGAGAGACGGCTACCTCTTCGGCGGCTGGTTTGACGCCGCGGAAGGCGGCCTGGAGGTTGTGCAGGGCGACAAGCTGACCGAGAGCACGACGCTTTACGCTCACTGGTATGAGCTGAGAGCAGTTGCCACGAACAACACCGTGGTGCCCACCGCGCTCAAGGAGCGCTATGCCACCGTCGACGCGATGAAGACCGCGATGCTCAACACGCTCAAGCGCCGTCTTGGCACTACGACGGTCAAAGGCAACAAGCTTTACGAAATCCAGGTCGAGTACTTTGACGGCAGCGAATGGCTGCCCATCACGGCCGACCAGTTCCCGACCAAGGGCGTAAAGGTCAGCATTGCCGTTCCCGACGGCGCGGCCGCCACGGATCGCTTCGTCGCGCTGCACCTCTTCGGTGAGGACTGCAACGGTCATAAGGCAGGCGAAGGCGAGATGCCCACCGTCACGAAGAGCGGCAGCACGCTGAGCTTCACTGTGCACGGCACCTCCCCGCTGCTCCTCGTCTGGACCGGAACCAGCAGCGGCGGCAGTGGCGGAAAGACCCCGAAGACCGGCGACGACGCTAACCTGGGCCTCTGGATTGCGCTGATGGCTGCATCTTCCGCGGCAATGGCCGTGCTTGTGATCGAGCAGAAGAAGAGAAAGAACAGAGCCTGACCCCAATCAAAACGAAAGTGCCTGCGAGAAATCGCAGGCACTTTTTTACCCCTTGACGAGCCGTGATATACTGTTGCATATAAAAGAAGAAAAGAGGAGAGCGTATGATCCGGGAAATCAGAATCAAACGCGTGGAGGATCTGATCCCTCTGCTGTCGGACCAGCCCTACCGGCCCGATCTGGGGCGCAACCGCAGCCTGTACGTTTACCGCGGCATGGCCAACGCGGATTTCTCCATGGTCACGAGCCTGCGGCGCAACTGCAAGGAGCTGCAGCGGACGCTGGAGCCCGCGATTTTGAAGAATTTTGCCAAATACGCCGTCATGGAGGACCCGACAATCGCGCAGTCCGTCTGGCGGCAGATGTTCCTCGGCCAGCACCACGGCCTGCCCACGCGGCTGCTGGACTGGACGCAGTCGGCGCTGGTGGCGCTGCATTTCGCCGTCAGCGAGGACAATCTCGAGCACATGGAGCAGCACGACTGCATGGTCTGGCGCGTGGATATCAAGGAACTGCACGCCCTGCTGCCGCCGCGTTATCAGGAGATCATGGAACGCAACAAGGCGGAGGTGTTCTCTGTCGACATGCTTGACCGAGCCGCCGCAGATATTGCCGCCTACGACCGCGACATGGGCGACCGCTCCATGGTCGTCATCGAGCCGCCCAGCATCGACTCGCGCATCGTCAACCAGTATTCCTTCTTCTCCGTCATCCCGATGGATATGGAAGATGTGGAGGGCTTTCTGGATCGGCACACGCATAACACCGTCAAGTACGTCATCGACCGAAACCTGCGCTGGCGCGTGCGCGATATGCTCGACCAGCTCAACATGAGCGAACGCCTGGTCTATCCGGGGCTGGACGGCCTGTCCCGCTGGATTGCCCGGCACTATTTTGTCAAGGAAAAGGACGCAAAAACCATGGAAAAACTGTAAAAAGGTGCTTGACAATCCGAAAAAAACCGATATAATAATATGGCCTGTCCGTATGGACAGAATTTTCCTTGCTCCCGGCAGCGACCGGGGGCCAAAAGACCAAAAGGAGGTGCAACCATGGCAAAAGCAAGCGAAAAGTACGAAGTGATGTACATCATCAACCCCAACCTGAGCGAGGAAGAGACCGCTGCGGTCGTCGAGAAGTTCAAGGCACTTGTGGAAGCAAATGGTACGCTCGAGGAACTGGAGGAGATGGGTAAGCGCAAGCTCGCTTACGAGATCAACTACATTTCCGAGGGCACCTATGTGCTGATGAAGTTCACGAGCGGCCCCGAGTTCCCCGCTGAGCTGGACCGTATCCTCGGTATCACCGACGGCATCCTGCGTCGCCTGATTACCCTGCGTGCAGAGTAAGGAGCGTCAAAGATGCTCAACCACATTGTCATTATGGGCCGTCTGACCCGGGATCCCGAGCTCAGATATACCCAGAGCCAGACGCCGGTGGCTTCGTTCACCGTGGCCGTTGACCGCGATTTCGGCGGCCGCGACGGCGGCGAGCGGCAGACCGATTTTATCGACTGCTCCGCCTGGCGTTCCACGGCTGAGTTTGTCAACAAGTATTTCCGCAAGGGCAGCATGATCGTTGTCTCCGGCCGCCTGCAGAGCCGCAAGTGGCAGGATCGCGACGGCAACAACCGCACCAGCTGGGAAATCAACGTTGACAACGTCTACTTTGGCGAAAGCCGCCGCGACAGCAGCGACGGCAACTATGAGGCACCCCGCGCCAGCGCCTACGACTCGAATCGGAGCGGCGGCTACGACGGCGGCCGGAGCAGCAACTATGAGGCTCCCCGCACGGTCAACCCCGCACCCTCTCCCTTCACCGATCTGGGCGATGACGACGGCGAGCTGCCGTTTTAATTCGATTGTAAAACGTCGTTTTACAATCGACGACCCGCGCTCATCGCACTCGGCTTACGGAGGACAAGCCTCGTTTGGTCGGCGCGAGGGCTCGCGTCGCTCGCCACAGGGTGTTTTTGCCGCGGCAAAGCTGCGTCAAAAACGATATAAAACGACTTTTCAATCGGCACTTTGATACTAAATAAGGAGGATACCGCTTTGGCTTTCGATAAGAACAACCCCAAGAACCGCAAACGCCGCAAGGTTTGCCAGTTCTGCGTGGACAAGGCCACGTTCATCGATTACAAGGACACCGCGAAGCTGCGCCGTTATCTGTCCGAGCGCGGCAAGATTCTGCCCCGCCGCACCACCGGCGTGTGCGCCATGCACCAGCGTGAGCTGACCGAGGCGATCAAGCGCGCCCGTCAGATCGCTCTCCTGCCCTACGTTCTCGATTAATTGCGAAATAAAACTCCCGTACCGAACCGGTACGGGAGTTTTTTGTTATCAACTGGTTTAAACATACCAGAGCCAGCCGAAGAAAAAGACGATCAGCAGCCATTGCCAGAAGCTGTAATAGACCGTGACGGTGCAAACGCCGCTGTAAAGGCCGTCCTCAGAGCTGTAACGGACGGTGGTCTGTCCGCGCGAAAGCCCGTGGATCGTGCCGTTTTGATCGACGCTGGCGATCGCCGGGTCGTCGGAGCTCCAGATCAGAAGGCCGGTCGCGTCCTTGGCGCGCATGGCCTGGGCACTGCCGTGGAAGAGCACACCCAGGGTTTCGGTGCTTTCCACGCCCTGGACGGCGACGATCTCCTCGGAGTAGACCGGCTCGGGCGGCTCATAGGAGTAGCTCTCGCGTACGATCAGCTCGCCGCAGACGGTGCAGTGCTTTTCGCGCACACCCTCGTGCGTCTCGTCAGCGGACTCCACGATCTCCCAATCGCCCGGTGTGTGCTGGGGCGGGAAATACGTGTCCGTCCAATGATAGCCGCAGTTTTTGCACTCGTGGAGCACATAGCCCCAGGTGTCGCAGGTGGGAGAGGTGAGGGTGGTGTGGTATTCCGGCTCCTCGCACTGCTCCGGCAGCAGCACCTTGTCATAGTCCCGGGTTTCGTTGCGCTCGAATTCGCTCTCGTTGCTGTAGTAGTTGCCGGGCACGGACATTTCCTCGCCCAGCGTGGGCTCGCAATAGGCGCGGCGATCCGGGTTGTCCTCAAAGAAGCTGATCTGCCCGCGGATCTCGTTCCGGCGCACGGACTGGGCGTGCACATCCATGCCGCAGTAGTAATACATGCCGACAAGGCCGCCGTTGTGGACGTAGCCGTGGCAGGAGTCGTAGCCGTCGATCTGCACTTTGCAGTCCTCAATGTTGACAAGACCGCAGGCCAGGATGCCGCCCATGAACTGCTCGCAGCGCGATTCCAGATTGCGGTCTTCAAAAACCAGCTCCACGTCTGCGCTGCAGTAGCCGAAATCGCCGGCGCCATAGCCGACAAGACCCCCGACGCCGCTCTGCACGGCGTGGTTGATGAGCCATGCGCGGCCCTGCACGGAGCAGCCCTGAATACTGCTGCGGTACATGTAGCCGGCGAGAAGTCCGACAAAGCAGTGATCCGTACCGTCCACGGCCAAAGTCGCGCCGACAATCTGCAGATCGCGGACGGTGGCGTTCTCCAGCACGGAGAAGAAGCCGGAGAAGACGGTGTCATAGGATTTGAGGTTGCCGTCGCGCGTGACGCGCACCTCCTCGCCGACCGTGCCGATCTGGAGGTTGTAAAGCGTATGCCCGGCCCCGTCAAAGAAGCCGCGGAAGGGGATCGGCTTCCAGTCAATGCCGGCCATGTCGATATCCGCGGTCAGCAGATAATTGCCGTCTGGATCGTCCGCCACGGCCAGCAGCCCGTCAAGGTCAGAGATTTCGATCCAGTCCTCCGGCTCCTGCGCCGCGCTCTCAGCCAGGGCTACGCCGCCGGCCGGCAAAAGAAACAGGAGCACAAGCAGCAGGGATAGCAGTTTTTTCATCATGTCATTCATCCTTTTATTCCCCGGCGAGTTTGTCGGGGCGCGATCATCCGCGGATCAGCGGGAGGCGATGGCCTCCAGCTTCTGTGAACCGGCCTGCAGTGAATAGCTCTGGCCCTCGCTCAGCGTTGGATCGGCGAAGAAAACGGTGCTGTAGGCGTAGGCCGCGGTCAGGCCGGGCTCGTCGCCGGCCTTGACGATGAGCGCATCGCCCGCGCTTCCCTTGACCGTGTACAGCAGCCACGGAATCTCGCCGGAAGGACTGGGCGTGCCGCGGCCGCAGGCGAGCAGCGTGCCGCCGGAAATCTGAAAGCTGGCCTTGGCGTCCACGGGCTTGTTGTAGGCGCTGATGAGAATACGGCCGCCCTCGATGATGACAGAGCCGACCGTGTCGCCGAAGCCGGTGCCCTTCTTGCCGCCCTGAATGCCGTCCGCGCCGGACTGAACCAGCAGTTCGCCTCCGGTGATGCTCACCGTGTCGGCGCAGGAAATGCCGTCGTCCGTGGCTTTGACTGTGATCGTGCCGCCGGAGATCGTCACGCCGGTTTTGCCCTTGAGACCCTTGCAGCTGACGAGCGAGGAATCTCCCGCCGCCGCCACAGTAAGGCTGCCGCCGGAAATGCGCAGCTCCGTTTCGGCGGAAACGCCGTCGCCGCCGGCGGAGACCGTGAGCTCGCCGCCGTCGATCTGGACAAAGCCCTTGCCCGCCTTTTTCGCGGAGCTGGCCTTGAGTGCGTCGTTGCCGGACTGGATGGTCACCGCACCGCCGCTCATCGTCACCGATTCGCTGGCGCGGATGCCATTGTTGGCGGCGAGCACGGAAAGCTCGCCGCCTTTGAGTTTGATATCGTCCTTGCAGGTGATGCCGTTGTTGAGATAGCCGAGCACCGTGAGGGAGCCCTCGCCCTGGATGTCCAGGTCGTCCTCAGCGAAGACGGCGGCGCCCTGCCGGGTCTCGTCATAGGCGGCGAGATCGGCCTCAGTGCCGGAGACGACGCGGTTTTCGCTGCCCGCGGCCAGCACGAGATTGAGCTCCTTGGCCTGGACAAGATAAATCGCGCTGTCCGTCAGGCAGGTGATATCCGCTCCGTCGAGGAAGAGCGTGACCTTGCCGGGATTCTCTTTCAGGTCAATGATGATGCGCCCGTCGTTGAGCGTGCCGCGGACGGTGTAGCTCCCCGGCGCGCCGATCGTGACAACGCTGCCGCTGACGGTCACGCCGCGCACGGAGGCGCTGACGCTGTCGCCTTCGAGAAGAATCACGGCCTCCGGCGCCTGGGCGGAATCGGCGCTGATCGGCGCCTCCGCAGGCGTCTCCCCGATCACGGGGTCGGCGCAGGCCGAGAGAGAGAGCAGAAGCGTGCAGAGCAGCAACAATGCAAGCAGTTTTTTCATGGTTCCTCCCGCCTCAGAGCATTTCCTTGTCGTTCTGGCGGCCGCAGCTGACATTCAGGTTGCCGTTGCGGCAGCGAATTGCGTCGATGAATTCCTTTTTGATCTCGCCGTCCTTGAGGTAGATGTCGTAGCTCAGCTCATAGAGTGTGCCCATGTTGGTGGTCTTGACCTTCACCAGCTCGTGGCGGCTGGTGTATTTGGCGAAAAGATCGTCGAACAGCCCGTCGTACTCCAGCGTTTCCGGAATGGTGATCTTCAGATGGCGGTAGGAGCTGCTGACTTCGCCCATGCGCAGCAGACTGAGCAGCAGCACAAAAACGCCCATCACGACGAAGAACAGGGCCGCGACGCCCACATAGCCCATGCCGCAGGCCAGGCCGATGGCCGTGGCCATGAACACGCCGCAGATCTCCTTGGCTGTGCCGGGCGCGCTGCGGAAGCGCACCAGCGAGAAGGTGCCCGCGACGGCGAGACCCGCGCCGATGCTGCCGTTGACCATCATGATGACCAGGGTCACGATCGGAGGCAGCATGGCCAGCGCCACATTCAGCGAGCTGCTGCTGCGGCTGCGGAAGGAAAAGACCAGCGCGGTCAGCACGCCGAGCACGATGGCGCCGCCGAGGCAGATCAGAAAGGCGGACAGGGTCAGGCTGGTGGAAATTACACTGTTAAACACAAACGATCACTCCGTTAAAATATTTCTCAAGCAGGTCTTGCCGATAGCAGGTGCCGTATTTGGAAAAGCTGGTGGGAAAGATCTCCAGCTCGCTGAGCAGATGGGCCAGCCACAATGGCGCTGCCCCCGGGATCTTGATCTCCATCAGCACCTCGCCCTCATCGAGCAGCGGCGCGCCCTCGCTGCCGGCGGTCAGGTGCAGGTCGGTGTCACGCCAGCGGAGATTGCGGTCAAAGGTGATGCGCAGCTCCGGCTCCTCCCGATCGACCCAGGCCTCGCGCTCGCAGGCGATGTAGACCTTGGGCGAAACCGGGTGGGTATGCAGGAAATAGTCGATCTCCCGCAGGATCTGCCCGTCCTCGTCCGGCCGTGTCTGCCCGGCGAGATAGCTCTCTGCCGCCGCGGCGCTCATCTGCACCCGGCGCTTGTATACCACGCCGCGGAACTTCTTTTTCAGCTCCACAAACACCGCGCCGTCCGGCTTCGGCACATTGTAGCTGCGCAGCCGGAGCTTTTCCTTGTACACCGGCCGATCCAGCGAGTGGCGGATCAGGGAAAAATCGTCGCTGTCGTAGTAGATGCTGCACACGGTGCTCTGAAAGAAGAGATCCGGCACCAGATGCTCGCGCATCCGCTCCCAGAGCAGATCAAATTTCCGGGCGCTGAGCAGGTATTTTTTTTCGTAGCGCTTGAAGGTCAGGATCGTTTCCTGCATGGCTGTGCTCCCAAAACAATATTACATCTCATCATACCGCATTTCACGCCTTTTTTCAACGGTTATTTCTGCCCGGGACGTGTGCACAGGCTTCGGACGACTACATATATAAAAAAGCACAGCTCCCCATCATGAGGAGCTGTGCTTTCAATGATTATTCTACCGTTCCGGCGGGCTGCGGAGCACCGGCAGCCAGACGGCCAGCGACAGCGCGAAGGCCGGCAGCAGACTCACGGCGCGAGAGAGTGCGTCGGTCCCGGCCAGCAGCACCGCTGCCAGACCCTGCAGCGAGGACAGGCCGTAGAGCAGCGCCACGGCCTGCTTCTGGCTCAGCCCCAGATCGAGCAGCCGGTGGTGGATATGCCCCCGGTCGGCGTGAAAGGGGCTCTGCCCACGCACAAGACGGCGGATCACGGCGAAGGCCGTGTCCGCGAGGGGAACAAAAAGCGCCAGCAGCGGCACGAAAAAGCTGACGAGCGTGTGGAATTTCAGCAGGCCCATCACACTCGCGGCGCCCAGCACAAAGCCGAGAAACTGCGAGCCCGCGTCGCCCATGAAAATGCGGGCCGGGCTGCGGTTATAGGGCAGAAAGCCCAGACAGGCGCCGTTGAGCGCGGCCAGCAGCACCGCCACGGCGGGTGCCGAGACGGCCAGCGCCACCAGCAGCATGCTCAGCGAGCCGATGGCGGACACGCCGACGGCCAGCCCGTCCAGCCCGTCGATGAGGTTGACGGCGTTGGTGCAGGCGACGATCCACAGCATCGTCAGCGCGGCGGCGAGGGGATGGGGCAGAGCGATGCTTTCGCCGGAGAGGGAGGACACCGCGCCGAGGACGACGCCGCCGCGCACGGCGACAGCCGCCGCGGCCAGCTGCGCGAGCAGCTTGACGGCGGGCCGCAGATCGAAGAGATCATCCAGCGCGCCCATCAGAACGATCAGCAGCGCGCCGCCGAGCAGACCGAACACCGGCCTTTCCGGCGGGCACAGCGCGGGAATGACGGCCAGAAACCCCAGCGAGATGGCAAGACCGCCCATCCGCGGCACCGGGGAGCGGTTGACGCGCCGACCGCCGGGGCGGTCAACGGCGCCGAGCCGCAGCGCAAGCGAGCGGACGGGCGGCGTGAAGAGATGGCAGAGCGCGCCGGAGCAGAAAAGCGCGAGCGCCGTGCGCAGCCACGCGGGAAGAAAAGAGAGCATAGGTCGGAACCTCTTGGCTTATTTTGCCACAAGACCCACTTTCTTGCGCACCTTGCGCAGGGTCTTTTCGGCTATGTAAGAGGCGCGTTCGGCTCCGTCGCGGCACATGGTTTCCAGATAGGCCTTGTCCTTGATGATGCGCTGGGCTTCCTCGCGGATCGGGCGCAGGGTCTCGACGACGGCCTCGCCCACGGCGGGCTTGAAGAAGCCGTAGCCCTTGCCGTCAAACTCCGCCTCGATCTCGGCAAAGCTCTTGCCGGTGACGGCGGCGTAGATGCTCATGAGGTTTGCCACGCCCGGCTTGTTCTCCGGGTCGTAGCGCACGCAGCGCTCGGTGTCGCAGTCGGTGACGGCGCGCTTGAACTTGCGCATGATGTCCGCCGGATCGTCCATCAGGCAGACGCGGCCGTTGCCGATCTCGTCGGACTTGGACATCTTGCTGTGCGGGTCGAGCAGATCCATCACGCGCGCGCCTACCTTGGGGATGAAGGGCTCGGGCATGCGGAAGGTCTCGCCGTAGAGCTTGTTGAAGCGCTGGGCCACGTCGCGCGTCAGCTCCACGTGCTGCTTCTGATCCTCGCCCACAGGGACGTAATCCGGCTGGTAGAGCAGGATATCCGCCGCCATCAGCGCGGGATAGGTGAAGAGGCCCCCGTTGATGTTGTCGGCGTTTTTCGCGCTCTTGTCCTTGAACTGGGTCATGCGGCTGAGCTCGCCGAACATCGTGTAGCAGTTCAAAATCCAGCCGAGTTCGGCATGCTGCGGGACGTGGCTCTGGATAAAGAGCGTGTTTTTCTGCGGGTCGAGGCCGCAGGCCACATACTGCGCGAGCTGCTCGAGCGTGCGGCGGCGCAGATCGGCGGGGTTATTGCGCGTGGTGAGCGCGTGCAGGTCGGCCATGAAGTAGTAGCAGTCGTACTGCTCGGCGCGCTCGGCCCAGTTCTTGATGGCGCCGAGATAGGAGCCGAGGGTCAGATCCCCGGTGGGCTTGATGCCCGAGAGCATCACTTTTTTCTTTTCAGTGACAGTGTCCATATGCGTACCTCGTTTCTGCGGGATTTCAGACGATGATGATATTAAATATATCAAATCAACTGCATCTTGACAACGGGGTAAATGCAAAATAAAATAGGAAAGCTATCACATACGATATTCGGAGGAACCCGTTATGAAAGACATGACCTGGTTTGAGGACATGGAGGCGCGCATCCCCAAAAACGAGGTGCGCACGCGTTTCGCCCCCTCTCCCACCGGCTATATGCACGTGGGCAATCTGCGCACGGCGCTCTACACCTACCTGATCGCCCGCCACAACGGCGGCAAGTTTATCCTGCGCATCGAGGATACCGACCAGGGACGCCTCGTTGAGGGCGCGGTGGACGTGATCTACAAGACCATGGCCGAGTGCCACCTCGAGCACGACGAGGGCCCGGACGTGGGCGGCCCCGTGGCGCCCTATGTGCAGACCGAGCGCCGTCCCTTCTATAAAGAATACGCAGAGCTGCTGATGAGCCGCGGCCACGCCTACCGCTGCTTCTGCGAGAAGACCGAGAGCGAGGAGGACAGCGGCCAGTTCGACCGCGCGGACGATCCCTGCCGCAGCCTGAGCCAGGAAGAATCCGACGCGTGCGCCGCCGCGGGCGAGCCCTATGTCATCCGCCAGCGCATCCCGCACGAGGGCACGACCACCTTCCACGATGAGATCTTCGGCGATATCACCGTGGAGAACACCACGCTTGACGACCAGGTGCTCATCAAACGCGACGGCCTGCCCACCTATAACTTTGCCAACGTCGTGGACGACCACCTCATGGGCATCACCCACGTCGTGCGCGGCAGCGAGTACCTCTCCTCCGCACCGAAGTACAATCTCCTGTACGAGGGCTTCGGCTGGGACATTCCGAAGTACGTCCACTGCTCGCCCGTCATGCGCGACGCGCACAACAAGATGTCCAAGCGCCACGGCGACCCCTCCTATGAGGACCTGATCGCCCAGGGCTTCCTGACTGACGCGGTGCTCAACTACGTGGCGCTGCTGGGCTGGAGCCCGCGCGGCGAACAGGAAATCTTCAGCCTGGACGAGCTGAAGGCCGCCTTTGACATGGCCGGCATCTCCAAATCGCCCGCCATCTTCGACATCGAGAAGCTGCGCTACTTCAACAGCGAGTACATCCGCGCCATGACGCCGGAGGCTTTTGCCAAGATCGCCGAGCCTTGGATCCGTCGGGCGGTCAAGAATCCCGCTTATGACGCGGCCGCGATCGCGGCGTTGCTGCAGCAGCGCACCGAGGTGCTGACCGACATCCCCGAGAAGCTGGACTTCTTCGACGAGCTGCCGGACTACGGCACGGAGCTTTTCGTGCACAAAAAGTCCAAGTCTGACGAGCAGAGCTCCCGCGAAGTGCTTTCGCAGATTATCCCGATCTTTGAGGCGCTGCCTGTCTGGGACGATGAGAGCATCCTGAACGCGATGGTGAAGATGGCCGAAGAGCAGGGCGTGAAAAACGCCAAAATCATGTGGCCCGTTCGCATCGCCGCGGCCGGCAAGGCCGTCACGCCCGGCGGCGCGGTGGAGATCTGCCGCATCCTCGGCCGCGAAGAGACCCTGCGCCGCCTGCGCATCGGCCTTGAAAAACTCGGCTGACAACAGGATTTACACATAGTATCGCCTCTGTTGGGAAAAATAAGTCCCAACAGAGGTGATTTTTTCATGTCAAAACGTAAACTGTCCCGCCGCGCGCTGGTGCGCCTCATGAGTTTTTCCGCCGCTGCGCTCGTGGCGCTGAGCTTGTTTTCCGCGGTAAGCTGGGGGCATCTGCGCGCTTATCGCCGCCAGACGGCCATCGACGCCGACCGCGCTTTTGAGGAAACCGTCGGCGCGCTGAACGATCTGAGCGCCTCGCTGGAAAAGAGCTGCTACGCCGGGGACGGCGCCATGTGCGCGAAGGTCTGTGCCGAGATCTACGCCGACGCCGGCCGGGCCGGCACGGCGCTCTCCGCGCTGCCCTTTTCGACGGTGGAAATGGAGGAACTCAAGCGCTTCATCAGCCTGAGCGGCGACTACGCCTTCACCCTCTGCCGCGAGGCGGCGGAGGAGGGACTGAGCGACGAGCAGAGAAGCAATCTTGTCGAGCTCTCTGCGACGGCGGCGGAGCTGGCCGACAGCCTGCGCGGTATGCACGGGGACCTTCGCGACGGGCTGCTGACGATGGACAGCCGGGAGACGCAGGTGGCCAATATCCTCGACGAGGCGCCCTCGTTTCTGAGCGCGCGCCTGGGCGACTATGCACGGGACTTCCCGGCGGCACAGAAGCTCGTCTACCACGGGCAGTATTCCGCGCACGAGGAGGAGCAGGCACAGCCTGTGGACGAGGCGCGGGCGCGCGAGCAGGCGGCGGCGCTGCTCGAGTGCGGGCCGGAGGAACCGGAGATCGCGGCGCGCTTTGAGGATCAGGGGCGGCTGCTGCTGACGCATGACGGCAAAAGCGTCACGGTGACGGCGAACGGCATCGAGCAGCTGCGGGATTCGCGGCTCGTCAGCGAGAGCCGCCTCAGCGACGACGAGGCCCGCGCCGCGGCGGAGGAAGCGCTCCGCGCGCTGGGCTATGAGGGCTTGCGCTGGGAGGAGAGCACGCGACGCGGCAACCTGCTGGAGCTGCGCGGCAGCGCCGAGACCGACGGCGTGACGGGTCTGGATCACGAGATCGGCGTTGCCGTCGCGTTGGACGACGGCTCGATCTACGCGCTGGATCTGAGCCGGGCGGCCGGGGAGGGCGCGGCGAGCGACTGGCCCTTCTCCGAGGCGGAGGCAAAGGCACTCGTTCCCGCCGGGCTGCATCTGCGGGAAGTGCGCCGCGTGAGTCTCGCAGGCGCGGACGGGCAGAGCCTGGCCTGCTATGAGCTCAGCTGTCTGGACGACAGCGGAAAGAGCGTGCGCGTCTATCTTAACGCGGACACCGGCAAGCAGGAGGACATTCTCATCGGCTGAAATCGACGGCGCGCCGCAGTTTGCGGCGCGCTTCAAGCTGTCGACAAAGTGTCGACAGCTTGAAGCGGCCAAAAGGAAACTTTCGAAAAAGTTCCCTTTTGGCATAGATTAAACGCAGAAAGGGGACTCCCGTCCCCGGTTTCCTTTCGTTAAGGATACTCTTTTACAATTCAATCGATCTTGCCAACGAAGCGGAAGATGATTTCGATTTCCTGCTGCCGGAAGCCGAAGTCGTCTTCCGTTGCTTCATGGACAATGATCTTCTCGATCAGAGCATTTAGAAGCTCCGCAGTCAGTTCCTTGGGCACGCCGATCTGCTTGATCAGCTCGACCCACTTTTGGGCGTCCTCAACGGTCTGCTCTCCTGCAGCCAGCTTCGTTTTGCAGTCTTGGATCTTTTGCTCCTGCTCTTCCTGCTCCTTCTGATATCTCTGAGAGAGCATGTTGAAATTGCTTTCCGTGATGCGGCCCGCAGCCCAATCCTCGTACATCTTGGCGAACATATTGTCCAACTCAGCCTTGCGCTTTTCCGCCTTTTTCAGCTCGGCTGTCTGTTTCTTGACCGCAGCGGCGCGTTCCCGATCTCCGGACTTGAGAAGATCCTCCAGGAGTCTGTTTTCATCCGTCTTGGCTCGTTTCGCCCAATGCTGGATTCGCTCCAAAACGTAGGCGTACAGCACATCATACCGAAGATAGTGCCTGGTACATTCTCCGCCCTTATAGCGATACGCCCTATGCCTACCACAGACATAATAACCGAAAGGGTTCTTCGCGTTGGCGTTCCGGGCAAAAGTCATTGACCATCCGCAGTCGGCACATTTCAGAAGACCGGCAAAAATCTGTGTCGTCGCATCCTTCTGCATCCTGCGCCGGGTGGCAATCTGCTCCTGCACCTGGTCGAACAAATCCTTTGAAATGATCGGCTCGTGCGTGTTCTCGACCCAAACCCACTCTTCCTTCGGATTCTGAACGACCTTCTTGTTCTTATAGGATATGGTCGACTGTTTGTGATGGATCGTGTTGCCGATGTAGGTCTCGTCCTTCAGGATGTTCTTGATGTTCGCAAGGGACCAGGAATACGCTTTATCCTCCGGGGCATCTTCAAAGACGTAATCAAACTTCCCCTGACGCATAAAATGCCAATAGGCGGGAGTCGGGATCTTTTCGTCATACAACACCCGGGCGATTTTTGCCGCGCCGCACCCATGGGCAGCAAGATCAAAAATCTTCTCGACGACCCAACGGGTTTCCTCGTCGATCACGATCTTGTTTTTCGCATCTGGGTCTTTTTTGTATCCGATAGGAGCATAAGTAGCCGTTCTTTCCCCGGCGGCGTGCTTTGCTCTTAACGCCGCTTTTACCTTGCGGCTGGTATCCTTGGCAAACCACTCGTTGAACAGGTTCTTGAAGGGAACAAAATCGCTCAGGCCCTTTTCGGTGTCCTCGTTCTCTGTGACGGCGATGTAGCGGATGTGTTTTTGCGGGAACATGAACTCCAGATAATAATCCATCATCACATGCTCACGGCCAAAACGGGAAAGGTCTTTCGTGACAATGCAGTTGATCTTTCCGGACTCCACATCGTCCATCATGCGCTTGAAGTCCGGACGCTCGAAATTGGTTCCACTCCATCCGTCATCGACGTACTCATCGACCACATGGAGATTGTTGTCGCTTGCGAACTGTCGGAGGATCGTTCTTTGCGTCTCAATGGAAACGCTGTCGCCGTATTTCTCGTCATCACGGCTGAGTCTCATGTATAGTGCGGTATTGTATGGTTGCTTCAAATAGCAAGCCTCCTTCGTGTGAAACAACCCACGCTTACAATACTTCCTGATGAAATTATACTATAAGCGTGGGGAAGATTCAATTGTGGAATTTAACGATTTAAAGCGTTAACCTTTGGCGTTTTTCTTCGCTTCGCGGATGATGAGATCTTCCAGAAGCTCGCCCATGCTTTTCCCGTCTTCTGCGAAATGCTCCGTGATCTTGATTTTGGTATTTCCGCAGCAATAGTACTCGACGCCGTTTTCATCCGTTAAATAGAACGCGGTATCCGCAAGCGTCTGCTCCCGATCACCGGGATCAATGAATTCTTCCGGCGTCGGCTCGCTCGGCTCATAGCAGGTGCACAGGTCATATGGATCTTCCTTTTTTCGTTTTGCCATGTGTTCTCTCCTTTTTTCCTTGATGGGAACGACTCTCTTCTCTCACTAACCCCAAACTGCGGGGTATCCTTTGCAAGTACTCGACAGCAATTTCTTTAATAATTCTTTCTGCGGCATTTCTAAAGCAAGATACGGCTATGGCAGCCAAAAACTCTGATTCTCCGTTTTCGTCTTTCGCTAAGGCTGTAACTTGCTCAAAGCAAGATACGCCTTGCAAATACGAAAACTCCAAAATGAGTTTTGCTTCCTTCAGCCATCTCGTTGGGGATGACAGCTCCCCAATCCCTTGACCGGATAAATCTGACGATTATCCGTTTTGGCTCAAATTTCATTTTCGCAGCGGCAGTGAGCTGCCGGATTATTGTTAGTGTTTAGAAACCCGAAATCGGGGGCAGACGTGAAATCGTATTCCCTCGTCAAAATCGTGTAGCAGGAATCGCATGAACGCTGGATTTTTGTTGCTCTATTTTTCCACTCCGAACCCTCTGACATTGAAATCTGTCACGCTCTAAAACCCGGAAAACCGGGTTACAGGTCAAATCGTATTGCCCCATCAGAATCGCGATCTGCAAACCGCATGATCGCTTCGTTTCTTCATGCTTAAAGCGTGACGCCGGGGCTAAAGTTCCTGCTCGCGCGTTTTGCGCTCCTGCCCGATCTCCGGCTCCTGCTGTCGAAGTATTGTTTCAATATTGGCCTTGACGGTCTGCAGCTCCTTTTCGCGTTTCTGACTCTCGCGGTATTCTGTGTAACCAGCGTTTTTCTGCGAAGTCAGATCTTCAATTTCGTCCTGGATTCGCTTGACAGTAGGAATCGTTTTGATCCCGTTTTCTTTGAAATACCGCATGGCCGCGTCGTAGAGCATGAGCGCCGGGCGGTTTTCTTCGTAAAATTTCTCCTGCTTTTTCTTCGGCAGCTTTAGGTACTCCGCGTGCAAATTCTTTCCGGAGTGGGCGTTCAAAACCTGCCGCTGTAAATCTTTCTTCTTGTTCAGCTTCGCCTCGATCGCTTTTATATCGGCACGGCTGGTCTTTACTTTTTCATGCACTTCTGCAAGTGCGGCGTCGAGCGCGTCCAGATCGGTCAGACCGTTTTCCTGCAAATAGATCAGCGTCTTGGCCATGGTTTTCAGATTGAAGGTCTTGCCCCAATGGATGTAGCCTTCTCCCTTTCCTTCGGCGCGTTTCGCTTCCAGATCGATCAGTCTTTCAATCTCGGGTTTTGCCGCGGGCGTGACAGAAATGTCCGGCCTCTGATGGACGGAAGGAATGATCTGCTTTGCATGATTCTCCAGTGCGGCGAGGATCGCTTCTTTGGAAAAATCGTCGCCCAGCTTGCGGGATGTGATCGGCTTCGTGCGATCCGGCGTCAGATAGCTGAATCGTCCGCGGCTTTCTTTCACCGCAACACCGTAATCCTCCAAAAGCACATCAAAGAATTCGTCCAGCGTTTTGGATTTCTTCAGCGCTGCTCGGATCTGCTGGCGCAGGATTTGCTTATCCGTTTCAAACTTCGTTTGCTTCGGTTCTTCTCCGTTCGCAATCCGCTCGGCGTTTTCTTCGTCGAGCTTTTTCTGTCCCTGCTTCTGCGCCCAGTACTCACATTCTGTGATTCGGTTCTTACTGCCGTTCAGCAAATCGATCTGATACAGCCCCTCACGCTGGCACATCTCCATCACTTCCGCACGGAGATAACGGAGCGCGGCTGCGGTGCATCGGTGCTTCATGCCGGGAAGTGTATCGCAGGCTTTGTCCATGTACGGCATCATGGGAACGCGCTCGATACGCAGACTGTTGATGACAATGTGCACATGAATGATGCCGCTTTTGTTGTGCCCGTCCGGGTGCGTGCAGACCAAAGCCTGATGGCCGGGGAAATGCTTTTTGCAAAACTCGAGGCCTAACGCTTGTGCCCGATCCATCGTCAATCCGTTTTCCTCCGCGTCTCTCGGATCAAAACTGATGATGTAATGATGGGTCTTCACATCGCCGCGGGAGAGATTTTTGTTGTAGGCGAGTGAAAGATCAAGTAACGCTCGGCGGCCCCGAGGTCCGAGTTTTTCGAGCTCAAATGTTTGATCGTTGCCAATGGCGCTTCCCACCTCCTGCAGGATTTCATATTTCCATTCCGCCAGATCGCCGAGGGCGCGGCGGATATCTGATGATAGCGATTGATCGGGATATCCGGAATTGAGCGCACGGGCAATCTGATTGAGATTGTTCCCGATGCGTTTTCCCTCGGTGATGAGTTCATCGACTTTTGATAAAAGCTCCTTGTTCACCGACGAGAATTTGATCACGGGATAAATCTGAAGCTTCTCCAAAGATGTGCGGATCATTTCCGATTGATTCATCCCGTAGACCTGGCACTTGCGTAAAAAGAATTCGTACTCGTCATCGTCCAGGCGCGTTTTGATTACATGACTGCGCTTGGGCGTGTCGTACGGTCCTCGCATTTTTGATGCACCTCCTGTGCGAAAAAATGATCGTTTCTTTCGTTCTGCTGGGTTTGGGGAAGGCACTCCCCAACAAGTTCTGACCGCGGCAAAAATTCGGCTACCTCGAATTTTGGGCCACGGGTCGATACTTGCTCTAAGTAAGAAACCGCTTCCCCCGCGCCATTTTTTCACGTTTCTTCTTCCTAATCTAACAGAATACTGATGAAAAATGCTGTCGAAGAAAATCAGGCCGGCGCAAAAAAGATAAAAAAGAAGGCAGGCATCAAGCCAAAGATCACGCGCATTTTCCGCTGCTGCGTGATGCTTTTTTGGACTTGATACCTGCCCTTTGCTTCCACATTCACGGGTGGGAGGACGGCTCACTATGCCAATGTATTCAGTTTGTTTAAGTGGCAACTCTACCGTATAAAGGACGATTGTAAAATGGAATGATCGGCGTTTCCCGATGCCGGTACAAAACATATTTGCTCTTGCACTTCGGACAGATGACTGCGAAATCTGCGGGAGTGTTTTCTGAAATGTATTCCAGAGGGATCAGTTCCGATTCATTCTTCGCTTCCCGGTTGACTGCGAACGCGATATTCTTTGCCGCGCAGTTTGGATTCGGGCAATCGAAAGAAGGAAGTCGAAGACGATCTTCTGGGGTGACGTTTTTCAATTTCTCTCTGTTTCCTCCGTGATCAGTGCTTATGATACGAGCCTTTCACAATTCCCTGGATCTGCAACTCGTCCACAATAATGTCAGGATATTTTTCCGCATCAGGATTGCAGGAATGCAGAATGAACTTTTTGTTCTTCTGATCGAAGCCGAGCTTTTTCAGATTGTTCTTTCCGTCAAAGAGTGCGATGACAAGATCTCCCTCGTTTGCGGTTTCCTGCCTTTTCACAAAAACATAATCTCCGGGGAAGATGCCCGCACCGATCATGCTTTCTCCTTTGGCAATCAGGGCAAAATAGTCTCCCTTCTCGACCAGTGTCTCGGGCATACGGATCGTCTCGACAAAACGCTGCTCTTCCTCCTGGCCGGGACCGCAAGCAACAGTACCGAGCACCGCGATGCCATGAATGGGGGAAACCTCACTCATTTCTTTTGTACGCGCGCTGCGATAGCCATTATAACTCAACTCGCCCTTTTCCTGCATATCCACAAGATAACGGTGAACGGTCGAAAGCGGAATTCCGGTTCCCTCAACGATCTCTCTCACGCTGGGAACCTTATCGTGTTCATAAAAAAACGCGTTGATGAAATCTGCGATGATCGGTTTCTTCGATTCGTCTTTCCTTCGCATAAGGCCCCTCCAAAACAGAACAGACTGTTTCTGCGAAAAGAATATATCACTTGAAACAGCCCGTGTCAATTCTTTTTTGAAATTATTTGTTTCAAAGTTGCAGTCTGAGCTTGAGCTGTTGAAGTTTTTCAGCATCTCGCCAAATAGGCTAAAATATCTTTTGTCATTTCTTTCCCAGCATGGTATAATCATTTGAAATGCTGACGGAAGGCGGATGGTTCGGTGAAGTATGTAACGCGAGAAGATGATATTTCAGTATTGCAAATGTCCGTCCGGGTGACCAATTGCATGAACAGGGTAAAGCTTCATACAGTCGGTGAGTTTCTGGATTATCCGGAAGATCAGTTTCTTGATATTCGTAATCTTGGGAAAACTTCGCTTGAGGAAATCATGCGGATTCGCGCGGAACTGACCGGCGATAGCGGAACCCAATTTCGACTTGTCGATAAAGAAGATCTCCCTGAAGATGATTCTCAAGCAGATGATATCTTAGTGTCGGGCTCCACTGCGGAGGATCCCCCCGTGTTGCTCTATGATCTCCCAATCTCAGAAATGGGCCTATCCGTCCGGGCAAGAAACTGCCTGAACCGAGAAGGCTGGACAACCGCCTCACAGCTTGTCGGAAAAAGCTTGGAAGACCTTCTCGCGGTAAAGAACATGGGACGCAAAACCGCAGAGGAGATTCTCGCTGCGGTGTCAGAACTGTCTCTCCGGCTCTCTGATCAAGCCACGGGAATGTCCGCATCCGGCAACAATGAAATCGCTGCCCTGGCGGAAGATCTGGCCAATGTTTTTGGCGGAATGACCGGCACTTGGGCCTTGAAACTGGAGCAGCTGCGTGACGGCAACGCTTATGATCGGGAAACTCTTCTGAGTTGCCTTTTCCAGGAAAGCGAGATGCGCAGCGCGCAGAAAAATGCGATCTGTGATTATCTGGAAGCCCATGAGGATCAAGCCTCCATGGCAGAGCTCATGGATTATATGGAAACGCGACTTGCCAGCGGCGCAACTACTGTATCTCTCATTGACGAGTTGGAAAACGAAGAGAGAATTGAGAGAAATGGTTCCACGGTACTGCGGCGTTATCTGAGCGCTGTGGACTATGCGGCAGGGTTGAAGGATGAGCGTCAAAAGGAAGTTCTGATTTACAGGCTGAGCGGTAAAACGCTCGAAGAAACAGCCTCTGTATATGATATTACCAGAGAGCGCGTCAGACAAATTCAGAAGAAGGCGTTGGCCGGTCATCCTCACCTAAGAGAAGATCGGTATATGTATGTTTTTCAGACGTACTACTTCTCTCCAGAAGATTTTCGCCTTGCCTTTGATGAGCCGGATGAAGTCTTTTATTTCTTGGAAATCGTAACCGGCAGAAAACAGACCGATACCCAACCGCTTGAGAAGGCCCTGGAGGACGAAAGCATCTCCGTTAAGATGCGGCGGCAGATCGAGCGGGCGGTGTACAAACAGTTCGTGGTCATCGACGGTGTTCGGATTCTGAAGAAACGCCCTGATCTTGTACGCTATGTTGTCAGTCAGTATTGTCGGGATCAGACGAGCTATACTGATTTTCTCGGCCTGTATGGTATGGTTTTGGAGGATCTTGGCTTGTCTGCTGATCCTTCGCTTCAGATTGAAAGCAGGGCATATGAAAACAAGCTGAACGCCTGCGATTATGCTTTATGGCTCCCCGGAAAACGTCTGCGTTATTACAACTTGCAAGAGCATGATTTCAACGAGTTGTTCAGCACCTTGAATTTGGAACAGTACACAGATGCAGCGCTCTCCACCCTGCTGTTCTTCCGCCAGTTTCCGGAGCTGATGCGAGAATATGATATTCGGGACGAGTATGAGCTTCACAATCTGCTGAAAAAAATCTGGAAAGAAAGGAAACCTGAAATCGTCTTTTCCAGAAATCCGATTCTTTTCATCGGCAACGGCAGCCATGCGGATCAGGCGTTGGAGCTTCTGATGCAATATGCGCCGATCGGATGGCATGAGCTCTCAAAGAAATATGAAGAGGCCTACGGAATGCGGGCGGATTCTGCCGGGGCCAATATCCTTAGCTGCCTTCAAGAGTACTACCATAACGGTTTGTTTACCATTGACTCGCCCGCTCTGCCGCCGGAACAGTTCTCTGCTATGCATCAGATGATGACGAAGGATTTTTACACGATATCCGAAGTGAACCGGATTTACAGCACGCACTTTCCGGAATCGGAGGGCGTGTATATAAACCCATATTCGCTGAAATCGCTCGGCTATCATGTCTTTTCGGGTTATATCGTCAGCAAAAGATATTCCAGCGCTTCGGATTACTTTGATCACCTGTTGACGGACTCCGATATCACCGATCTGCACGAGATCGATCCGCGAATCAGCATCCTCAGTGCCTATCTCAGTGAACTGTCGGCCCTGCGCAAAGCAAAGGTAATCATCGAATTTGAGCCACACCGACTGATCCACATCCGGCGCCTGGAAGCGGGCGGTGTTACGAAAGAGAAGCTCGCCGATTACTGCGACCGGGTTCTGAAATGGGTCGGACCCGATCGGATCTTTACCATTCATGCAATCCGTAGAGAGGGCTTTGCCCATGATCTGGACGATCTCGGCTTTGACGACTGGTTTTATTCCTCTCTTATCTGTGAAGATCCCCGCTTTTCTGCCCGCCGCATGGGCGGAACACGGCTCCTTTACAGCGGTCAGCGTGCTATCGTGCTGGAAGACCTGCTGACTGAACTCCTGTTGGATAGAGAAAAGATCGAGATCTACGATTTGAAAGATCTTTTGGAGCAAGAATACGGTATTGTTCTGGACAAAGACAAGCTGACCGGGCTTATTAAGGAGAGCAGCCTCTATTACGATAGCATCATGGAAACCGTATACCTGGATTACGATACATATTTTGAGGAGATATGAACATGAATCTGTTGACCGAGGGCCTCGCCCTGCACCTTGTGGAACCCACCACGCTCAGCCGCAAGCTGACCATCGACGGCATCACCAAGGCCTACCCTGTCTATAAGGTAAAGCTGGATCAGCTCTTTTACAACGATCAGAACGACCGCATCGCTACCTGGATCAGTCAGTATAAGTCCCAGCACGGCGGCCAGGCGCCAAGCTCCGCCGATCGGGAGGCCTACAACGCCCTGATCGAACAGTTCATCATCGAAAGCAATCCGGACGCCATCAAGAAGACCCAGAACAACATCGAGATGGTGGATCAGCGGGAACCGGGCGTGATCCTGTGCGACGGGCGCATCATCGACGGCAACCGCCGCTTCACCTGTCTGCGCCGCCTGCAGCAGAAGAATCCCCGTTTTGGGTACTTTGAGACCGTCATCCTCGATCACAGCATCGAGCACAGCGCCAAGCAGATCAAAATGCTGGAGCTGTCGATCCAGCACGGAGAAGAGGCCCGCGTGGACTACAACCCCGTGGATCGGCTGGTCGGCGTGTACAACGATATCATCGACACCGGGCTGCTGACCGTTGAGGAATATGCCAAGAGCACCAACGAGACGCCCGCTCAGGTAAGATCCCGTATGGAGACAGCCCAGCTTATGGTGGACTTCCTGGAATTCATTAACGCGCCGAAGCAGTTTTATATTGCCCGCGACCTGCAGGTAGTTTTCCCTCTGGAGGAGCTTGCACGGCTGATGAAAAAGTGCCGCACGGAGGACGAGGCGGAGGACATCAAGATCGCGGTCTTTACCAACATTCTCATGAAGCCCTCCGGGGACATGACCCGCTATATCCGCAGCATCAAGGCCATCGTAGGCAGCGAGTATCAGGAGGAGTTCCTCTCCGAGCAGCAGGAACTGGCCATGCAGGTCGTGGACAGCCTTCCGCCGGTGGGCAAGGTCAGCAGCGAGAGCATCCGGGAGGAGATCCGCACCAATACCGAGATCACTGAGGCGCTGGATCGCTCCCTCGAGAAGGCCACGACCAAGGTCAAGAAAAATGAGACCCGCAACCGCCCCATCCAGCTGGCCGAGAAGGCCACCAGCTTCCTGGACGATATCGACGCCAATATTCTGCTGAAGATGAACGACAGCGAGCTGCGCCGTTTCGAGCGGCAGCTTGACCGGCTGGAGGCCGTAATCGCCGAGCTGCGGGAGAATCTGTGATGTGGCTGCTGGACTATGACGGCGCGCTGCTGATGCGTCTGCCTGCCGAGGAAACGGACGCCCTTCTGGCCGGGAGCTTCTATAAGCTCTTCCTGCGGCGCTATGTGAAAGAGGCGCTGCCGGGCTTCCTGCGCTTCAAGCCCGCCCTAACCTACCTGGATTACAAAAAAGTCATCGATCTGGTGACCCGGGAAAGCGAAAAGCGTGACACGGCCTTTACGGTGTCCAACGCCCTGCGGGACTATATTGCCGCCAGAGAGATGCACATCGAGATCCGCTCCCGCCTGGGTGCGGAACTGAAAGCCCACGATCCCAAGCTGGCCGAGCGCTATGAGAAATATAAAGCCGTTGTGGACAGCAGAATGGTGCGCCCCCTGCGGGAGCGGCAGATGTGGGACAGCTTCTTCATGTGCGCCATGCAGAAGTCCGCCAACTTCTCCGTTCCCGGCTCGGGCAAGACGGCCTCGGTGCTGGGCGTCTATGCCTATCTTGCCGCCAAAGGCGCGGTCAAACGCATCCTGGTCATTTGCCCGAAAAACGCCTTCGGCTCCTGGATGGACGAGTTCACGGCCTGCTTCGGTGCGAAGGAGCCGCTGCGGGTCCTGAACATCCACAACCCGGCCTACAAGGGTACCAAGGATCGCCGCACTGCGCTGGAATACGAGTCAGGCGGATGCAACCTGATCCTGGTCAATTATGAGTCCGTCGGGCAGCTGGACGACATTCTCAAGACGCTGGCCGAGGATCGGACGCTTCTGGTCTTCGACGAGGTGCACAAGGTCAAGCGCATCGGCGGCGAGTATGCCTCCCATGCCCTGAACGTGGCCAGGGACGCGGCCTATGTGATCGCCCTCACCGGAACGCCGCTGCCCAATGCCTATACGGACGTGTATAACCTGCTGCACATTCTCTTCCCCTACGAGTATGAGGAATTCTTCGGCTTCACGCCCGCTCAGCTCCGCAAGCCCGCGGTCCAGGACGTGCAGGCGGTCAACGACAAGCTGCAGCCCTTCTTCTGCCGCACCACCAAGGATCAGCTGGGCGTCCCCCGTGCCAATCCCGACACCATGGTGCCGACGGAGGCCACGCCGGACGAGAACCGGATCTTGAAGATCCTGTCCATGAAGTATAAGAAGAACAAGCTGGCGCTGCTGATCCGCATCCTGCAGCTGGAATCCAATCCCCGCGCCCTGTTGGAGAACTTGAGCCTCAAGAACTTTGAATATTTGCTGGACGACAGCGTGGACGCTGACGAGATCGACTATGCCGACTACAGCGGCGAGGTCCGCGCTCTGATCGAGGGCTGCGGTGTGCCGTCCAAATTCCGCAAATGCGTGGAGCTGACGGAGAAGCTGACGCAGGAGGGCAAGCCAGTTATCCTTTGGTGCATCTTCATCGACTCCATTCACCGCCTTTCCGCAGAGCTGGAAAAGCGCGGCGTCCGCTGCCGCTGCGTCTACGGCGAGGTGCCGCTGGAGGAACGCCAGCAGATTTTGTCCGATTTTCGCAGCGGCGAGATCCAGGTCCTTCTGACGAATCCCCACACGCTGGCGGAGTCGGTGTCCCTGCACAGCGTCTGCCACGACGCGGTGTATTTTGAGTACAGCTACAACCTGGTGCATCTGCTCCAGTCCAAGGACCGCATCCATCGCCTGGGTCTGCCGGAGGGGCAGTACACCCAGTATTACTACCTGGAGACCGGCTATCAGACCAACGACGGCCCCTGGTCCATGGATCAGGCTATCTATGACCGGCTGAAGGAAAAAGAGCAGATCATGCTGGACGCCATCGACAACCACATCCTCGAAACCATGCCCACCAGCGAGGAGGATCTGGAGATCATCTTTGCGAAGCTATAAGGCAAAGCTCCTACTGTCGTTCTTTTGCAGCAGCTGGAGGCGAAAAAACAGTTGCGCATCATATGGCAGCGCATTATAATGAAAATAGAATAATTTGACAGAAGGGACGATGGAACTGCATAGACGCTTCCACCGTCCCTTCTGCGCGAAAAAATAGGAAAGGGAGACGTCATCATGCCGAACAATGACAACGGAGGAATCATCAGCTTCAAAGCAGGCTACAAGGATCCTGTGACCGGCGAATTCAAGCGCGACCTGTTCTGGGAACACATGGGCGCTGAGAGCGGCGACCCGGAGGCCATGCTCCAGATGGGCTTTGCCTACCTGACCGGGGACGGTGTGGAGCGCGACCCGGTGAAGGCCGTGGAGTATTATTGCATGGCAGCCGATCTGGACGAGCCGGTGGCTCAGTACAATATGGGCATCCAGTGCGCCCGCGGCGAGGGCATCAAGCGCGACTTTACCGAGGCCATTCGCTGGATGGAGCTTGCATCTGAAAACGGCGACGCGGACGCCCCCGGCCAGCTCAAGATTCTGAAGGATGCGCCGGAGATTGAAAAGAAAGCCTATGCGGGGGACGCGGAGGCCCAGGCCCGATTCTCCACGCTGCTGGCCAATTACCCCAGCGAGGAAAACAAGAAAGAGTCCTTTGAGATGGCGCAGCGCTCAGTGGAGCAGGGCTGCCCCCGGGGCTATCACTGCCTTGGAACCCGCTACGATTACGGCGTGGGCGTGGAAAAGGATCCCGTCAAGGCGGCGGAGCTGTACAAGGCCGGTGCAGAGCTCGGAAGCCCCGAGTGCCAGTACTGCTATGCGGTCTGCTTCAAGAACGGCTCCGGCGTGCCGCAGGATGACGACGCTGCCCTGGAATGGGCCATCAAGGCAGCCGAGCAGGGCCATTGCGCTGCCGCGGCCAGCATTTCGCTGGAGAGCGGGAACCAGCCGCGGCCCATCATGCCGGTTGAGCGGATCATCGGCTATCTGCTCAAGGCGGAGGAAAAGGAGCCGGGCGACGTGCGTGTGGCTGCCCAGCTCGCGGTGCAGTACATTAACCTCGACCCCTCTGACTATGAGAAGTCCATCTTCTGGTACGACCGGGCGGCCGAGCTTGGCGACGAGCGGGCGTCCAGCATGGCCCACTTCTACCGCTACCGGCAGCAGCTGATCGACGAGGGCACCCTGCCCCCGGATATTGAGCTCATGAGCTTCTTCAGCTATCTGCAGGCCAACGATCTGGTGAACGTGGCCTTTGGCCAGGAGCCTGCCGTAAAAGAGCCGGACTACGACATGGACGAGCTGCTGGAGGGCATCGAGGACGGAGACCCGGGCGCCATCAAGGCCTACGCTTTCGCCTGCTATTTTGAGGGCGAAAAGGTTTATGATCACGGTGTAGACAGGGAGCGCGCCATGTCCCTGCTGGAGGAACTGAGTGAAACCGACTCCGAGGCGGCGGGCATCATCGGGCTTCTCTATATGCAGGGAAGCGGTGTGGAAAAGGACGAGGTGCAGGCCGAAAAGTGGCTCAGCAAGGCGGCGGAGAGCGGAGACCCCCAGTTCGTTGAGATGCTGGAGCAGCTGCGCGCCGAGATGGGCCCGATGCCGGACTATGAATGCAAGCTCACCAACACCAAAAAGGGCGACCGCAAGGAGCGCAGCGAGCGCGTGAACGTGGGCGATCAGGTGACGCTCCGGATGAGCGATGACGGCAGCCGCATCGACTTCGTGACGGCAGCCGGCGACGTGGGTGACGTTTCTTCAGACAGTTGGCTGAAGGATCTGCTGGCCGAGGGCATCCCCTATGCGGCGGAGGTCATCACTTCCGTTCCCTATTCTAGGCTGGAGAGCAAGCGCATGAATCCCGTGATCGAGGTGCGCATTCACATCGACGCCACCAAGCCCGAGATGAAGAAACGCCTTGGCTGGGATTACATCCCGAGTGAGATCTACGGCAGCGGGAAACTGTTTTGAACAGGAGAGCAAGACGATGTTTGACGATCAATACGGCGGCGCAGACAACAACTACCAGAACGGCCCGACGGATCACGGCACCTTCGTCGGCACCTGCACCAACTGCGGCATCGTGTGGGAATTTGAAAACTATGAGGTGATCCCCGTGCCCTATCCCCATGGTACCTGCCCGCGCTGCCGTCAATGGGTCGCGGTGTTCTGAAAAAGCCTTTCCCTTGAGGAAGAAGCCAAATACTGTCGCAAAACCGCCGCACCTGCGGCGGTTTTGGGCGTTTTGGGGCGATTTGCGGTTGACTTTGAATATATATATATATAATTTGAGGTACAGCGATAGCTGAAAAAACAGGAAGGACGGAGTGTCATGAGTGTAGATTCCCGATTTGAAGGCGGCTTTAGCGGAACACGCAGGCAAGGAAAGATCCACTATAGATTGTTTAGTTTGCTGACCGGATATGACGGCCATTTCAGGCATAGAAATGGTTTCGTTGAGGAAAATACGGAGGATGCTCTGGTTTTTAGCTGGCTGACGGATGTAAACGGATGGGACGATGTGGACGAAGGGGTCTTTATTTCACTCGCCCGAGCTTTGCCCCAAGCGAATTTCAGATATTATACCTTTATGAAGGAAGAGGTCGGCGGTGGGGACGAGTCGATCAATGACATAGAGTTTGAAAACGGTTCTTTGCGCTTCCGTTCTGAATTGGTTTATGCGGATGAGATCATGTATTCCTTTGAGTGCCCTCATTGCGGTTGCCGCCTTTTGGTGGGCGAAGAGGAAGCATTTGGGGAAACCTATGATTGCTCCGAATGTGGAGAAACGATTGATCTTAGCGATGTAATCCCGGAGGAAGAAGACATAATTCCGGAAGAGGATGATTTCTCAGATGAGGATCATGATTATGAATCCATGCAAATAGATAATGAGGGAAACATTGTCGGGGATGAGGAATACCTGCAGGAGTGCATCGAATCTGAAAAAGAATCCTTGGCAGAGCTCCTTGCCCTGACCATAACAGGGACGGACGATTCGGCCCGACTTTTGGATCTTGGTATGCTTTACGAGACAGGACTTGCAGGCGTCGAGAAGGATCTGAACAAAGCCTGGGATTGCTATTTGAAAGCAGCGGCCGCAGGGGATCAAGCGGCCATTGAATTCGTCACAGAGATCTTCTCCGCGGAAAACAGAATGGAGCTTCGTGAACTGCTGACTAATAAGTGTATCAGCGCAGAATCCTATTCCGTCTTCTTCGATCTTGGATCAGCATATAATGACGCTGAGTTGACCGCCGAACTGCTGGATTACAAAAAAGCTTTGGAAGAGCAGTAAACCCCGGCTAATACAGTTCGATAGATCACAACACGCCGGATTTTCTCGACTGTCGGGAAAATCCGGCGTGTTCGTCTGGAACATTATTGAGAAGTTGGCTAATATTTTTCGTAACTTCTCAACAGCGGCATTGACAAGAGCATTGGTAAAGTGTATTATTCTTGTTGAGAAGTTGTATAATAGACTTAACAAGTTCTCAACAGGAGGTTTCTATGGATATCAAACGCGACATCTATCTGAATCGGATCATTTCCTATATGTGGAACGGGCAGGTCAAGGTCATCACCGGCATCCGCCGCTGCGGCAAGAGCTATCTGCTGCGCACGATCTTCAAGCGCTGGCTGCTGGAGCAAGGCGTGGCCGAGGATCACATCCTCAGCTATGAGCTGGATCTGGCGAAAGATATCCGTTACCGCAACCCGCTGGAGCTGGCGAAGGCCGTGCGGGAGCGGGTCGAGGGGCAGCCGGATCGCTGGTATCTCTTCGTGGATGAGATCCAGATGTCCGACGAGGTGCCGAACCCCTACAATCCGGACGGGAAGAAGATCACCTTTTACGACGCGCTCAACGATCTGAAATCGCTGGACAATCTGGATATCTATGTGACCGGCAGCAATTCCCGCATGCTCTCCAGCGATATCCTCACCGAGTTTCGCGGCCGCAGCGATGAGATCCGTGTCCACCCGCTGCGCTTTGCGGAGTATTACGCGGCGGTGGGCGGAGACAAGGCGGAGGCTTTCGAGGACTATGCCTTTTTCGGCGGTATGCCGCTGATCCTCTCCCGCCCGGACGACACGGCGAAGATGAATTATCTAAAATCGCTTTTTTCCGAGGTCTATCTGAAGGACATCGTGGAGCGCAAAAAGATCCGGCGCGAGGACGTGCTGGGTGCAACGCTGGATCTGCTCTGCTCCTCAGTCGGCTCACTGACCAACCCGAACAACATCGCCAACGCCCTGAATTCCCGGCAGAAGCGCGCGGGGGAAAACACCGTCGCCGCAAACACGGTCACGGCCTATATCGGCCACCTGTCGGACGCTTATCTGTTCGAGGAGTGCCGCGCCCGCACCGGCTTCCGGCAGCAGGAAATGACCCACATCATGGAGAACATCCTGTATAACGAGCTGCGCGTGCGCGGCTGCGAGGTGGATATCGGCATCGTCTACGGTGCGGAGAAGAACAGGAAAGGCCAGAGCGCCCAGGTGGCCCGGGAAATCGACTTCGTTGCCTCGCGGGGCGGCAAGAAAACCTATATCCAGTCCGCCTATGCGCTGGATACTGACGAAAAAGCGGCGGCGGAAGTTAAGCCCCTGTCCCTGACCGGCGACTCTTTCCCGAAGATCATCGTACGCCACGACATCCGCAAGCGCTGGTACGACGACAACGGCGTGCTGAACATCGGCATTCTGGACTTCCTGCTGGACGATTCGCTGGTATAACGCCTGATATACTGTCGCAAAACCGCCGCACCTGCGGCGGTTTTGAGCGTCTTCGGTCGATTTGCGATTGACTTCCCAAATGTTACAATTTATAATTCGAAGTACAGCATAGGGTTGAAAACATTGGAGGTGCGAGATGGTAGATATTATCTGTGCAAAAGAGCAAACGCAAGAAATCATTGCTTGGATGCGTGCGAAAGACGCGGAGATGTTTGGCGATGTACAGCGGGAAGATTATTCGGGCACTGGGCTCAATCCGGCAGGAGTTTTTCAAGCAGCAGATGGACATGCTGGAATCTTTGATTTAACCGTCAAAGACGATAAGATTGAATCAGATTGCCACGGGTATATTGTATACTCTCGAGGTCATTTTTTAGATGAAGAGATAATAAAATACTATGCATCGCTGAAAAAAGAGTTTCCCTCTGTTGAACTTCATGGATCTTTTGCAATTGGACTTTCAGATGACGATTGGGTTAGTTTTAGTGTCGAAGCAAAGAAAGAAGAAAAACAAGTAAGTTTTGAAGACCTTGGGTGGAATGACGAAGACGACGAATAAGCTGTCCTAAAACCTCAACACCTCCCGCCCAACATTTTGTTGCAAATCCTCGACAACTCTGGTAAACTGACAATAGAATAATTTGACAGAAGGGATGCTTGAATTGCATAGGCAGATTCGAGCGTCCCTTTTTGCGTTCCCCGGCATTCGTAGGGGCCATTCACGAATGGCCCGCGAGAGAAAACGGGCGCTTCGTGAAGCGCCCCTACGGCGGACATTACAACAAAGGAGGAACACCCATGGAAAGCGACGGCAAGATGAGAATGCTCCGGATCCTGGAGTTACTGCGAAACGAGACCGACGAGCGCCACCCCATCTCCACAGTGGAGATCGAGCGCACCCTGCGGGAGCGCTGGGGGCTGGAGGCCTACCGCATCACGATCCAGAAGGATATCGCCGCGCTCTGCGCGGCGGGCTATGAGATCGAGACCATCCGCTCCACCCAGAACAAGTACTATCTCTCCGGCCGCCTCTTCGAGCTGCCGGAGCTGAAGCTTCTGATCGACGCGGTGGAGTCCTCGAAGTTCATTACCCAGAAAAAGAGCCGCGTGCTGACCGAAAAGCTCACGACCCTGGCCAGTATCAACGAGGCCGGGCAGCTGCGGCGCAACATCAGCATTGCCGACCGGGTCAAGGCGGGCAACGAACAGATCTATTACATCATGGACGCGCTCAACGACGCCATCAATTTAAAGCGCAAGGTGCGCTTTTTGTACTTCGAGTACGACGGCAGGAAGCACCGCCAGCTCAAAAACGGCGGAGAGCCCTACACCCTCAGCCCCTACACGCTGACCTGGAACGGCGATTTTTACTACGTGGTGGGCTGGTCGGACAAGCACGGGAAGATCGCCACCTTCCGGGTGGACCGGATCTTCGAGGTGCCGACGATCCTGCCGGACAAGGCCGTGCCGAAGCCGAAGCAGTACAGCATCGGGGACTTCGCGGAAAAGGCTTTCCAGCTCTTCGACAGCGAGCACGCCCAGGTGGAGCTGCTGTGCGAGAACACTATGATGAATACGGTGCTGGACCACTTCGGCGAGAAGGTCAAGGTCAGGAAGGCCGACGAGGAGCACTTCAGCTTCACCGCCGAGGTCTCCGTCAGCCCCACCTTCTTCGCCTGGGTCTTCGAGTTCGGCGGAAAGATCAAGATCCTCGGCCCCCCAAGCGTCAAAGATGCCTATGCGGAACTGGTCAAGAAAGCGATGGAATAGGAGGAAAAGAACATGACTTGCCCGAGATGCGGAACGAAAACGGACAGCTGGCCCTGCCCCGAGTGCGGCTTCCCGGTGACGCGGTATCGGAGGAAGAGAAGTGTTTACCGTAGACCAACTATGAAAAGTCAAGCAGCAAAAGAGTCAATAAAAGAGGCATTTTTGGAGAGAAGAGCGAAGATAACACGAACGAGTTTTTTTGCAACATGAGAGTGAGCAACAGAGGGAGATTTCCCTTCTAAGCGTTTTTTATCGTAGTAGGCAGCGAAGGTAATGGAGAAAGCAGGGGCGTAAGTAGCAGCCTGTAGAAGGGCCCAGCGAAGGAAAGGTGAGCCACGCTTGACCATTTTTCCAGAGGCTGGGTTGAACTTGCCAGACTGGTATACGCTGGGCTCAAGGCCGGCAAAAGCGAGGAGCTTAGCCGGAGAAGAAAAGCGCTTAATGTCGCCGATCTCGGAAAGGATCATAGCGCCGAGAGTATAGCCAATACCAGGGAGAGAAAGAATCGGAGAGTCGAGCTGATCCATCAAGCGACGGATCTCATCGTCATACATTTCGATCTGAGTGTTAAGAAGCTCAATACGCTTAAGGAGCAGCCGCAGCTGAAAGACAGCGCTATCAGAAAAGGTGCCGATGGACTCCTTGGCAAGCTTACGGAGCGCTTCAGCTTTCTCCCGGCCGAAGCGACCGCGGGAGGCGGTTCTGAGAAGCTCGGTAAGCGTGTCAAGATTGCAGGCAGCGAGAGTCTTAGCCGAAGGATAACGCGTCATCAGTGCCATGCCCGAGGCGCCAAACAGGTCGGTGAACGCGTCAAGCAGTTCCGGAAAGAGAACGGTTACAAGCCGTTTAACCTTGTTTTTCAGGGAAGAACGGTCCTTTACGGTAAGAAATCTTGCGCGGGATAGTGACTTTAGCTCGACAATATGGTAAGATAATGGTTGGTCGGGCTGAAGGTCCTCCGATGCAACAATGAGCGCAATGTTTTTCGCGTCCGAACGATCGTTTTTGGTTTTTCTGAGAGTGGTAGCACTTTGATGCTTTTTGCATAACAGTGGATTAATGGTGCACACATTAAATCCCTTACGCCTCAGAAAGCGCGCGAGATTGTCGCCATAGATGCCGGTAGCTTCCAGCCCGATTTTAATATCCTCCGGGGCGGCAAGCTCGATGAGCGTGGCAGACAAAGCGGAGAAGCCTTCCCGACTGTTCAGGATCATGAACGAGCGAATCATTTTTCGACTGCCATCCAGAATGCAACAGTCATGCTTCACGGAAGAGACGTCAATGCCTACGAAGAACATGGAATTCACTCCTTGTACAGATTACGCTGCGTCAGCCACAGGTCTTGAAAGAAGTATCCTTGCCTGAAATGAAACATCGTGTGTTATCCAACCCATCAACTCTCAGATTCAAGACTGTGGTTGTAGCCTACGGGTACCAGTTTCCTGACGGAACCGGAAGGGAGGAAACCAATCCACAGCGTGTACTCTAGTATACCTCTTCTTCGGCCTCACTGCATTATACAAGGGCGGCATGCCCTCGTGCCTCCGCGGTGCGCACATAAGGGATCATGCGGGCTGCCGAGGGCGGCAGCCCCTACACAGAAAAACGACATGGACGAACAAGTTTCAAAACGAAATAAACTGGCGCTCGACGTGCTGCGGCTGAGCCGCAACACGCTGCTGGTGAATCTGCGCTTTCTGGACGCGGCGCTCAATCAGCTCGAGCCGCTGGCTGTGGAGGGCCTGACCCTCGCCACGGACGGCGAGGCGCTGGCCTACGATCCCGCCCACGTCCTGCGCCTGTACAGGGACGAGCGGGAGGCGGTCACGCGCGCCTATCTCCACATGGTGCTGCACGGCGTGTTCCGGCACATGTTTGTGCACACGCTGGTGGATCACCACGTCTGGGATTTGGCCTGCGACATCGCGGCGGAGTACGTGATCGCGGGGCTCGGCCTCAAGGCGGCCACCACCCGGCGCGAGCTGCTGCAAAAGAGCGTGTATTCCGAGCTCCAGAAGGAGATCAAGCAGCTCACCGCCGAGAAGATTTACCGCTATTATCTGGACAAGCAGCTGCCGCCGGAGAAAATCGCGGAGCTGCGCGGCGCGTTTTACAACGACGATCACCGTCTCTGGTACATGAGCGAGGCGGAGCGGGCGCTGGCACTGGGCAGACCGGTTTCCGTCAGTGTTTCGGTGGAGCCCGGCGAGGGCGATGGCGACGGAGAGGGGGAAGGCACTTCTCTGCCCTTCGGCGTCTCGGCTGCCGAGGCGCGCTGGTCGGAGATCTCCCGCCAGATGCAGATGGACATGGAGACCTTTTCCAAGCAACAGGGCGACCGGGCCGGGAATCTGATGCAGAACCTGCGGGAGGTCAACCGGGAGAAGTACGACTACACGGCCTTCCTCAAAAAGTTCGCCGTTCGCGGCGAGGCCATGAAGATCAACGACGAGGAATTCGACTACGTCTACTACACCTACGGACTGAAGCTCTACAGAAAAATGCCGCTCATTGAGCCGCTGGAATACAAGGAGGTCAAGCGTATCCGGGAGTTCGTGATCGCCATCGACACCTCCGGCTCCGTGGCGGGCGAGCAGGTGCAGACCTTCCTGCAAAAGACTTACAACATCCTCAAAAGCACCGAGAGCTTTTTCTCAAAGATCAACGTACACATCATTCAGTGCGATGCAACCATCCAGGAGGACGCGAAGATCACCTCGCAAGAGGAATTTGACGCCTACCTCAAGAACATGACGATCCACGGTCTCGGCGGCACAGACTTCCGCCCGGTGTTCTCCTATGTGGACTGGCTGCGGGAGAAAAAGGAGTTTCAAAATCTCAAAGGCCTCATCTACTTCACCGACGGCTTCGGCACTTTCCCGGCGAAAAAGCCGGACTATGAGACCGCCTTCGTCTTCGTGGACGACGGGCAGAACAACTACGACGTGCCGCCCTGGGCGATCAAACTGGTATTGCAGAAGGAAGAAATATAAGGAGGAAAAACACATGAGCAGCGCGAGCGATTTCATTATTGAGAATGGTGTTTTGAAGAAATATACCGGTCCCGGCGGGGATGTGATCATCCCGGAGGGCGTGACGAGCATTGGCGACAAGGCTTTCTACAGAAGCAGCATAGGGCTGAAAAGCGTAACGATCTTGACGGGCGTGACGAGTATCGGCGAGTATGCGTTTTACAAGTGCATGTATCTCACGAGCGTGACCATTCCTGATAGCGTGACCAGCATCGGCACGATGGCATTTTATGGATGCAGCAGTCTGACAGCGGTGACCATCCAGGATCTGGCTGCCTGGTGTCAGATCAAATATGCAGATGAAAACAGCAACCCCCTTTCCCGCGCCAGAAACCTCTATATAGATAATGGGCTGATTACAAATCTGGTTATCCCCGAGAGCGTAACGGAAATCGGAAGCCGTACGTTCAGCAACTGCGAGAGCCTTACGAGTGTGACGATCCCGGCCAGTGTAAAGATAATCGGCAGCCACGCGCTCAGCAACTGCAAGAGCCTTAAAAGTGTAGTGCTCCCGGAGAGCGTGGAGCTCATTGGCAGTCGGGCTTTTTGGAACTGCGGTCCTGTTCAGTTCAAGGGGTCTGAAAAAGCCCTGGCGCTGCTGAACCGGAGCTTTTTCGCGATCGAGAACGGTGGGCTTCAATATGACGGCCCCGGCGGAGACGTTGTCATTCCCGAAGGGGTGACAAGAATCGGGAACAGAGCATTTAGTTGGTGCAGCAATCTGATAAGCGTGACGATCCCGGACAGCGTGACGAGCATCGGCGACGAGGCGTTCTACGGCTGCAGCGGGCTGACGAGCGTGACGATCCCGGACAGTGTGACGAGCATCGGCGGCTCGGCGTTCTACGGCTGCAAGAGCCTCGCGAGCGTGACGATCCCGGAGAACGTGACGGAGATCGGCCAATGTGCTTTCTCCATGTGCGGCGGTCTAACGAAGGTGAGAATCCCGGACAGTGTGTCGACGATCGGGATGGATGCGTTTGACCGGGAGACAGCGCTTTTGATCCGGGATATTTCCAGGCTTCCAGCCCCTCTGCGTCCCAACGCCGTTGTCGGTTTTGCGGAAAACGGAGGAACAAGGGAGACGCCAGAATATGAGGTTCACGCCAAATACATCAAAACCAACGCCGCAAAACTTGTGAGCCTCGCGATGGAGCACCCCGCGTTGCTGTCGCTGATGTGCAGGGAAAAGCTGATAACGCCGAAAAACATGGAGCTCTATGTAAATGCTTCGCAGAAAACCGGAAACGCGGAGTTGATTGCCATGATGTTGGACTATCAAGCCAACAAGATCAGCACAAAACAAAAAGAGAACTTGGAGAAACGAAAAGAGAAGGAACAGGATACGATCATTGACCGTACTATTGCCCGCCAGGATCAAGAGGGGATCGAAGGGCTCAACATCGCCGTAACCAGCAGACTCGAGACGTTTGATAACAGAGATGCGCTAAAAGCCTTCCTTTTGGAAAAAGGCGCTAAGCTCACATCTTCTCTTACGTCCAAAGTGGATTATCTGATTATGAACGACCGGAAATCCGACACGGCCAAGGCCAGCAAAGCACAGGAGCTCGGCATCGAGATCATCGAAGAGCGCCGCTTCAACGAACTGGCCGGAAGGGTATTTGACATACATGGGTCGAAGCTTCAGAAATATTGCGGGACAGCGACAGAGGTCATCATCCCCGATGCGATAACAGAGATCGGCGAAAAGGCGTTTTACAAATACAGCGGCCTCACAAGGGTGATAATCCCCGAGGGCGTGATCATGATCGGGGACATGGCGTTCTCCCACTGCGGAAGCCTCACAAGCGCGTCGCTGCCTCAGACCTTAACAGAAATTGGTGGATGGGCGTTCTATGAATGCTTCAAATTGACAGATGTGACGATCCCTGAACGCGTGTCACGGATCGAATACAAGGCATTTTCCTGGTGCAGCAGCCTGACGAGTATAACGCTTCCGGTGAGTTTGGCGACTATCGGCGGTGAGGCGTTCTGCGGCTGCAGCGGCCTTACGAGGATGACGATTCCGGCGAGTGTGACGAGTATCGGCAGCGAGGCGTTTTCGCACTGCCCCAAGCTCACCATCCACGCTCCGGCGGGTTCTTATGCCGAGCAGTACGCCAAAGAGAATAACATTCCCTTCGTGGCGGAGTAAACAGGAGAAACAGAGATGCAAAACATGAATTCGGAGTTGCCCTCCCTTGTCCCGGGCAGTCGTCCGCCCGTTCTGTTGCTGGGCAACGGCGTCAATCAACTGTTCGAGGGAACGCCCTGGAAGACGATCATTGCGGATTTCTCCCGGGAGAGCGGGATCACCTGCGAACAGTCGGAGCTTGAGAGGCTTCCGGCCACGATGCAGATCGTGGCGGTGTCAGGCAACCATATCGACAGCCAAATGCCACGCCTATCGGAAAAGCTGCTGCAGGCGAAACTGACGGAGGATAAAAAAGCGTTTTTGCAGGAGATCCTTGACCTTCCCGCAACGCAGATCCTCACGACCAATTACACCTATGAGCTGGAGCAGACGCTGGAGTCCAGTTATTCCCGGGGTCGCGCGGGCAGAAGTACATACTACACTGTGGACAAGCTCGACCGAAGCAACGACATGATGCTCCACCGCTTTACGAAGCTGCCGCATCGGGATGACGAAAGGTACATTTGGCATATTCATGGACTGGCCTATAAGCCCAGCTCTATCGTGATCGGCCATTACTATTACGGCAAGCTCCTCGCACAGATCCAGCGCTATGTGGGCGGCATGATGGCCAGATACAAAGCAGCCGAATCCCAGGGGAAAGCTTATCTGCCGAGAAGCTGGGTCGACTACTTCCTGATGGGGGACGTCCATATCCTCGGATTTGGGATGGATCCGGCGGAGTTTGAGCTTTGGTGGCTCGCCTGCTGCAAGCAGCGGAACTTTCCGGACAGCAAGACCTTCTTCTATACCCGCGGCGTGGCTCCCGAGCAGGCGCTGCTTATGCGTGCCTATGGGATCGAAATCATTCCATGCGAGGTGGAAAACTATCCGGATTTTTATCGGATCGCCTTGGATGAGATCAGAAAGCGGATGGGGTAAGAGCCATGAACATCAAACAAGCCAAGGAACAGATCAAGCACGCCATGACGGCGTATTTCACCAAGGACAAGTTCGGGAACTACGTGATCCCCATTGAAAAGCAGCGGCCGATCTTTCTCATGGGACCTCCGGGCATCGGCAAGACCGCCATCATGGAGCAGATCGCCCAGGAGCTGGGCGTGGCGCTGGTGAGCTATTCCATGACCCACCACACCCGCCAGTCGGCGCTGGGCCTGCCCTTCATCGAGACCAAAATCTACGGCGGGCAGGAATACAGCGTCTCGGAATACACCATGTCGGAGATCATCGCCGCCTGCTACGACATGACCGAGGCCACTGGGCTCAAAGAGGGCATCCTCTTCCTGGACGAGATCAACTGCGTCTCCGAGACCCTGGCCCCCTCCATGCTGCAGTTCCTGCAGTATAAGATCTTCGGCCGCCACCGGGTGCCGGAGGGCTGGATCGTGGTCACGGCAGGCAACCCGCCCGAGTACAACAACTCCGTGCGCGACTTCGACATCGTCACCTGGGACCGCCTCAAGCGCA
The DNA here is from genome assembly GCA_902801295.1 of Oscillospiraceae bacterium. Classification (GTDB taxonomy): domain Bacteria; phylum Bacillota; class Clostridia; order Oscillospirales; family Oscillospiraceae; genus Limivicinus. The sequence continues at coordinate 1,323 of CADCHN010000021.1, read as the reverse complement.
TCGACGTGGAGCCGGACTTCGACGTGTGGAAGGAGTATGCCTATCGCTCCGGCGTGCACCCGGCCATCATGACTTACCTGGACATCAAGAAGGCGGACTTCTATAAGATTGAGACCACGGTGGACGGCAAGAGCTTCGTCACTGCCCGCGGCTGGTCGGATTTGAGCGATATGATCCGCCTATTCGAGCAGAACAGCATCCAGGTGGACGAGAGCCTGGTTGGGCAGTACCTGCAGAACCGCAGGATCGCCAAGGACTTCGCCGTGTACTACGACCTCTTCAACAAATACCGCTCGGATTACCAGATCGACAGGATCCTCGCCGGGGAGCCGGTGGAGGTCATCAAGGGCCGCGCCCGCGCCGCCCGCTTTGACGAGCGGTTGAGCCTGCTGGGCCTGCTGCTGGACGCGGTGACAGGCGAGCTGCGGGAGGTCTGCAACGAGGAGAAGGCCCAGACCGAGCTGCTCGCGGCGCTCAAGTCCGTGCGTCTGGAGCTGGCCCGCCCCGGAGCTGACCCGGACGCGGCGCTGAATAAACAGATCGCCCAGCGGCAGAAGACCCTGGAGAGCGGGCGGAAATCCGGCTCTCTGTCGGCCGACGATCAGTTTGCCCAGCAGAGCGTGATCGCCGCGCTGGAGGCCGAGCGGGCGCTTCTGACCCGCGAGCCACCGGAGAACGGCAGCGCCGCCTTTGCCCTGCTGAAAGCCGATTTCGACAAGCGCACCAAGGCGCTGAAAAAGCACGCCGAGGAAGCGGGCAAGAAGCTCTCCAACATGTTCAAATTCTGTGAGGACGTCTTTGAAGAGGGGCAGGAGATGGTCATCCTGGTCACGGAGCTGACCTTCAGCTACTACGGTGCCCGCTTCATCTCCCGCTACGGCTGCAAGGAGTACTTCGCCCACAACAAGGAGCTGCTCTTCTACGAGCGGCAGAAGGAGATCATCGCCGAGCTGGAGGATCTGGAGCTGTAAAGCCTTCCCCTTGCTCGCAGGGGTCATTCGTGAAGCAAACGCGTAGGGAGGCATCCCTTGATGCCTTCGCAGACTATGCACCTTGTCGGAAACTGCGGAGCGATCTGGGGATCGCTCCCTACGCGGAGCGAAATGGCAAGCTGTCGCAGAAATGCGGCAGCTTGCTGCATCTTGGAGATTTCTGGTTGAAAACAGCACATATACCCGATATAATAAGATTATCATAACCCGGAAAAACGACACACAGGAGGAGACAAGGTTGAAACATTGTAATCTGAGTACCACACCGAAAAAAGGCGCACAAAACCAAGCCCCCCTGGAAAAAGGGACTTTTCAAGATAGAGAGGACGCG
>CADCHN010000020.1 GCA_902801295.1 Oscillospiraceae bacterium | reverse complement strand
CTATATTCTCGACTCATAAAAAAGTACCTCCTGTGTAGTTTCATTATCCTACACAGGAGGTCTTTTTGTCTATTGTCCGTTTTTACTGGGGCGGTTCACGGCGGGAGGGTCTCTTTTTGCTTTTTTTATTCCAGCTCAGGGACGAGCTCCTCCGCGATGTCCAGCAGCTCGCCGCTGCGCACCATCGCCTCGACGGCGCGGATGTCCGGCCAGATTTCGCGGTCGGTCTCGTAGAAATCGACCTTTTCGCGCACATGGCGGAAGATCGCCTCGTGCACCGGCGAGAGACCCTCGCCGTGGGTGCCGACGCGGCGGCGGATATCGACGGCCTGGCAGGCGGTCAGCAGCTCGAAGGCGAGCACGGACAGCGTATTTTCGAGGATCGTCCCGGCCTTGCGCGCGGCGGTGGTGCCCATCGAGACGAAGTCCTCCTGATTGGCCGAGGAGGGGATCGAGTCCACCGAGGCCGGGTGCGCGAGGACTTTATTTTCGCTGACCATCGAGGCCGCGGAGTACTGCACGATCATGAAGCCGCTGTTGAGGCCGCCCTCGGTGGTGAGGAAGGGCGTCAGGCCGTTGGAGAGGGCGGCGTTGACCATGCGCTCGGTGCGGCGCTCGGAGATGCTCGCCAGCTCCGCCTCCGCGATGCCGAGGTAGTCGAAGGGCAGGGCCATCGGCTCGCCGTGGAAGTTGCCGCCGGAGATCACGGCCTCGTCCTCAAGGAAGAGCAGGGGGTTGTCGGTGACGGCGTTGAGCTCGATATCGACGCGGGACTTGACGAAGGCCAGCGCGTCGCGGATCGCGCCGTGCACCTGCGGGATGCAGCGAAGCGCGTAGGCGTCCTGCACGCGGTCGCCCTGGCTGTTTTGGAGAATCTCGCAGCCCTCGGTCAGGCGGCGGAGGTTCCGGGCCACCAGGATCTGCCCCGGCTGGCCGCGCAGGGTGTGCAGGCGCTCCTGAAAGGCGTTGAGCTGTCCGGCCAGCGCCGTGAGCGTCAGGGAGGAGATGAGGTCGGCGAGCTTCGCTGCGCGGATCGCGTCGTACAGCGCAAGGCCGCCCACGGCGGTCATGGCGCAGGTGCCGTTCGTGATGCCGAGGCCCTCCTTGCAGGCGAGGGAATCCAGCGGCTCGATGCCGGCGGCCTTCATGGCCTCCGCGCCGGGCAGGACGCGGCCCTCGTATTCGGCCTCGCCGCAGCCGAGGAGCACCAGCCCCATGTGGCTCAGCGGCGCGAGATCGCCGGAGGCGCCGAGGGAGCCCTTCTGCGGCACGACGGGGGTGACGCCTTTGTTCAGCATCTCCACCAGCTTTTCCACCAGCACCGGGCGCACGCCGCTCACGCCGACGCAGAGGGCGTTGGCGCGCAGCAGCATCATCGCGCGCACGACCTCGCGGGCGTAGGGCTCGCCGGTGGCGGTGCAGTGGCTGTAAATCAGGTTATTCGAGAGCTTGGCGCTCATCTCCTCCGGCACCGCGACCGTGGCGAAGTCGCCAAAGCCGGTGGTGATGCCGTAGGCCACCCGTTTTTCTCTTGCAATTTTATCGGCCAGCTCGCGAGAGCGGCGCAGCGCCTCGCGCGCCTCGTTCGTCAGCTCAACCTGCGCGCCGAAGCGCGCCGCGGCGACGAGCTCGTCAAGCGTCAGGCTGTGTCCGTCCAGACGGACGATCCGTATGCTTTTCGCATGCTCCATGGCAGAAGCCCCCTTCCTTGTGTTCGACCCAAGCATAGCACATCTTCCTGCCATTTTCAATAAGAATACACAAAAATCAAGACTCTTCTTCGTGCAATATTAACAAATTAGCGCGCTGTTTCTTTAGCAGACGAAAGAAAACTGTCTGCCGCGGGCAAAAACGCTGGCGCGGGGGGAAAACATGTGCTATGCTGAGGAAAACGAAAGCGAAAAGGAGAGCGGAACATGCGGCAGGCTTTGATGTTTGATCTGGACGGGACGCTGTGGGACAGCACGGACGTCATCCGCCCGGTGTGGAACGGCGTGCTCGCCGCCCACGGGCGCGCGGTGCTGAGCGAGAGCGACTTTGCGAGCCTGATGGGGCTGACCAAGGCGGAGATCGCGGCGCGGGTGCTCCCGGAATGGGGAGAGGCAGAGCGCGTCGGCGTCATCGGCGAGTGCTTTGCGGCCGAGCAAATCGAGCTGCGGCGCGTGGGCGGGCGGCTCTATCCCGCGCTGCGCGAGACGCTCGAGCGGCTGCACGAAGCCTGGGCGCTCTGCATCGTCTCCAACTGCGCGCCCGGCTATCTCGACGCCTTTTTCGCCGCGCACGGCCTGCGCGGCTGCTTCGACGACTGGGAGACCCACGGCGGCACGGGGCTGTCCAAGGGCGAGAACATCCGCCTTGTCTGCCAAAGAAACGGCTTCGAGCGCGCATTTTTCATCGGCGACACCGCCTCCGATGCCGCTGCGGCGGCGGCCGCGGGCCTGCCCTTCATCCACGCTGCCTACGGCTTCGGCGCGGTGCCGGAGGCGAAGGCGCGCATCGGAGCGTTCAGCGAGCTGCCGGCGCTGCTGGCAGACCTTGAAAGGAGAGGTACAGCATGTCTCTGACCGGGCTTTTGTTTAACCTGAACGCCAAACGCAGCGACGCGAAACGAGACGCGGGACTCACGATCCCGGAGAACGTGACGGCCTGTCGCGATATCGCCTACGGAGTGCACGGTAAGTGGAACCTGCTGGATCTGTACGTCCAGAAGGACGCCGAAAAACCCGTACCGGTGATCGTGAGCGTACACGGCGGCGGCTGGGTCTACGGTACGAAGGAGACCTACCAGTTTTACTGCTCGGATCTGTCGCGGCGCGGCTTTGCCGTGGTGAATTTCAGCTACCGTCTCGCCCCGCGCAGCAAATTCCCCGCCGCCCTGGAGGACACGAACGCGGCCTTCCGCTGGCTGCTCGATCACGCTGCGGCCTACGGCCTCGACCCGACGCGCGTCTTCGGCGTGGGCGACAGCGCCGGCGCGCACATGCTGGGGCTGTACAGCTGTATCTGCACTGATCCGGCCTATGCCGCGCGTTACGCCTTCCGTGCGCCGGAGGGCTTCCGGCTGCGCGCCGTGGCGCTCAACTGCGGGGTGTACAAAATCACGCTCAGCGGCAAGCGCGACGCGACGGCTGCGCTGATGCGCGACGTGCTGCCCGGCGGCGGCACAGAGGAGGAACTGGACACGGTGAGCGTCCTCGATCACGTGACGGCGGCCTTTCCGCCCGCTTTTGTGATGACCGCCTCCGGCGATTTTCTGGCCGCCGAAGCTCCGCCGCTGGCGGAGAAGCTGCGGAGCCTCGGCGTGGAGGCGGAGTACCACTACTACGGCGACGACGCGCACCCGCTCGGCCACGTGTTCCACTGCAACCAGCGCCTGCCGGAGGCGACGCAGTGCAACGACGACGAATGCGCCTTCTTCAAGCGCTTCTTGTAATTTTTGGCCCGTGGTGCTACAATAGGCCGAATGTTTTCCGTGGAGATGACAGTATGAACGATTTGCAGAAGAGAACCTGGGCCGAGATCAGCCTGCCGAACATCCGCCACAATTACGAGGCGATCCGCGCCACATTGCCGGCGGGCTGCCGCTTTCTCGGCGTGGTAAAGGCCGACGCCTACGGCCACGGCGCGCTGGCGGTGTCGCGCTTGCTGCAGGAGAGCGGCGCTGACTATCTGGCCGTGTCCTGCCTGGACGAGGCGCTGGAGCTGAGGCGCGGCGGCATCACGATGCCGATCCTGATCCTCGGCCACACGCCGCACGAATATACCGAGACTTTGATTGACAACAACTTCACCCAGACCGTGAGCGCGCTGGCCAAGGCGCAGGAGTATTCCGCGGCGGCGACCGCGCTGGGGAAGAAGCTGCGCATCCACATCAAGCTTGACACCGGCATGTCCCGTCTGGGCTTTCTCTGCGCCGGCGGCTATTTTGAAAAGGGCGTGGAGAACGTCGTGCGCTCGATCGGTCTGCCCGGGCTGGAGCCGGAGGGCGTCTACACGCACTTTGCCGTGTCCGACGAGCCGGGGGAGGAGAGCGAGGCCTACACCCGCGCGCAGTTCAAGCTCTTTATGGACGTGATCGCCGCCGTCGAGGAGCGCACCGGCTTTCTGTTCCCGATCCGCCACTGCGCCAATTCCGGCGCGGTGCTGCACTATCCGGCGATGGATCTCGACATGGTGCGTCCCGGGCTGCTGCTCTACGGCTACGGCGACGCGGAGGGTAAGCTGGGCCTGCGCCCCTGCATGCGCCTCGTGACCACGGTCAGCACCATCAAGCACTATGAAGCCGGCGCATGCGTCAGCTACGGGCGGCGTTTCGTCTGCCAGCGCCACACCCGCATGGGCGTGCTCGCCATCGGCTATGCCGACGGACTGCCGCGCGTGCTCTCGAACCGCTGCTCCTTCGCCGCCGGCGAGGGCTTTGCGCCGCAATGCGGCAGCATTTGCATGGACATGTGCATGGTCGATCTGACCGACCGGCCGGAGGTACACGTGGGCGACGAGGTGGAGATCTTCGGCCCCCGCTCCGACATCAATACCCTGGCCGCCATCGCCGGCACGATCCCCTACGAGCTGCTGTGCTCGGTCTACAAGCGCGTGCCGCGCGTATACAACGAATAAGCGAACGCGAGGCAAAAGGCTTCCCCTTGAGGGAAGCCTTTTTTTATTTCCCGATTGAAAAAGCCCTCGTCAAAGTGTATAATGAAAAAAGCGAAACCCGGCAAATATTTGTACTTTTTTTGGAGGTGCCCGATGCTGACAAAAAAGACCATGGACGGCAATGAGGCCGCCGCATACGCAAGCTATGCCTTTACCGAGGTCGCGTCGATCTACCCGATCACGCCCTCCAGCCCGATGGCGGACCACGTGGACAACTGGGCCGCGCACGGCAAGAAAAATATCTTCGGCCAGCCAGTGCAGCTGGTGGAGATGGAGAGCGAGGCCGGCGCCTGCGGCGCGATGCACGGCGCGCTCGAAACCGGCTCCCTCGCCACGACCTACACCGCGTCCCAGGGCCTGATGCTGATGATCCCGCCGATGTACCGCATCGCGGGCTCCATGCTGCCCGGCGTGATGCACGTGGCCGCGCGCACCGTCGGCACGCATTCGATTTCCATTTTCGGCGACCACTCCGACGCGATGGCCTGCCGCCAGACCGGCTTTGCCCAGCTCGCTTCCGCGAGCGTGCAGGAGTGCATGGATCTCGGCGCCGTGGCGCACCTGAGCGCCATCAAGGGCTCGATCCCCTTCATGCACTTCTTCGACGGCTTCCGCACCAGCCACGAGATCCAGAAGATCGACGTGCTGGACTATAACGACCTCGCCAAGCTCGTCGACTGGGACATGGTGAAATACCACAAGGACCACGCCCTGAACTCCGAGCACCCGACCATCCGCTCCACGCTGCAGAACCCCGACACCTTCTTCCAGTCCCGCGAGGCCTGCAACACGGCCTACGCCGCCCTGCCCGAGATCGTGCAGCAGAAGATGGACGCCATCAACGCCCTCACCGGCCGCAATTACAAGCTCTTCAACTACTACGGCGCGCCCGACGCCGAGCGCGTCGTGATCGCGATGGGCTCCGTGTGCGAGACGATGATGGAGGTTGTGGACTACCTCAACGCCCGCGGCGAAAAGGTTGGCATGGTGCAGGTGCACCTCTACCGCCCCTTCTCCGCCAGACACCTGGCCGCCGCCCTGCCGGAGACCGTGAAGGCCATCACCGTGCTCGACCGCACCAAGGAGCCGGGCGCCGCCGGCGAGCCGCTGTTTGAGGACGTCTGCACCGCCCTGCGCGAGAGCGCCTTCGCCGGCGCCGAGATCCTCGGCGGCCGCTACGGCCTCTCTTCCAAGGACACCATTCCCGCCCACATCAAGGCCGTGTTCGACAACATGGCGGGCGAGAAGAAAAACCACTTCACCGTCGGCATCGAGGACGACGTGACCCATACCTCGCTGCCCGTGGGCGAGAACATCGTCACCTCCGGCAAGTCGATCATCTCCTGCAAGTTCTGGGGTCTCGGCTCTGACGGCACCGTCGGCGCCAACAAAAACTCCATCAAGATCATCGGCGACAACACCGACCAGTACGCCCAGGCTTACTTCGAGTACGACTCCAAGAAGTCCGGCGGCGTCACCAAGAGCCACCTGCGCTTCGGCCACGAACCGATCCGCTCCACCTACTACGTCACGATGGCCGACTTCGTGGCCTGCCACAAGCAGAGCTACATGAAGAGCTTTGACATCGTCAGCGAGATCAAGCCCGGCGGCACCTTCCTGCTGAATACCGACTGGGATATGGCCGGCCTTGAGGAGCACCTGCCCAACCGCGCCAAGCGCATCATCGCCGAGCGCGCCCTGAACTTCTACACCATCGACGCCACCGACATCGCCCAGCAGATCGGCCTCGGCAACCGCACCAACACCGTGCTGCAGGCGGCCTTCTTCAAGCTCTCCGGCATCCTGCCCATCGAGGACGCCACCCGCTACATGAAGGAAGCCATCGTCAAGACCTACTCCAAGAAGGGCGAGAAGATCGTCAACATGAACTGCGCCGCCGTGGACGCCGGCCTCAACGCCGTCGTGAAGATCGACGTGCCCGCCGCCTGGGCCGGGCTGCAGGATGAGGAGGAGACCGTCGATCCCGCGCTGCCCGAGTACATCCGCAAGATCCAGATCCCGGTGAACCGCCAGGCCGGCGACAAGATCCCCGTCTCCGCCTTCCTGCCCTACGCCGACGGCGTGAGCCCCGTGGAGACCTCCAAGTACGAGCGCCGCGGCATCGCCACCAACGTGCCGAAGTGGATCCCCGAAAACTGCATCGGCTGCAATATGTGCTCGCTCGTGTGCCCGCACGCCTGCATCCGTCCCTTCCTCGTGACGGAGGCCGAGAAGGCCGCCGCACCGGAGGGCATGGTCACCAAGAAGGCGCTCGGCAAGGGCTTTGAAAATTACACCTACCGCATCCAGGTCGACCCCATCGACTGCCAGGGCTGCTCCAGCTGCGCGAGCGTCTGCCCGGCCAAGAACAAGGCCCTCGTCATGGAGCCGCTGGAGAGCCAGATGCACGAGCAGCCCAACTGGGATTACCTTGTTGGTTTACCGACAAAGCAGAATCCCATGGACAAGTTCAGCGTCAAGGGCAGCCAGTACCAGCGCCCGCTGTACGAGTTCAACGGCTCCTGCGCCGGCTGCGGCGAGGCGCCCTACATGAAGCTGATGACCCAGCTCTTCGGCGAGCGCATGTATATCGCCGACGCCACCGGCTGCACCTACGTCGTCGGCTCCTCCACGCCGACCTTCCCCTATGCCAAGACCGCCCAGGGCTACGGCCCCGCGCCCTCGAACTCCCTGTTCGAGAATAACGCCGAGTACGCGCTCGGTATGTGCCTGTCCGTCGAGCAGATGCGCCGCCAGGCCAAGACCCACGCCGAGGCCGCCCTTGCCGCGACCGCGGACGAGGCTCTGAAGGCAGCCATCGAAGCCTGGCTCGAAAAGGGCGACGAGCCCAGCGAGACCCGCGCCGTGTCTGAGGCGCTGAAGGCGGCCCTCGCCGCCACCGCGGACGGGAGCGCCGACGTGCAGTGGCTGAAGGATCGCACCGACACCCTGGTGAAGAAGACCATGTGGATGTACGGCGGCGACGGCTGGGCCTATGACATCGGCTACGGCGGACTCGACCACGTGCTCGCCTCAGGGATCGATGTGAACATCCTCGTCGTGGACACCGAGGTCTACTCCAACACCGGCGGCCAGGCCTCCAAGGCCACCTCCATCGGCGCGGTGGCGCAGTTTGCCAACGCCGGCAAGGCGACCGCGAAGAAGGATCTCGGCCGCATCGCGATGGTCTATGACAACGTCTACGTTGCCAAGGTCGCCATGGGCGCCAATCCCGCCCAGCTGATCACCGCCCTCAAGGAGGCGGAGAAGCACCGCGGCCCGTCGCTCATCATCGCCTACGCGCCCTGCATCAACCACGGCCTCGTCAACGGCATGGGCAAGGCCATGGAGGAGGAGAAGATGGCGGTCGACTGCGGCTACTGGCCCCTGTTCCGCTACATCCCCGAGAACATCGACGAGGGCAAGAACCCCTTCGTGCTCGACAGCAAGGAGCCCAACGGCAAGCTGAGGGACTTCATGATGGGCGAGGTCCGCTTCTCGTCCCTGACCCGAACCTTCCCGGAGCGCGCCGAGCTGCTGTTCAAGGAGGCGGAGGAATTCACCGCCCGCCGCTATGCCCAGTACAAGGCCATGGCGGGGAAGTAAGATTTCCGTTATAAGCAAACAAGGGCTGTGACTTTTGTCACAGCCCTTGCTTTTTTATTTTACGATTCGGAAAACAGCAGCGGCAGGAGATTATAGAGCCCGACGCTCCAGGCGGCATAGGTGTGCGCGAGCCCGTCGAGCGTCGTGAACACGGCGTTTTCGCCGTCCGTCAGGGCCTCGCTGCGCGCCGTCAGGTCGTAATAGTGGTTCCAGTGCAGCGGATAGAATCTGTCATTGCTGCCGACGCTGTTGTAAAACAGGCGGATCGGCAGCGCGCGCAGCGCTTCGCTGTCCAGACGCCCGGCCAGCTGCGGCATATCGCCGTCGCTGCCGGAAAAGCAGCCGAACCAGGCAAAGAGGTCGAGACAGTCGGGGATCACCGAGGTATAAGCGTAGATCGAACCCTGCGAGAGCCCGGCGTAGGCGAAGTGATCCCTCGCTGCCGCGATCGCCTCCGGCGAGCCGTCCTCAGCCCAGGTGCTGTAAGCGCCGATCAGCGCGGGCAGGATGTCCTCCCGCAGCTCGCGGGTGAAGGCCGCCTGATCCGGAACGCGCATGTAGTCGTAGGGATTGGCGCTGTCGCGGTAGAAAGTCGGCGCGGCGACGATCATCGGGCGGCAGGCGGCCGCGTCGATCATGTTGTCGAGCAGGCTCGCGGTATACACATAGTCGCCCAGCGGATAGAAAGCATCCTGCGCGTCGATCAGCCAGTAGCGCTCGCTGCCGCCGATGCCGTGCAGCAGGATCAGCAGGTCGTAGCGCTCCGCCGGGTCGTAGCCGAAGGGGAGATAGACCGCCATCTGCTTTTCGATGACGCCGGGCGCCTCGCCGTTCGGCCCCGGGCGGTAGTCCGCCGTCGTGTAGGAGAGCAGCTCCACCGTGCCGGCATGCGCGCAGGGCTTGAACAGCTCGCGCGGCACGCGCGCGGTCTCAAAGACCGCCTCCGCGCCGCAGAGCGTGCAGATTAGGTTTACATAATTATGCGGCACCAAGCCGCCGCAGTCGCTGCACAGCCGCGTCTGCGCGTCGTGCGCGGGGTGGGCGCAGGCGATCCCGCAGGCGGTGCAGACGCCGTTTTCCCAGGCCGGATGCGGGCAGGGCGTGGGCTCCGGCGTCGGAACGGGCGTCGGATCGGGGCTCGGGTTGGGCGTCGGCGCTGCGGTCGGCGCCGACGGCGGCGCGGGCGTGACGGCGGGCATTGGCCGCGCGGCGCAGCCGGTCAGCGCCAGCAGCGCCAGCAGCAGCGCGAGGCATCGCGCCGCTCTCATCCCCGCGCACCTTCGCGGCGGCTGAGCACATAGTCGAACCAGGCCAGATACTCCGGCCCCAGACGCTCGACCAGCTTCCGCGCCTCCTTCGGCCGCCCGGCCGCCCAGGCCAGGCACTGCTGCGCCAGCTGATAGCGCCGCGCCACACCGAAGCGGGCCAGCTCCTCGTCGGTGAATTCGCCCAGCGCGCTGATCTGCTGCTGCGCCTTGAAGAAGCGGATGAAGGCCTCGGCCGTGTCGCGCCCGACGATGGGCGCGAGCAGCGAAAAGTCGTTGCCGGAGCTGTCGAGCGCCTTGGAGACCATCTCCCAGCGGCGCGGGTCGGCGTGACCCTCGGTGCCGGTGTAAGGCGTGCGCAGGTAGAGGTCGTTGTTGGCGAGAAACTCCAGCACATAGGGGTTGATGTGATTGCGCAGCGCCCAGGGCATCCAGTTTTCCACCGTGGTGCGAATGTAGATGTGCGCAAAGCGGCCGAAGAGGGGCTCTGCCAGGTCGTGGGAGGCGCTGGACTCGCTGCGGTCGTTGCCAGCGGCGACGATGCGCGCGTTGCTCGGCAGCGGCCAGCGGTTGTTGACAAAGCGCTCCAGCACGATCTTGAAGATGACGGACTGGGTCTGCTTGGTGGCGTTGGTGAGCTCGTCGAAAAAGAGGATGTGGGGCTTGCCGTCTTCGCACAGGCGCTCGAGCTTGACAAGCCAGACGGGCTTGATGTCCACAATCTCGTCCTTGGCCTCGTTGTAGATCGCGCGGCCGTTGATCGTCTCGGGATTTTCGTTCACAAGCTCGATGTCCAGCGCCTCGGGGTCGATCTGCCGCACGCGGTCGCTTTTACCGTCGCCGGACAGGCCGTGCAGGAACACCGGGATGTCTGCCTCCACGTAGGCGCGGATGAGGCTCAGCTCGTCGTGCGTCTCGACGCGGTAGGGTGCGCTCTCGGGCAGCGCCGCCTCCTCGTCCTCGCGCAGGTCACGAAGGAAATCTTCGCGCAGGTAGGCCTCCGCCTCCTCGCGCGTCAGACCGCCCAGCAGCGCCTGGCAGCTTAACAGCAGCCCGCGCCCCTCGTCATAGAGCCAGCGCAGCGGCCGCAGCTCGAGGAACACGGCCTCGCCCTCGGCGGCCACCGTGCCGTCCGAGAGCTGCACGTAGCCGCTCACGCCGCCCGCTTCCAGCTCCACGCGCACCACGCGCTTGCCGCCGACGGCGTACACGGGCAGATTTCTCCCGCCGAGCGAGAGCGTGCGCCCCGTGGCATAGAGCGCGCCGCGCTCGTCGTCGCGCCTGGCCATGTCGCGCAGACTCCGGTCGAGCACGGCGCAGGGATACACGCCGAACTCGGCAAAGCTCACGCCGCCCTCGCGGTGCACGCGGCGCAGCAGCCGCTCCTCGCCCTCGTCCAGCAGCAGCGCCGGGCGCAGCGCGCAGACGGCGCAGCTCTCGTCGCGGCCGAAGCGGTCCACGCAGCCGTCCGAGAGGGAATAGTTGATCCCGCCGCCGCTGTCAAAGAGGAAGCCGTCGTCCGGCGCGGTCATCAGCGCCAGATCGGTGGCCGGAGCAGCGGTGCCAACGCTGCGGAAGAAGGGCAGCGGCTTTTCAAAGACCTGTTCATGTGATAAGAAAATCGATTTCATGCTTCTCTTTCTCCTCTGTCGGGCGGCTGTAGATCACGCGCCCGCCGGGCGGGTGGATCGTCGTGCTGCCGTAGACCACCCAGATCGCGTCGCAGCGCTGCTCGGGCATCTCGGCAAAGCCGTCGGTAAAGATGATGCGGTTCTCCGCGTCGCCGGTAAAGGCGCTGATGGCGGCGTGGAAATCGGTGCCGCCCGCGCCGCGCAGCTCCAGCTTCTGGATATCGTCCTCGGTGTGGATCTCCTGAAAACCGTAAAAGCGGGTGTCAAAGCAGCCGACGCGGATCACCGCGTCCTGCCGCAGCAGCCCCTTCACCCCGCGCACGAAGGCGCGCAGGAGATCGGCGTCGACGGAGGCGCTGGTGTCGAGCAGAATCTCGGCGTGCGCCACCGGGTAGGCGCGAAACTCGTGCCGCAGCATGCCGTCGCGGATCGTGCTGCCGGGAAACCAGTCGAAATCGAGCTGGTTGCTGGGCTCCAGCATCTCCGCGAGCCCTGCCACGATCGCCGCGAGGCCGGGATCCTCGATCGCGCGCTCCTGCGCAGAGGTCTCTTTGCAGGCCTGCTTGTTCTTCGGGTCGGGCCGTGAGTCGGGGACGAGCTCGGTCTCGTCCGGCGCGTCCTGCTCGCCGTTTTCCTCCTCGTCCTTCAGGTACACGCGGTAGAGCGCCTCCGCGCTCTGCTCGAAGTCCTCGGGCGGCAGCACCGCGTTCATCGGCAGCTCGAAGCCCTCGTCCCGCAGCATCGCGTTGACCACCGCGTCGCTGGCCTTTTTCCACAGCCGCTCGTCGCGGTCGCCGCGTCGGCCGAAATGCTTGAGCTGCAGATGCAGCAGCTGCTGGGCGATATAAAAGCGGCAGTCCTCCGGCGTGACATAGCGCAGCAGCTGCTCGTTGTAATAGATGCTGCGCCCGTCGTTGTCCACCGGCCGGGCGGACTTCGACTCCCGGAAGTCCAGCATCCGGATGCGCTCGCTCCAGGGCGGCCACTGCTCGGCCAGACTGTCACAAATTTCCGTAAAATCCATGCGTTTTCCGTCTCCCGTTTTGTTCCATATCCTTTAGTATACCGGAATGCGCGGCGAAAGTAAAGAGCCGCAGGAGCAAGCGCTCCTGCGGCTCTTTCAGGAAAGGCCGGCTTATTCGGCGGTGTAGTTGTCGAAGTAGCCCTGGATGAAGACGATGGGCGTGCCCTTGTCGCCGGAGCCGGAGGTCAGGTCGCACAGCGAGCCGATCAGGTCGGTCAGACGGCGCGGCGTGGTGCCTTCGGACACCATCTGGCCGACGAGGCTGCCGTCCTTTTTGCGGATCTCGCCGCTGATGGCTTCCTTCAGCGCATCGCCCGAGAGGGAGGCGAAGTCGTTGTCCGCGAGGTACTTGAGCTTGAGCTCGTTGGGCGTGCCGACGAGGCCGGCGGTGTAGGCCGGGGAGACGACGGGGTCGGCCAGCTCCCAGATCTTGCCGATCGGGTCCTTAAAGGCGCCGTCGCCGTAGACCATGACCTCGATGCGCTTGCCGGTCTTCTCCAGGAGCGAGGCCTGGATCGCGTCCACTAGGGGCTGGCAGTCGCGCGGGAAGAGCTTGACCTTGTCCTCGGTGGCCTTGTTCGAGCCCAGCAGGCCGTACTGCTCGTTGTAGCCGCTGCCGTTCACCGGCGCGGTCATCAGCTCGTCCAGCCCGAAGATGCGCTCGCCGCCGGCGGCCTTGAGGATGCGGCTCGTGCGGGCGCGGGTGTGGATGTCGCAGTGAATGACGTTCTTCGTGTGCTTGAGGATCTCGCGCGCGTCGTTGGCAAAGAGGATCTCCGCCTCGGCGCCGCAGCTGCGGATCAGCTCGGCGTAGTAGTCCACATAGTCCACGCCGGTGAAGCGATGCTTCTGATAGCCGAAGAGCGCGCGGTACTGCTCGAGCGTCAGCACGTCGCGGTAGGGGTCGATGCCCCGGCTGTCCAGCGCGTCCCAGTCGATGAGGTGGTTGCCGACTTCGTCGGAGGGGTAGGAGAGCATCAGCACGACCTTCTTCGCGCCTCTGGCGATGCCGCGCAGGCAGATGGCGAAGCGGTTGCGGCTGAGGATCGGGAAGATGACGCCGACGGTCTCGCCGCCGAGCTTCTGCCGCACGTCGGTGGCAATGTCGTCCACGGTGGCGTAGTTGCCCTGGGCGCGGGCGACGATGGCCTCGGTCATCGCAACGACGTCGCGGTCATGGAAGGAAAAGCCCTCCTGCTCCGCCGCGGCGAGCACAGACTCCACAACGATTTGTTTCAGATCATCGCCCTCACGGATGATGGGGGCGCGGATACCGCGGGACACGGTACCTACCATTCGACTCATATTGAACACCTCTTTCTGATATTTAGGGGGACGGCTTCAGCGGAAATAGCGCACGGCCGCCTCAAACAGACGCAGATCGTAGTTGCCGGGGACGTTTTGATACAGATGGCTGCCGATGCGCTCGGCGTGGCCCATCTTGCCGAACACGCGGCCGTCGGGGGAGGTAATACCCTCGATGGCGTAGAGCGAGCCGTTCGGATTATAGTGTACGTCGGCAGTGGCCCGGCTGTCAAGATCAACATACTGCGTGGCGATCTGGCCGTTGGCGGCCAGGGCCCGGATCGTGGCCTCGTCCGCGAGGAAGCGGCCCTCACCGTGAGAAATGGGCACGCTGTACACTTCGCCCGGCTCGGTGAGCGCCAGCCAGGGGGACTTGTTGGAGGCTACGCGCGTGCGCACGATACGGCTCTGGTGGCGGCCGATGGTGTTGAAGCTCAGGGTCGGGCAGTGCTCGTCGGTGTCGATGATCTTGCCGTAGGGCACGAGACCGAGCTTGATGAGCGCCTGAAAGCCGTTGCAGATGCCGAGGATGAGACCGTCGCGCCGTTCCAGCAGCTCCGTCACGCCCTCTTTGACCGCCTGGGCGCGGAAGAAGGCGGTGATGAACTTGCCCGAGCCGTCCGGCTCGTCGCCGCCGGAGAAGCCGCCGGGGATGAAGATCATCTGCGACCGGCGCAGCCGCGCGGCGAAGTCCTCGACGCTGCGGGAAATGCTCTCGGCGCTGAGGTTGTTGACGACGAAGATCTCCGGCTCCGCGCCGGCGTCGCGCACGGCCCGCGCGCTGTCATATTCGCAGTTCGTGCCGGGAAAGGCAGGGATCAGCACGCGCGGTTTGGCACATGGAACGGCGGGCGCGGGACGGCTCTCGGCGCGGTAGGTGAAGGTCTCGAGCGGCACGTCGGGCGTCGGGATGTTGCAGGGGTAGACGCTCTCAAGCTTGTCCTCGTACAGACCGAGCAGCTCGCGGGCATTGATGCTCTCCTCACCGCGGCGGAACAGACCGTCGTCGGTGAACACGCCGACCGTCTCGCCGGGCTCGTCCCCGCTCACCTCCAGCAGGAAGGCGCCGTAGTCGTAGCCGAAGAGGCGCTCGAGCGGCAGCGCGTCATCAAAGCGGAAGCCGAGGCCGTTGCCGAAGGCCATCTTCATGGCCGCCTCGGCGTCGCCGCCCATGCCTGGCGTGTAGCAGGCGACGGCCTTGTTCGCGCGCAGCAGCGCCGTGACCTCGCCGAATACGCGCAGCAGACTCTCCGCCTTCGGCAGACCCCGCTCGTCCTTTTCCGGGGCGAGGCGGATCAGCCGGTGACCGGCCGACTTGGCCTCGGGGGAGACGATCTGGTCGGTTTTGCCGGTCGTCACCGCGAAGGAAATCAGTGTCGGCGGCACGTCAAGATCCTCAAACGAGCCGCTCATCGAGTCCTTGCCGCCGATCGCGGCCACGCCCAGACCCATCTGCGCCTCAAAGGCGCCGAGCAGGGCGGCCAGGGGCTTGCCCCAGCGCTGGGGGTCGCGCCCGAGGCGCTCGAAATACTCCTGGAAGCTCAGGTACACGTCGGAAAAGTCCGCGCCGGCAGCGATCAGCTTGCTGACCGACTCCACCACCGCGAGATAGGCGCCGGCATAGGGATCGCGCTCGGTGATAAAGGGGTTGTAGCCCCAGGCCATCAGGGAGCAGTCCTCGGTGTGCCTGCGCTCCATCGAGATCTTCTGCACCATGGCCTGCACGGGCGTCAGCTGGTACTTGCCGCCGAAGGGCATCAGCACGCTGCCCGCGCCGATGGTGGAGTCAAAGCGCTCGCTCAGCCCGCGCCGGGAGCAGCAGTTGAGATCGGCGGCCATGGCGCGGAGATTGTCCGCAAAGCCGCCGCGGACGGTTTTGTCATAGGGACGGGCGGCCGCCGCGTGCACGCGGATGTGCTTGGCGGCGCCGTTGGTGTCGAGGAAGGCGCGGCTGAGATCGACGATGGTTTTGCCGTTCCAGCGCATGACGAGGCGGGGAGAGGCCTGCACCTCGGCCACCGGGCAGGCCTGCAGGTTCTCCTGCGCGGCCAGGGCGAGGAAAGCGCCGACGTTCTCCTTCTCGACGACGACGGCCATGCGCTCCTGGCTCTCGCTGATGGCAAGCTCGGTGCCGTCGAGGCCCTCGTATTTCTTTGGCACGGCGTTGAGGTCGATGACGAGTCCGTCGGCCAGCTCGCCGATGGCGACCGACACGCCGCCCGCGCCGAAGTCGTTGCAGCGCTTGATCATGCGGCAGGCCTCGCGGCTGCGGAACAGGCGCTGGAGCTTGCGCTCCTCGGGCGCGTTGCCCTTCTGCACTTCGGCGCCGCAGGTCTCCACCGAGTGGGCGTTGTGCGCCTTGGAGGAGCCGGTCGCGCCGCCGATGCCGTCGCGGCCGGTGCTGCCGCCGAGCAGGATCACCACGTCGCCCGGCGCGGGCGTCTCGCGGCGCACGTTCTCCGCCGGGGCGGCGGCGATGACCGCGCCGACTTCCATGTGCTTGGCGGCATAGCCCGGGTGATACAGCTCGTCCACGATGCCGGTGGCAAGGCCGATCTGGTTGCCGTAGGAGGAGTAGCCCGCCGCCGCGGTGGTGACGAGCTTGCGCTGCGGCAGCTTGCCGGGGATCGTCTCGCTGACGGGCGTGAGCGGATCGGCCGCGCCCGTCAGGCGCATCGCGCCGTAGACGTAGGCCCTGCCGGAGAGCGGGTCGCGGATCGCGCCGCCGATGCAGGTGGCGGCGCCGCCGAAGGGCTCGATCTCGGTCGGGTGATTGTGAGTCTCGTTTTTGAACAGCAGCAGCCAGGGCTCGGTCACGCCGTCGGCCGTGACCTCGATCTTCACGGTGCAGGCGTTGATTTCCTCGCTCTCGTCGAGCTTGTCGAGCTTGCCGGCGCGGCGCAGGACCTTGGCGGCGATGGTGCCGAGATCCATGAGGCAGACGGGCTTGGTGCGCCCGAGCTCCTCGCGCGCGGCGAGGTAGTCGGCGTAGGCGCGCTGCAGCACCTCGTCCTCAAAGCGCACCTCGTCGATGACGGTGTGGAAGGTGGTGTGGCGGCAGTGATCCGACCAGTAGGTGTCGAGCACGCGGATCTCGGTGATCGTAGGCTCGCGCCCCTCGGCGCGGAAGTAGTCGCGGCAAAAGCGCAGGTCGTCCACGTCCATCGCGAGGCCGTAGTCCTTCACAAAGGCCTCGAGTCCCTCCTGTTCGAGCGCGCAAAAGCCCTCGAGGGTTCTGACCCCGGTGGGGATCTCATAGCTTACGGTCAGCGTCTCGGGCTTGGCTAAGGACGCCTCACGCGCCTCGACGGGGTTGATGACGTAGGCTTTGATCTCCGCGATCTCGCGCTCGCTGAGCGCGCCGTAGAGCGCGTAGACCCGCGCCGAGCGGACGAGCGGCCGCTCGCCCTGGGAGAGGATCTGGATGCACTGGGCGGCGGAGTCGGCCCGCTGGTCAAACTGTCCGGGCAGATACTCCACGGCAAAGACCGCGGCCCCGTCAAGCTCGACGCTCTCGGCGGCGATATCGAGCTGCGGCTCGGAAAAGACGGTACGGATCGCGGAGGCGAAAAGCTCGCCGGTGATGTGCTCGGCGTCGTAGCGGTTGAAGAGCCGCACCTTCTCCAGACCCGCGATCCCCAGCAGGGAGCGCGCGTCATTCAGCAGCGCCTGGGCCTCGTGATCGAGGCCCGGCTTTTTTTCCACAAATACTCTGTAAACCATGTCAGTCCTCCGAAAGCGCCCGCAGTGCGCGCTGTCCGATGTCGCGGCGGCAGAAGGCGTTGGCGAAATGCACCCGGTCGGCCAGGGCGTAGGCGGCGTCGATCGCCCGCGGCAGCGTGTCCGCCACGGCGGTGCAGCCGACGACGCGGCCGCCGGAGGTGACGAGCTGCCCGTTGCGGAGCGCGGCGCCCGCCACATAGACCTGGGAGCGGAGCTCCGCCGGGATCTCGAGCGGGAAGCCCTTGTCATAGGCGCCGGGATAGCCTGCCGAGGCCAGGATCACGCAGCAGGCGGCGCCGTCGCGGAAGCGGACCTCCACCTCGTCAAGGCGCCCGTCGGTGACGGCGCGCATGATCGTGAACAGGTCGCTTTCCAGCAGCGGCAGCACCACCTGGGTCTCCGGGTCGCCGAAGCGGCAGTTGTATTCAATGACCTTCGGGCCGTCCCTCGTGAGCATCAGCCCGAAATAGAGGCAGCCCTTGAAGGGGCGGCCCTCGGCGTTCATCGCGGCCACGGTGGGCAGGAAGATCTCCTCCATGCATCGCTTTGCGATGGCCTCTGTGTAATAGGGATTGGGGGCGACGGTGCCCATGCCGCCGGTGTTCAGGCCGGTGTCGCCGTCGCCGGCGCGCTTGTGATCCATGGAGGACACCATGGGCTTGATCGTTTTGCCGTCGGTAAAGGCGAGCACGGAGACCTCCGGCCCTTCGAGGAATTCCTCGATCACGACGCGCTCGCCGCTCTTGCCGAAGCGTCCGTTTCGCATCATGTCCGTTGCGGCGGCGATCGCTTCCTCGCGTGTGTCGGCGATGACGACGCCCTTGCCGAGGGCGAGGCCGTCGGCCTTGATGACCGTGGGCAGGGGAGCGGTCTCGAGGTATTGGAGCGCCTCCGCCAGATCGTCAAAGCAGGCGCAGCGGGCGGTGGGGATGCCGTATTTCTGCATCAGCTCCTTGGCAAAGACCTTGCTGCCCTCGATGATGGCGGCCTCGGCGCGCGGGCCGAAGCAGGGCACGCCGATCTGCTCGAGCGCGTCCACGCAGCCGAGCACCAGCGGGTCGTCCGGCGTGACGACGGCGTAGTCGATGCCGTTTGCCTCGGCAAAGCTTGTGATCGAGGCGATGTCCTTGGCCCCAATGGGCACGCACACGGCGTCGGCGGCGATGCCGCCGTTGCCGGGCAGGGCGTAGATCTCGGTGATGGCCGGATTTTCCTTCAGCTTGCGGATAACGGCGTGCTCACGGCCGCCGCCTCCGATAACCATGACTTTCATGCCTGCCTCCTCAGTGGTGGAACAGGCGCATGCCGGTGAAGGCCATGACCATGCCGTAGCGGTCGGCGGTGGCGATCACATGGTCGTCGCGGATCGAGCCGCCGGGCTCGGCGATGTACTGCACGCCGGACTTGCGGGCGCGCTCGACGTTGTCGCCGAAGGGGAAAAAGGCGTCGGAGCCGCAGGTGACGCCGCTCTGCGTGGCGATCCAGGCTTTTTTCTCCTCCGCGGTCAGCACTTCGGGGCGCTGCTTGAACACGCGCTGCCACTCGCCCTCGCGCAGCAGATCCTCCCACTCGTCGGAGGTGTAAATGTCGATGGCGTTGTCGCGGTCGGGGCGGCGGATATCATCGACAAACTGCAGACCCAGCACCTTCGGGTGCTGGCGCAGATACCAGTTGTCGGCCTTCTGACCGGCCAGGCGCGTGCAGTGGATACGGCTCTGCTGCCCGGCGCCGACGCCGATGGCCTGTCCGTCCTTGACGTAGCAGACGGAGTTGGACTGGGTGTATTTGAGCGTGATGAGCGCGACGACCATGTCGATCTTCGCCTGCGCGGGCAGGGTCTTGTTGGCGGTCACGATGTTCTGCAGCAGGCTTTCGTCGATTTTGAAGTTGTTGTGGCCCTGCTCGAAGGTGACGCCGAACACGTCCTTCTGCTCCTGCGGAGCGGGCGTGTAGGCGGGGTCGATCTGCACCACGTTGTAGTTGCCTTTTTTCTTGGTCTTGAGGATGGCCAGCGCCTCGGCGGTATAGCCCGGGGCGATCACGCCGTCGGAGACCTCGTCCTTCAGATAGGCGGCGGTGGCGGCGTCGCAGACCTCGCTGAGCGCGGCCCAGTCGCCGTAGGAGCAGAGCCGGTCGGCGCCGCGGGCGCGGATGTAGGCGCAGGCGATGGGCGAGAGCTCGGCGTCGGGGCTGACAAAGTAAATTTTCCGGTCTGTCTCGCTCAGCGGCAGGCCGACGGCGGCGCCGGCGGGCGAGACGTGCTTGAAGGACGCGGCGGCGGGCAGGCCGGTGGCCTCCTTCAGCTCCTTGACGAGCTGCCAGGAGTTGAGCGCGTCGAGGAAGTTGATGTAGCCCGGGCGGCCGTTCAGCACGGTGACGGGCAGGTCGCTGCCGTCCTTCATAAAGATTTTCGCGGGCTTTTGGTTGGGATTGCAGCCGTATTTCAGTTCAAATTCGTTCATGTGCTCAGTCCCCCAGATGTTTATTGAACAGCTTGACTTCGCCCCGGACCTTCGTGTAGAGCGAAACCTTATTGTCCTGATTCAGCGCCGCCCAGACCTCCTCGGGTTCGGGCATGTCGATCGCCATCGGCTCGCCGGTGAAGCTGGGCAGCGGGCTGCCGTCGCCCTGATAGGTGCTGATGAAGTAGCCCTTGCCCTCGTCGCAGCCCTCGTAGCTGTAGAAGCAGCGCAGGCAGCGCCCGTCCACGCGCTTGAGGATCGACAGCTCAAAGCTGCCGTCGGCGTGACAGATGGCGGAGATGCGGGGGGTCCAGTTGGGCTCGTCGGGCTCATATTCGCGCGTCATGAGCGCTGAACGGAAGTCGCCCATGTCGCGGATGGTGTCGGTCTGGTCGCCGTTGGTGACGATGAGGCTGTCGCCCATGGCACGCACGGGGTGGTAGATGATGAGGCTGGGATCACTCAGACGGGAGGGGTCAAAGGCCTCGGTGCGGATGCCGTCGTCGGTCAGGGAGAAGATGCGGTTGCGGCTGTTTTCGCTGCGGCCCATGATGAAGTAGTAGACCCGGTCCCTGCCGACGGCGATGCCGCGGCCGGGGTAGGAGGTGCTGCGCAGGAAAGCGAGAAAATCCGTCATTGTCTGTGCTCCTTTTCTTGTTGGATTCGGGAGGAGACCAGCTCGGCCGCCTCGGGGAGGAGGATCCACTCGGCCTGCTCCATTACGCGCCGCTGCAGAACTTCGGGCGTGTCGCCGGGCAGGACGGGGACGGGCTTTTGCAGGAGGATCCTGCCGCCGTCGGGGATCTCGTTGACAACATGTACCGTGGCGCCGGTATATTTGACGCCGCGCGCCAGCGCCGCCTCGTGCACCTTCAGCCCGTAGAAGCCCTTGCCGCAGAAGGAGGGGATCAGCGAGGGGTGCACGTTCAGGATGCGCTCGTCATAGCGCCGGACAAAGGCTTCGCTCAGGATGCTGAGAAAGCCCGCGAGGATAATCAGCTCGATGCCGCGGCTCTCGAGCGCATCTTGCAGCGCGGCCTCGAAGCCCTCCTGCCCGCCGCAGCCGCGGCGTGTGAGGGTCAGAGCCTCGACGCCGGCCTTGGCCGCGCGCGTGAGCGCGTAGGCGCCGGGCACGTTGGAAACGACCAGCGCGATGCGGCCGCTTTTCAGCGCGCCTGCGGCCTCCGCGTCCAGCAGCGCCTGCAGATTGGTGCCGCCGCCGGAGACCAGCACGGCGATCTTCGTTTTATCCATGGGCCTCTCCTTTCAGACGCTGCAGGAAGGGGATGAACAGACCGCCGAGGCTGTTGCCCAGCACCACCAGCAGCAAAAACCAGAGGCTTTTCTGCCGGAAGAGTCCGGCCAGTGCGAAATAGAACATATCGGCGATCGAGTGCTCAAAGCCGGAGAGAATGAAAACGGGGATGCAGAACAGGATGCCCAGCGGTGTTTTCCGCTCGCGGTAGATCCAGACCGCGGCATACATCAGCATCCCGCAGAAGAAGCCGCGCAGCAGCGTCTGCCAGGGCAGCTGCGTCAGGCGCCTGTCACAGGCGGCGAGGGCGGCCTCCCGCAGATGCGGCAGGGCCGCGGCGACCAGCAGGCCGAAGAGCAGCGTGCCCAGGGCATTGCCGGCGAGGCCGACGAAGGCCTGCGTCAGGGCGGAGCGGCTGTGATCGGCCAGCAGAAAACCGACCTTGCCGGTGTAGAGATTGAAGCCGAACCAGCAGATCGAGAGCAGCGCGATGCAAAACAGCACGGCGCCGACGATCTTGTTGTCGCAGGACAGGAGCGCGGCGCCGCCGATGGAGACCATCGCGCCGGCCAGGATCCCGTCGATCAGGCTGCCTCTCAGCATAGGACGATCCTCTCGCCGCCCTCGCGGATCTCACCGATGACGTAGGCGTCCACGCCGGCTGCCTTCAGCGCGGCGACGGCGCGGTCGGCGCTCTCGCGGGAGACGGCCATGCTCATGCCGACGCCCATGTTGAAGGTGTTGAACATGTCGCGCTCGGGGATCTGCCCGAGGCGCCGGATCAGCGCGAAGATCGGCGGCGTGCGCACGGCGGCCTTTTCGATGACCGCGCAGAGCCCCTCCGGCAGCGAGCGGGGGATGTTTTCGTAGAAGCCGCCGCCGGTGATGTGGCTGACGGCGTGCACCTCGGCCGCGTCCAGCGCGGCGAGCACGGCCTTGACGTAGATGCGCGTCGGCGTGAGCAGCGCCTCGCCCAGCGGCTTTCCCAGCTCCGGGATCTCGCGGCCGAGGTCGGCGTGCTCCACGTCAAAGACCTTGCGCACGAGGGAGTAGCCGTTGGAGTGGACGCCGGAGGAGGGCAGGGCCAGCAGCACGTCGCCGGGGCGGACGGAGGCCGGATCGAGGATCTTGGCCTTGTCCACGATGCCGACGGAAAAGCCCGCCAGGTCGTAGTCGTCCGGCTGCATGGTGCCGGGGTGCTCGGCGGTCTCGCCGCCGATGAGGGCGCAGCCGGCCTGCACGCAGCCCTCGGCCACGCCGGCGACGAGGCTCGCCACCTTCTCGGGCTCGTTTTTCCCGATGGCGATGTAGTCGAGGAAAAAGAGGGGCTTGGCGCCGCAGCAGACGATGTCGTTGACGCACATGGCCACGCAGTCGATGCCGACCGTGTCGTGCACGCCCATCAGCTGCGCGATGCGCTGCTTGGTGCCGACGCCGTCGGTGCCGGAGACCAGGATCGGCTCCTTCATGCCGTTCAGCTCCGGCGCGAAGAGGCCGCCGAAGCCGCCCAGATCGGACACGACGCCGGGGATATAGGTGCGCTGGACGTGCCGCTTCATCAGACGCACGCCCTCGTAGCCGGCCTCGATGTTGACGCCGGCCGCGGCGTAGGACGCGGAATGAGAGTTTTCCATTTTTTACTCCTTTCCGTTCCAGCAGTAGGTGCAGATTTTCTCACGGTCGATGCCGATGGCCTCGAGCAGCCCGTCGAGGGACTGATAGCCCAGCGAGTCAAAGCCCAGCTTTTCGCAGATGGCGTGCAGCAGGCATTTGCCGCGCTCGGTGGAGGCGTCGGCGTACTCGTCCAGGTGCTGTTGGCCCTCGTCACCCTCCAGCTCCTGCACGATGCGGCGGGCCAGCAGATCCATGTCGGAGTTGTTGCGGGAGAAGTTCAGGTACTTGCAGGCGTACATGATGGGCGGGCAGGCAGAGCGCATGTGCACCTCGGCGGCGCCCGACTGGTAGAGGAAGTCCACGGTGCTCTGCAGCTGGGTGCCGCGGACGATGGAGTCGTCCACGAAGAGGAGCTTTTTGCCCTGGATGAGCTCGGGCACCGGGATCTGCTTCATCTTGGCCACCTGGTCGCGCATGGCCTGGTTGGAGGGCATGAAGGAGCGGGGCCAGGTGGGGGTGTACTTGACAAAGGGACGGGCGAAGGGCTTGCCGCTGCGGTTGGCGTAGCCGATGGCGTGGGGCACGCCCGAATCGGGCACGCCGGCCACGAAGTCCACCTTCGGGAGGCTTCCGCGCGCCACCTCGTCGCGCGCCATGATCTCGCCGTTGCGGCAGCGCATGATCTCGACGTTCACGCCCTCGTAGTTGGAGTTGGGGTAGCCGTAATAGGTCCACAGAAAGGCGCAGATCTTCATGTCCCTGGCGGCGGGGGAGAGCGTCTCGTAGCCATCGGCCGTGATGCGCAGGATCTCCGCCGGGCCGAGCTCGTACTCGTTGTGATAGCCGAGCTTCTGATAGGCGAAGGACTCGAAGGCCACGCAGTAGCCGTCATTGTCCTTGCCCACGTGCACGGGCAGCCGCCCGAAGCGGTCGCGCGCGGCAATGATCGCACCGTCGGAGCTCATCAGCAGCACGGTCATCGAGCCGTCGATCATCTCCTGGGCGTGGCGGATGCCGTCGGGCAGGTCCTTGCCCTCGTTGATGAGCGCGGCGACAAGCTCGGTGGCGTTGACGCGGCCGGAGCCCATGGCCATAAACTGATGGCCGCGCTCGGCAAAATAGCTGTTCACCAGCGTCTCGGCGTTGTTGATCTGGCCGACGGTGGTGATGGCGTAGAGACCCAGACGCGAGCGCACCAGCAGCGGCTGGGGGTCGGAGTCGCTGATGCAGCCGATGCCGATCTTGCCGGAAAAGTCGGGCAGATCCTTTTCAAAGCGGGTGCGGAAGGGGGTGTTGGCGATGGAGTGGATCTCCCGGACACAGCCCTTGGTCTCGCTCCACACCGCCATGCCGGCGCTGCGGGTGCCGAGGTGGCTGTGATAATCGGTGCCGAAAAAGACGTCGTAGACGATGTCGCGGTGGGATACCGCGCCGAAAAAGCCGCCCATTACGCGAAGAAGAGCTTGGACAGCGTCATGGGATCGATGTACTTGCCGTCCTTGTACACGCGCATGTTGCCGGAGGCGATTTCGTCGATCAGCATGACCTTGCCGTCGGCGTCATAGCCGTACTCGAACTTGATGTCGTAGAGAACCAGGCCGCGGGCCGTCATCTCGTCGGCCACGATCTGGGTGATCTTCTGGGTCATGTCCTTGATCTCATCGTACTGCTCGCCGCTCATCACGCCGAGGACGATCAGACCGTCCTTCGTCACCAGGGGATCGCCCTTCTCGTCATTTTTGAAGGTCATCTCCACATAGGCGGGCAGGTCGGCGCCCTCTTCAATGTAGTCGCCGTAGCGGCGCAGGAAGGAGCCGACGGCCTTGTGGCGGCAGATGACCTCGAGGCCCTTGCCGAAGACCTTCGCGGGCAGGACTTCCATCGTGGTCTCCTTCAGGTCGGCGCTGACAAAGTGGGTGCGGATGCCGGCGGCGTTGATCTTCTCGAAGAAGTAGATGGACATGCGCAGGTTCACGTCGCCCACGCCGTCGATGGTCAGACCCACGGCGTTCTCGCCCGGGTCGAACACGCCGTCCTTGCCGGTGCAGTCGTCCTTGAACTTGAGCAGGTAGTTGCCGTTGTCGAGTGCGTAAACGTTCTTGGTCTTTCCGGTGTAAACAAGCTTCTTTTCCATGATTCGTGACTCCTTTATCGTGTTCATGTTCGTTCGTGATTACAGGCGCGCGGCGATGCCGGCGTCCTTCTCGAGGACGGCTGCGGCGTCGGAAGCGCGTTTGGCCGCGAGGCGGGAGGCCAGAGCCTCGTCCTCTACCGCGAGGATCTGGGCGGCGAGCAGCGCGGCGTTTGCGCCGCCGTTGACGCCCACGGTCGCCACCGGGATGCCAGAAGGCATCTGCACGGTGCTCAAGAGCGCGTCCAGTCCTTCCAGCACCGGCCCCTTGCAGGGGATGCCGATCACGGGCAGGGTGGTGTTGGCGGCGACGGCGCCGGCGAGGTGCGCGGCCATGCCCGCCGCGGCGATCAGCACGCCGAAGCCTTTTTCGCGGGCCGTGACGGCGAAGTCGCGCGCCTCGAGCGGCGTGCGGTGGGCGGAGTAGACGTGCACCTCATACGCCACGCCCAGCTCGTCGAGGATCCCGGTCGCCTTCTGGATGACGGGCAGGTCGCTGTCGCTGCCCATGACGATGCCGACTTTTTTCATGTCCTTTCCTCCGATCGGATGTTAGCGGATGGTGGGCGAGGAGTCCTTCTGGATGACGTCGTGGGCGCCGCCCTCGACGATGGTGGTGGCGGACACGAGCGTCAGCACCGCCTTTTCCTGGAACTCGGGGATCGTCAGCGCGCCGCAGTTGCACATGGCGTGGCGCACCTTGCTGAGCGTGAGGGCGACGTTGTCCTTCAGCGCGCCGGCGTAGGGCACGTAGGAGTCCACGCCCTCCTCAAAGCTGAGCTTGCGGTCGCCGCCCATGTCGTAGCGCTGCCAGTTGCGCGCGCGGGCGGAGCCTTCGCCCCAGTATTCCTTGTAGTAGGTGCCGCCGATGTTGACCTTGTTGGTGGGACTCTCATCGAAGCGGGCAAAGTAGCGGCCCAGCATCACGAAATCGGCGCCCATGGCGAGGGCGAGGGTGATGTGGTGGTCGTAGACGATGCCGCCGTCGGAGCAGACGGGCACGTAGATGCCGGTCTCTTCATAGTAGCGGTCGCGCTCGGCGCAGACGTCGATCAGCGCGGTCGCCTGGCCGCGGCCGATGCCCTTGGTCTCGCGGGTGATGCAGATGGAGCCGCCGCCGATGCCGACCTTGACAAAGTCCGCGCCGCACTCGGCCAGGAAGCGGAAGCCGGCCGCGTCCACGACGTTGCCTGCGCCGACCTTCACGTTCTCGCCGTATTTCTCGCGGATCCAGGCCAGGGTGAAGCGCTGCCAGTCGGTAAAGCCCTCGGAGGAGTCGATGCACAGCACGTCAGCGCCAGCTTCCAGCAGAGCGGGCACGCGGGTCTCGTAGTCGCGGGTGTTGATGCCGGCGCCGACGACGTAGCGCTTGTGGGCGTCGAGCAGCTCGTTGGGGTTCTGCTTGTGGCTTTCGTAGTCCTTGCGGAAGACGAAGTAGCAGAGGCGGCCGCTGTCGTCGATGATGGGCAGGGAGTTGAGCTTGTGCTCCCAGATGATGTCGTTGGCCTCCTTGAGGGTGGTGCCCTCCTTGGCCCAGATGAGCTTGTCAAAGGGCGTCATGAAGCTGGATACCGGGGTGTCCGGCTCCATGCGGCTGACGCGGTAGTCGCGGCTGGTGACGACGCCGACGAGCTTGCCCTCGGCGGTGCCGTCCTCGGTGACGGCGATGGTGGCGTGGCCGGTGCGGGCCTTGAGCTCAAGCACGTCGCGCAGGGTCTTGCCCGGGCTGATGTTGGAGTCGCTGCGGACAAAGCCGGCCTTGTAGCTCTTGGCGCGGCGCACCATGGCGGCCTCGTCCTCCACGGACTGGGAGCCGTAGATGAAGCTGACGCCGCCCTCCTTGGCCAGCGCCACGGCGAGCTTGTCGCCGGAGACGGACTGCATGATGGCCGAGACCATCGGGATGTTCATCTGGATGGCGGAGCTCTCGCCCTTGCGGAACTTCACGAGCGGGGTCTTGAGCGAGACCTTCTCGGAGCGGCAGGTGATGGGCGTGTAGCCCGGGATCAGCAGGTATTCGTTAAAGGTATGGCTCGGTTCGTTGATAATTTTTGCCATGATCGTTCTCCCTTCAATTGGCTTTGGTCTCACAGTAGAGACAGCGTTAGACTTTGTTTTTCCGGTCGGTCAGCTTGAACACATGCATCAGCTCCTGCTCGCAGGAGCTGATGCAGCGGGGATTCTTGCAGAAGATGACGTTGGTGAGCGTCTCGGGCATGTCGATGCGGCGCTTTTTCGACAAGCTCGCCGCCGCGGGCCGCGGCGCGGGAGCCGGAGGCGATGGTTTCCTAATAAGAAAAACCCGGCTTGCGAAGATGCACGTGCACATCGCAAAAACCGGGCAGAATGGTATATTGATTCATGTTGAAGCAGGAAAAATCCGCGCTGTCGGAGCCGATGAAGCGCTCATTCACCTCACCGCAGAGCCTTTTGACCTTGTCAAGCACAGGCATACGCGCATCCTCCGAAAACAAAAAACCTCACCGATAGTCCGGCAAGGTGAAAAAACAACAGCAAAGCCTCCGCGGAGGCTGTTCCTTTGTCTCTTACCGATCTCTCTGGGTCGCCTTAAAGATGCTTTAATTATAAAGGTTGACGGACTTTTTTGTCAATCGGTAGAATGCACAGAAAAAACGACGAAAAGCCCCGGCTTTTCGTGCGTGCCTCAAAGCGCGGGAGCAGGAAGCCCTGCGCCGCCGGCAGGTGACGGCGGCTCTTCCTGCGGCCGGCGAATTACCTGAGTTTTACAAAAAAATAAAAGGCGTTACCCGTTGACAGAAGAAAAGAAAGCATTTATAATATCATGTATCAATCCAGGGCTATGCCCGTCGGCCGGCAACAAGATGCCGTACGCCGAAGAAAGGAAGCTGACTGATGAAAAAACTGATCGCTCTGCTTTTGGCTGTTTTGCTGATTGCCTGCATTTCCGTTCCCGCGTTTGCCACCAACGGCAGCAACCCCGGCGGCGTTCCCCAGACGGATCCGAAGTCTCCGACGACCGGCTCCGTGGCCATCGTCGCTCTGGCTGTGGTCGCCTGCGGCGCCGGTGCGGCCTATGCTGTCACCAAGCGGAAATCCAAATAACAACAAGAATAACTGCGACGCATGGGGCTGGCTGGCAAGACAGCCCCATCTTTTTATCGAAAAATGAACAGGAAAAAACACGTTTACCGGGTCATCAGCCTGGTAAGTCTTCTGGTGATGGCCGTTGCCATCCTCAGCATCGTCTATATGCTCTTCCTCTACCGGCAGTCCAACCGCGCCTATCTGGAGCTGGCGCAGGCGGCGCGCGAGCGGGCCGAGGCCCAGGCGGCCGAGGCGCTGGCGCCGCCGGAAACGGAGACGCCGGAGCCTCCGGCGGAGACCGAACAGCCGGACGCGGAAAAGCCGGAATACGCGGTGATCCCGGTCGATTTCGACTATCTGACCGGACTCAACAAGGACATCGCCGGCTGGATCGAAGTGGAGGGCACTGCCGTCGACTACCCGATCCTCTACGACGCCACGCCGACCCGCTTTTATCTGAACCACACCCACATCGGCGCCTATTCGCCCTACGGTTCGGTGTTCATGTTGTCGGAAAACGCCCGGGATTTCAGCGATTTCAACACCGTGGTCTACGGCCACAACATGCTCGACGGCAGCATGTTCGCCTCGCTGCACAACTTCGAGGACCAGACCTTCTTTGACGAGCACGACACGATTATGGTCTTTCTTCCGGGACGGGTGCTCTGCTACCGGGTCTTTGCCGCCTACCGCACGGATAATCTGAACCAGATCGTGAACTTCCCGACCGATACGCCGGGGGACAGACAGGCCTATATCGACCGCATCTACACGCACACGGAAAAGGCCATCTTCAACCCGGATATCGAGGTGACGTCGGACGACCGGATCATCACGCTCTCCACCTGCATCGCCAATCCGGCTTACCGCTATCTCGTGCAGGGCGTCCTGATTTCGGATCGCGAGGGAATCTCGGCGACGGCTCCGGTCGGCTGACCGGGCGTCTGTCCGCCATTTGGAGGAAACAACATGGGAGAGCATGAAGCAACAAAAGAGAAGGTCTACTATTACCAGAAAAGAAACGCTGCCCCTAAAAAGAAAAAACGCCGCGCCTCGGGAGGCAAGATTCTGGCGATTGTGCTCGCTTCGCTTGCCGGACTGCTCGTACTGGCCGCGGTAGGCGTCTGGGGCTTTTTGCGCTATACCAACAGCCTGCACGCCGGCATGTTTGCCGACCGCTCCTCTTCGACAATGCAGCAGATCCGCCAGCAGAGGGACGCGGCGGCTACGCCCGCACCCGAGGCCGAACAGAGCGACGACCAGCAGGCGAGCGCGCCGTCGGCCGATTGGATCGATGCCGACGGCAGCGCCTACCGCTACCGGGACGACGTGCAGACCCTGCTTGTCATGGGCATCGACTATATGAAGAATTCGGAACACTGGAAGACCGGGATGGTTTCCAACGGCGGCAACGCGGACGTACTGGCACTGGTGATCCTGGAGGGCGAATCCAACCGCCTCTCCGTGCTCTACATCCCGCGCGACACGATGACGAACATGCTGCAGCTGGACGCCGACGGCAACTACCTCGACACCGTGTTCAACAACATCTCCGCCTCGCACAGCTACGGCGACGGCGGCGCGCTCAGCTGCGAACTGACGGTCGACGCGGTCAGCAACCTGCTCTACGGCGTGCCGATCCAGCGCTACGCGGCGATGGATTTCGAGTCCATGTCGGCCATCAACCAGGCTCTCGGCGGCCTGGAGGTCACCTTCCCCGAGGATTACAGCTATCTTGACTATGCCTTCCAGAAGGGCGCGACCGTCCGCCTGACGGATTACCAGCTGGATCGGCTCATCCGCTACCGCGACCACAGCGAGCTGGACAGCGCCTATCAGCGCGGCCTGCGCGATCTGAAGCTGGTGCTCAGCGCGATGCTCCGGCAGGTCAAGCAGATGCTGCGGCAGGATCCCGGCGCGGTCATGAACATCTATAACCAGCTCAAGCCCTACATGACGACGAACCTCTCGCTCGACGAGATCAGCTATCTGGCCCAGCAGGTCACCGGCTTCAGCCTCGAAGGGGACACGATCGTGCACATTCCCGGCGTCGTGACGGCCGGCGAGAAGTACGCGGAGTTCTATCCCGACGAAGCCTGGCTGCATGACTACGTCATCAACACCTTCTGCGAGAAGATCAACTGAAAACAGCAACAGGATAACAAAAGCCCTCCGGTTTTTCACCGGAGGGCTTGTTTTTGCGGTTTTGCGGCGCTTCAGCGGATGTTGAAGAACGCGGCCATGCCGGGGTACTTGGCGTCGTTGTCCAGCTCTTCCTCGATGCGGAGCAGCTGGTTGTACTTGGCGACGCGGTCGGTGCGGGAGGGAGCACCGGTCTTGATCTGACCGGCGTTGACAGCCACGGCGATGTCGGCCAGGGTGGTGTCCTCGGTCTCGCCGGAGCGGTGAGAGACGATGGCGGTGTAGCCGGCGCGGTTGGCGGTCTGGATGGCGTC
>CADCHN010000019.1 GCA_902801295.1 Oscillospiraceae bacterium | reverse complement strand
CGATCTGCTTGCGCAGATCATTTCCACATGCAAGATACCACACCCGCCGTCCCCTGTCAACAGAAAAGTCCCGGAAACTGTTGAGTTTCCGGGACTTTTGACTGTTCTGATATTCCGATCAGCGCTTGCTGAACTGAGGAGCGCGGCGGGCGGCCTTGAGGCCGTACTTCTTACGCTCTTTCATGCGCGGGTCGCGGGTCAGCAGACCGGCGGCCTTCAGGATGGCGCGGTTGCCTTCATCGACCAGCAGCAGGGCGCGGGCAATGCCGTGGCGGATGGCGCCGGCCTGGCCGGACACGCCGCCGCCGGCGACGGTGGCTTCGATGTCGACCTTACCGAGGGTGTTGGTGGCGACCAGAGGCTGACGCACGATCAGCTTCAGGGTGTCGAGTCCGAAGTAGTCGTCGATGTCACGGCCGTTGATGGTGATGACGCCGCTGCCGTTCGGGATCAGGTGAACGCGGGCGACGGAGGACTTCCGGCGGCCGGTACCGTACATATAGGGCTTCTTGGTCTTGTAGGTTGCCATAGTTTCTTACCTCCTCTTAGCGATCCCAGACTTCGGGCTTCTGGGCGGCGTGGTCGTGCTCGGGGCCGGCGAAGATGCGCAGGCGCTTGAGCTGCCACTGAGCGATGGTGTTCTTCTGCAGCATGCCGCGGACAGCCAGGCGCATGGCCAGCTCGGGCTTCTTCTGCATCAGAGTCTTGTACTGGGTCTCCTTGAGGCCGCCGGGATAACCGGAGTGGGTACGGTAGTACTTCTGCTCCAGCTTCTTGCCGGTGAGGACGGCGTCCTTGGCGTTGATGATGATGACGTAATCGCCGCAGTCAACGTGAGGAGTGTAATCGGTTTTCAGCTTGCCGCGCAGCAGGTCGGCGGCGAGCGCAGCGGTCTTGCCCATGGGCTTGCCGGCTGCGTCAAGGACGTACCACTTGCGGGCAACGGTCTCCTTGGTGAGCATGGTCGTGGACATGTTAGCTTTGCCTCCATATAAAGTGAAATGTTTTGACAATCGGAGCGCCGGCGGTTACAATAGACCCAAATCGGGCCGGATCCTGCCGAACGCGCTTTCTTTTTATATCACAGGAAATCCGCCCTGTCAACGACATTTTCGAAAGAATTTAATTCTGATTTTTAAATCTCTCAAATTCTCTTAAATTCTTTTAAATCCTCCTGATTCCTGATTTTGATTTTTTGTTTTTTCGGAGTAAAACATGAACGATTTGCTCAACGATTTTACCGGCACGGTGCGCCGCGCCGTGGACGATTACCGCATGATCGAGGCGGGCGACCGGGTGGCGGTCGGCGTCTCGGGCGGCAAGGACAGCCTGGTGCTGCTTTTGGCGCTCAATCACCTGAAAAGCTACTATCCCAAGCCCTTCGAGCTGGAGACCGTGACGATCGAGCTCGGCTTCGAGGGCATGGACTTTGCGCCTGTGGCTGCGCTCTGCACCGAGCTGAACATCCCCTACACCTGCCGCAAAACCGATATCAAGGAGGTCGTCTTCGACGTCCGTCGGGAGGAAAATCCCTGTTCTCTCTGCGCGAAGATGCGCCGCGGCGCGCTCAACGGGATTTTAAAGGAGCGCGGGCTCAATAAGCTCGCCCTCGGCCACCACTTTGACGACGCGGTGGAGACCTTCATGATGAGCCTGCTGCTGGAGGGGCGCCTGAGCTGCTTCCAGCCCGTGACTTTCCTCGACCGCAGCGGGATCACGCAGATCCGTCCGCTTGTCTACGCCGGGGAGCAGAAAATTCGAAACCTTGCCGAGCAGCTCGCGCTGCCGGTGGTGGAAAACCCCTGCCCCGAGGACAAGAGCAGCAAGCGCTGGGAGATCAAGCAGCTTCTCGCCGCGCTGGGTCAGGACTATCCCGACATGAAGAGCAAGATCTTCGGCGCCATGCAGCGCCTGCCCCTCAAGGGCTGGGCCGTGGAAAAATGAACGAAAAAAAAGAGCCATCCCCTCGGATGGCTCTTCCTTTTTTTGCGACTCAGTCGAGGCCTCGCTCGTGCAGCACGCTGTTGATCCATCGCTGCTGCTCGGCGTTCATCTTTTCGTACCAGGACGATGCTTTCATCTGCGCGTACACCTGCTCCGGCTGCTCGCTGCCCTGCAGCGCAGAGGCCCAGGAGGCCACCAGCTGGAAGGGTGCGCCGGCGCTGTTCGGGGACTTGCCCGTCCCGCCGCTCCGGCTCGATTTCTTTTTAACCGTGCCGCTCCCCGAGCCGCCGCTCTGTGCAGACCTCGCGCCGCTGCCTCCTGACCCGTAGGCGGCGGGCGCCTGATTCTGCCGGATAAAGGCCTCATACTGTCCCTCGGTCCAGCCGAGCGCCTCCAACTGCTCGGGTGTGAGCGTCAGACCCGCCTCCAGCAGCATTTTGGCCGCCGAGGCCAGGCGGCTGCGCTCGGCCTGCCGGGCCGCATAGGTCGGCGAGCCGTCCGGCAGAACCCCCGCCATCTTCGCCAGGCTCATCTCCGTCTCCACGCCGAAGCGCCTGAGCTTCCAGGCGTATTCCGCCTCCCAGCGAGCCAGTTCCGTGTTGAACTGCGCAATAGACAGATTTTTCTCCTTCGCCCAGCGTTCCAGCTCCATCAGTTCCGACAGCTGCTTCTGTGTCAGCTCCAACACCTTGTCCGCCTTCTGGAACTCGCCCTGCCGACGCAGATCCTCGATCTGCCGCGCCGTCTCGGTCGCCAGGCGCTGCTGCTCCAGACCGACCTGCCGGCGGTTGACCGCCGCGGTGTTCTGGATGGAGGCGACCTGCGCCTGGCCGATGCCGCCGCGGTCGCCGCGCATTTCGGCATACAGCGCCTGGTTGTCCAGCGCCTGCCGCTCGTTGATTGCGATCTGGTCGCGCATGCTCTGAAAACCGGGCTGCGCGTCCTCCTCGGCGCGCCGCAGCGCCTCCGTTCCCTGCTCCACCGCATGATCAATGCGCTGTTCGTTCTTCTGCCGGGCGGCCTCTCCCTGCTGCGCCAACAGCTCGCGCTCCCGCTCGATATCCAGCTCCGGAACGCGGTCAATCTCGGGGGCTTTCGCCGCCGCGATCTCCTCCGTCAGGCGCGCGGTCACGCTGCCCGACGCGTTCTGCTGCTCCTTCTTTTTTTCTTCCTTCGCCATAGCGTCCTCCTTTTTAAAAATGCCCGGGCAGTCCCGGGCATCTTTTTTATCTCCTGCCGTCCGCGGCGGCAGCGTCCGTCAGCCCTTCGGCCAGCAGATAGCCCAGCACCGCCGCACCCTGCAGGATGACGCCGGCGACCGTGTTGGCCGTGCTCTCCGCGCCGCCGAAGGCGACGATCAGGCCGCTGACGAAGGCCGCGACGGCCAGCCACAGCTTGCGGCTTGTCAGCTTCCGCTTCCAGTCCATACCGTTCCCTCCTTTTACGCCCCGAAGAGCATTTTCACCAGCACGCCGACCAGCGCGGTGCCGATCACACCAACGCCCCAGAGAATGGCGGACAGCTTGGTGTTGATGACCGCAAACTCCGTGTCCTTCTTGGCCATGCGCTCTTCCAGCGCCCTGATCCGCCCGGCCAGCGCCTCCAGTTCGTTCACTCGCTCACCCCCAGCAGCTTTTTCCAGCTTTTATCGCCGCAAATGCCGTCCGCCTCAAGCTCGTTTTCCTTCTGGAAGCGCCGAAGCGCCGTCTCGGTATTCGCGCCAAAGTCGCCGTCGGGGCCGGACGGGCCGCAATCGTAGCCGCAGGCAAGCAGGATTCCCTGCATGGCCCGCACGCTCTGGCCGCGGCTGCCGCGCCGCAGCATCGGCAGGATGATGCCTCCCCCGCACGGAGAAGCCGGAACATTGGTGCCGGATCCGCTGTCGCTCTCCCTGCGGCCCATATACCGCAGCACATAGTCCCAGGGGAAGTTGTAATAGCTGCCCACACAGATTTCTCGGCCATTCTGGTCGCCGCTCTCGCCGCCGCGTGCGCCGCCGTGCTCGTTTCCGCTTGCCTTGACGCATTTGCCGTCGCCGACATACAGCTCCGTGTGGTGCTTCACGTTCAGCAGCACGTCGCCCTTCTGCAGCCCCTTGCCGGTGGCAAGGTTGACCTGCTTTGTCACATTGCGGAAGCCGCAGCGCAGGAAAACGGGGAGCATATTGCCCGTGTAGCTTGCGCCTTCGGTTCTTACCGGCACGCCCGCCTGCTGCCAGGCGGTGATGACGAAGCTGGAGCAGTCGTAGTCCGGACCCCAGCGCTTTTCCTGGTCATAGCCGTGTTTGGCATCCCGCGCCATGGCGAGCGCCCAGTCCACCGCCTGATTGATCGTTTCCTGTCTTGTCATAAGCTTTTCCCTGTCTGTTCTGAATTCCCTATTCCATCATATTCCCGCCTCGGTGATCCGGTCGCCCAGGTCGAGAAAGATCCTCACCGGCACGATTGCGCTGCCGGTATCCAGCAGCAGCCGATAGCGCTGGATCGCGCTGCCGGTATCGAGGCGCACCAGTCCCAGGCGCCTGGCGCTGGCGGATACGGTGACAGCAGCAGTCACCGTATGCGTGCCGCCGCTTGTGAAGCTCGCGCCGTTGACCGTGTGCGTCAGCAGCTCATAGCCGCTCTGCGCGGTGAAGCTGATCGTCAGCGTATCTCCATGCGTCAGCGTCGCGCCGTTGGAGAGCGTTGAGCTGCCCCGCTTGACCGTGATCGTGCTGCCCGTCCCTGCCGAAATACTGAGCGTGTAGGTCTTTTTTGCCGCCGTCGAGGCCACCGCAACGGTGCCGGTCACCGTGTGCATGCCGCCGCTCGTGAAGTTCGCGCCGTTGACCGTGTGCGCCGTCAGATCGTAGCCGATCTGCGCCGAGAAGCTGATCGTCAGCTGATCGCCGTAGGTCAGCGTCGCGCCGTCGGACAGCGTCGTGCTTCCCCGCTTGACCGTGATCGTGCTGCCCGTCCCCGCGCTGATGGACAGCGTAAAGTGCCGGGTCTCATCCAGCGTCTGCGAGCCGCTCAGGTTGTAGAAGCTCATGTAGTAGCTGTCGCTGCGGTACAATCTCGCCGTCACACTGAGCGTTGCCGTCGCCGTACCGTCTGCGGCGTGATCGACCATCGCCGTCCAGCTCTGCGTCTGCCCGGTGGCCTTACTGCACAGATTGTGCCACTCGCTGTCGCCGCCGAAGTCGATGTAGTAATCGAGCGAAGATGTGGCGTTGCCTCCGCCGCTGAGCAGCGTCGTGTTATTGAGCTTGACCAGGGCGTTATTCAGCAGCATATAGCGGCCGCCGTAGTTGGGCGCGCGCCCCTGCATCGTAAGCGTCAGCGTGCTTTGATTGGCCGCCGCGTTATAGTTTTTCTCCAGCTTCAGCCGCAGCTGGGCGGCGCTGCCAAGCGTTCCGTTGTCGTTCCAGCCCGCTTGGCTTGGCACATAGAAAGTTGCCATTGTCCCGCTCCTCTCACGATACCGTGACCAGGAAGATCCTGCCCGCGACGCCGGGCGAGGGCAGTTGGGATTCCGACGTGAAGTAATGCACGCCCTGCGTCAGCCGGATCGCGCCGGCTGGCGCCAGCCCCGAGGAAAAATTATTCAGATACCCCTCCGGAGCCAATCCTTCGCCCTCCAGCGTCCAGACATTGGCGTCCCATTTTTTCAGCCGCACTGAGCTGTAGCGCGTGCCGATCGTCCTGGACCCGCCGGGCGCATAAACGGTAACGCCGTTCGCGCCGGCGATGCTGACCGCACCGCTGCCCGCGCGAAAAACCGTGATCTCAGTGCCGATTGGGAGCGCAGCCTCGGAGTTTTTGGGAATGGTGAGGCTGATCGCGCTGCTGTTGCTGCAAGAGAGCAGCTTTCCCTCGTCTGCCATGGTGAGCGTCCGGGAAGCGCTGACGGTGACGCGGCTGATGCTGAGCTGCGAGGGCTTGACCTTGCCGCCTTCCAGATCGGCCTTGCTGCCGAGCAGGCTGCCGTCGAGTTTTTCCGAAGTTACGGCCCCGTCGGCAAGTTTGTCCGCGGAAACCGCGCCGCTGGCAAGCTTTTCCCCGGTCACAGCTCTGTTGGCCAGCTTCTCCCCGGTCACGGCGCCGCTGGCAAGCTTTTCCGCCGTCACCGCGAGGTTGGCAAGCTTTGCGCCCGTCACGGCCTGCTCTGCCAGTTTTTCCGCTGTGATTGAGCCATTGGGCAGCTGCCCGGTGACAGCGCCGCTGATCTGCGTCTGCAGCAGCTCCACGGCATTTTGCAGCGTGGCCGCGTCGATCTCGGGCGTCGGCGTAAAGGGCAGGTTTTCCGCCTTCAGCTCGCCCACCAGGCGGTTGAGCGCGTCTCTCACCTCATCAAAGAGGATTTGCATGTCGTCGCGTACGCGCTCCTCGTTCTCCTCATAGCTGGGAAAATCCTCCGCGCTGCGCCAGCTCTTACTGTATTCAAACGTACTCAGAGCCATTTATCTCTGCCTCCCTTGATAGTTGTAAAACACCTGCGCCGACACGACCGACAGGTCCTGCCCGACCCGGTCGTTATACAGGCGCATTGTGAAGTGCCTGACGCCCCGGCAACGGCATTTGCGCCGAAACACCGAAGCAAAGCCGCGGCCACGGAGTGAGCGGAAGCTCAGATTGCGCGGTGAGAGCATCCAGCTCCAGGCGCGCAGCTCGCTGCCGTCCTCGCGCCGCTCGTGGTCGGTGATATAACTCAGCGACGCGGTGGTATTTGTGTCCGAGCGCATCACCAGCACCACGGAGTTGACGTTTTTCAGCCGGTCATAGCCGCCGAAATGCTCCGTCGCAAAACGGTAAGCCTTCTCAATGGCCCGCCCGTAGTCGGCGTAGACCCGCTGAAACGCGCTCAGCCTTCCCTGCCCGTCTATATGGCATACGGTCTCTCCGTCCACGGCGAAGGCGCGGGCGCCGATCTCCGTCCAATAGAACCAGGATGGGTCGCCGGGCTCCGACAGCTCGTAATCCCAGACCCAGGCGTGGCCGCCGGCGGCGAGCAGATAGCGGTGCCCGTCGTCGCAGGCGCAGGCCTGACCCACCTTCAGATCCTCCAGCAGCCCCTTGACCGCGTCTCCGCCGTTGACCTTGCGCGAGATGCAGACGACGTTGTTCTCATAGGCCGCGCTGCTGTCGCGCAGGCGCAGCACGCCGTGGCGGCTGTGCGCCCAGACGAGATTGTTCTCCACCAGGCAGATCGTTCCCGGGCGATCACAGCCGAGCTCGCTGTTGATGGGCACAAAGGGCATGTCCAGCGTCGCGCGTCCGTCGATCTGCGTCTCGGAAACGGCCGTGCGTCCGATCGAATTGGCCTTGAACACCACGAGATAGCTCTGCTGCTTGCCGAAGCCGGTGATCGGATCGCTGCTGTCCCCGGCCAGCTGGACCTGCAGCATCGGGAAGTAGCCCGGATCCATGGCGATATGGCTGCCGTTCCAGTAATAGGCGTTAGGCTGGGCGTTGCTCCCCGCGAGCACGACGCACAGCGCGCCGGTGCCGCCGCAGACGGCCGCATGGCAGCAGTCCATCACGCTGTTGTAGGCGTCGGGATTTGCCTTGGTGTAGCTGATGCGCACCGTGTTGTTTGTCGCGGGGCTCGTGACCGGCGGAGCCGACTGAAAGGTCACGGTGCCGGCCGCGGCGTCCACGGCATAGGTGCTGCCCGCCTGAGCCGCGCCGTCGACCGTTACCTTCGTCACGCTGTCAATGCCGCCCGTCGGCAGGCGGTAGACCCGCACGCCGCTTTTGGCGTTGAACCAGACGGTTTTTTCCGCGCTCAGCCGGTTTTCCGGCTGGTAGAGGTCGCCCGCGCCGCTGTCGGGGTCGGCGTTGATGAGCGTTACCGGCGTGTAGGCCGCCACCGCGTCCGCCCGCAGCGTATCCGTCTCCGCCTCATAGGCCACGCGGATGTAGGCGCCGCGGTTTTTGTAAAGGAGCTCCTCGTTGTAGCGGAAAAAGCTGCCCGTGTTCTGCGGCAAACCGCTCTTCAGCACGCTCAGGCTTTTCTGCCGCAGGTGCCAGGCGTACAGCCGATCACCCGCATGGAAGATCAGCCTCTCGTGGAAGGGCTTTTCGGCCATGGCCCACGCGCTGCCGCGCACGCCGCTGTCCAGCCAAACCTGTCCGTCGCGGCAGTTGAGCGCACCGTCGCGCCACATCAGGTTTTTCATCTCCGGGCTCTCGCTGCGCCTGAGGCGGTAGTCCAGCTCCCAGAGGTTCAGCCCGCCGGAAAGCCGCTCAAAGCTCAGGCTGTATTCGGGCTTGGCAACGGGCAGAGCCATAAAGTTTCCTCCTGCCATCGCGCACCCTCACCACAGCTCGCCGCAGTCGAAGCCCGCGTAAGCGTCGCGCACGCGGCTGCGTTCGGTAAAGACGGCCTCGCCCAGGCGCCGCAGCCGGCTTTCCCACTCGTTGTGGAGTGCGGCGTAGCGATAGGCGTCGTCGTACAGCACGAGCTGTCCTGCCACGAAGTAGGGGATGGCCGTGTGCGTATCGGGGCTATTGTCCAGCGGAGCGTCGTCATCCGGCTCGTTTCCCACCGAAACCGGATAGCGCCAGTATTCCGCCCAGAGCTCCTTTTCGCCGGCCGGCAGCAGCAGCTGACGGCCCAGCAGCCGGTAGTCGTTGCAGCGCCTGTCGCAGCCGGGACGCAGCAAGCCGCCGTTCATCAGACGCCAGCAGTCCGCCGGCAGGGTATAGAGCGTGCCGCCCTCGACTCTGACCTTTTCCAGCTCCTCCAGCCGCACCGCCGCCGGGATCTTTTTCACGGTTGTGGCGATCTGCATCACGGCGTCGTCCACCAGTGAGGGCATCGCCAGCACCAGATCGGCCTGGTCGTTATAGCTCAGCGGGATCTCGCTGCCCGCGATCGTGCCGGCATTCAGCAGCCGCAGCGCAGCCCGCTTGACCTGTCCGTAGGTCATTGTTTCACCTCCGTACTGTATAAAGCCCGCCCGCCCAACCCGCTCACATCAGTCGCGGTTGAGTGCAGCGGTACCGACGGCGATCGGATTGTTGTCGCCGTCAAGTTCAGCCACGCGCACGTATTTCATGTCAGCGGTCATGGTCAGTTCGACGCAGTCGCCGCTCATCTCGTGCCAGGCGCTGCCCGTCACGGCGCTGCCGTAGGTGACCGCAGGCAGGGCGTTGGCGCTGCCTGCCATGGCATACACGCGTCTGCTGCCCTCTTTCGCGCCGTTGACAAAAAGCGTACACTTGCCCGGCTCGCTCACGGAGCATACGAGGCTCAGCGTCTTCATGCCCGGCTGGCCGCCATGCACATAGACGGCGTTGATCTTCTCGTTGAGCACAAAGCAGTCATAGATGAAGCGGCCTTCCACGAGATAGCCGGAAATGCCGGGAGGGTTGTCGTGGATCTTATACTCTTCCAGCTGCTGCGGCGCAACGGCAGCCACGGCGTGGGTGATGATGAAGGCCGTGCCGGCGGGCAGATGGTTGGAGGGCACCTTGACGATGCGGCAGCCGTCCACCTCGCCGATCACGCCGCGCGTGAGCATGTCCTGCGATGCGTCGCCGTACTTGACGAACGCGGGATCCTGCTTGAGAAGGTTGGCGAAGCGATAGCTGCAGAAAGCCACGCGGCCCTTGCTGGGCACATTGTTGTCGCCGAGCTTCTCCATGCCGGTGAGGAAGGCCGCGTACGCGTTGCCGGCGTCCAGCTCACTGTTGTCGCAGTTGCCCGCGGCGATGGCGCTGTCCGTCAGGGTTTTGAACACATAGGTGTCGAATTCGGGCACGACCACTTCGCGGATCTGACGGGCCAGCGCGCGGCCTGCGTCGGACACCATCTCGGACTGGAGCTTGTCGCCCTTGTCAATGATGAAGGTGAAGCTGCGGTCGCGGCTGACCTCCAGATTCTGCACGCTGCGGCTCAGATCGGTCGGCTCGCCGTAACGTCTGTCGCCGCTGCGGGTGTAGTCGTTCATCGGTACGACAGGGAGGCTGTAGACCATAAAGGTCTTGCCGCCCTTGAACTGATAATCCTTGCTCAGAGCCAGCATGGCCTGAGACTCCTGAGCGAAACGCTCGTCTACCTGCTTGAGGTATCTGCTTGCCAGGTTCATTCCGCCTGCCATTTGAGTCATCCTCCTTTAGTCTGTCATCCTGAGCAAAGCGAAGGATCCAGAGCTCTTCCATACGGATCTCTTTGTCGCTTTGCCTTTCCGAATGACTGTGTTGTTTTTCTTACCAAATGCTGTCAAAGCCTGTGAGGAAGGGATCGGCCGGTCTGGTGTCCGTTCCTCCACCTCCGCTCACGCCGCGCACCGGCGCGCGCTCTGCGGCGCGTCGCCCGGCCTCGCGGCGGCCGTTTTCACGGCGCAGCTGCTCCAGCTCCGCCCGATGCTGGCGTTCAATCCAGGCAGCGAAGGCCGCTGTCAGCGTCTTTTTCCCTCGCAGGCTCTCCAGTACCACCTCTGTGGGGATGCTTCGTCCCTGCATTTCGGGAAATACGCGCAGCAGCTCCTCCGCCTCCGCGCCGAGATCTCTTGCCGCGTCGGCTTCCTTGAGCTCGCTGAGCTCGCGAAGCCTTCGCTGGGCGCGCTCCGTGGCCTGCGCCTTCTGATACAGCGCCGGCAGCTCGCTCTCCTCGAGTTCTACCTGCCGGTCCTCGTGGTCAACGCGGGCCGTAAAGCGCAGTTTAGGGCTTGCCGCCGGCGATTCGCCCGTGGTGGGGGCCGACTCCGGCGTCTCCTCCTGCGGCGTGAGGGCGTCGCCGCCCTCCCCATCGTCCGCCGTGTCCCCGGCAAAGAGGTCCTCGCCCTCGGTCCAGCCCTCGGGCAGCAGGAGATCCTCCTCCGGCACGGCCGCCGCCTGTTCGATGTGTTCGCTCATAAGACTTCTCCTTTCATGGTGAGAAAGAATAGAATCAACGACTGATATTCATCAGCGCGCGCTGCGCGACCTTGGGCAGCGCGTCGTAACGCGCCTGCACCGTGCCGGTCAAGCCGCCGAAGAGCTTGTCCTCGTCGAGAGAGCCGCCCATGGCGGGCGCGCCCTCCGCGGGAGCTTCCGCCTCCTCCGTCTTCTGCTGCCGCGCGCGGATGCTCTCGATCAGCTCCTGCTTGCGCGGGATCAGCTTGTCGGGGATGCGCTCGAGGTAATCCACCACCTCCAGCACGCCGTCGCGGCGCAGATTGTCGAGGGTCTGCACCATGGCGATCTCGCTGTAATAGGTAGTCGCGCCGACGTCCGCGGCGATATTCAGCCAGAGGTTTTTAAACTGTGTAAAGTCAAAATCCTCCAGCACCCGGCGTGTGACCGTCTGCATCCGCATCCGCCCGCTCTCGGGGTCGATCTGCGGGCGACCAGCCTCGTCGGTCACGGGCTCTTCCATGCGGCGCTCGCGCACCAGCGGGCGCTGGCCGTAGTAAGTGCCCATCATGTCGAGCAGGATTGCGCCGACTTGCTCCAGCCATTCGTACAGTCCCGCGCGGACGTTTTCCAGCGGCACCTCGGAGCTCGACTGCAGCACCATCAGGGCCGAGGTGTTGTCCGGGCGGACGTTGCCCATCTGGGCGTCGGTCGCGCCGAGGCACTCCTTAGTGTAGCTGAGCGCCTTATCAATGGCCAGCATGATCTGGTTGGACATATCCGCGGGCTGGATGCTGGCCGCCACGTCGCGCAGGTTCATTTCCGGCGGCAGATTGCGCACGCCGATGGCCGAGCCGATCTCGTTGTCCCAGCCGGTGATCAGATCGGCGTTGTAAACGGTCTTCGGAAAGCTCTGCAGCTGCAGATGGCGGAAGACCAGCGCCATCATCGAGTTGATGAAGATCTGGTTCGGGACGATGCCGGTCACGAGGGCGCGCCCGTGATACTGGTTTTTCTGTTTTTCCCAGTTGCCCCAGGCGATCGGGTAGCGGCTGAGTCCCGTGTCGAGATCCTCATAGATGACGCCGTCCCTGGTGGCCTTCGTCACATGCACGTGCGTCACCTTCCGCTTTTTCTCCCGGCGTTTCCAGAGCGTCTCGCCCGCCGGGCCGAGTTTCACGCGCCCGCGCTCGTCGCGCTCGGGGACGGGCTCGCCGTCCTCGCCGCGCAGGAGCTCGGTCTCCGGCTGGCCGTCCCGATCCGTGACGCTCTCCTCCTCCGTCACCTTCGTGTACAGCAGCACATAGAGCGCTTTGCCGGTCTTGTCGTCCTCGGGTGCAAGCTCGGTCCTGCCGCCGATGCCGGCCTGGCCGCCGAAGTCCGCGTCTGGCTGAATCTCGTCGCGCACGCCTTTTTTGCGGTATTTTTCCGCCTCGGCCTTCAGGTTTTCCACCGTGTCGCGCCCGACGATCAGGATGTAGGGCTGACTCTCGGGGTCCGCCACGTTGGGATAGCCGA
Source organism: Oscillospiraceae bacterium (assembly GCA_902801295.1). Taxonomy (GTDB): domain Bacteria; phylum Bacillota; class Clostridia; order Oscillospirales; family Oscillospiraceae; genus Limivicinus. Next base: position 22,515 of record CADCHN010000019.1, on the reverse strand, counting down.
ACATCACGTTGATGCCGTCGACGAGCTCCATCCGGATCTCGCCCCGGCAGCCGCCGAAGGCGCCGCCGTAAGGCAGCGCGTCCGGATCCCAGTAGAAGTGCGCGCAGTAGTCGCCGGTCTGCGCGCCGTCGAGCAGCGCCTCGCGCACGCGGTAGTCCATCTTGAACTTCTCGAAAAGATTGCGCACCTCCGCTGTGGCGTACACGGCGGCGTTGGTTTCGGGATCGGCCAGGTTTTCGCCGTCGTAGTAGCTCAGCGGCTCAAAGCTCACCGTCACCGCGGACGAGGTCAGCGAGGCGACAAAGAGCGAGGCGATGCGCTTGATGATGTTGAAGGTCGGCCTAGCCAGACGGCTCATGGCCTCCGTCTCCGGGATGTGCAGCCATTGGTTGCCCGCGAAAAACTCGATGTTCGTGTTGACGAGCTGGTACTGGTTGGGCGTGAGGGAGTTGTTGTAGGCCCTGCCCAGCTCATAGTAGGCCCAGGCCCGGTTTTTGTCTTCGCCGCGCTTCATACGCCGTCCTCCCGCGTCATGCGCTCCGTCCCGTAGGCCACGTCCGCGTTATAGCCCATCAGGGCGCGAAAGGCCCGCTGATCGGCCTCGATCTGCCGCAGCCGCTCCTCCTCGTCCGGGCTCGGCTCGACGGCGGGCGGCGTCTGCGTGCGCTCTGCGCCGCGCGAGGAAAGGATCCCCAGCGCGAACAGCGCCGCGCCCAGCAGCAGTCCGATCAGTCCGCATACAAATTCCGTCATGCTTTTCCTCCTGTCAAAAAATGCTATTCTCCATAGGGGTTAAACAGCACGCCCGGGTCGTTGAAGGCGCGCTCCTCCCGCCGCTCGCGCGCAGGTTTTCCTGCTGGCGGCAGCGTCCCGCCGGCGAAAATCAGGCGGCTGAGCGCCTGGCTCGCAGCGTCCACCATGTCGTCGTGGGCGCCGGCGGGAAAGGCCGTGAACTGGTCGATGAAATCCTCGGCCCACGCGGCCTTTTCCGCCAGCGGGACGAAGACGTGTCCCGCCTCGATGGCCGGGGCGATCGCGTTAACGCGCGCGAGCTTGCCGCCCAGGGGATTGACCGGGATACAGAACATCTCCCGCTGCAGGGTCTGAATGATCGCCGGTCCGTTGGCCTTGTCCTCGATCAGCACGGCCCGCGCCGCGGGGTAGAGCTTCGCGACGGCGCGGATGGCCGCGAGCGTGCCGGGGAAGTCCAGGTGCCGGTTGAGGCAGTAGCGCAGATAGTAGTTCTCGCCCAGCTTGCCCCAGACCTGCACGCTGACAAAGTCGTTGTCCTCCGCGCCCTTGAAGGCGGCGTCCACGCTGATGAGTTCCGAGGCGAAGCGCTCGATCTGCGCCGGGTCATAGCGCCGCCACCAGGCGCGGCGGATGAGGTTTCCCTCCTCCCGGCGCGGTGCGCACTGATACAGCGCCGTCCAGGCGCGCCGTCCGCCTCGCGGGTCGGCGAGGTAGGCGGCCTTGAACTGCCGCAGCCAGCCTTTGTCCTTGCCCAGCTCCGGGCAGAGGGGCTCGCCCGGGCATCGGCCCATCGGATCCCCTTCCTCGGCCTCCAGCGGCAGGCGCAGCAGCTGCACGCGCTCTTCCGTTTTCAGCATGCGCGCCGCGAGGTCGTCCTCGTGCCAGGGCGTCATGATGAGGATCACCTTCCCCCCGGCGGCCAGGCGCGATTTCAGCGAGTGCTGCCACTCCTCCCACAGCCGCTCGCGGTAGACCGGGGAGTCTGCCTCCTGGCGGTTTTTCACCGGATCGTCGATGATGATGAGCTCGGCGGGATTGCCGGTGATGCCGGCCATGATGCCGCGGCTGATGAGCCGCCCTCTGCCGCCCTCCAGCTCCACTTCCTGCGCCCGATCCACGCCGCCCACGCCGCGTCCGAAGATCTGCGGTCCAAAGGCTTTGATCTTCTCCCGGTTTCGGCGGCAGAAGCGCTCGGCGAAGTCGCCGTCGTAGCTTGCGATGATGACGCGGTGCTCCGGGTGCCGTCCGAGGTACCAGGCGGGCAGGCTCTCGGTGACAGTACAGCTCTTTCCGTGCTGGGGCGGCGTCTCAATCACCAGAATGTCGTAGGCACATTCGCTCTTCCGCTCCAGAAAGTCCTGCACCCGCCCGGCGAGAAACTCGCTCAGCCGCGTGCGCTTCCAGCCCGGCCCCTGGACGTAGGCCAGATACTCGGCAAAGCGCCGCCGGGCCAGCTCCCGCCGCGTCAGCTCCGCGAGGATTTCAGCTCTCAGCCGTTTCATGGCCGCACGCTGCCAGCAGCTCCATCAGTTCCCCGTCGCTCATTTCCCGCAGTGGGGGCATCGCCGCTTTTTTCGCCGTTTTCTTCTTCGGCTCCTCCGTCCCCGCCAGATCCCGGAGAAAGGCGGCCGCCTTCAGATCGCCCGTGACAGCTTCTTTCCATTGGGCATACAGCAGCGCGCCGGCCCCGCTGGGCTCCACGCCGCGCGCCTCCAGTTCCCGGCGGAGTTCCTCATCCTCGCCCAGCGTCAGGCTCAGCACGTCTCTCGCCAGTTTCTGCATGTCCGCTGTCTGTTTCCGTTTTCCCATGCTCTTCTCTGCGTCCTCCTTCCCCTCTTCGCTTCGCACCATAGCGACGTTTTGCGAAGAAAACAATGACATCTTTCTCTGATTGCGTCCGGGGGCAAATCGTGTTATGATAGAGGTATCAAATCAAAGGATTGCTGCCGATGAAACGTCTCGCCAGATATACAGGCCTGCTGCTGGCCCTGCTGATGCTGTTTTCGCTGCTCAGCGCCTGTTCCCCGACCCAGGCGCTGGGCACCGCTTCCGATCTCGTCGAGCTTCTCGAGGAGAGCCAAGCGCCCTTCCCGGAAGCGCCCGCGCCCGTCGTCATCCCTGCGGACTCAGATCCGACCGAGGCTGCAGAGCCCGAGGAAACGGCCCTGGACGAAGACGGGGTCTACACAAGCAAGGACGATCTCGCCCTCTATATTCACAGTTTCGGCCATCTGCCCTCCAACTTCATCACCAAGGACGAGGCGCGTGCCGCGGGCTGGAACGGCGGCTCGCTGGAGCCCTATTGCCCCGGCAAGTGCATCGGCGGCGACCGCTTCGGCAACCGCGAGGGGCTGCTCCCCGTGGAAAAGGGCCGCGTCTGGCACGAGTGCGACGTCAACACCCTCGGTGCCAGATCGCGCGGCACCGAACGCATCGTTTACTCCAACGACGGCCTCATTTACTACACCGGCGACCACTACGAGAGCTTCCAGCAGTTATATTGACCGAAAACGACCAAAGCCGCTGTTCTCTGACAGCGGCTTCCTTTTGTCGATATTTGTCAATTTTTGGATATTCGACAAAATCTTTCTTCTTTCTTGGAAAAAGATGGATTTCTTTTGTCGAAAGCTGTTGAGCGAATCGGAACGGTGAAATATTATGTAAACAACTTGTTCGCGCCATTCGACGCTTTTCTTTTGTTTACGAGTGTCATTTATGGTAAATTTGCTTCGACAAGGGGATAATTCTTGTAAAATCATTCAGCGCCGGCCGAGCGCCGCACATAGGGAGGAAACATTATGGAAACCAAAATTCGAATTCTCTTAGCCGATGCCAATGCCGATTTCCGCAGCTCGATGACGGATCTGGTGTCCCGGGAAGGTGACATGGAGATCGTCGCCGCCGTGGATAACGGGGCCGATGCTCTTGCCCTGGTCTCCGAGCTCAAGCCCGATATTCTGCTGACCGATCTTGTTTTGCTGAAGCTGGATGGGCTGGAGCTGCTGCGCCGCCTGTCGGAGGGCGGCACACGTCTGCCCTGCATCGTGCTGTCCAGCTTTGTCAGCCAGCGCATCGTCTCGGAATGTTCTGAGCTGGGCGCGGATTACTTCATGCCGAAGCCCTGCGAGCTTCCGACGCTCCTGGAGCGCATCCGCGCGCTGACGGCCCCGGTGCGCAGCGTTCCCGCGGTGGGCTTTGAGCCGGCGCGCGACGCTGCCCGGCGTGAGTCGCTGGATCTCGAGGCCGTCGTCACCGATATCATCCACGAGATCGGCGTTCCGGCGCACATCAAAGGTTATCAGTATCTGCGCGAGGCGATCATCCTCACCATCAACGACATGGAGATGATCAACGCCGTCACCAAAGTGCTCTATCCCGAGGTTGCCCGGAAGTTCAGCACCACGCCAAGCCGCGTCGAGCGCGCCATCCGCCACGCCATCGAGGTGGCCTGGGACCGCGGCGATATCGAGGTGCTGCAGAAGTACTTCGGCTACACGGTGTCGAATATCAAGGGCAAACCCACCAACAGCGAATTCATCGCGATGATCGCTGACAGCCTCACCCTCAAGCAGAAGCAGGCGAGGCGATAGGCCCGCCGATCCGCTTTCACCGCGATAAACTCCGCATTCATTGCATCATGCAAAAAGACGCTTCCGTTTTGCCGGTCCGATGTTCGGCAGAGCGGAAGCGTCTTTTCCTTTTTCAGTCAAAATAGCGTCGGTACAGCAATCCCACCATGGGGTCCAGTTCTGTCCGGACGTCGACGTTATGCTCGCGCACCATCCGTCTCACATGCTCTCTGCGTCTCCGAAAGCCCTCCGAATAATACAGCCCGTGATGAATATGCAGCCGCGCCAGACACTCGATCTGCCCATGCAGATCCCGGATCATTTCTTCTCGCTCCATCCATTCCCCCCAATCCGTTTTTCCGAATCTCCCGCGTGTTTCCTTCTGAATCTGTGTCTATAATTTAACATGCCTGGGAGCTTGCGGGCAAGATGGGATTCTCGCCAAAATTTTCAACTAATCCATGGTTAAATTGCCACTGTTTTTAAATTTTAAACAAAATATCTTAACTATTTTCGAGAAAACAAATCCCATAAGAAAAGCGGCATTTTCATATTGCCAAGCTGAGCTTTTTCCGTTATAATACGCTCTGTTATCATTTGAAGGAGTGTATTCCATGGACAGGAGCTTTTCTCAGACGCTCTCGGCCCTGCGCCGTCAGCGGAATTTAAGCCAGCGCACGGTGGCTGCCGACCTCGGCATCAGCCAGGCGCTGCTGAGCCACTATGAAAACGGCGCGCGCGAGCCCGGATTGCAGTTTGTCTGCCGCGTCTGTGACTATTACGGGGTGACGGCGGACTATCTGCTCTGCCGCAGTGACAGCCCGGACGCCCCTGCCAGCACGCTCAAGGCGGCGCTGACCTTTTTGGAGCAGATCCGCGGCGTCACCGACCGGGCGGAGCTTGCCCTGACTGAATTTGCGGACGGAGAGTGAAGCTATGATCGAACAGAACAGAATCCGCAATTTTTCCATCATTGCCCATATTGACCACGGCAAGTCCACCCTCTCCGACCGCCTGATCGAGAAGTGCGGTGCGGTGGAGCAGCGCATCATGGAGGATCAGATCCTCGACAACATGGATCTCGAGCGTGAGCGCGGCATCACGATCAAGGCCCGCGCCGTGGGTCTGACCTACCGTGCGGCCGACGGACAGGACTATACCCTGAACCTGATCGACACCCCGGGCCATGTGGACTTCAACTACGAGGTCAGCCGCTCGCTCGCTGCCTGCGAGGGCGCGGTGCTGGTGGTGGACGCCTCCCAGGGCGTCGAGGCGCAGACGCTCTCGAACACCTATCTCGCGCTGGACAACGACCTTGAGATCCTGCCCGTCATCAACAAAATCGACCTCCCGGCGGCCGAACCACAGCGCGTCAAGGACGAGATTGAAGAGATCATCGGCATCCCGGCCCAGGACGCGCCGGAAATCAGCGCCAAGGCCGGCATCAACATCGACGCGGTGCTTGAGGACGTGGTGGCCAACGTCCCCGCCCCGTCCGGCGATCCCGATGCGCCGCTCAAGGCGCTGATCTTTGACAGCCAGTACGACAACTACCGCGGCGTCATTGTGTTCCTGCGCCTGATCGACGGACGCATCCGCCGCGACAGCGAGGTCTTGCTGATGTCCACCGGCGCCAGGTACAAGGTCGTCGAGGTGGGCCATATGCGTCCGATCGGCCTCGACCCCTGCGACGAGCTCTCCGCCGGCGACGTCGGCTATTTCACGGCCAGCATCAAAAACGTGGCGGATACCCAGGTGGGCGACACCGTCACCGAGGCTGCGCGCCCCACGGCCGTGGCGCTGCCCGGCTACCGTCCGGCGCGGCCGATGGTTTTCTGCGGCATTTACACCGAGGATGGCTCCAAGTACCCCGACCTGCGCGACGCGCTCGACAAGCTCAAGCTCAACGACGCCTCCCTCAGCTACGAACCGGAGAGCTCGGTGGCGCTGGGCTTCGGCTTCCGCTGCGGCTTCCTCGGCATGCTGCACATGGAGATCATTCAGGAGCGCCTGGAGCGCGAATTCGACCTGGAGCTCGTCACCACCCTGCCCTCGGTCATCTACAAGGTCGTCAAGTCCGACGGCAGCGTCGTCATGGTCGACAATCCCCACAACTACCCCGATCCGACCCAGATCCTGGAGGCGCACGAGCCCTATGTCAAGGTTTCGATCATCACGCCCAACGAGTATGTCGGCAACATCATGCCGCTCTGCCAGGACCGCCGAGGCGAATACAAAAATATGCAGTACCTCGACACCCGTCTGGTGGAGCTGCATTACGAAATGCCGCTCAACGAGATCATCTACGACTTCTTTGACACCCTCAAGGCCCGCACCAAGGGCTATGCCTCCCTGGACTATGAGTTCTCCGAGTATAAGCCCTCGGAGCTTGTGAAGGTGGACATGCTCTTAAACGGCGACGGCGTGGACGCGCTCAGCTTCATTGCGCACCGCGAGAAGGCCTATCCGCGCGCCCGCAAGCTCTGCGAAAAGCTCAAGGAGAACATCCCCCGCCAGCTCTTCGAGGTGCCGATCCAGGCAGCCATCGGCGGCAAGATCATCGCCCGCGAGACAGTCAAGGCCATGCGAAAGGACGTGCTGGCCAAGTGCTACGGCGGCGATATCACCCGCAAGAAGAAGCTGCTGGAGAAGCAGAAAGAGGGCAAAAAAAAGATGCGCCAGCTGGGCACCGTTCAGATCCCCACCGAGGCCTTCCTCGCCGTCCTCAAGCTGGACGAATAAAGAAACAGGAAGCGGAATTCCGCTTCCTGTTTCTTGCTGTTTCCCCGATTACGCCGGCAGCTTTCCGAGGATCAGATCGCCGCTCGTGGTTTCCACCTCCACGCGCGGGCAAAGCCCCTCGTCCTGCGTCGGACTCCCGCGCAGATCGCCGGAGACCGTGTCATAGTCGAGATCCATCGCGCCGGGCACATCCAGATACACGTCGCCCGAAGTCGTGTCGATTTTGATTTGCTGGCGGTTCTGCGCGTCCCGCAGGCTCATCCGCACCGTCCCTGAAGTCGCGCCGCAGTCCACCTCGCACAGCGGCGGTACGTCCTCGCAGCGGATATTGCCGCTCGTCGAGCCGAGGCTCATTTCCTCCGCCTCGCAGCGCACGGCGATCTCACCGCTGGTCGTCGTGACCTCCAGCTTCCGGCACACACAGCCCTGCAGCGTCACCGATCCGCTGGTGGCACCCGCCTCCAGCCGGTCGCAGACACAGTTTTCCACGCGAAGATCCCCGCTGGTCGCGCCGACCTCCAGCTTCTTTTCCACGCTCAGCCCGCGCAGCGTCAGATCGCCCGAGGTCGCGCCCGCGTCGATCCACTCCGCCGTCCAGTCTGCCGGAACCGTCAGCGTCAGGTCCTTTTCCGGCACGTTTCTCTGGCCGTTGGCGCAGTAACGCAGCGAGAGCGTCCCGTTTTCGAGCTTCCAGCGCAGCTTTTCACCGTCCTTCAGTTCCCGCGCGGCCTGCTCTGCCAGCTTGATCTGCTGTCCGTTCCCGCTTTCGAACTTCACCGTTCCCGCAATCCAGCCGAGGTCGATCCTCTGCACCTCGTCAGGCGAGAAGCTCTCCGCGCCGCTCTCGCAAGCCTTGTATTTCGCGTCAACGCCGAGATCGGTCACGCTGATCGTAAAGCTCCCGTTGTTCACCAGTTCCTGCAGGCTCGTTCCACGCAGCAGCTCGACCGCCACCAGCATGGCGCCGGCCATGATCAACAGCAGCGCGATCACCAGCGCCGTTTTTACCGCTTTCTTCATGCTTCCCGCTCCTTTCTCACTTCGCCAGCGCGCGCTTGCAGCCGCGCCAGATGCTCCGGCACAGCTGTGCCAGCGCGCGGACGATCACGCCCAACAGCAGTACGCCGAGGATCAGCACTCCCGCGCCGATCAGCGCAGAGCCCAGGGCCATCAGCAGCGGCAGCGAAGCATAGCTCAGCAGCGTTCCGACGCCGAGCACGATCCCGGATGCGCCGACCGCCGGCAGCACGATGCCGACGCTCAGACCAACGGCCCAGAGCGTGATGACCAACGCCAGCAGCACCGCCGCCGCGGCGATCAGCAGCGGCAGCCACAGCGGCGCGCCCAGCACCAACAGAACGATGTTCAGCGCCGAAGGTCTGCCGTTTGCCTTGACGCGGTTCTTCACCAGCGTCGCCATAGGCATCTCCGCCATCAGCTCGGCCGCGACCGTCTCCGGCGCGCCGAGGTGCTCGGCGGCCTCTGCCTCGCTCATGCCGTCCTCGATCATGTCGCTTAGCAGCTCCTCATAGTAGGCCAGCTGCTTTTCCCGCTCCTCCGTCGGCATCTGCGCAAGGCAGGCCCGGAGCTGTTCCAGATATTCAGCTTTCGTCATGCGTCAGCCCTCCCCGGATGTATTCATACATTGCGGCGATTTCCTTCCAGTCCGCCGCGAAGCTCTCCAGCTGCCGCCGCCCGTCGGGCGTCATGTGATAAAATTTGCGCAGCCGTCCGTTGTGCTCGACGGAGTACACCGTCAGCGCGCCGGCGCCTTCCAGCCGCCGCAGGATCGGATAGAGCGTCGATTCCGTTACTGATACAAAATCGCTCAGATCCCGCACGATCTGATAGCCGTAGGAGTCGCCGCGCGCGAGCGCCGCCAGCACACAGTGCTCCAGCAGTCCGCGCTTCATTTGGGCATCCAGCATGGGAATACCCCCTTTCGCATAATACTATACATCACATAGTATTATGTGTCAATGGGTATTTCTCTTTTTTCAGGTTTTATTCCCATTCACTTCCTCTTGCCAAGTCGAATTTTGCGGCGTAAAATGGAGCCATGTTGACCGATGAGAAAGTCAAGAGCGGCCTGAGGGCCTGGTATAAGCTGTGTCCGCTGCGGCACACGCTGATTCTCGTCAGCGCGCTGGTGATTCTGCTCCACCTGCTGACGCGGCCTTTGCGCGCCCTGAACGTCTGGCTCAGCGCGCAGCTTGTCCGCCCGGCGCACCGCTGGCTCTCGGCGCAGACGGGGCAGGTCCCCTTTTCGGTCGCGGAACTGCTGATTGCGCTGCTGGTCGTTTTTCTTCTGGTCTATCTCGTCTCCCAGCTGGTCAATCTCTTCCGCAAACCGAAGTTTTTTCTCCGCCTGTACCGCACGCTGATGACGCTGGTCACGCTGCCGCTGGCCATTTACGCCGGCTTCTGCCTGCTCTGGGGCATCTACTACTACGGTGACGACTTCATGGCGCAGAGCGGTCTGGAGGGCGCGCCGATCTCGGTTGAGCAGCTTGAGCGCGTCACGGCGTATTTTGCCGATCTCGCCAATGAGTACAGCAGCCGCGTCCCCCGGGACGGAAGCGGCGTCTGTGCTGTCGACCGCGGTGCGATCCTTGACCGCTCCCCCGTGCTCTATCGCGCCGTGGAGGCGGATTTCCCCTGCCTGGAGGGACCGGAGCTGCGCGCCAAAGGCGTGCTGTGCTCGCGGGTAATGAGCTATGTGGACTTCACCGGCTTCTTTTTTCCCTTCACGGCGGAGGCGAATGTCAATCTGGACTTTCCTCCGGCGCTCTTTGCCTCGACGGTAGCGCACGAGCTGGCGCACCAGCGGGGCGTGGCGAAGGAGCAGGAGGCTAATTTTGTCGCGGTGCTGGCCTGCCTCGAAGACGGCGACCCGGCCTATGTGTATTCGGCCGCCCTGCTGGCCTATACCCACCTGGGCAACGCCCTCCGTCAGGCCGATCCGGAGGCCTGGGCGCGAATCTACGGTGGGCTGAACGAGGCCGTGCGGGCGGACTTTGCCGCCGACCGCGCATATTGGAAGCAATTTGAAACGCCGGTGCAGAGCGTATCCAACACGGTCTACGAGGGTTTCCTGCACAGCTATAATCAGAGTCTCGGTCTGAAAAGCTACGGCGCCTGTGTCGATCTGCTGGTCAATTACTATGATCCGCTGCTTTCTGATTCACCCTCTCCGACCCCGGATGACGCGGAAAACGCCGTTTCGGTGGAGGACGAGGCAAATTCTCTTCCGGCGGACGAAAAAAATTCTTGACAAACGCGCAAAATTGGGTATAATAGCTTTTGCGTTTAGCGGGATTGTGTAAAGGTAGCACAGCGGACTCTGACTCCGTATGTGAGGGTTCGAATCCTTCTCCCGCTGCCAAAAAAGCAGTCACCCCATCGGGGTGGCTGCTTTTTTACATAGAGAGGATTCGAACGGGAGCGGTGTTAGAAAACGTGCCGGTGGCACGTTTTCCCCGCGACCTGGCCCGCCCCGAAGGGCGGGTCGAATCCTTCTGCGTATCACTGCGCTCGCCTGCATAAGTTCTGCTCAGCGAAATCAATGATTTCGCGCCTCACGTATCCCGCTGCCAAAAAAGCAGCCACCCCGATCGGGGTACCCTCGCAAGGAAGTTGCTTTGAGGTAGCAATTACCAGCTCAAAAGGACATGAAACCGGCGTGACCATGATGGCCACGCCGGTTTTTCTGATTTGTTTGGATTTTGGGGTGCAAAATCCGATGCTCGTTATAAGTGTGGACAAGGATGCATCTCCACCTCATCCGACCTCGTTTCGCTCGGCCACCTTCCCCTCAAGGGAAAGGCTCTACTCTGCTCTCGCGGTATCTCAGCAAGGGAGAATTTGTCACGCTGATTCGGTCAAGTCGATCCAGTATCTCTCCAGATATACATCACGCTCTTTTAAATACACTGTCGATTCATATTCTCCGCCATTATTCAAAATGGTCTTTTTGCTTCCTTCATTTCCCTGAACACAGCACACCAGTACTTTATCAATCCCAAGTCTTTTGCACTCTGGCAGGACAAGTTTAAGCATCTGTGTAGCATAGCCCTTTTTCCGCTCGCTTGGACAAACAGAGTAGCCGATATGTCCGGCATATTTTTCAAGAAACTCATTGAAATAGTGACGGATCTGAATGACGCCAACGATTTTGTTGTCAGATTCCCGCACATAAATATACTGTGTCATCGGAACAAGATCAGGGGGTGTAGTCTCAGCATGCGTGAGTGATTCGACCTGATCCAGCCAGTCCTGCGTCCGATCAAAACGACGCAATGATCCGCAGCCATCCATAGAGCCGCCATACACAAGAAACTCATTACGATAAGCCTGTATCTGTTCGTCGTATTCAATAGAGGGAGCTATTAGTTTCATTTGTGACTTCTCCATCAATTATTATTTGTTGAAAAGAGTATACCATCGCTGACTGACACGATCAATAGCCTGACGTTCAAGAAGAAGGAGGCACTTCCTTACGGAGTGCCTCCTTCGGGGTGGCTGCTTTTTACATTTAGACAAAATCCTCTTTTTTCATCCGACCCACGTCTGGGCCAGCCGCAGCAGCAGGCAGCAGCCAATACCGCACAGCGTCGGCAGCAGCGCCGCGAGGATCACCCATCTCCAGCGCCCGGTCTCTTTTCTGATCGTCCACAGCGTCGTCGAGCAGGGCCAGTGAAACAGCGAAAACAGCATCACCGCGCCTGCCGTCCAGGCGGTCCAGCCCTGCGAGGCCAGGATGCCGCCGAGTTCCGCTGCCGAAGAGGGCTCGCTGAGGCTTCCGGCCGCGCTGTAGATCATCAAGATCACCGGAAGGACGATTTCATTGGCCGGCAGGCCAAGCAGAAAGCCCAGCAGGATCGCCCCATCCATTCCCAGCAGCAGCCCGAGCGGGTCGAGCGCCCCGGCGAGATGGGTCAGCAGGCTTTCACCGCCGACGCTCCAATGCCCCAGCAGCCAGAGCAGCGCGCCGGCCGGCGCCGCCACTGCCGCCGCGCGGCCGAGCACAAACAGTGTCCGGTCGAGCAGCGAGCGGACGAGCACGCGCCCGATCTGCGGCATGCGGTAGGGCGGCAGCTCCAGAACGAAGGCCGAGGGTCGACCGCGCAGGACCGTGCGCCCCAGCAGCGCGGTCATCGCAAAGCTCATCCCGAGGCTCAGTGCCAGCAGTCCCGCCACCCACAGCGCCGTCAGCAGACTCTGTCCCGCGCCGACGCTGCCGGCCAGAAACAGGCCGCTGAGCGCAATCAAGGTCGGAAAGCGCCCGTTGCAGGGTACGAGCGCGTTGGTCAGAACGGCGAGCAGCCGTTCGCGCTCGCTGTCGATGATGCGGCAGCCTGTCACGCCCGCAGCATTGCAGCCGAGCCCCATCATCATACACAGGCTCTGCTTGCCGCAGGCCCGGCAGGCCTCAAAGGGGCGGTCCAGATTATAGGCCACGCGCGGCAGATAGCCCGCATCCTCCAGCAGTGCAAACAGCGGGAAGAAAATCGCCATCGGCGGCAGCATCACCGACACCACCCAGGCCGTCACGCGCCAGGCGCCCTCGCAGAGCAGCCCGCGCAGCCAGTCCGGCGCGCCGAGCGCCCCAAGCCCCAACGAGAGTTTCCCTTCCAGCGAAAAGAGCAGCGTCGAAAGCCATTGCGACGGAATGTTCGCGCCCACGATGCTCAGCCAGAACACCAGCGCCAGCAGCAAAAGCATCAGCGGCCAGGCGAGGAGCCGCCCGGTCAGCACCCGATCCAGCCGCCGGTCGCGGCGATCGTCGGCGTAGCGCGGCGTACACACGCCCTCGCAGAGCGCCTCCGCCGTGCGGTAGAGGGCCTGCACACAAAGCTCCTCGCCCGCGTCCCCGCAGCCTGCGCCCGCCGCGGGCAGACGAAGCGCCGCGCCCTCGGGGTAGGCCACGCGGCAGGGCTGCGGCGGATCGCCGTCAAGCAGGCGGTCGAGGGCGTCCAACAGCAGCCGACGGCTGCTTTTTTTATGCGCCGTCACGCCGATCACCGGAATGCCGATGCGCTCGGCCAGCTTCTTCAGGTCCAGCTTCATGCCCCGCCGCTTTGCCTCGTCCATGAGGTTGACGCACAGCAGCACCCGGTCACAAATCTCCGTCACCTGCAGCGCGAGGTTGAGGTTCCGTTCCAGGCTGCAGGCGTCGCAGACGACGATCACCGCCTCGGCCCGCCCCTCGCGCAGGAAATCGCGCGCGATGCACTCCTCGGCCGAGCGGGCAAGCAGCGAATAGGTGCCGGGGAGATCGGTCAGCAGATAGTCTCTCTTCGCGCTGCGGCAGTGTCCGCTGGTGAGGGCGACGGTCTTGCCGGGCCAGTTGCCGGTGTGCTGGCGCAGCCCGGTGAGACGATTGAACAGCGAACTTTTGCCGACGTTCGGGTTGCCGGCCAGCGCAACGCGCACGGCGCCCTGTGCCGACAAGCCCTCCACCTCAACCGTCTCGCTCTCGCTGCTGCGCAGGGCGATCACCGTGCCCCGCAGCCGATAGGCGCGCGGCCCGCCGCCCGGGCTCTCGCCCAGGCAACAGATCTCCGTCCCGGGCACCAGTCCCAGATCCAGCAGTCTGCGCCGCAGCTCGCTGTCGCCGCCGATGGCGGTCACGCGCGCGCTTTCGCCCACCGGCAGCTGCCGCAAACTGAAGTTTTCCTTTCCCACGGCCTTCCCCTCCTCTGCACCCTATTCTATTCCGCGGCGTGGCCTGCGGTTCCCGTTGACAAGCGGCCCTTCGCAGTGGTACGATAAGAAACGGGGTGATACGCCGTGTTCACATTCAACCACTTCAACTTTAACGTCAAGGATTTGCAGCGCAGCCTCGCTTTTTATGCCGAGGCGCTGGATCTGCACCCGGTGCGAGAGCGAAAAACCGACAGCTATCAGCTGGTCTTCCTCGGTGACGGAAAAACCGACTTTCTGCTGGAGCTGACCTGGCTCTTTGACCGGGCGGAGCCCTACGACCTGGGTGAGCAGGAGTTTCACCTGGCGCTGACCGCCTCCGACTACGAGGCCGCCTATGCCAAGCATCAGGCCATGGGCTGCGTGGCGCAGGCCGACGGCGGGCGTTTTTACTTTATCGAAGATCCGGACGGATACTGGATCGAAATACTGAGGGGGTAAGACCATGGACATCGCATTGAACGAATTTGAACTGGCCTCTGAACGGCTGAAACCGATCCTGCACCACACGGAGCTGGATCTTTCCGCCACCTTCTCCGCCATGACCGGCGGCCGCATCTACCTGAAATGTGAAAACCGGCAGAAGACCGGCTCCTTCAAGATCCGCGGCGCGAGCAACAAGCTGGCCGCGATGGTCGAACGCGGCGAGTGCCGTCCCGTGGTGGCCTCCTCCGCCGGCAACCACGCCCAGGGCGTGGCCTGCTCTGCTGCCAAATTCCATATTCCCGCCACCATCGTCATGCCCAAGGCGGCGCCGATTGCCAAGGTTCAGGCCACCGAGGGCTACGGCGCCAAGGTCGTCCTCGCCGGCGACTGCTATGACGACGCCTATGCCGAGGCCATGCGCATCTGCGAAGAAGAGGGCGCTACCTTCCTGCATCCCTACGACGATCCCGAGGTCATTGCCGGCCAGGGCACCCTGGGCCTGGAGATCCTCTCCGACCTGCCCTACGCGGACATGATCATCGTTCCCGCCGGCGGCGGCGGACTGCTGGCCGGCGTTGCCGCGGCTGTCAAGCAGGTCAACCCCCGCATCCAGGTCTGCGGCGTACAGGCCGAGGGTGCGCCCGCCATCGCCCGCAGCTTTGAGGCCAAGGAGCGCATCTGCACCGACTCCGTCTCCACCATCGCCGACGGCATTGCCGTGCGCGGCCCCGGTGAGATCACCGTCCCGCTCATCAACCGCTACGCCGACGACGTCGTCACCGTCTCCGACACCGAGATCGCCAACGCGATATTGCTGCTGATGGAGCGCTGCAAGCAGGTCGTCGAGCCCGCCGGCGCAACGCCCCTGGCCGCGGTTCTCTCCGGCAGGCTGGACGTCAAGGGCAAGCGCGTCGTCGCGGTTCTATCCGGCGGCAACATCGACGTCAGCTTCATTGAGAGCATCATCGAAATGGGACTTGTGGCACGCCACCGCCGCGTCAAGTTCAGCGTGCGCCTGATCGACCGTCCGGGCAGCCTTGTACAGCTGCTCAACGTCATTTCCGGTGCCGGCGCGAACATTCTCGGCGTCCAGCACGACCGTCTGCGCGCCGGGCTCAACCCCAACGAGACGACGGTCTATATTTCCTGCGAGGTGGGCGGCGAAGCCCACGGTCTGGCCGTCGAGGAGGCCGTGCGCAAGAACGGCTACTTCCTCGAGGTCGAGGCTTAAGTTCGGTTATCAGTCAACTATTATTATAGAGGAGGACGTTTCCATGAAAGTTATCTCCACCGACAAGGCGCCCGCCGCGATCGGCCCCTATTCCCAGGCCCGCGTGGTCGGCAATCTGATCTTCGCCTCCGGCCAGATCCCCATCATCCCTGCCACCGGCGCGCTGGCTGAGGGGCTGGAAGCGCAGGCCGAACAGGTCTTCACCAACATCGCCAATCTGCTTGACGCCGCCGGCAGCGACATGGGTCATGTCGTCAAGACCACAGTCTTCATCAAGGACATGAACGACTTTGGCGCCATCAACGCGATCTACGCCCGCCATTTCAAGGAGCCCTTCCCCGCCCGCTCCTGCGTCGAGGTGGCCCGTCTGCCCAAGGACGTGCTGCTCGAGTGCGAGGTTATCGCCGTCGTCAAGGAATAATCCTTCCAACGTCAAAAAAGCACCGCTTTCAGCGGTGCTTTTTTGAACTCCCTGCATGTTCCGGAGGTCTCTGTATGCTTATCCTTCTCCTTGCCATGCTCAGCAGCGCGTCAATGGCCCTGGTGCTCAAGCTCTTTCGGGAGCCGCAGGGCAATCGCTACGGTCTGCTGCTCGGAAACTACCTCACCTGCATCCTCATCGCCCTTCTGCTGATGCCGGATCGCTCGCTGATTCTCTCCGGCCGTCCCGTGACGCTTGTCTGCGGTGCGGTGGGCGGGCTGCTGTTCGTGGCGGGTCTTGTCACGATGCAGAGCAGCGTACGGCTCAACGGCGCCTCGCTCTCAGCGGCCTTTGCCAAGCTGGGTCTGCTGGTGTCGCTTATCCTGAGCCTCGTCTGCTTCGGCGAACGCCCCGGCCTTGTTCGCATTCTCGGCGTCCTCCTGGTGATCCCGGCTCTGCTGCTGATCCACGCCGACCGCTCCGGTGACTCGGACAACGAGGGCGGCGCACGCTCCTTCCCCCTGCTGTTGCTGACGCTGCTCGCCGGCGGCAGCGCCGACGCGATGGCCAAGGTGTTCGAGCAGCTCGGCGACCGCGCGGAGGATGGGCTGTATTTCTTCTGGCTGTTCCTGACGGCCGCGATTTTCACCGCGCTGCTCGCCGTATGGGAGCGCCGCCGCAGCGGCAGGCACATCCTACCGCGTGAGCTTGCCGCGGGCGTCGCCGTCGGTGTGCCGAACTACTTTTCCTCGTATCTGCTGCTACGCGCGCTCGAGAAGCTCCCGGCATTTCTGGTTTATCCCGTTTTCAGCGCAGGCACCATCGTGCTGGTGACGCTGCTCTCGGCCCTTCTCTTTCGCGAGAAGCCGGGCAAGATGCAGCGCATCGGTCTGCTGTTTATCCTTGCAGCCCTGGTGCTGCTGAATCTGTAAAAATACCGCCCTGCCTTGTGTCGGCAGGGCGGTTTTGCAGTCAACGCGAATCAGTTTTCTCTCTCCTCCGGAAAAAGCGCCTCGAACTTTCGGAAATCGATCGGCTTGGCGCGGAAATTTTTGATAAAGAAGGCGTTGACCAGGTAGGGGATATTCCCCTTTTCGCGCTCCTCGGCCACGCGCGCGGCGCGCAGATAGCTCTTCCCCTCAGACGTGTAGAAGCTCAGGCGGTAATCCGCCTCCACACTCTCGCGACGGAAGCGGATGGTCCCGCTTTCGGGCTGAAAGCTGTAATCCAGCACCTTCTGCTCCGGCTGACCGGCCAGCGCCGCGGTGAGTTCCTCTTCGCTGCCCTCCAGCAGAAAGTAGTAATTTTTCATTCCCTCGCTGAAATTGAGCACCTTATTGCGGATTTTATTGTCGTCCATGATCGGCTTCATCACGGCCCAAAAGGCCATCAAAGCGCCGGCGGCGGCAATGATGACGATAATCGTCGTGTCCATATGCATCCCTCCGCCGTCATCTTAGCATAAAAGCCGCCGACCCGCAAGCGGTATCGGCCCGCGGCACGGAGGTCGCAAAAATAGTATCGCCAGCACCCCGTTCCTGTGGTATGATAGGAAGGGCAGTGATCTGCCCCAAAATACAAGAAGCGGAGGCCTCCCCTATGGATCAACTGACCCTGGCTTTCGGAAAGCCGATTTGTGTCGTTCTGTACGCTCTGTTCGCCGGTCTGGCCGCGAAGAAGAAGCCGTGGCCGCTGCTGGCGCTGTTTGTCACGCACGCCGCCGAATATTTCCTGGTGGGCCGGAAGCTTGCCGAGGAAGCGGGGCTTTCCCGCGCCGAGGGCATCGCGCAGTGCCTTTCCTTCGGCTTCACCTGGTGGCTGCCGATCAAAAAGCACTGGAATTGAGCAGCGGCGAATCTCCCGCTCTGCGGAGATCGTTGCCTGTTGGACACCCAGCGGAACTCGCCCGCCTGCGCCCTACAAGTCCGCCGGACATGCGAAAAACAGGCCTCCCGGCTCACCTGATCGGTGCCGCTGGGAGGCTATTTTTATAGACCCATTTTTAGACCCTGAGGACTGATTAGACCCATTTTTAACCCCTAAATTTGGGTCTACTTGCCATGACTTGATACAACCTGACAAAAGCAAAAAAACTTGAAAGTACTTAGCTTTCAAGGTTTTTCTTTGCTGCTGTAAGCGGGGACTCGCCCGCCCGCGGGCGGGCAGGTCGCGGGGAAAACGTGCCACCGGCACGTTTTCTAACGCCGCTCCCTTCGAGTCCCCTTCTTTTGAATACCAAATAACAGAGCCACCCCGACAGGGTGGCTCTGTTATTTGGTGCTCCAGTACCTCCTGAGCTACTGGGGCGTTTTGGCTGGGATGGCGGGACTCGAACCCACTATATCGGAGTCAAAGTCCGGTGTGTTACCATTACACTACATCCCAGAATACATTTTGCGAAAAAGGCCGGCGCTGCCGGCCTTTTCGCACTGTGGGGTGGGATATGGGGCTCGAACCCACGACACCCGGAACCACAATCCGGTGCTCTACCAACTGAGCTAATCCCACCGAGTATGATTTTTCCTTGTTCCCCCGAAATGCAAAATCAAAGGCAACGCTTTGATTTTGCGGAGGACGATGGCACGCCAAGAGGGATTCGAACCCCCGACCTACTGCTTAGAAGGCAGTTGCTCTATCCTGCTGAGCTATTGGCGCATAAGAAGCTGACCAAGGCTCAACGGGCGCCTCCGAAGACTGGAGCGGGTGATGGGAATCGAACCCACGTATCCAGCTTGGAAGGCTGGTGTTCTACCATTGAACTACACCCGCACGGGCTGTTCAGCCCAACGATAATACCATACCCTCCGGCAGCTTGTCAACCACTTTTTATCCTTTTTTTATCTCCGCGGGCGCATCTTTTTTCGGTGCCGCCGGCGGCTGACGCTTGATGTGATTGCCGACGATTTCCGACACATCGCTGATTGTGACGAAGGCCGAGCCGTCCGCTTCGCTGACGATGCGGCGCATCGTGGACAGCTCCACGCGCGTCACCACGCAGTAGAGCACGCTCTTGGCGCCGGAGATGCGCCCAGCGCCCTCCATCATCGTGCAGGTGCGGCCGAGGCGCTGGTAGATCGCGTCGGCCATGGCCTTGCCGTCGTCGGTGATGATCATGACGGACTTGGCCTGCTCCAGTCCCTGCTCCACCATGTCGATGATCTTGAAGGACAGGAAGTAGGTCATCAGCGAATACATCGCGCGGTCCCAGCCGAAGAGCAGACCCGCCGTGCCGTAGATGATGATGTTGAAGCCGAACACCACCTGCCCGACGGACAGGCGCGTCTTGCGGCTGATAATCAGCGCGACGATCTCGGTACCGTCGAGGCAGCCGCCGCCGCGCAGCACAAGACCCACGCCGAAACCCAGCAGCACGCCGCCGAACACGCAGGCAAGGATCGGGATTTCGGTCGCCTGGTCAAAGGTTTCGAAAATGCGCAGCATCGCCGAGAACAGCGCCATCGAATACACGCCGGTCGCCAAAAAGCGCTTGCCCAGCGATTTGAGGCCCAGCAGAAGGAAGGGCACGTTCAGCACAAAGGTCAGTACGCTCAGCGGCAGCTTTGTCAGCGTGCTGATGATGATGCTCACGCCCACCACGCCGCCGTCAAGGATCGTGACCGGCACCAGGAACACCGCCACCGCAAAGGCCGCGGCAATGGCGCCCACCGTCACCATCAGCAGCGAGGGCAGCGTTTTTTTCATGCTCTCTGTCAGCTTTTCCATACCGACGCCTCCCTATTCGTCTTCTGATGATATTGTAGCACCATTTCCCCCGCGGTACAAGTCTTGGACGGAGACTAACTTTTTCACAAAAATTTGATCAACCCCCTTGACAGACGGCGCCCCATGTGTTATTGTTCTAATCGCTTAATACATTAACACATTGACACATGGAGGTGAGCCGACGATGAATCGGAATTTCCGGAGCGACCTGCCGATCTACACGCAGCTGGTCGGGCAGATGGAGCAGGACATCGCCTCCGGGGCGATGCCGCCCGGCGCCCGTCTGCCCTCGGTGCGGGATCTGGCCGCCGAGCTGGGGGTCAACCCCAACACGGTGCAGCGCGCCCTGCAGGAGCTCGAGCGCGCCGGCCTGATCTACACGCAGCGCACCAGCGGACGCTTCGTCACGGAGGACACAGCGGCGATTGCCCGCTGCAAGCAGGCTCTCGGCGAGAGCCAGATCAAGGAATTTCTGGCGGCGATGACGCTGCTGGGCTATCGGCGGCAGGACATCATCGCCCTGCTGCGGGAGGAAAAGGAGGAAGAATCATGAGCGCGATTCTTGAATGCCGCGAGCTGAGCAAGAGCTTTGGCGGCGTAAAGGCTCTGGACGGTGTGAACCTGAGCATCGAGCCGGGGCGTGTGGTCGGCCTGCTGGGGCCGAACGGCAGCGGCAAAACGACGCTGATCAAGCTGGCCAACGGCCTGCTGACGCCGACGGGCGGGGAGCTGCTGATCGCCGGGCAGAAGCCCGGGGCGGATACCAAGGCCATCGTCTCCTATCTGCCGGACCGGACCTATCTGCCGGAATGGATGAGCGTGCGGCAGATGTTGGACTTTTTCGATGATTTCTACGCGGACTTCCAGCGTGAAAAAGCCACGGAGATGCTGGGCAGGCTTTCCATCGACGAGCGGATGCGCCTGGGCCAGATGTCCAAGGGTACGAAGGAAAAGGTGCAGCTGATCCTCGTCATGAGCCGCAATGCCGGGCTCTATCTGCTCGACGAGCCGATCGGCGGCGTCGATCCCGCCACCCGCGACTTCATTCTCGATACCATCATCCGCAACTACAATCCCTCGGCCGCCGTTATCATCTCCACCCACCTGATCGCGGACGTGGAGGCGGTGCTTGACGAGGTGATCTTCATCAACAGCGGACACATTGTCCTCCAGAGCGCCGTGGATGAGATCCGCGAGCAGCAGGGCAAGAGTGTGGACGCTTACTTCCGGGAGGTGTTCAAATGCTAGGCCATCTGATCAAGCATGAATTCCGCGCCACCGGCCGCCGCATGCTGCCCACGCTGGGCGTGCTGGCGCTGCTGGGCCTGCTGGCCAATCTCTCCATCCGTCTGCTGGAATCCGGTTTCGGTGACGGGACGGTTCTTCGCATCCTTCTGGTTCTGTTCGTCATCGCCTTCTTTGTCGGCATCACCGTGGCCTGGATCATGACCCTGGTGCTGATGATCAGCCGCTTTTACCGCAATCTCCTCCAGGACGAGGGCTATCTGATGTTCACCCTGCCGGCGAACACCCACGAGCTGATCTGGTCGAAGCTGATCGTCTCCACGGTCTGGTTCCTGCTGACCGGCCTGCTGACCGGCCTGCTGATGTTCCTGACGGTCGCCAATCTCGTCAACCTCTCCGGCGACGACCTGAACGTCATGTTCATCGGCCTCGGCGAGGCGCTTGACATGCTGCGCGATATGGGCGTCACCAACAGCAGTCTCGTGCTGCTGCTGGTGGAGATGCTGGCCGCCGTGGTGCTCGGTTGCCTGACGACCAGCCTGCAGTTCTATGCCGCCATGGGCCTGGGGCAGATGTCCGCCACCCGTAAGGGTCTGTGGAGCGTTCTGGCCTTCATCGGTCTCAGCATCGCCTTCCAGATCATCTCCTCCGCCCTGCTCGGCGGCCTGGGCAACAGCGACAGCATTGATCTCGTCATCAACAGCTTTGAGACAATGATCCAGACCGCTCCCGGCACAGTCCGCGCGGCAAACTCCGGCATCGGCATCACGATGCTCGTCGAGCTGCTGCAGGGCGCGGTGCTCTATGTGATCACCGCCCTGAGCCTGAGTAAGAAGCTGAATCTGGCATAAACCCGAGCTTTACGGCGCATCCTGTTTAGAGGATGCGCCGTTTTTTTCATGAACAATCTGTCAAGATCGTCCGGATCCTCTTTCCTTTTTTCCCGGGGTATGGTAAAATATTTGACCGTAATGCGGGATGACCCGCGGAGGGCGATTGCATGAAGAAACTCTTTGAAGGAAAAATCCTTACCATACCGAATCTGCTGTCCTGTCTGCGTCTGGCGCTGATCCCCTGTTTTGTGTGGGCGTATCTGGTCAACGAAGATCCCCGGATGACCGTGCTGCTCCTGCTCATCAGCGGGCTTTCGGACGTGGCGGACGGTCTGATTGCCCGGCATTTCAACATGGTCAGCAACCTCGGCAAAGTGCTCGATCCCCTGGCCGACAAGCTGACGCAGGCGGCCATGCTGGTCTGCCTGACCAGCCGCTATCCGATGATGATGCTGCCGCTGGGGCTGATGGTTGTCAAGGAGATGGTGTGCGTGGGCACGGGTCTGGCGGCCATCGACAGCACGGGCGAGGTGCGTTCCGCCGGCTGGCACGGAAAAGTCGCCACGGTGCTGCTCTACGCGATGCTGATCGCGCACGTCCTCTGGGCGGACATCCCGCCGGAGCTCAGCCTGGGGCTGATCTGGCTCTGTGCGGGGATGATCGTCCTCTCCGGCATCCTCTACGGCATCCGCAATCTGCGTCAGATCCGCAGCGCGGCCGACGAAAAGCCCGAGCAAGAATAAAAAAGACACCGCTTCCTGTGAAGCGGTGCATGTGTCAAGGAAAAGTAGACAGGGAAAAAGAATAGTTAAGGGAAGCCCAGTTCGGTCTTGTACTGAACTGGGCTTTTGTAGCCCAAAGCGGCGT